>JAJEAH010000076.1 GCA_022824225.1 Chloroflexota bacterium
CCGCTGTCATAGGGGCACGACATGTCGTGCCCCTATGACAGCTTGACAAACCAAGCGGCAACTGTCAATCGCTTGCTCTCGACTTTGATGCGACACCACTGGGAGCTACGCCCCTCTATACCTTCGACCGCAAACTTTCCCGGATGGAGGGAGCCGTGTTGGTAGGAGACGAGAGAGACAACGCCCCGTCGTGAGGGATTCGCAGAAGTCCACTCACGCGGGCCTCGCCAACAATGTCTGCCGCTTGCGCGAGGGCTGTCTTTCACCGCCAGACTTTCGGCGCGGACTAGCATTGGAGCCAGGGGACACCGTTGAGCCTATGCGCTCGATCCTCCCTGGCTACCGTATAGGCAGCCACCCACAGTGCGAAGGCCGGAAGGAGAGTTGCGCGGCACGCTTCTGTAAGCCCAGCCATGCTCTCGAAGGTGGAGATGCCCGCACGGCATGCCCGTTAAATGACCAGTAGCGTCTGGCAACTCCGCAATCTATAGTTGGGTGGAAAGTAAAGTCACAACCAACGCGCACGTGCGGCCGCACGTGCGCGACAAGCGCGGGGAGGAAGAGCCGATGGCAGTAGATAGCCTAGCGATTACCTGGCTGGGACACGCCGCGTTCAGCATCACGACACCGGGAGGAAAGACGCTGCTCATCGACCCGTTCCTCACCGGCAATCCCGCTTGTCCCGATGACGGCAAGAGCCCCGACGACGTCGACGTCATTCTCGTCACCCACGGCCACGCCGACCATCTGGGCGACACGGTGGACATCGCCGCCCGCACCGAGCCGGAAGCGGTGGTGGCGACCGCCGACATGTCCTACTGGCTGGAAGGCAAGGGTGTCGGCAATCTGGTCGGCATGAACAAAGGCGGCACCGTGCGCGTGGCCGACGTGGACGTGATGATGGTGCACGCTGAGCATACGAGCACCATCATGGACGACGGCGCGCTCGTGCCGGGCGGTGAGAGCGTCGGCTACGTCATCACGTTTGCCAACGGCCACAGGCTCTACGCGGCGGGCGATACCGCGCTGTTTGGCGACATGGCGCTGATCGGCCGCCGCTACCGGCCCGACACCGGGCTTCTCCCCATCGGCGACCACTTCACCATGGGGCCCGACGACGCCGCGGAAGCCTGCCGCATGCTGGGCATCAGGCGGGTTATCCCGTGTCACTACGGCACGTTTCACTTGCTCACGGGCACTCCCGACGCGCTGCGCGCGGCGGCCCAGGATATCGACGGCCTGGAAATCTGCGCCGTACAGCCGGGGGAAACGGTCCGTATCTAGGCGTGCGGCAACAGCGGCTGTTTGGCCGGGAGAGGGCCTACGGGACGCTTGGCACAGTAGCAAATGGGGGGCGCGAATTCTCGCGCCCCCCATTCGCCTTTTGCGCTCAGAGCCTCTTGGCAGCAGGACTAGGAGCGGTTCTTATACTCTTCCAGGATCGCATCCATGCGCTGGGCCGCGTCGTCGAGGGTGGACTTCACCTCGCCGGGCGACTCGCCAAAGATGGACTGATGCGCCTCGCTCATGATGCCGCTGCAATCGCCGTACGTCGGCCAGTACTGGAAGTTGAAGGCCAGGCCGCCGTACATGCGCTCGAGCATGAAGTCGGTCTGCGCCGCGGCCTTGTCGGCGGGCAGGAAGTCGTAATACTGCTCCCACAGCCCGCGGTCGGCTACCGGCAGCGGTTGGCCCTGGCCCAGGCTCACCCACTGGCGCCAACCCTCGATGCCGCCCGCCCACTCGGCCAGCACCCACGCCACGTCCGGATTCTCGTGGGCTGCCGCCAACGACCAGAGGTGCCCTTGGGAGAAGTGCTTCTGGTCCATGGGGCCCGCGGGATACGTCTGAAACTTCCAATCGAAGGGCACGTTGCCCTCGTGCACCCGGTTGAGATGGAACGGTTCGTTGCCCCAGGCATCCCAGATGGCATAGTAGCCTTCGCGGAAGGTCTGGCCCTCGCCTTGCGGCTCCGCCGGCGACGGCACGCTGCGGTCGGCGTACGCCATATCCTGGAAGGTATTATACATTTCGACGCTGGCCGGACTGTTCACCAGCGACTTGGACTGCTCATCGTCCACCCAGAAGTGCTGCCCGTAGTTCCACATCACGGCAAAGTTGTCCGAGCCGGTGGTGTTGACGAGGTTGCGGGAGCCGAAAATGCCGTTATCCCGATCGACCAGGCGCTTCGCCGTATCGCGATACTCATCCATCGACCAGTTTTCCGACGGCGCATCCATGCCGGCATTCTGGAAGATGGACAGGTTGAGATAGATCACCGTGCCGTTGAAGTCCTGGGCCGTGCCCCACAGGCGGCCTTTATAGGCCATGGCGTCCTGCATGGGCTGCAGGAAGTGGTCGAGGTTCGCCGTCTCGCTCGCCTTGATGCGGTCGGTCACGTCCAGCACGATGCCGCGCTCGACATAATCGGACTTGAACTGGGCCCACATGTTGAAGACGTCCGGCGGGACGTCGGCCGCAAGCTGCGAGAGCAGCTTCGGGTTGTACTCGGCGAAGGCGGTGATGACCGGGGATGCTTCATACTCACCGGCAAACTGCTCGTTGAACGCGGTCAACGTGGTCTCGTACCGCTCGACGATGGCGGGGCCGCCGTAGCTATGGATGGAGAGTTTCTGCAACTCCTTGGCGGGAGCCTCCTCGGCTGCCGCCTGCGGCGCTTCCTTCTCCTCCATCTCCGGCTCGTCTGTTGGCATGGTCTGGGCCGTGCCGCACGCGGCGGCGATCACCGCAGTGGCCGCCACACCGCTGAACCGCAGGAAATTCCGTCGTGTAACCATTACTGACCTCCCGAGTGGCCTGTATGAATCCCGCACACTACTCTTGGTCAAGGATTCTATGGGGTATGACGGCGTGTGTCAATGGAAACAGCGGCGCACACGCCGGCAGTATGAGCGCGTGGCTGGGAAGTGCGCGGCGCTCGCTCTGCGTACTTTCGAAATCACGCCGACTTGTCGCTATGGTTGCCAGCCCGGGGCCTGGTGTTCCAGCAAGGACTAGATGCGAGCCCGGGTGCTATTCCCCGGCCGCCTAGCGCCGGAGCAACGGCAGGCGTCGCCACACGGTGCGCGCTTCCGGCACGCCGAGCAGCAGCGCGGAGAGGGCGTAGACGCCGGAGAACACTGCGCCGTAGAAGACCAGGCGGACGCTGGCGGGTGTGCCGGCAAGGGGAACGAACCACTGCAGTCCGCCGCCGGCCGCCGCGGCCAGGAGCGTGCAGAGCGCCAAGGGCGGCAGGCCGGTGAGAAAGCGAAACTCCGGCACCCGCCGCGCCAGCAGCAGCCACAGCCACACGGCCTCCAGCAGCACCGCCAGGGAGATGCCGAGGGCTAGACCGCCCTGCGCCAGAGGACGCATGAGGACATAGGCGAGGGCGATGCCCAGGCCCATGCTCACGATGCCGATGAGCACCGGCGTGCGCGTATCCTTGAGCGCAAAGAAACCCCGGTTGAGCACCTCCACCGCGCCGTGCCCGGCCAGGCCGACGCCAAAGAAGAGCAGCGCCCAGGCGGTGAGGTCGGTGGACGCGGCATCGAACGCGCCGCGCTCGAACAGCGTGGCGACGACCAGGGGGGCAAAGAGCATGAGTCCCGCCGCCGACGGCAGCAGGAAGAAGAGCACCGCGCGCATGGCCGCCGCAAGCTGCCGGGCCAGCAGCGGCGTGGGGCCGTCCACGGCGGCAGTGGCGAAATGCGGGAACCACGCCCGCGCCACCGACATGCCGAAAACACCCAGCGGCAGCATCATGATGGTCCAGGCGTAATGCAGCGCCGCGACGACGCCTTCGCCCTGCCCGGAGGCGAGCGTAACCATGATGAACAGCAGGGAGAGGTGGATCGTTACCAACCCCGCCATGCGCGGTGCGGTGCGTTGGATGAGCTGTTTGAGTTCCGGTAGGGGTGGGTCGAGGGTTAGTCCGTAGCCCGGGCCCAAAGCGCGAAAGGCCGGAATCTGCACGAGCAGGTGCAACCCCGCGCCGATGACGACGCCGGCCGCCACGCCGTAAATGCCCCACCGCAGCGCCAGCGCCACCGCGCCGAACAGAATGGCCGCGTTGTAGAGCAGCGGCGCCAGCGCGGGCACCAGGAAGTGCCCCCGCGTGTGAAGCGTAGCCGTGAAGACTTCGCTTATGGCGAGCAACAAGGGCGAAAACGCGACGATACCGAGCAGCGCGACGGTAAGGGTGCGGGTTTCGCTCGCGAACCCATGGGTAAAGAGCGGCACGATCCACGGGGCGAGCAGGATGATGGCGGAAACGAAAAATCCCACCGCCACGATGACGATGTTGAGGGTTGAGCTGGTAAAGGCGCGGGCGGTGGCGGGATCGTCGCGTGCCAGCACCTCGCGGTAGAGTGGGATGTAGGCGGAACTCAAGGCACCCCCCGCAAAGAGCAGAAACGCCAGGTCCGGCAGCCGGAACGCCGCAATGTAGGCGTCAAGCTCACTGGATGTCCCGAACCGCGCACTGATGGCAATCTCCCGCCCCAAACCCAGCGCCCGCGAGAGCACGAAGCTCACCATCAGAATCGTCGCGCCGCCGGCCACCGTGCCGCCGCCAGACCGCAGCCATGAAAACCGGCCGGAAGAGGTCGGACTGTGAGGCTCAGGCATTGTCAAGACGAAGCATACACGACATTGCTTGGGAATTAGAACAGTGGATCCTTAGAGTAACCTACGAGAAGAATAACCCGTTCGCCCTGAGCCTGTCGAAGGGTGAACAGACTGCAACCCAACCAATCTCCGCCCGGGGTAGTTGCGGATTTCAAGCCTTGCCTTGTAGGGGCTTGTGAAGGGCCCAACAAGAGTCTACGGCGAACCTAAATCCATTAAAACGCGTTCACGTAGGTGGGTCGAGGGAGGAAACTCACCAAACCTAGGCTTAAACCGACAGGATCAAGGAGTCCCCTCTATCTGCCTGAGGCCCAGCGATGTTCAGGTTTGCCCGTTGCGACTTCGCAGTTGCGGTCGGGTGTGAGCGGAGGTGTTGCCGAAACAAAGGTCGGAGAGAGTGGATGGCACTACGGCCAGTGACTGGCGTACATCAAGAGGTGATCGAAGCGAGGATCGTCCCGCAAAGGGTCGAAGACGTGAGAGGTCAGGAGGAAGAGGAGGGTCTTACCAAGGTCGACGCTTGAGACTTTGTCGCTCAAGGAAGCCTCCAAGTATTGAAATGTGCTGTCAAAATCGCCTCTCTCCAGACAGCATTTTGCCTGCTGATAGTTCAACAGGAAGTTCTCACCGTTCTCGCCAAGACACTCTTGCAGCGCCTTCTCAACCTCGACGTCACCGGCCATGGGTTCGAGCGTGCCCGCCAGCTCTCCGTAGGCGCGTTGTACAAGCGTGCTAAAGCGTGGATCTTTGCGCGCTGGGTCATACGTATCCGTGCTCAATACGAGCAGGACGGTCTCACCACGATCGAACTTGCCGACGACTGTTGTAGGATCATTCAGAGATACTTCGAGATGGTCCAACGCTTCACTAATGTAGCCGCGCTCTACCAGGAATCTCGCCTGCTGGAGATTCAACATCGAGCTCCTGCCGTCCGCGACAAGCCCGGAGCGTACCGCCGACATGGCCTCGTCACGTCTGCCCAATCTATCAAGGACTCCTGCCAGAGAGCTATAGGCGATTGACAGCCCGAAGTCGCGATCTTCTGGGGATGATTTCGGCTTCGCATGCACTTTACACAAATCCACCGCCGCCTGCAGGTGTGTCAGCGCGCGCTCGTAATCGCCACTGGCGTTGTAGGCCAAACCAAGTTCGTGGTGAATGTCGTCATTCGGCCCGCGCGCAGCAAGTTCACGTTCCAAGCGGGGGATAATTTCGTCATAGCGGCCCTCCGCATATTGATGGGAATACTTACTGGTATGCTTCCAGATCATGAACTTTGGACGCAATTGGATGTGCCACAATTCAGGCAGCCACCAACTGAGTTTGGAATAGAGGTAGTGAAGCAGCCACTTTCTGCCAAAGTGGGCACGAAGTAGGCCGCGGTTTAGCGCCGCTGCATCCCCAATAGCATCCACGGCTTCCTGTTCCGCAACCGTGGGTGCGCTGCCCTGCGCTACCCGGTGCTCGATACCGTCTTTGATATGCGTGCGCAGTTCGTCTATGGCTTCACTGCGTTTCAGGAACGGCAGTCCCGCCACGGCCTTGCGGAGAAAGCGTTCCGTTTCCGGCGTCAAGCGCGCCATTGATAGCCTCCACCAGGGTGTGCCAGTGCTCGCGGCGTTCGGCCAGCGCCTTGCGGCCTTTCGCTGTCAGGCGGTAGTAGCGGCGGCGCGGCCCGCGCGGGCTGTCTTGCCAGAAAGGCTTTACCAACCCCTCCGCTTCCAAGCGGTGCAGCGCGGGGTAGAGCGTGCCCTCCTTGAAGGTGAGCACGCCGTTCGTGCGCTGCCGCAGCGCCTCGGCGAGTTCGAACCCGTACATGGGCCGCGCTGCCAGCAGGTCGAGCAGGAGCAAGCCGGCAGTGCCTTTGCGTAGTTCGCGTAACATGTATATAGAATATCTAAGTAGCCGGTTGAGCGCAATACTTTCGCGGGGTTTTTCGCGCGCGAAATGGAGGAAAGGTACCGGCTTCACCGCTCCGTTCACCTTTCGACAAGCTCAAGGCGAACGGAAGAGGGGTGTGGCCTGGATCCGGGCGCATGGCGTCTGTCGAATTGCGGAAGGCAGGGCGTGCGGGTGGTTGCCGTTTGCACTGAGCACGCCGAAGTGCCGGAGGGAGGAAGTGTGGGGCCGTTTCCGTTCGCACTGAGCTAGTCGAAGTGCCGGAAGGAAGAGACGTTGGGCCGTTTCCGTTCGCACTGAGCCAGTCGAAGTGCGGGAGGGAGGAGCTGCGGGTCTGATTCCGTTCGCACTGAGCTTGTCGAAGTGCGGGAGGCGGGATAGGCCCAGGCCCCGTTCGTGCTGAGCTTGTCGAAGCATGGTGATTGAGGGGGGGCGCCAGTGTGCGTTCACCTTTCGACAAGCTCAAGGCGAACGGAAGAGGGGTAAGACCGTTTCCGATTTTGACAATCTCAAGGCGAGCGGGACCCCACTGGGCCAAGCCGGAAGGCAAGAGTTGTGGAAGGCATTTGACGAGTGGCGGCCCTTCGACAAGCAATGGGCGAACGGAGCGGCTGGTGGGGCAGTTGAGTGGCCGTGCCGGAGAAACGGTATCTGGGCCAGGACCAATGACGCGCCTGCTGGTCGAGTGGCGTCCGGCGCCGGGGAATACGGAAACGGTGCGTAGCCGTTGCGTTGCGTGTCTAAGCCATTCGTTCGGACCGGGCAATGGGCAGGTGAGTGTACGGTAAGAGGTGCGGGCCGAGGGCAAGCGTTGCGGACACAGCAAGAATCAGACACGCGTGGGAGGGCATTGCGCAAGACAAGCGGAACGCAGGCCATGCGCGGCGGGCTTGCGGGATATTCTAGTCACTGCGGCAGGGCATTGTACGACTTTGGCAGTGTTGCAGTCGCGAGAGCCAGAGGTATGGGCGGGCCGCACGCCGTGCGGTTCTTGGGCGCTCTTGCGGCCCGTGAGTCAACAGTCGGGCGGGCCACGCCGCGCGGCAACTATAGTCGAAGTCTGGGCAAAATGCGCTGACAAGCCCGCAATTCTACTGACGTGCTCAACTGTCCTACCCTATAATGGGAGCAAGAGAATACAGCGAGCGTCAGCGTTTCTCGCAGCAGAGGAGGGACTGCCGGTGATACGGAATGATACCGCCGGGAGCGAGGGCATACCCGCCACACTTGAGCCTCTCGCTCCGACCAGCGACCCCATGTCCGTGGAAAAGTTGGTGAAGCACGGCCTTACGTTCGACGACGTTGTACTCATTCCCGATTATTCCGCCGTTTTGCCCAAAGACGCCGACACCCGCACCTGGCTGACCCCGACCATCGCCCTCAATATCCCCCTCATTTCCGCCGCCATGGATACCGTAACCGAGGCGCGCCTGGCCATCGCTCTGGCGCGAGAGGGCGGCATTGGCATCATGCACCGCAACCTGGAAGTAGACGTGCAGGCCGCCGAGGTGGATAAAGTCAAGCGCTCGGAAGCCGGCATGATCGTTGACCCCATCACGTTGGGCCCCATCGCCACCGTGCGCCAGGCCGTAGGGTTGATGGAACGCTTCCATATTTCCGGCGTGCCCATCACCGAGAACGGCAAGCTGGTCGGCATTCTCACCAACCGCGACATCCGCTTCGAGGAAAATCTCGATCAACCCGTCCAAAACGTGATGACCAAAGAGAACCTCGTCACGGTTCCCGTGGGCACCACGTTGGAGGAAGCCAAGGAAGTCTTGCGCCGCCACCGCATCGAAAAAGTGCCGGTGGTGGACGGCAACTTCATGCTGAAGGGGCTCATAACCGTAAAGGACATTGCCAAGAAGATCCAGTTCCCGCTGGCGACCAAGGACGAGAAAGGCCGCCTGCGCGTGGGGGCGGCCGTCGGCACCAGCGTCGAGGGCATCAAGCGCGCCCAAGAGGTGGTGGCGGCGGGTGTGGATGTGCTGGTGCTGGATAGCGCCCACGGCCATTCGGCGGGCGTGATCGAAACGCTGCGCAAGTTCAAGACCCTCTTCGACGTGCCGGTGATTGCCGGCAACATCGCCACGGCTGCCGCGGCCGAAGACCTCATCAAGGCCGGCGCCGACGCGCTCAAGGTCGGCGTGGGTCCCGCTTCCATCTGCACCACGCGGGTGGTGACCGGCACGGGTGTTCCCCAGATTACTGCCATTGCCGACGTGGCCGCTGTGGCCACGCAGTACGGCATTCCCGTCATCGCCGACGGCGGCATCCAGTATTCCGGCGACGTGGCCAAGGCCATTGCCGCCGGGGCCGACACGGTGATGATCGGCTCGCTCTTCGCCGGCGTGGAAGAGAGTCCCGGCGAGGTGGTGCTCTATCAGGGCGAGCAGTTCAAGGAGTACCGCGGCATGGGCTCGCTGGGCGCCATGAAGGCCCGCACCGCCAGCCGCGACCGGTATTTCCAGGACTACATCGGCGAAGAATCGAAGCTGGTGCCGGAAGGCATTGAAGGGCGCGTGCAGTACAAGGGACCGCTTTCGGCCCTGGTGACCCAACTGGTCGGCGGCCTCCGCCAGGCCATGGGCTACTGCGGCGCCGCCACAATCCAGGAAATGAAAGCGCATGCCCGCTTCGTGCGCATGACCCCCGCCGGCCTCCGCGAAGCCCACCCCCACGACGTGGTCCTGACCAAGGAAGCGCCAAACTACTCGCGGTAGCAAAGCCAGCCACTCTTGAGTCGTTGACCACAATCGCGGCGCTAGAGGGTTGCGTGTGGCTGCGCCTGCTGCATTATCTACATGTGCGCCATGGTCCCTTGGCAGTTCGCGAAAGCCGTTTGAGATAGGACTGCGGACATGCCCTCCGCAATCGAATGGACTGATGAAACGTGGAACCCGGTAACGGGCTGTACGCGGGTTTCGCCTGGGTGTGACAACTGCTACATGTATGCTATGTATCCTCGCCTTAAGGGCATGGGCGTAAGTGGCTACGAAACTACTCCTAGTGATGTTCAGTTGCTACCTGAGCGACTGAATTTGCCTTTGACTTGGAAGAAACCGAGACGTGTCTTTGTAAACAGCATGTCTGACCTCTTTCATCCTCGTGTCCCGTATGAGTTTGTCTATGAGGTTTTTGAGGTGATGCAGCGTTCGGCCGCGAAGCACGGTCACGTATTCCAGGTGCTGACCAAGAGACCGGGCAGGGCCGTAGGTTGGTGGATGAAATATGCAGGGCATTTTCCCCATGGCTGGCCCTCCAATATTTGGATTGGCACGTCCGTAGAGAACCAGAAGTACGCTCCGCGCCTCACCGTCTTAGGGCGGCTGCCTGCTCACGTTCGCTTTGTATCTGCCGAACCTTTGTTGGAACAGGTCGAACTAACGCCCTGGCTGAAAGACGGAACGCTTCAGTGGGTAATCGCCGGTGGCGAAAGTGGCTTCGGCGCTAGGCCTATGGACTTGGACTGGGTGCGAAGCCTGCGGGACCAAACCGTGCACTACGAAGTTGCATTCTTCCTTAAGCAGCTTGGAGGCGTACGCAATAAGCGGGGTGGAGACGCTGCGGTAATTGATGGTCGCCAGTGGCGGCAAATGCCCGTAGCTGGTCAGGAATAGCAGAGACTATGGCAGCTTCTTTTGGCGGTGAATGGACTCATCAGAAACTTGAAATCCTCAATCGGTACTTGGATGCTTACACTACTGCCTTGAAGGACCGGCCCTTCCACTTGATCTACTTTGACGCCTTTGCAGGAGGTGTATCGAATCCAGTCGACTCGGCCTATGCGTCGGAGGACTACGGTGAGCTTCGGGAACTGCGTGCCGGCTCACCGCTCATTGCCTTGAAGGTTAAAGACAAACCTTTTGACAAGCTTGTATTTGTTGAAAAGGATGCCACTCGCTGCGCATCGCTGTGGTTGCTTCGTGAGAGCTACCCAGATCGAGACATCGAAATCCGTAACGAAGATGCGAACAGCGCATTGCCTGGCTTCTGTGAGACTCTTGGCAGCAATGACCGCGCCGTCGTTTTCCTTGATCCCTTCGCTACGCAAGTATCTTGGAGCACAGTCGAGATCCTTGCTCGAACCCAGAAGATCGATTGTTGGATACTCTTCCCGTTGATGGCAATTTCGCGCATGATGCCAACAGGTAGAGAGCCGCCACATGCATTGGCAGCACACCTAGACAGGGTTTTTGGCGGACGCGAGTACTGGGAAAGCTTGTACAACGATTCTCCACAGCAGTTGTCTCTGTTGTCACCTGAACCGTCACAACAGAGGCCTCGCGGCAGCGACCAGATTGCGGTTCGCTACCGTGAACGACTTGAAACAGTTTTCGCAAGAGTAGCGCCCACCTCTCGAACCTTCAGGAATTCAAGGAACTCTCCTCTGTTTGAGCTGTTATTCGCTGCCAGTAATCCGGCAGGCGCTAGGGTGGCGGTGCGCATAGCTGACTACATTCTGACGAACTGGTGAAATCGCAAAAATGAGCAGTAAGAAATGTAAAGAGGCAGGGCCTCCAGAATGGTATGTTCCCCGAATTTCCGCGATTGGCCCCAGCGGACCGGAGATTGCGCTGGCGGTCGGTGAGACCGTTGCGCTCAGCGTTGAGGTCGAGCCGTGGCAGACGGTGCCGGCGGAGCAGGCGTGGCAGCGGCGGGCGGAGCCGGTGCTTTCCACCACGAATACCACGCAGGACTGGGCTAAGGTGATGCTGTACATGCCGTGCGTCATTCGCGCCGACGGCGTATACAAGATGTGGTACGTGGGCACGTCCGGCCCGCCGCGGCCCTCGCATTGCCACCTCGGGCTCGCCACCTCAACTGACGGCATCCATTGGGAGGAACATCCCGCCAACCCCATCGTCACCGATCAGGCATTTCAAGACGCCGTTGGCTGGGGCTGGAACTTTCAGAGTCCGTTCGTGCTCTACGACCTGCGCGCCCGCATCTACCGCATGTGGTTTTCCGCCCTCACTCACTGGGAGCAGACCGCCGACGGCGAGCTTGTCGAAATGACCCAGCAGGTGGGGTACGCCGAGAGCCCGGACGGCATCGCCTGGGAGTTTCACCCGGAGCCCGTCACCCGGAGCGGACGCTGCCCCGCGGTCATCCAGGAAGATGACGGCACATTCACCATGTGGGTGAACGCCCGCCCGGCAGGCGACCCCGATCCCAGTTCGATCTACGGCCACATCATGCTCCTGCGTTCAGAAGACGGCATTCACTGGGAAGAAATCGCCGATGTCATTCAGCCGCAAGGAATCTACAAGTCGTGCGTCTATCCGTTCGTCATGCGCGACGGACCGGAACTCGTCATGTGGCACGGCGGCCACCGCGAGAGTCTGCGCGACGACGTGGATTTCACGCGCGGCCAGTTGGACGACGCCTACGGCGACTGGTTCGATGTGACCTTTGCCCGCTCCCCGGACGGCCGCGACTGGTCCGCGCGCGTGGGCCGACCCGTGTTCCCGCCCAACGACGATCCCGGCGCGTTCGACGCCCGCTACACGTCCACGCCGCACGTACTCAAAGAACCGGGCCGCTACGTCCTCTATTACTCCGCCCGCGACATGCTGGAGGGCTGGCTGCAAGCCGACGGCACGCCAGGCCCCGGCCGCGGCTTCGCCTACCGCCACATCGGCTGCGCTACACTGCCTGCCAGAGAACACACGGACCCGACGCTGCGCTATTCGTGGACGCTAGATGGCGAGCCGTTTGACTCGCAGCGGACGGCTACTCTTCAATACCGCCCCCAGTTTCCAGGGACACAATACGTTACCTGCCGCGTGCAAAACGCCAACGGCGAGACCTCATATACGTGGAAGCTCGTCGTACGAGCCTGTTTACGATCTTCTTAGAGGGGGTCTACAAGGCTGATGAAGACCGTTCGTGCTGAGCACTTCGACATGCTCAGTGCGAACGGTCTTCGTGCAGACAAGATGATTGGAATCAGGCTCTGACCAACTAGCGGGATGGGTGGCCTCCTCACACTCGCTGGAACTGGCGTCCCGGAGACCGTATGCCGTTCACGCCGTTAGTGACCTCCTCACACTCGCTGGAATTGGCGCCCATTCTTCGCCTCTTGGACGCCAGTGCGGGTGACCTCTTCACACTCGTTGGGATTGGCCCTGCCGCGGACAGACCTTGAGACCCGGCCACCCGCCCTACGTGTGGATGAACTGAGGCCGTCATTCCGGCGGAAGCCGGAATCCAGTTCCGCTGGGGAGCATACCCGGACCACGAACTTCGCCTCAACTGCCATCCTGAATACTGGTCACACTGGCACATCGTAGGGGCACGACATGTCGTGCCCCTACGATAGGCGTTGCAGCGACAAGCAGACGGAAGATCCCTACTGCTGCCGCGTGTCCTCCAACTCAGACTGAATTTCCTGTATGTCCGGCGGCCAGGTGCTCTTGATGTAGGCGAGCGTGGCCCAGATTTCGGTGTCGGTCATGGATGCGGCAAAGCCGGGCATATTGCTCTTGTAGTCGCTGCCGATGACGGCGGTGGAGCCGTACTTGGTTACGTCGAAGAGCAGCGCGTCGCTGTGGTGCCAGGTATGGCCGGTGGCGTCGTGGGGCGGCGCGGGCAGCAAGCCGTTCTCGTCGCGCTCGCGCCAGTTCGGCTGCCCTTCCAAGTCCGCGCCGTGGCAACTGGCGCAATGATCGCGGTAGAGAATCTCGCCGCGGGCGACCAGTTGACGATCGGATAGGTCCACCGGGGCCGGCTCCCCGCCGCCCCAAACGAAGAGCCACAGTCCTCCCAAGACCACTGCCAGCAGCGCCGCGCCCGCAACCACCGCCAGACCCAGCGGCGGCGGACGCTGGCGGCGCGATCTGCGAGACCTGCCCATGGGGTGTCCGTCTCCTTCCAGCGTAGCCATGACCGGAGCTTCCCGGGCCTTGCAGAGCCGGTGAAAGGCAGTGCGCCGCTGCCGGCCCAGCCGCTGCCCCAGCCATAACACGCGCAGCGTTTGGGGATTATTGTACCTGGACGCAGCCCCAGGCGCTCAGCCGGCGCGTGGCGCCGCACCGCGCCTATGAGATGACAAGCGCCAAGGCCGCTGCCCGTCTGACACAGCATTCCCGCAGCGAGCCGTAGAGAAGCGGTTCGAACCTGCGGTCCGGCTCGCCGCCGCCAACTTAAGCCGGTGTGCCGACAACGTGGTTGAGCGCCGCGCGGTGTGGTAGACGCGAGCGCACCTAGCGTAACATACACACTATCGACACCACGTAGCAGCAAGTCACATGGAGGCAGCGAGCGACCATGGCAACCAACGGCGAACCGATTGGCGTAGCAGTTATCGGGTGCGGCAGCATTGCCAACCCGCACTTTGCAGGCTGGCAGCGGCTGGTGCGCGCCGGTGAAGCCCGCTTGGAAGTAGCCTGCGACAACCTGATGGAGCGAGCGGAATCGGCGGCGGAACGATACGGCGCGGCCGCGGCGGCCACCGATTTTGCCGAGGTGGTGCAGCGGCCGGAAGTGCAGGCCGTAGATATCTGCCTACCGCATCATCTGCACTTGCCCGCGATACAGGCCGCGGCCGCGGCCGGTGTACACATCCTCTGCGAAAAGCCGCTGGTGCTCAACATGGATGAAGCGGAAGCGGCCCTGCGCGCCTGCCGCGATGGCGGCGTGCTGCTGATGACGGCCGACCGCGACCGGTTCGAGCCCCACGCGCGGGTGGTCAAGCGCATCCTGGACGCCGGTCTCATCGGCGACATCTACCACGTGCTGGAACGCCACATGTTGCACAAGGACGTACTTACACAAGCCTCCAACGCAAACATGGGCTGGAAGCTGGGCAAAGCCACGGCCGGCGGGGGCGCGCTGCACCGCGACGGCTGCTACTACATCGACACCTTGCTCTACTGGGAAGGCAGCGGCGTGAAGCACATCGGGGGCGCTGAATTCGACAACTTTCTGTGGGAGACGGCTGAGATCGAGACCACGTCCCATGTGGTCTTTCGCTTCAATAGCGGCGCCATCGGCGTCTTCGAAATGGTCTGGTGCCTGCAAGGCCCCCACCACCGCCAAATCGTGATCAGCGGCAGTGAAGGCTACCTGGTCTTCGAGGGCGGCTTGGGCGGCAGCTACGACGGCAAGATCACGCTGCACAGCAATAAACTGCCCTGGCTTACATTCGACGATCCGGCGGTGGCGCAATCCTTCGCCGACTGCCAATATGAAAAGCCGCACCGCAACCACCCCGACCGGGGCAGGGAATCCATGGTGCTGCACGTGCCGTATGCCGCCGGTTTCCACGCGCAGGAGAAAGAACTGCTGGCGGCCATTCGGGAAGGGCGCGAACCGGAGTCCAGCGGCCTGGAGGGCGTCCGCGCGCTGGAGGTGGTGGAAGGCGCGTACTTGTCTGCCAGCGAGGGACGGCGGATCGAATTCCCGCTGCGGGACTGGGACTCGCTGCAATAGCTACCGTCTGCCGCGGAAGAAGACAACCGTAGTAGGAGTTAACGTCCGCTGGCGTAGCGCAGCGCCTCTGCTGCATGCAGCGCGCGCTGAGCAAAGAATCCCCGGGCTTGTGCCGGGCGGCAGCACGCGTGGGCAGGACTGGGATCACACCCAAGAATCGCCGCCCGGCGCAGGGCTCGCGCCGGCGAGGAAAAGGGCCGGTTCTTCTAGCGCACGCCTTGCCGGCGGTCAGTTGCCTTCTAGCTGCGCCGCGCACTCGCGCAGATGGCGGATGCCGTCGCGGGCTTGGTCGGCGGCGTGGGGCTCGAACTCGAAGATCTCGATGGACACGTAGCCGTCGTAGCCGGTCTCGTGCAGCGCGCGCATGATGGGCACGAAATCCGTATCGCCAAAACCGGGGGCTTTCAGGTTGAAGTCGTTGGCGTGAAAGTGGGGATATTCGCCCACGTGCTTGCGGATGATGTCGGCGGACGGTTCGGCCTCCGCGGTCTCCATGGCTTTCACGTCCAGGTGCAGTTTGAAACTGGGGTGATTTACCCGGCGCACCAGGTCGGCGCCCTGGGCCGCGGTGGTAATGAACTGGCACGACGGCGGCGCCAGCGGCTCGATGGCAATCACCGTGCCGGCCTGCTGCGCCTCGTCGCAGACGCTTTGAAAGACCTCGGTGGCATACGCCATGCCCTGCTCGTAGCTCACGCCTTCCGGCAGGTTGCGCTGGTTCGGCGAGCCAAACACAAGACAGGGCGAGTTCAGATCGTGGCCGAAGGCAATGAGGCCCCGCAGGTAGTCAGCCGTGCGCCGGCGCACCGCCGCGTCGGGATGCGTGAGGTGCAGGCCGTCGGGACCCACCAGCAGCCAGTGCAGCCCCACGATTTCGAGACCGGCAGCCGCCGCGGCCTGCCGCGCCGACGCCCGCTGCTCAGCCGTAATGTCGAAGACGGACTGTTCGAACGTAAACGGTGCCGCCTCGATGCCCTGATAGCCGTGCTCTGCTAGATAATCGCAGATGCGGGCGAATTCCCAGTCCTCGAACGCCTCATTGCAGAACGCATACCGAAATGCCATAGCACACAATTCCTTGACTTGCCGTCGCGTCTATTCTGGCGGCAATGGTACCACGTTGCCCCGGTAGCCGCAGGGCAACCGTGGGTGAGGAATCCCGCCATGGATGGTCATTGCAGGTCGGCACAGCGGGTAGGGGCGCCCCTCGTGGGCGCCGGGGCAGCGTGGCGGGGCAGGTTGGAATGGTGCAGCGGTAGGGGCGCCCCTCGTGGGCGCCCGGGGGCAGCAACCGTACCCACAACGTGAAAGCGTTTACCTCTTGGGCCCCCCGTGGGTGCCCAGGGCGGCGTGGCCGCGGACTTTGTACCTTGCCACACCACGCGGCGCGACCGGGCGTGCGCCCCGTACCGACGCGGCGGCGCTTGCCTGCCAGCGATTGCCGCACTGAACCGCCTCAGCGCCGGGGCCAATCTTCCGCTCTGCGGCCCAGTAACGCACAGGATGCGGCGATATCTGCGGCCGGCTGTGGCCGTTGGCCCTGCCGGCTGTGCCCCGGCCAAACCCCGTGCCGTGGCGGGCTGCGCCGGCCGGCCTAGAGCGTGACTTCCCGGTCCTCCCGCGCCGACGTATACATTGCCTCCAGCAATTCAACCGACTTGCGCCCTTCGGGGCCGGTGCAGGCGACCGGCTTGCCGTGGAGGAGCGCGCCGACCATGTCCTCGATGATGTTCTTGGGTCCGGGGGGCAGGTCGGCGGGGTCCGGCATGCCGCCGTCCGGGTCGTCGGCGAACTCCCACGTGGTGATGTCTTCCTGCCGCATCTGGATCGTGCCGTCGGTGCCGTGAATCTCGTGCTCGTGTCCCAGGCCGCCGTAGACGGTGGTCGTCGTTTGGATGATACCCCACGCGCCGGAGGCGTAGGTGACCAAGGCTTCCAGCGCGTCTTCGGTCTCGATGTCGTGATTGAAGATGTTGATGCGCGCGCGCACGCTCTGCACCGGCCCCATGAACCAGAGGGTCTGGTCGATGCCGTGGATGCCCTGGTTGGCCGCCGAGCCGCCGCCGTCGTACTGCCACGTGCCGCGCCAGCCGGGCGGGTTGCCGCCGGAAAAGTAGCTATCGGCGCGGAACCACTTCAGCCGGAAGTCGCCAAAGATGGGGCGGCCGATCCGGCCCGCGTCCAGCGCCTGCTTGATGAGGCGCGTGCTCAACTCGTAACGGCGCTGGAAGTCCACTGCCAGCAATTGACCGCTCTCTTCCGCCGCGGCAAGTACCTGGTCGATCTTCGCCGTGGTGACGTCCATCGGCTTCGTCGTAAACGTGTGCTTGCCCGCTTGCAGACTCTCGATGGCCAGATCGCCATGGGTGCCGCTGGGCGTGAAGATGCCCACCGCGTCGATGTCCTGCCGCTCCAGCAAGGCGCGATGGTCGGTGTGCCAGTCGCACCCATATTCCGCCGCCTGCGCCGTGGCAAGCTCTTCCTGCAAGTCACAAACCGCCACCAACTCTGCCCCCGCCGTCGTCGCCGCCTGCTTCACCCGCGACTTGCCGACACCGAGACCGATAATGCCAAACCGGATCGGATCTTGCTGAGATGCCATAGAACTAGACCTCCAGTGTTTGGGTACTGCGTGTGACTCTAGCCAGGACTGGACTTACACGTGACTAGAGTGTTTCACTTTATTCCGCATTGGAAAGATACTACCATAGAGGCATTGAGTGCATTCAGATTGACGCAAGACTGCTGGCCACCCTTTGCGCCAAGCCACCTTGGTTGAGTAAACAACGGATTCTGCGAGCTGAAGCGGTGAACGGGTGCTAGACGTGTGCTGGCTCTATGCGCGCTTTGCGATCGTCCATAGTGTGTGATCTCCCAAATTTCGTATCTCTGGTCGCGGAGTTTGGTAAGGAGTAGATCAGTGTACGGCAGAAGGTACATCCAGACGATTCGGTTGGACAACATCCTGTCCTACGGCCCAAATACAAAGGCGTTCCATTTGGAGCCGTTGAACGTCCTTATCGGCCGAAACGCGTCCGGAAAATCAAACTTCCTCGAAACGCTATCTATTCTCTCCAATGCGCCTAAGGACATTCAAGCACCGTTCCGTGAAGGCGGAGGAATATACGAATGGTTTTGGAAAGGCCCTGCCAGAAACCCATTTGCGACTATCGAGGTAACGATAGAGAACCAGCTAAAGCTGTCGCCTCCAGTACCGCTTAGATATCGATTGACATTTGGCCATCTCTCTGGACAGTTCACGGTTAACGATGAAGTAGTTGAAGATGAGCATTACAGCACCAGCGGCTGTCAGCCGAAACCCCATTATTCTCGCACGCATGGTGAGTCTGTCTTCAACCAGAGACTTAGTGAGTCTCCTGACCCCTATACTTTAGTTGACCCAAACATTAAGGCAGATCAGTCTATTCTGTCCCAGCGAATTGAGCCACGGCTCTATCCGGAACTAGGCTACCTAGGAGAGGTTTTTCGCCACATCCGCTTTTTTGACGAAATACATCCGGGCCCACAGTCTCCATTGCGAATTCCGCAGCAAACGGACCTTCCTACAGAATACTTGCTGCAGGATGGCTCAAACCTCTTTTTGGTTTTGAAGACACTGCTAAACCAACCAGACCAAAAGGAATGGATCTTTAGAAACTTGCAGGAGTTTTTTCCTGAGTTTCAGGATATTCGAACTGAAAGTGTGGGCCAAAGAGAGCAAGTGTTCTTTCAGGAACAAGGGTTGAGCGCCAACATATCCACCGCTCGACTATCGGACGGGACTCTGCGCTTCCTGTGCCTTCTTGCAGTACTATGCAGTACTAGGCGTAGTCCTACACCGCCGCTGCTATTCTGCATTGAAGAGCCGGAAATGGGTTTACACCCAGACGTGATCCCGAAATTGGCAAAGCTACTAGTCGAAGCCTCAGAACGAAGCCAAATCTTTGTTACAACGCACTCCGACATTCTCGTGGACGCGCTTTCGGATACACCGGAGGCCGTGGTAATTTGCGAAAAGGTCGATGGGGCGACGCAACTCCGCCGTCTCAATGCCGACGATCTCAAAGTCTGGCTAGACAAATACCGTCTTGGCGAACTCTGGTCGAGCGGCCATCTCGGAGGGAACCTCTATTGAGTGTTCTCGTATTTGTGGAAGGCGGAGGCGACCGCAGTGCGCTAAAGAGAGCGTGCCGCGCGGGCTTTAGCGAGTTTCTGAGGAAAGCGGGTTTTGTGGGCACTATGCCTCGTATTGTCGCGTGTGGTAGTCGCCAGGATGCGTTGGATGACTTCAAGACTGCACTCAGTAGAGGTGAGCACACCGTTCTGCTGCTGGTTGACGCGGAAGGACCGGTAAGGGCGCCGGTTTCTCGTGCCAGCCCGTGGCAGCACCTCAAGGATAGTGACGGGTGGATTCGACCTAATCAAGCGTCAGATGATCAATGTCATTTGATGGTGCAAGCGATGGAGTCGTGGTTCCTTGCCGATAGAACCACACTCAGGACTTATTTTGGCAAGGGATTTCAAGACGGAGCGCTGCCACAGAATCCGAACATCGAGGGAGTGCCCATAAGAGATGTCGAAAGTAGACTGAGGCAGGCAACCCGCGAGACGCGCAAAGGCGATTATTCAAGAGCAAAGCACAGCTTCGAGATTCTGGCAGCTATAGATCCGGCAAGAGTCAGAGAGCAACTGCCGTACGCCGACCGTTTCCTCTCTGCTCTGGAGCAAGTGTGCCGAAAGTGAAGGCAGTTATACTCGACAAGGACACTTTCGCGAACCTCAATTGGCTGGCAGAGCACCGCATCTTTGGAATGACCTATGCTAGTCTGCTAGCGACCTACGCTAGTCCGCTAGCGGCGCGGCGGTGTCGGCGTCGGCGGTGATCAGCGCATCCGGGTGTTCTTGGAGCAGCGTTGCCGGATAGTGGGTGGAGACTTCGCCCAGGAGAGATATACGCAGGATGGCTTTCTGCCAGTCGCCGCCGTCGCAATAGAGGCGGATGCGGCGGGATTCCAGGATGTCCTTCATGCCGAGGGTGATCGCCATGGGCGGGAAGGTGTAGAAATTGCCGCCCGCGCGGCGGATGGAGTTCATCACCATGGTTTCCGGGGCCAGGGGCAGAATGCGGGTCCGGGAGTTGCGGAACTCCTCCAGCGACACCTGGTAGAAGCGGCTGATGGGCGGTTCGTTGAAGGCCACGTGGCCGTGGACGCCGATGCCGCCGTAGCAGGAGTCGATGCCGCCCAATTCGGCAATCTTCTCGCTCACCTCGTCGATGCGCTCCGGCCGCGGGAAGAACACGTGGTTGTCCGGTATGCGCAGATCGGGGTCGAGCCGCGCAAAGAACTCACCGCGCATATAGCCCTCGAAGCTGAGCGGATGGTCCAGCGGAATCGAGCGTCCTTCCCAATCGCAATACTCGTCCATATTGAACGTCCACACGTTTTGCCAGGAGATGCGCTCGCGGTTGCAGATCTCGGCAAGCAGCGGGAATTGGCCGATCGGGCCTACCGGCAGAATGAGCCGCGTCGGTTCGCCGGCGGCATTGCGCGCCTTGATCTCGTCGGCGATTTCGCGGGCAAAGGCCGCATAGAGCGCCGTCTTGTCCGGCGTCACCCGCACGGGCGTCTTTGCCTCTCGTTCCAGCGTTGCCGTTGGCAGTCGCAGCCAAGCGTCGAATGATGGGTTCATGGCGGTGGTGCGTTCCTTTCTTGCTCTCGCGCGAGCCTTTCGTGCCAGTCCTTTGCCGAGCGCTGGACCCCTTATTCCCACGCATCGCGCTCGCGGCGTCCCCAACGCCTCGCTGACGAGAGGCATGATACAGGTCTCGTTGCGCCATGCGGTAATCTTCTTATGGAAAATCGCTCGCAATTGAGTTTTTTTGGCGTGGGCGCAGCCGGCCGCGGCGAGAGCGAGGGCCGGAGCCGGTACCGCAGCGACCGGTCCCGCACGGTGAATCTGCGCAGGTTTTGGCCTCCGGGAACGCCGCTGACACACGATTAGGCGCCGAGTCGCGCGCCAAATGCCCGCGGCAGGACAACAACGCGCTTGTTTTCGCGGGCCGCGCGTAGTCTGCCTGCGGCGTGCCCCGTGCTCTTGCGGGCGCCCAGTCTGTCAGCCCCGTCCTGTATAATGATTGTATACGTAACCGCACCACTCGTTTAGCGGGGGGGCGAACGGCAATGCGCTAATCGCCGCTGAAGCCCTGCAATTCAGTGGTGTGAGTGTTTTGTCTGTGCAGTACGCGGCGTACCTATGCGGCTATGCTGAATGCGTAGCAAACCGTAGTGATTTTTGGCGCGTGGGGCAGTGAAGCAGGTGGACGACCGTAGCCGGTGGCGCAACAGCCCACCGGCGGCTCAAAGGAGAGTAGGTACATGCAAGAGCGCCGGCGGCTTGGGGAAACGCTGCGCGCGGCTCGGTTGGCAAAGGGAGTTTCGCTGGATGAAGCTGCGGCGGCGACACGCATTGGCCGCCCGGCGCTGCGCGCGCTCGAGTCTGAAGAGTTTGACGAGCTTCCAGCTCCAGTCTATACGCGCGGCCTCCTGGTAAACTACGCGCGCTATTTGGGTCTGGACCCAAACGCAGTCCTGGAAGAGTACGAACGCCAGCAGGGCACGCAGGCGGAGCCGGCGGAGCCGCCTCCAGCCGAGGAATCGCCCCGGGATTCGCCGCTTCCCATTCTCAAGTTCCTGTTTTGGCTTGGCTTGGCGCTGACGCTTGGCGTCATTTCGGTCTTTGTCTGGCGCGAATTCCTCTCCGCGGGCCCGGCGTCCCCCATCGTGGATGTCGAACCGACAGTGTCACCCACCGCCGTGCGGACACCACGGGTGGAATTGCCGCCTCTCCCCACCGCCACACCGGTTCCCACCCCGTCGCCTGTTCCCTCTCCCACGCCTACCGCGGCTACCGGCGTCACCGTGGCGCTCAGCGCGACGACCCAGCGCGTGTGGATCCAAGTGAGCGCGGACGGCAGCATCGTCTTCCTGGGTACCATCGGTCCTGAGACCGAACAGGGCACGAATACGCTGACATGGAACGCCGCTGACAGCATTGAAATCCTGTTTGGCCGCACCGGCGGCGTCGAAATTGCATTGAATGGGCGTGACCTTGAGCCCCTGGTCGTAAGCCAGAATCCAGTCACGTTCCAGGCAGCGCGGACTGAGACGGGTGAAATCGAGACGACCGTGAGCATCAACGGCACACCGGTACCGGCTGAGGAATAGTCGCCGCTGCGACCGGCGGCGTGCCGCTGCGACCGGCGGCGTGCCGTTGCGGTCGGTGAGGCGCCACAGTGCCCGGCGTCTATTTGGCGGAGCGGGCGGCCGGCGGGTTGCCGTGTCGCGCCGATACCGGTATCGTGAGAAGCCAGGATTGTCCCGCTGGGCATTCGGCACGGCGCACCCGCGCCTTAAGGAACCCACCATGCCTGTCGGCTTCGCCAACCAGCTCACGCTTGCCCGCATTGTGCTTGCCCCCCTCATCATGTTTCTCATCGTGTGGGGCAAGGGCGACGTAGCGTGGTATTGGCTGGCGGCCGGATTGCTCTTGGCGGCGGGGGCGACGGACTGGTTGGATGGCTATGTCGCGCGCCGCAGCGATACGGTTTCGGCGCTGGGCGCGTCGCTCGATTTGGTCGCCGACAAAGTGCTCGTGGCGGTTGTCTTGATCGCTTTGGTGCAGGTGGGCCTGCTGCCTGGTTGGTGGGCGGCGGTGGTCGTCAGCCGCGAGATGGCCGTAACCGGCCTGCGCGTGCAAGCCGCCGAGAAGGGCGTCTCGATTCCGGCGGGCCGCGCCGGCAAGCTCAAGACCGCCGTCACGTTCCTCGCCCTTGTCGTCCTAATCCTGTGGCAGAGCATCGTCAGCGAAATACTGCTGTGGCTTGCCTTGGTCCTTACAGTCTATTCCGGCGTAGAGTACGTATACACTGGCATTCGCAAAGTCCGCGAGGTGAACAACCCGCAAACGCGAAAACCGCAATCGCGAACGGCGCAAGAGGAGGTACACGCGAAATGAAGGTTGCCTTTATCGGTCTCGGCACTATGGGCATGCACATGGCGGTCAATCTGCGCGCGGCAGACCACGACGTCTACGTCTTCAACCGCACACGCAGCAAAGCGGAAGCGTTCGTGACTGCCGGCGGCACACTGGTGGAAAGCCCGCGGGAGGCGGCGGAGCGCGCGGACTTCGTGCTTTCGTGCGTCTCCATGCCCGAAGACGTGGAAGAGGTCTTCTTGGGCGACGCCGGAGCAATCCATGGCTCGCGTCCCGGCCAGGTCTTCGTAGACCATAGCACCATCGATTCGGCAACCGCGCAGCGCGTTGGCGCTGTGCTCGGCGAGAAAGGCGTGAGCTTCATCGACGCCCCCATCAGCGGCGGCCCCATGGGCGCGGAGGCCGGCACGCTGGCCATCATGGCCGGCGGCGCGGACGACGCCTTTGCCCGGGCCGAGCCCCTCTTTCAGGCCATGGGCGAGAACATATTTCACGTGGGCCCCCTGGGCGCCGGCTCGGTGGTGAAACTGCAGAACCAATTGCTTGTGGGCATCAATCTGGCGGGCATTGTCGAAGCCATGGTGCTGGGGGCCAAGAACGGCGTAGACCCCGAAATGTCGTACCAGGTGCTCAGCACGGCCATGGGCGACAGCCGCATGCTGCACCGCGCCATGCCGGACTTCATTCTCAAGCGCAACTTCGACCCGGCGTTTGCCATCAAGCTGCTCGTGAAAGACCTGCGGCTGGCGACGGATCTGGCCCAGGATGCCGGTGTGCGCCTGCTGCTTAGCAACGTCACGCAACTCGTCTACGAGGAAGCCATGTCCCAAGGGCTGGCGGATGAAGACCAGACGGCTGTGGTCAAGCCGCTGGAAGCGCTGGCCAAGGTGGAGGTGGCAAAGGCGTGAGCACGTCGCAGGCTTCACCTGCCGCGGCGCAGCGCATTCCCGCGCCGCATCTGGAGCAGTTCGCCCAGGACGTGTTGGCTCACGAGGGCATCCCGCCGGAACACGCGGCACAGTCGGCCCGCCACCTGGTGCTCTGCGACCTGCGCGGTGTCGAGACCCACGGCATCACCCGCCTTTCGGCGCTGGCGCAGCGCATCCGCAACGGCGTCGTGAACGCCAACGCGAATATCCACGTGGAACGCCGCCGGGCGGCCTCCGCGCTGGTGAACGGGGATAACGGGCTGGGCGTGCCGGTGAGCACGTTTGCCACGCGCTTGGCCGTACGCTTGGCCGGCGAGCAGGGCATTGCCACGGTAGGCGTGCGCAATAGCAACCACTTTGGCATGGCCGCCGACTATGCATTGCAGATGGCGGAGGCCGGCTGCCTCGGCATCGTGACCACGAATTCAAGCCCGGCGATGGTGCCCTGGGGCGCGGCCAAGAAATTCCTTGGCACGAACCCCATCTGCTTTGGCGCGCCCACCAACGACGAGCCGCTCATCCTGGACATGGCGACCAGCGTGGTTGCCATGGGTCACGTGGTGCTGGCGGAAAAGCGCGGCCAACCCATACCCGACACGTGGGCGGTGGGCCCCGACGGCTTGCCCACCACCGACCCGACTCTGGCCCGGCAGGGCGGCGCGCGGCCCCTGGCCGACTACAAAGGCTCCGGTCTCGCCTTGATGGTCGAGATCTTTACGTCCCTGCTAACGGGCGCCACGCTGGGCGTCCATTCCGCCGGGTTCTTCAGCGATATGAGTCGTCCCGCCGACGTGGCCCACCTCTTCATTGCCATCGACATAGGGGCGTTCGTGGAACCCGATTCGTTCAAGGAGCGGCTCCACGGGCTTATGGCGGAGATGCGCGCCTTGCCCCTGGCGCCCGGATTCGACCGGGTCACGTTGCCGGGGGAGATCGAGGCGGAGCGCCTGCGGGACCGCCGGGCCAACGGCGTGCCGCTTGACCCCGCAGTGCTTGCCGATCTCCGGCAGCTAGCCAAGCAAACGGGGGTGCCGCTCAGAACGTAGACGCGGCGCCGTCTTCTCGTATTCGCCGGTACAGGGTGTAGAGTTACCAAGCATGTCCCTCCCAGCTTTCGAACGCCAGGTCCTCGTCGAGCGCGCCCACGGAATCTTGGCGGAGAACCGGAGCGAGATGAGTATCGGTGCGCTCGCCAGCGCCGCGATGCAGATGAATGGCGAGCTTCCCACACCGTTGCTGCGCCTCATCGAGGAGCGTTTGGTTGCCGACGGCCGCTTCACCCAGGACCCCGCGGGGCAGTGGGGACTCTTGCAGTGGCAACAGGATGTCGCCGAGGCGCTGGCAGCGCAGGTCTTCGTGGTGGTGGACGTGGAGACCACCGGCGGCATAGCGGGCCGCCACCGCATGATCGAATTGGCCGCGCTCCGGGTGTGCAATGGCGAGGAAATCGCGCGTTTCCACACGTTGGTCAATCCCGGACAACGCGTGAGCAAGCGCATTTGGCATCTGACCGGCATCAGCGACGACATGCTGTGCGATGCGCCGGCGGCCGGGCCGGTGCTGGATGAATTCTACGCGTTTGTAGCCCACGTGCCGGTGGTGGGGCACAATGTCGCGTCCGACTTCAATTTTCTGCGCAACGAGGCGCTCTGGACGAAACGCCGGCCGTTGACGAACACCACAATCGATACGGTGCTGCTCAGCGCGCGCCTCTTTCCGGACCTCAAGCGGCCGAGTTTAGAGCGGCTGGCGCGCCATTTCGGCCTG
Source organism: Chloroflexota bacterium (assembly GCA_022824225.1). Classification (GTDB taxonomy): domain Bacteria; phylum Chloroflexota; class UBA11872; order VXOZ01; family VXOZ01; genus VXOZ01. Next base: position 25,656 of record JAJEAH010000076.1, read on the forward strand.
AATGATGCCCCAAAGCACCGTGCTCTCACCGATGCGCGGGTAACGGCCCAGTGTTTTGCCCGGTTGCTGGGCGCCGTGCCGCCTGCGCATGGCACGGACTTGCAGGCCTTCCTGGCCTGGATGGATAGCGGCGTCGGACAGCGGCGCTCCGTCCCTCGCGCCGGGCTCCAGGCACAGATACGGCTTATCCCTTCTCTGCCCGGTATCTATATCTTTCGCGATAGCGAGGGAGTGGTACTCTACGTCGGCAAATCGAAGTCGTTGCAGCGCCGGGTGCGCAGCCATCTGTCGAACCCGGACCGGCTCTTTGACGGCATGATCGAACGGCTGGAACGCATTGACGTGGAGGTCACCGGGTCGGAGTTCGAGGCGCTCTTGCGGGAGGCCCAGGTCATTCAGGAGTTGCAGCCGGCCTACAACGTGCAGCAGCAGTATCGTCCCATGCAGCCCTACGTCCGCGTCTGGCGCAGCCAGAAGGCGGGCATCAAGGTGCAAACCAGCAGCCGCCTGCGCAGCGATGATTCAGCGTACTTCGGCCCCTATCAAAACCGCGCGGCTGCGGCTTGGAATGCCCGCGTCGCCCGCCGGCTGCTGACGGCTGCCGCCGATCTTGCCCCGCAGGACCAGGCAAATCTCGTGTTCCAGTTCTTGTCCGACGGTCCGGAGGCCGTGCTCGACGGCTGGCAAGACCGCTGTCTGCCCGCGGCGGAGGCCGCGCTACAGTTGGTGCGCCGCCTGCGGGCGCGCCACCGCCCGCTGTCGGGCGGTTTCGCGGGACACACCATCGTGCTGATCTATCCGGCGGACCCCCCGGGCGAGGTGCGCCTCTTCTTCGTCCGCAACGGCCAAATTCTCGGGCAGGAGACAATGGCTCCCATGCCGGAGGAGGCCTGTGAGGAGAAGCTGCGGGGGTTCTTCGCTCACTACCTGTCGCTGCCCGACAGCGCGGGTTCCGCGGACACCATCCGGCACTTTGTGCTGCAGTGGGTGTACCAGCACCGCGACGATCCCGCGGTCATCCCCATCGACCCCGCCGACGTCGGCAACGCCGTGGCGGACGCCAGCAATCGCCTGCGGCGCATTGGCATCAGCGAGACCGCGAGAGGACCTCGCGCGCCTGCCGCGCAGGATTTGCCGGTGCCCCGGCGGGAAGTTGCTGAAGGGCAATAGGCCCGTACTCACCGCTTGGCGGTAGGGCGGCTTCGCGTGGCTACCCAGGCACACGGCAACGCGATGGTACCGATTTCGCCGTTGCTTTGCTCCTGCACTCCCGCGCAGCGTCTCAAATCCCGCGTCTTAGCGCCTGCGCCGCTGCACGGCGTCGCGTTCTTCCGGCGTGAGATTTGAGATCAGGAGCACACCCGTGATAAGCGCCGGCAACGCGGCGGCGCACCACACCACAATATCCGCTACGCTCTGCAGGCGCACCACCAGAAGCGACGACAGCAAGAAGCCGGCTACCAGCCAGTAGACGCCGCCCGCCAGCGGATGGCGCCGGGTCGCGATGCCGCCGGCAATGCCGATGCCGACCGGTATCAAGCGTATGGCGGGGCTATCCTGCGGCAAGTCGGGTATGCCCAGCCAAGGCCCCACCCCCACCAGACCCCAGAGGCACATCCAGACCAGCATGAGGGCCCAGGCTAGACGGCGCCAGTGTGTGGTGCGCCCCGGCGCGGGGGCCGCGGCCTGCTTCCGCTTCGCTTTCGGCATCGCTCGGATTGCCTTTCCGTTGATGTATCCATTCGCGGCGCGCGGGGAGTCTCGCAGGCTGCAAGTACCGGCCTGCGCCGGCACGGGCTCTGCGCTACCCGGCCGCAGGGCCTCGTCTGGGCGCGAGGAGGTCCTGCCCAACCATTGAGCCGGGCGACGGCGCGTCATTCAACCGGGTTCAGCGCCATGCGCGCGGTGGTGCCGCCGTCTACGTAGATCACCTGGCCGGTGACGAAATCAGCGCCGTCGGACGCCAGGAAGGCCGCCACGTGCGCAATGTCCGCCGGCCGCCCGACGCGTCCCCACGGCACTTGGCCGGCGCCCTTTTGGGTGGTGTACGCCGGATTGTCGAAATAGCGGGGCACCTCGATCAGGCCCGGCCCAATGGTATTGACCCGGACGTTCAGCGGCGCCAGTTCGATGGCGAGCGTGCGCGTCAACGCATTCACGGCACCCTTCGTGCCGGCGTACGCCACGTGGGACGGATAGCCCGCGTAGCCGTGCACGGATGAGATATTCACGATACTGCCGCCGCCGCGCGCCCGCATGTGCGGCAGCGCCTGTTGCGCACAGAAGAAGTAACCGCGCACGTTGAGATCGAACATGAGGTCGTAGTGCGCTTCCGTCGTTTCCTGGAACGGCCGCTCCACGGTCACGCCGGCGTTGTTGATGAGCACGTCCAGGCCGCCGAGACCGGCCACCGCCTCATCCACCGCCCGCCGGCAGGCTGCCACGTCCGTCAGGTCGGCCTCGATGCCGACGGCCGTGCCGCCGCTGGCGCGGATCTTCGCCACGGTCTCCTGGCCGCCCGCCACGGTGTCGGCGTAGTAATGTACGGCTACCGCCGCCCCCTGCCGGGCGAACTCCAACGCGATGCCCTGGCCGATGCCTATGCCGGCGCCGGTCACCAACGCCCGCCGCCCCGCAAGTTCTCCCATGGTCATTTCCCTCATTTCGCTTTACGGATACGCGCCGCTCCACAGATCACACCGTGCCCGGTGCGCCTGTCGAACCGCTCCTCGGCCTGCGAGCCGGTTTCCGGAAACGCGTCCTGCTCCACAGACAGCACGCTGCGCCACGGATTGCCCGCTGTTCTACGGATTACACACCGTTCGCGGTGAGCCTGTCGAACCGCTCCTCGGCCTGCAGGCCTGTCTCAGGGAACGCGTGCCGCACCACAGACAGCGTGCCGCGACTCAGATTGCCCGCCGTTCTGCGGATTACACACCGTTCGCGGTGAGCCTGTCGAACCGCAGCCAGGCGAGCGGCGGCGCCTGCCGGACTTTCCATTGATTCTAGCTGATTTCCCCGCGCTCCGGCAGCAGACGCCGCAGCCGCGCCTACCAAACGAATCACCGACCGTTGCTCGCGCGGATGGGGGACGGTGGCGCGGCGCGATGGCAAGTAGCGAGCATCAGTCATCGCTTACTTTGGCGCCGCTGGTTTTTCGTGTTGCTCCTACGAGCTTAGGGAGAGGGCGGCGGCGCAAGTTGCGCCAGCAGCGGACGCACGTCGGCGCTCTCGTCCAGCTTTTCGCACGCGGCGAAGGCAGCTTCCGCCGCCGCCTGCTTCAGCGGTCGGCTGGCGTATCCGGCGCACGCCAGAAATTTCTCCCGTCGCTCGGCTCGTGAAAGCGGCACACCCGGTTCGCCCTTGATGTCGCTGTGGCTGATGGCGGCGCGGCGGCCGTCGTCCATGCGGAGCACAAGCCGTTCGTGGGTGGTAGGCGCGGCATCGGTCAGGCAGTGCACCTGAATCCGCGCGGCCAACGCCTGTACGTCCGCGGCGGCGCGCACGGCGGCGGGTTCGAAGTCCGGCAGTCCTGGCGCGCCGTGCAGGAGCGCAAAGGCTACCGTCCATTGCGCGCTGAATTGCGCGTCCACTTGGGGATTCTGCCGCAGCCGGAACGGCTGACCGATGAGCGCGTGGGCCCGAGGATGCAGCCAGACCTCCACGGCGGCTATGTCAGCGGGGGCAAATGGCCGCATCTGCGTCTTGGCCTCCAACGCCATGGCGATGGGCCGGTGCGCGGCCCGGCAGCATGGATACGGCTTGAGGGCGATGTCGTCCGCCGCGTAGCGCGCGCCGAGGCCGGTTGTGAGCGTTGCGGCATCCGGCTCGCCGCCGCCAAAGAGCGCAAAGAGGCCGTACGGGCCTGCCGTGAGTTCCCGAGGTCCCGTGACGCCAATTTCGGCAAGGGCCGCGGCGTGGACGCCCGCGTGGGCGCTGAACGCCGGTGTGAGTCGCTTGGCGATGGTTCCCTCCAGCAAGCCCTGGCGGTTCCCTTGCGATTGGGTGTAAGCCAGTCCGACGGCGTTGGCAGTTGCGTCCGGCGGCAGGCCGAGCAGCTTGGCGCTAGCCAGCGCCGCGCCCAAACCGCCGAATACCGACGTGGGCAGCCAGCCGACGTGCATGTGGGGCAGCGCGGCCAGGCCCAGGCGCACCTGAAACTCCGCCGCCGCTGCCAGCGCGGTGATGAGGTCTCGGCCCACAATTGGCTGGCCCCGGCTTTCCGCCGCGGCCAGCGCCGCGGGGAGCAGGGCCACGAACACGTGCTGATTCGCGGCGCGGTGGGAGTCGTCGAAGTCGTGGGCGTGCGCCATGGCCGCGTTGAGCCACGCCGCCGTCGGCGCGGGCAGACGGTTGCCGAACACGAGCACGCTCGCCTCCGGGCTGCCGCCCCAGCGGACGTGGCGTGCCACGATTTCCGCTGTGAGCGGGGCGGCCGATCCGGCCAGGGCGCACGCCAGTGTGTCGGCCGCGTGCTCCTTGACCGCCGCCACCGTACTCTCCGGCAGGTCCTCGTACCGCAGGTCGGCGGCAAACGCTAGTAGGTCTGCTACGGGGTCCATGGGGATGTCCACGTGTGCGCTAGCCGGTGGCGAATGCTCCCGCGAACGACAAGCGGCGGGCCAATACCGGCGCAGGCCCCCGCGCTACAGGGCGTCCGCCGTCTAACGCAAACCAAAATCGACGATGGCATGGCAGCGCCCGCGCTGCGGCGCTACTGCGCATACGCCTCGATCTTCTCGACGTCTTCACCGGGCGGCAGCACCTGCGTGGCGAAGCCGAAGCCGTGGGGATTGTTGAAGTAGTCGAGTTTTGCTGCCTCGGCGATCGTGTCCACACTCTCCACCACCTTGCCATCCACCAGGAAGACGAACTTGCCGCGATGGGTCCGCAGCAATTCGTCGCGCTTTTCCAGATAGACCCGCGCTTGCGCCCGGGTGGCGTCGAGGATGGCGGCAGCCTTGGCATGGGAGAAGTTTGCTTCGGGCCGGGTCTCGAATTGCAGGCCGAATGACTCCGGCGGCTCGCCCACAACGTCAATCCGGTCGAGGTCCGTGGGGCCGAGTCCGGCCCGGGCGGCGAGCAGGATGTGGTTCTCCGAGATGAAGAAGGGCGGCGTGCCAAAGTTGGACTGCGGGTCAAAGCCCATCACCTGCATACCCACCGCGTCGGTGGCGACATGATTCGTGCCGGCCATGACCAGACCCGCCTCCAGGGGTTCGCCGCTCATGCCGTGGTTCGTGCCCACAATGCCGTCAATCACCTGGAAAGATTGGGGAAACGTCTGATTGATGGTCACGAACATGCGCATGAGCCGGTGGGCGTTCTGGTGCATGAAGCCGCGATTGCCGGCACCGTAGTGCGCCCGCGGCAGCAAGCCGAACATGTTCTTGGTAGAAAGCGTGACGCCGGCGGTCTGGTGGCACTTGAGCTTTGCCAGTGACACGTAGGTGTCGGCTTCTGCGATCTCGCGGCGCACCCACAGGTAGCGCACCATCACGCCGTTGGGCGCCGGTACCTGCACGAATTCACCCTCGTTGCAGTCCAATAGGGTCAGGTCGTACTGCTCGGCCAGGGCGGTCGCGCCCATGAAGTCGAAGATGTCCTCTTTGGTGCGGTGGCTATGCTGGATGTCCAAGCCGTCGCCGTAGTAGATGGTGGCGGAGGGATTGGCCTCGCGGATCAGCTTGATGGCGGCGGCGCAGACGGCTGGCTCGGTGTTGTGGGCGTGGCGCCCTTTGTGCATGCGCACCTCGTCGTTGCTCGCCCGGAACATGATCCCCACGTAGTTGGGTTTGACCATGATGGTCTTGGCGTTGCGCACCGCCGGCGGGATGCCGCCAATTGCGGCCACGGCTTGGGCAACCGCCGCGTCGACGTCAGCTTGGCTGGCGCTGACGGCGCAGCGCTCGATGGCTACTTTGGGCTTGGGCATGGTGTTTCTCCACTGCTATAGGGTGCTACCGCCATTATATGCTTCGGCGCTCTGCGCCGCCGCTTTTGTCGCCGAACACAGAATCCGGCTGTGCATGGCTGAAGCGAACAGACGGCCCCGGTCGCACACGCTGCCAACGCGCGCTGCGCGGTGAGGCGCAGTCGCGGCGCCTGCGACGACGGATGCGGCATGCTGCCATCTGGTAGCGCAGGTCTACGACACGCGCCCATCTGGTAGCGCAGGTTTGCGGCCTGCGGGGAATTGGGGAGGGGCAGGGCGGAACTGCAATGCAGCCGCATTAGGCTCAGACTGGGTCAAGTGCGGCGAAGCGGCCGTGCATACGAGATGGCAGCATTGTCTCGATGGTGTAGGGGCACGACATGTCGTGCCCCTACACCATTTCGCGCCACTACCGTGGTTGACAGTCCGGGAAGCGGCAGTCTGATCTTGGCTCTCGACATAAATGTGAAACTACTGGGACAGAACTGGCGCAAGGAACGGGCAAACGCCGCACGTCCGGTAGCGCGGTTTACGGCCTGCGTGGAATGGGGAGATGCAGGCTAGGATGGGTGCCCTGGGCGGGCAGTCTTCGCACACGAGGCGGCAGCTTGCGTGACTAGCTGCTGCCCGTCACATGCAGTGGAGCCAAGGGCCGTCTCTCCTGGACTGCGACTACCCGTCTCGAAACCTGCCTGTTACGCGCAGCGAAAGATTGTCTCTCCCGCGCAGCGGAGATTTGTGCCGTAGGCGCTGGCAAGAGCCGTCCCAAGCCGGCGCTGGCAGTGCGCCGTTTCCGCAAAACGATCGCATTGCTTTGCGTGAAACTATGCTAAGCTTGGCGTGCAAAGGGAGGAAGCGGGCAAATGCGCAAGAGACTGACGTGTCTTCTGTGGTTCTTGCTGGCAATGCTTGTTGGCGCCGGGTGCGACGGCCTGGGTGGGACTGAGGCGGATGCCGAGCAGCCGGCTGTGGACTATAGCTGGGTGGCCACGACGCCCCGCGCGGAACTCCCCGCGTACTACGACCGCGCCAACGTTTTCATGGCTGCCGAATACTATCGCCGCCAACAGGGCTACGCCAGCGGGGAAATCCCGCAACTTCTCCCCAATGCCTACACCAGCCATCCGCTCGCGTACTACACGTTGCGCAACGTCCCGGTGACGACTGCTTCCCCGCGCGCCGAGAACTCCTCGGCATCGGAACTGGCGGCCCGGCACTTCGCCCGCGGGCTGAATTTCTATGACCTTGGCGACTTCTACAGCGCCATCGAGGAATTCAGCCGCGCGATCCAGTTCGATACGCGCCACGCCCGCGCGTATGCGTTCCGGGCGCTCGCCCATGGCTACACGGGCAACACCCCCATGGCCCAGGCGGACCTGCGCAGCGCAATTCGCCTCCAGGCCGACCCGGCCCTCATCGCCGAAGTGCGGCGGGCGCTGGCCGACTAACCCGGAGTGGGCTGGACGCTGCCGGGACAGCGGGGACTGGCGGAAATACACGGGTGTGAGGATTGCGTCCCGCCTGTGGTGGCCGTTCACGGTTCGACTTGCTCACCGCGAACGGAAGACTGACGCGCGTGAAACGGAGCGGTGGGAACACATGGGAGTGAGGGGGTGCGTCCCGCTTGTACTGGCTGTTCACGGTTCGACAAGCTCACCGCGAACGGAGGGAGGGGCCACTTGGAAACGGTTCGGCGGGCTCACCGCGAACGGCCCGTGGCAGGTCAAACAAGAGCAGTAGACTGCCGGCATTGGCCGGGGTTCGTGGTCGAGCAGCCGCATGGGCACGTTGCCCGTCGGCAGGAACGACCGCCGTTCCGAGCGGGCGGCGGTCGTTCTCAACGTCGTCGCGGTCTATGCCAGCAACGCGCCCAGGGCCTCTTGAGCGGCGCACTCCTTGGCGTATATGTCCAGAATGCGGCCTTTCATTTGCTCGCGCAGCCGGTCGCTCTCCGCGTCAGACAGTGGGAAATCCGCGGACACCGCTTTCTCCAGGGCGCCAAGTTGGGTCCAGATGCCCTCGATCTCGGCGGTAGCGGCGGGGCCGTGAGCCAGGTAGAGTTGCTCCTTGCGGGCGAGCAGCGCCTTGGCGTCGCGCAAGGGCGCCACGTCGTCGGGCAGCGCCGCGTCGGCGAGCGCGCTCCAGTCCCTTCCCAGCTCCGCATACCGCTCTGCCAGCGGCGCAAACCCATCATCACCGAGCGCCGTCGCGGCTTCGCTGAAAAACGCGGCGTAGAGCGGTCGCATCAGGCCGCCGCCGGTGTGGTAGTGCTCGATGAAGTCGTAGACCGAGCGCAGGCCCTGCAGCAGGCGGTGTCCCGGCGGAAAGACCTGTTCCCAGCTTTCCTTGCCTTTGCTGCCGTGGATGCGGTCGGCCCACGTCTTGAACGCCTCCAGGGTAAAATTCTTCATCCGCTGGTTCACCAGGCCGTCGCGGCAGGCCCGCACCCCCGCCAGCACGGCCGCACGCAGATCAAAGTCCGTTTGCGTACTGGCAAGCGTCATGACGCGGTTCTTTTGCTTCTTGATGCGGGCGCGGGCGTCGGCCAGCGCGGCCAGCGGAATCTCCACCGGCTCGGCGGCGAGGTCGCCCAGCAGGGCTTCGTCCTCTGAGACCCGGTAGACCGTGACTACGTGGTAACCGCCGCCTTCCATGCCCGGCGCCATGCCGCGATAGGGCAGGAGGCCCATGTCCACCCAGGCAATGGCGCAGCCACTCGCCGCCACCGCGTCGACCAGGTTGGTGGCGGCCTTCTTCTTACCGCCGGTTTCCAAGATGGTTGGCGTAACGCCAAAGCGCTCGCAGGCGTTGTGCAGATACACGTCGCTATCATGCCAACTGTTCCTGCCGGCCACGTAGAAGCTGGCAAAGTCCTCGGCGGCGTAATAGAAGTGAAACACCCCGGCCCCAATGCCGCCGGCAATGCCGAAGACCATAGCCTCGGTAAAGGGCGCGCCGGTGTGGGGATCGGTCACGCCCGCGTGGGCCAGAGCCGTGCGCAGGGCAGCGGTCTCTGGATGAACGCCGGGAAAGTGGGGTGTCTCTGACAAGGTACTTTCACCTTTTGCTTGGGCTGCAAGTACGTGGCGGCGAGCGGTGGTGTAGCGCTCGCCGGTTTTCGCCATGCGCGCGCGGACGCGCTGCTTGAAGTGCTTCTGCGTTGTCACGATCGCTAAGACCTTTCCTCATTAGGAGAGCAGCCGCGGCCCTGCGCCCGCCGGCCCCTCTCCCCCGAGAAACATCCCAACGACTGAGCAACTCCAAGACGGTAGCCCCAGAGCCACAGCCCCAAAGCTGCGACAGCAGGCAAGGCTGCCCTGGTTCCCGAGGACATCGATCCCCTTTGCTCTTTCAACTGCCGGCTGGCGCAGGCAACCGGTCAAAGAGTCCGGCGCGGGACTCGCCTCAATTCGATACTAACGCAGCGGCTGAACCGATACAACCGTCGGCTTGCAAAACTGCCTCGAGCAATCTTGCCCCGCGCCAAGTCCGGCTACCCCTCATTTCCTCTCCAGGGCTGCCGAGCGAATGTATACCATTGTCGAGGTCGCGTGTTGTTCCGAAGGAAGCGTAGCGGAGCGTTGCATTCCGTCATTCCGAACGCAGCGGAGCATTGCACTCTGTCATACCGAGCGCAGAGGAGCATTGCGAACTGTCGATCCGAGCGCAGCGGAGCATTACAATCTGCCATGCCGAGCGCAGCGGGGCACTGTGATCTGTCATTCCGAGCGCAGCGAGGAATCTAGAGATTTCCGCACACGAGATTATTCGCCGCGGAGAGTATCCTGAGCCTTTCGGCAGGCTCAGGACTGGCTTGCCGAAAGACTCCACGGAAAGACAGAGAGAGACGTCGCCTTGGGTGGGTCGGCGTGTGCCCCATGTACGGTTCCAGGCGATCGTGTGGGGCGGCCTGCCCCATACTCGACGCGGGGCGCGCGCAGGGAACGTCTCAGGCGGGATGAATCTACCGTCACGCACCAGCCGCCACGTGGCACGCGACCGGTACCGAGAATGTCGCTGGCGGTGGCATGGCCGACCGGGTGGTCAGAACAAGCTGAGTTGATCTTCGCCGGGTTCGTTCGCGGCGGCTGTGTTGTCGGCGTCGGCGCCGGCCTCTTGCCGGTCGAAGTAGCCTGCCGCGTGCAATTCCTTTAGCCGTTTGGCGATGGCGGGCAGCGCCTGGATGTCCTCGAAGAGCGACTGCTTGACCGAAGTGGCGCGGAGACCGGCGGCGGGATGGTAGAATGGCACGTAGGCGCGGCCGTCGGCGTATTTCGGCTCGCCGTGAATGGCCGAAATCTTGGCGCCGGGGAAGAAGCGCGCCATGGAAAAGCGGCCCAACGTGACGATGATGCGGGGGTCGATGGCGGCGATTTGGCGTTCCAGATAGTCGGCGCAAGCGGCGATTTCGTCCGGCTGCGGATCGCGGTTGCCCGGCGGCCGGCACTTCACCACGTTGGTGATAAACACCTGGTTGCGATGCAAACCGACCGCGGCGAGCAATTCCTCCAGCAGCTTGCCCGCCGGACCCACGAACGGCCGCCCCTGCCGGTCTTCATGGAACCCCGGCCCCTCGCCAATGAACATAATACCGCTCTTGAGCGCGCCCTCACCCGGCACGGCCTTGGTGCGCTGCGCACACAACCCACACGCCGTGCACTCCCGCACCTCCGCGCCGATCTGCTCAAGGACTTGCTCAGGGGTTGTATCCGCCGCCATCAGGCAACTCCGCCGCACTAGGACGCATGCGTTCATTAGGATATTCTGCACTTACAGTACAGAATCACGACGGAGGTGGGCAAGAGTATTGAGTGACCTCAATGTACTGTGGTACTCTAGTTAGAGACTTGCTAGGAGGTGCCTTGCAATGACCCCAGAGAGCCAACAAGAAAGTATCGCCCGCTTTCAGCAGGACGTTGATTACTATGAGTCTTGCTACGAGGAGCTTCTCCAACAGTATCCTGAACAGTGGGTAGCAATACTAAACCAGACCGTCGTGGGGAGCGACACGGATCTTGATCGGCTGCTCAGCCGGCTCAATTCAGAAGGAATACCTATAGAGAAAGCCCTGATTGAGCACGTAACCGCCGAGGAAGAGGTCCTCATTCTCCCTGCATGATACGTGGCTACTTCTTTGCCCGGGGCGGGATAAGCCGCCCGTATGTGACAGCCCGCTTCCAGTTTCCTTCGCTTGAGAACCGGACGCTAGAGACACGTCTGCTGGTCGATACCGGCGCTGACCGCACCCTTCTTGCTCCTCGGGATTGTAAGCGGCTGATAAGACGATTTGGGCTTGACTTTAGCACTTTGGCCACGTCAAAGCCGGGGGCAGGCATCGGCGGAAGAGTCAAGATGCGCACGCTAGAGGCTATCATGACCATCCTGCCCTACTCGACACCGCTGACTCTGACCCTGTTGGAGCCAGAACCGGGAAACATATCACCGCTCCCTTCCTTGCTGGGGCGCGACATACTCTCCCACTTTGCCCTTTTCATGGAAGAACGAACCGGGCAACTTCTCTTGCTCGAACCACACGAGGTAAGCCAGGTTGACTCAATTGTCCGTGCCTCCTGATGACCGCAACCTCGTAACCTAGGGTCACGCTGCAGTGCCTTGAATTTGCGCTTTCTGATTTCACATAGAAAGTGAACGTGGTATTCCTATGCCCCTACTGCCAGCTACCCGCAAGGGCTAGGGTAAGAATGTGTGCCACCATAGGCAATTTAGGTGATGTCTCCCGTTTCTCGTGGAGGCCACGGATTGGGAAGCCCCAATACCTCATTTAGCGTACACATCGGTTCAATCTCGTTGAATCCTCCCAATTCCAGTATCCATTCCTTAGCGAATGGGAACATTCCTCGCTTCATTGGGAACTTTGCCCGGGGATTGTGAACAAACTCCCAGGGTAATTGGGGTCGGCATAAATCCCAGACACTGCCTTCAGCATCAAAAGACTTAAAGAGAACTCCTGAAACGTGGACGTTTTTAGGCTCCGTCGACGTACCAAAGAAACTCTTAGGGTCTCCAATGGTATTTCTCCCGAACAAGGCGTGAATAATCGCATGCTCATGCGAGAACCACCTGTGTCCTCCAACGACCAGGACAAGTGGGGAATTGACGTTTCGATATTTCCAAGACTTCTTCTTGGTAGCGTTGCTGAGTTGGAAGTCGACTCCTAGAACCCCGACTCTTATCGACACGCCTGGCTCACGAGTACCTGTTCTGCTGGCATTCTCGCTCTGCGCCCTGTCAAAGTCTCGGTCAGATTCCTGGACAACTGTGCATTCCACGATAACTGTAGCGTCCTGGCATGTCGCTGCATAGTCTGGTGTCTTGCCATGGACATTCGGATCTGCTTCTACTTTAAACCCAATAGCGCAAAGGGTTTCGTGAGTGACAAGCTCCAAGAGTGCCCCAGTATGTAGACGATCATCGTTGCGAAACATACCTCGAAGGCTATTCTTCTTGCATTGCGGAATCCTAGCAAACCAGGGATCAAGCGTTTTTCGGACGCAATCCACTTTCGCCCATGCTGAACGATTAAGAAAATGGAAATGCGATTCGCCCTTGCTTGGGTAACCCGTATAGGTGCGCGTTTCACAATCAAAGAGACAATCCTTAGCGAGTTTTGTCACTATATTCTCTTTCTATCCACTGTCAATGCGCCCACACGCCACACCGTGCCCGACACACTTTGGCGTGTTGGCGCAGATCAAGTGCACACGGTATGGGAAAGTGACGGAGCACAGCAGCCTGAGACACAACTAATGCAGGTAGCCACGGTTGCTGTGATGCTCCGCGACCATCCTCACTCTACTACGCCGCCTAGGCATTGATACTGATAGCTCTCACTGAGCAACACCCACTCTCGCAAATTATCATTGAACCACGCCCACATGACGTTATTCATTGAACGCTCCACGCTGTTGGGGCTTCGTTTGCCGTAGCGGCCGTAGCGGTCATACCACCAGGAAGCCTGCAGCCGGAATGCGTCCACCTCCTCTTGGAGGCACTCCGCGGCTGTGGCTTGTGGTCGCCCTCCTCTAAAACGGTGTGACTCAACGTGATATGTCTCATGGATGAGCACGGCGGCGAGCACTTGTCCGCTGTACCCTCTCAAGGACTCGCTGATGGTGATGCGATTGCGCGAGGGAGAGTAAGCGCCCCATCCGTTGATGCGCCCAAACACCACCTCGGTCCCTGCATCAACGACCACGTCCACCGCCGCCTGGCCGAGTTCGGATTGGCCCTGCATCGCCGTCACATAGGCTCGCGCAAGGTCAGGATCGATATATGGCCCCAGTTCAACATCGTTACATTCATCCCTCCAATAGGAGTCCATCCAAACATGTTTTATGTTTCCAACATTAAGCCAAGCTGCAGCATTGTTCGCCGATTGCTCCAATAGAGTAGGATTCCGTTTGCCGTCCGCGCCAAACACCTCTAGCCAATATTGGGCGGCGAAACCCTCTCTGACGCCTTCTCTAAGCATGCACTCTTCCCAGGATTGCGCAGGGCCATCTTCAACCTCGAGCATCAGCGCAATCGTCGGCCAAATTAGCGCAAAGGCGAGCGCCTCATTGCTCTCATATCGATGCGCTTCACTGATGGTGATGCGGCGCGGAGAAGTTTCGTATTGGGACTGGTAATCTCCTATGTGACCAAACACTGCGCTCATGCCCAATTGCACAAACTTATCCGCGATTTTATTCCCGGTCGGCGTATTGCGCATGACGTGATATGCGTGCGCAAGGGTTGGGTCCACAGTCGGGCGCAGCGCGGCGGTGGGGGCGGGTGGTGGAGCCGGACCAGGCGTCGGCGGCGGGGTGTGGATGTGGTCGGCCTCCCATGGAAAACGCTCGGTATTGAGGCGCTGCACGAGTCCGTTAGGGCCGTTTATCCACGTGCGGTAGCCGTCGGTAAAGGCTGTCCAATTATCGGCCTTGCGCCAGGCCATGAGGCCGCCGGTGGTGCGTTGATTGCTATCGCCTATGGCGTTGTAGTACTCGTTCTCCAGACACTCGCCCACGATGCCGTGGCCAATGAGATCGCGGAGTGTCTTGAATCCCAGGCGAAACTCACAGTTTGCGGCATGCAAGGATCCACCGCAAAGAGCTGTCAAAGCAATGGCCAGCGCAATTCCCGCAATCAGCCGCCTCATCTTTCCACCCTCTCCTCGACCCAAGACTTGCGAACCCTTGCCAACTTTGTAGATAGCTACAGACTATTAAATGTTCAGTGTGCATCGTATATTAGCACACCTACTATCGATACTAATTCAAGCTGCACAATGGTTCGCGCCGGGCCTATCGGTGAATCGTCCGACCACAATATGTTCTCTCTTGGACTGCAAGGACACCTTGGCCGGTGAGCGCAAAGTGGGCGCAGACAGTTTGCAGCCAGTTAGACGATCCGATTGCGGCGCAATCACTATGCTCCACATGATAGAATTGAGCCATGAGCACAGATGGATAATGACACTAGAGAGAGTGGCAAATGGCGACGGCTGAGGAGCGGTTGGCCCGTATAGAGGGCGGCTATGAGCACATGGCAACGAAGGCGGACATTGCCGCAACGAAGGCCGACATTGCCGAAACCAAAGCCGCAATTGCGGTTCTTGCCGAGAAACTGGAAGCAGTGGGCGGCGAACTGCGCCTGCACAGGTGGGCGCTGGGGATCGTAATCGTGGCTCAACTCGCCATTCTCGGCCGGGTTTTCGAGATTATACCCCCTGGCTAGGTTGTCAAGGTGGGAAGAGCGCCACGCTGAGAACACGCGCCGTTTTGGTCTTTACGTAGAGCCGTATCCAGAGAAAAAGCTGAGGCGCTCGTGCCGCGAGGTCCGGTACGAGCGCCCTTCTGCATGCCCCTCAATTGCGCCGCGTTGTTGACTACGCCGTTGCCAGCACCGACAAGTTCGGGTCCAACTGATACGTTCCCAGCAGTTCGCGAAGGGTGTGTTCGAACGACTCGGGGACGGGGGTGAGGGGCAGGCGGTGGCCGCCGGCGTTGAAGCCGGACAGGTTGAGGCAGGCCTTGATGGCGGCCGGGCTGGCGACCGGTGAGATGGGCGGGAAGATGCTGGTGAAGAGCGGCATCAGGTGCTGGTGAAGCGCGCCGGCCGTGGGAATATCGGAATCAAGGGTGGCGTTAATCATCTTCTTGATCTGCAGGCCGATGACGTGGCTCGCCACGCTGATGATGCCGTAGCCGCCCATGCACATGATGTGATACGTATCGGAATCGTTGCCGCTCCACACGCGGAAGTCGTCGGGCGCCAGGCGCAGCACCTCGGAAATCTGCCCCATGTCGCCGGAGGCTTCTTTCACGCCCACGATGTTGTCGACTTCAGCGAGGCGCGCCGTGGTCGCCGCTTCCATGTTGCGCACCGTGCGGGTGGGCACGTTGTAGACGATGCACGGCAGCGAGGTGCTCTCGGCAATCGTCCGGAAGTGCTGGTAGAGGCCCTCTTGGGGCGGGTTGTTGTAATAGGGCACCACGAGGAGCAGGGCGTCCACACCCAGGTCTTCCGCCTCCCGCGAGAACGCCGCGCTTTCGCCCGTGCTGTAATTGCCGGTGCCCGCGACTACAGGCACTTGGCCGTCCGCCGCCGCCATGACGGTACGGTAGCACTCCAGCTTCTCCTCATGCGAAAGCGTCGGCGATTCGCCGGTGGTGCCGGTGACGAGCAGCGCGTCCGAGCCGCCCTCAATTAGTTGCCGCGCCAGATTGCCGAGTTGGTCGTAGTTTACGGCGCCATCGCTCGTAAAAGGCGTGACCATCGCCGTGATGAGTCTGCCCAGTTCTTGGCCTGCCATGGGTGCGCTCCTTCTATTGTCAATTGGCATATTATAGTAGGCGGTTATTTGCCTCAGTTTACCGTACGCTTAGGGCATTGTCACACACTGGGACAATAATAGATCGCTATTGCTGAGGGCGGATCAGGGGTATCCCTGTGAATTCAGGCACAGGCAGACTGCGAGTGGCGGGCAGCTAGCAGAATGTCGCACTGCGGGAGCCGGTGTACTGGGGCAGGCAAGGAGAAGGTGAATCCGGCGTTTGCCGGAGAAGATGGATTCCGGCTTTCGCCGGAATGACGGAGTAGGGTGCGTCTTGCCTTCCGTGCTCTCCGTGGCGAACCCCAATAGATCAAGACGCGAGCACGGTTCTCTCACGTGCACTCGCGCAAATGCAGTGTCCCCGCAGTTTCCTCGCGCGAATACGCTGTCTCTTAGCGTCCGCGCGTGAAGTCAGTACTCCCAGGAGTCCTAGTGCGAGTACGCTACTCCCACGTGTCCTTGGGATTCGACGATCAGGCCCTATTTTCCGCTCGTCTCCCAATCGCGAAGCGCCTCGCGGTGGGCTTGGAACGCGATCCGTGGTAGTGCGCTGGGCGCAAAGAAGGCCGCCGCTTTGGCGTCGTCGCCGGCCCGCAACTCCCCGCCGGAGACTTCTGCCCCGTATACGAGCAGGATTCCGGCAGTGCGCGGATCGTCACCGACAAAATACGCACCGGCCAGTCCGGTTAGCCGTACGTACAGACCGACCTCTTCCAGGGCCTCACGCACGGCGGTTGCATCGGGGCTCTCGCCGTATTCCACAAAACCGGCCGGGAGTTGCCACTGGTCCTGATAGGGGTCGTCCCGGCGCTGGACCAGCAGTACGCGGTCTTCATCCGTCAGGAGCACGCCGGCGCCGACGGCGTTCTTGCCGTAGTACACCCAGCCGCACGCCGCGCAGACCGGCCGGTTCACGCCCCCGTCTTCCCGCTCGCCCAGAGGCGCGGCGCAGCGGCCGCAGAACCGAGGTCGGCTGGGATCGGGAATCGGCGTCATTTGGGAGTGTCCTCGGGCCTTGCGGCGTTGTGCGTGATCGGCGCGCCCGTTCGCCCATGGTGGTCCTGCGGGGGCGAAGCAGGGTGGCGGGCGTGCCATCGCCGTGGCAGTGTCGCTTGGGTGCGGGCTCGATGCCTACCGGCGCCATAGTGACCGTGCGGCGCCCGGCAAGAATGGGCGCGCGGCTAAGCAAATGCGTACGCCCAAGCCCTAACCGCGCGGCGGCAAGGCGCGGCGGCCGGCGCAGTTGTCCTCAGTCCGATCTCCGGCTGGCGGCAGGCGCAGCCGCGCCGCGCAGCAGATCGCGCTGGACGAGCAGTTCGGCGGTGCGTACGGCATTGGTGGCCGCGCCGCAGCGCAAGTTGTCGGCCACAATCCACAGGGCCACGCCGTTGTCGTGGGAGACGTCGCTGCGGATGCGGCCCACCAGCACGTCGTCGGTGCCGGCGGCGTCGGTGGCGACCGGATAGAGGCCCTGGCTGGGATCGTCCACCACGCGCACGTCCGGCGCGCCCGTCAGCACTTCCCGGACCTCCGCGGCGGACATGGGCCGCGCAAGCTCCAGGTGCACCGCCTCCGAGTGGCTGACGACCACCGGCACCCGCACCGCCGTGCACGTAATGCGCAGCTCCGGCGCGTGCATGATCCGGCGGGTCTCGTGGATGACCTTCCACTCCTCTTTGGTGTAGCCGTCGTCCAGGAACGCATCGACCTCCGGCAGCACGTTGCCCAGGATGTCGTGGCGGAAGATTTCACGCGGCAGCGCGTCGCCGTTGCCGGCGGCCTTGGCCTTGATCTGCTCGTCCAATTCCACCACGGCGTCGCGGCCCCAGCCGGACACTGCTTGGTAGGTATCCACCACCATGCGTTGAATGGGGTTCACCCGATGAATGGGAGCGATGGCGATGACAAGCTGCATGGTGGTGCAGTTCGGCCCGGCGATGATGCCGTTGTGCCAGTTCAGGTCGTCGTCGTTCACGCCCGCGATGACCAGCGGCACGTCAGGGTCCATGCGAAAGGCGGAGGAGTCATCCACCACCGTCACGCCCGCGCGGGCGGCGATTGGCGAGAAGTGGCGGTTGGCGTCGGTGGCGGCTGAAGCAAAGAGAATGTCCAGGCCCGCAAACGACTCGTCTGTGGTCTCCTGGACCGGGTACTCGTTGCCGGCAAACGCCACGGTCTTGCCCAGCGAGTTTGCCGAGGCCAGCGGGCGCAGTTCTTTCACGGGGAAGGCCCGCTCTGCGAGAATATCCAGCAGGAGACGCCCCACCACGCCGGTGGCGCCGAGAACACCTATGTTGTAGCCGCCGCTGCTTGCCATTCCTCTGTCCCTAGTCTTGTGCTTGCTTGTTCCGAGCTACTGCGCCGCGCGATGACGGTCATACCATTATACCAACGGCGGATTTGAGTCGGGCCCTCCGGCAATGAGAATTAGGCAAACCCAACCATAGTGGGTTTGTCAGGTTCCCCACAGAGTCACGGTGTGGCCGCCGCTCGCCGAATGTTGCCAGTTGCCTTCTTTGAGCATGCGGCATGGCGCACAGTGTGTGGAGAGCAACTCCCGCTAGTCGCGCTTAGCGGGCAGGAGGTCTGCTACCGCAAGCGCACAATCGGGGAATTGCGCCGGGTGAAGCGTATCCTCTGCGGAATACCGCAAGTTCTGATGGTAGTACGGTGCGCCCTCGGTTGGGACTACTGGCTCTCGATACACTTCGATACGGTCGTCGCGAAGGTTTACAATCCAGCACTCCGCGATTCCCGTCGCCGCATAGAGCGGAACCTTCACGCGCCGGTCTTCTTCCAAGCTGGAAGCGGCAACTTCAACTACCAGGAAGACCTCCGCGGGCACCGGGTGCCGGCCGCTGTAGCAGTCATCCCGCTTTTGGGCGAGCACAAGGTCAGGCTCCGGCTCTGAGTTACTGTCAGGCAGCGAGATAGGATGTTGGACGCGCACCTGTGTCCGGTCCCTTAACGTATCGAAGAAGTGATTGAGCAGCCGGTCAATTGCAGCCACGTGGCGAGGACCTTCCGGACTCATCTGATGCAAAACTCCCCGGATAAGTTCCACGTGCTCATCTTCATGGAAGAACCCGTGTTCGATCAGCCAGTGGTATTCGTCTAGGCTCAAGGGCCGTATCGTCATCAGGCTAACGGTTGGTTCCACAAGCGTCGCCATGTCCGCGCTCCTCTGTGATCCTTGCTCTGTACCAGGTGTCTGCCAGAGCGGGACGCACTCATTTAGTGGGTAAGAAATCGGCTGCGGCGCTTGCCCTTACTACCATGGGGAATGCGCTGAGAAGCCAACCCTCTGCCCAAGTGTGCGCTGTCAAGAGCACAGTAGCACAGGCTGTAAACCTGTGCTACCAGTAAATGCGACAAAAGATGTCCCTATTCGAGGCCGAGCAGCGCATCCAGTCCATGGGTGAGACCACGCAACTCCGGCGCCGCGCGCACGGCCATGAGCACGCCGGGCACGAAGGATTCGGTGCTGGTGGAGTCCTGGCGGATGGTGAGGGTTTGGCCCAGGCCGCCAAACACGATCTGTTGGTGCGCCACCATGCCCGGCAGCCGCACGGCATGGACGTTGATGCCCCCGTGCTCGCCGCCGCGGGTGCCGACCAGCGTCTCTTTCTCCGTGGGCACGGAGATGAAGTCGCTGCCCCGGGCTTCCCGAATATCGATGGCGCTCTGCAGGGCCGTGCCGGACGGGGCGTCGATCTTGCGCTCGTGGTGGTATTCCACGATGTCGCAGTAGTCCATATGCTTGCCGATGAGCTTGCTCACGTGCATCATCAGCACCGCGGTGAGGGCAAAGTTTGGCGCCACCACTAGCCCAAGGCCGTTGGCGGCGGCAAGCTCACCCAGTTCCTCAATTTCTGAGAACTCCATGCCGGTGGTGCCGACCACGGCATGGACGCCGTGTTCCAGCGCCGCGCGCACGTTCACCCGCGCCGCGTCGGCCCGGGTGAAATCGACGATAACGTCCGTCTTGGCGCGCGCCAGCAACGTAGGCAAGTCCGTGTCGGTGGCTACGGTACTGCCGTCAGCCGTGGTAAAGCCGCCAGCGGAGGCGATGACATCCACGCCGCCGACGAGCGCGAGATCGTCTTCACGCGCCACCGCGTGCGCGACAGTCGTGCCCACGCGGCCATAGATGCCGCAAACGGCTACGCCGATGGGATTCGCACTCGTCGCAGACATGTTTTCCCTACCACTTTCTTCCGGAACTACCGGAGGAATCGCGGTTGCCGTCGTCTTGTGACGACTCACGGTCGCCGCGATTGCCGTCGTTCTGTGGTGCCTCACGGTCGCCGCGGTTGCGGTCCGCTCCTGCGGGCGCGCGTTCACGATCATAGCGTCGCGGGCCTCGTCCGCCGCGCGGCGGGCCGCGCCGGTCGGATGAATAGCCCCGGCCGCGATCACCGCCGCGACTTCCGCCGCGGTCACCCCCGCGGTCGCCCCGAGCGGAGGGTGGGCGTTCGGAGGGATGCGTGCCTTCCAAGACCGCGCGGCGCGAGAGATTCACCCGGCCCTGGTAGTCGATTTCGATTACCATCACCATGATCTCATCGCCAATGTCGGCAACGTCTTCGGCGCGCTCCACGTAGTCTTCAGACAATTCGCCCATGCGCACCAGGCCTTCGCGCCGTCCGTCCGGCAGGCTAACGAACACGCCGGCGTTCATGATGCGCGACACCGTGCCCGTGAAGATGGCGCCCACTTCCAGCTCGGTGGTCATGTTGCGGATGGTCTCCGCCGCTTGGTCCACACCTGCCTGGGACTCGCCGGTGATGACGATGGTGCCGTCTTCCGCGATGTCGATCTTGGACTCGGTATCTTCCTGGATCTTGCGGATGGTCTTGCCGCCCGGGCCGATCACCTCGCCAATCTTCTCGGGGTTGATCTTGACGGACACCAGCTTCGGCGCATACTCGGAAAGCGCCGTGCGCGGCTCGGGCAGGGCTTCCGTCATAGCGTCGAGCACCGCCATGCGGGCGTCGCGGGCCTGCGTCAGCGCCTGTTCCATGATGGCGAACGTAATGCCCGTGACCTTGATGTCCATCTGCAGGGCGGTTACCCCCGTACTGGTGCCGGCCACCTTGAAGTCCATGTCGCCCAGGGCGTCCTCGATGCCCTGAATGTCGGTCAGGATGGCATATTCGCCCTCGTCGCCCATCACCAAGCCCATGGCAATGCCGCCCACCGGCGCCTTGATAGGCACGCCGGCGTCCATGAGCGCCAGCGAACTGCCGCACGTGGAGGCCATGCTGGTGGAACCGTTGGAGGAGAGCACCTCGGAGACTACCCGGATGGTGTAGGGAAACTCTTCCTGGGTGGGCAGAACTTGCGCGACCGCCCGCTCGGCCAAGCGTCCGTGGCCGATTTCACGGCGGCGGGGCGAACCCAACCGGCCCGCTTCGCCGGTGCTGAAGGGCGGGAAGTTGTAGTGGTGCATGAACGGTTTGGAATCGTCAAGTTCGAGCCCATACAGCGGCTGGGCGTCGCCGACGGAACCGAGCGTCGTGATGCTCAGCACCTGTGTCTGCCCGCGCTGGAAGAGGCCCGTGCCGTGGGTGCGGGGCAGAACCCCGACCTCGGCTGAAAGCGCGCGGATTTCCGCGGGGCCGCGTCCGTCGGGGCGCTTGCCTTCATGGAGAATTTCGCTGCGCACGTGCTTCTTGACGGCGGACTGCACCGCGTCCTTTACGTGTTCCGGATCGTTTTCCTCGCCCAGGGCTGCCACGGTATCGGCGGTGACCGCCGCAAGCTGCTCTTCGCGGGCGGCTTTGTCCGGCTGGCCGAACGCCGCCGCGATCTTGTCCGCCACCTGCGCCTGCACTTGCTCCACCAGTTCGTCCGGCGGCCCGTGGGGGACGTAGTCGTGCTTCGCCTTGCTCACCTGGCTGATGAGTTCTTCCTGCATGGCGATGGTCTCTTGCAGGGCCTCTTGGCCGCGTTCCAGGGCGGCGAGCATTTCCGTTTCCGGCAACTGACCGGCTTCGGCCTCGACCATCATCACCGCGTCACGTGTGCCCGCGATGACCAGGTCCAGATCGCTCTCCTCAAACTGGGACATGAGCGGGTTGATGACGAACTCGCCGTTGATGCGTCCTACGCGCACCGCGCCCACCGGCCCGCCAAACGGGATATCCGAAATGCAGAGCGCCGCGGACGCGCCGACAATGCCCATCACGTCGGTGGCGTTCTCTTGGTCCGCGCTGAGGATAGTGATGATCACCTGCACCTCGTTGCGGTAGTCCTTGGGAAAGAGCGGCCGCAACGGACGGTCGCACAGCCGCGCCGCCAGCACGCAATCGTCACTGGGCCGGCCTTCGCGCCGCAAGTACCCGCCGGGAATGCGTCCTACGGCGTAGTACTTTTCTTCGACGTCTACGGAGAGCGGGAAGAAATCGATGCCCTCGCGGGGCTTGTCGCCGACAACCGTAACCAGCAGTATCGCGTCACCGCACTGGATGGTGACGCTGCCGCTCGCCTGCTCGGCAAACCGACCGGTCTCGATGCTGAGCGTGCGACCGGCGTGGTCCGCCTCTACCTTGTGAATCATACGGAGGATGAATCCTTCCCGTGCCCCGCCTCAGCTCCGGGTGTGGTTAGTGACTAGCAGATGCCGTCTATCTGAAACGAACCCGCTGCTTCGCAAAGTCGCTGCTTCGCAAAGTCGTTGTTTCTCGGAAACTAAGTCGTCGTTTCGCTGAAACTGAGTCGCCGTTTCCCACAGATTCCGCTATGCCCAAATGGGGCACGAGACCTGCGGAAACGCCGTCTCCCCAAAACAGCATGTGCTAGTCACCAAATACTAACCCTGTCCCGTACGTGTAATGTGGACAAGCCGGTAGCCGGCGCTTGGCACGCAATTGAGAAAAGTATTGGAGAAGATCACGTTTTCTTCCACTCTTCACTATAGCCGAGCGGATGATGCTAATTCAAGAAGAGGGAATTCACAAACTTGAGCAACAGATCGCTCCAGTTTGCGAATAGATACGCCCTACCCAGTCACCGGGCGGTTTTACAGTGTAAAATCTAAAGTGTACTCTCTTCACACGGGCACACTAAATGAAACACAGTAGTATTTGGAGGTACCACAGTGAGATTCCACGCAGTTTCCTCCCTGGGATTCGAAAGTGGAGTGAGGGGGTATGGCTGAATGGCTAAGCGATGGGCGCGTGATCACTGGTCTACTTAGTGCAGGGGCAATACTCTTTGTAGCCATTTGTGGTGGGCTAATTGCTCTTGGTCGCTTCATAGGCAGTACTAGCAAAGAGGTGAAGAACCTAGACAAGTCTGCCGAAAGAGACCGTTCCACTTTCAATAGGGTTGCCGAAGGAATCAAGAACGATGTTGACGTAATCAGAGAAGACATCAAGAAAATCCTCAATAGACTACCGTCAACATCTCCTCTAGTCGAAAGTGGCAGTCCTCTCCGGTTGACCGAATTTGGGAAGAAAATCTCAGCATCGATAAGAGCTGAGGCTTGGGCCGAAGAACTAGCGCCCACACTACTGCATGAAGTCAAAGGAAAAGAGCCCTTTGAGATCGACGAGTATTGCCAGGAATACGTCCACGAAAAGCTCACACCGGATTGGGAAAGGCGCATTGCGCGTAGTGCTTACGAGTTTGGCACTGATCAAAATGGCATCAAGAAAGCGATGGCAGTCGTCCTCCGAGAAAAGCTGCTTTCGTACCGATAGCCCACCGAGCAGTGCAAATCAAGACCCCTGCATCACTATGTGTGCGGGGGTCTTGCGATTTCACCCACTAGGCCTATACCCGGGCAAGGCCGATAGGCAACCCTCGCATATTCTTCAGATCGGCATCCTTCAATGAACAGTGCCGGAATACGCCGTCCCTAGAGCGCGCATACCTACTGGCAGCCGGTGGCAGTTAGCAGCCGGTCTAGGGTAGAATTCGATCACCTCTCTATCTTGGCCCTTGGCTAGCTTGCTATGCCCAATTTGCCATCCATATTGAGTTGGCATTGCCGTGAAAAGATGCTTGTGAAGGAGACTTTAAATTCATCATGCCACCGGAATATGATGCAGCGACGTTGCGGGAGTACTGCGGCACGGTCTCACTGGAGCCGACCGCCGACGTGGCGGCCGGGTCATGGGGCACGTGGACGTTTACCTTTACGGTGGGCGCGTACGGTATGGACGACCGCTCCAACTTACGCCTGGTGATGCGGGGCGTCTGCGACTGGGGCAAGCCGAACTTCGACGATCCATCCGCGCCAAACTACTGCCGCATCTCTACCGACGGCAACGCACAGTTGCAGGTGCACTTCGATCCCGAAAACCACGTGCGGCCCTGGCGGCGCACCATCCACGTGCACGTGCACGACGGCACGTTGAAAGCAGGCGAGCACATCTGGATCGTGCTGGGCGATACGTCGGGCGGCAGTCCCGGCAGCCAGGCGCAGACGTTTGTGGAAAGCACGTTCGAGTTCAAGTTCTTCGCCGATAACTTCGGCACCATGCAGTTCCGCGAGCTGCCGGACGCGCCGGTGGTGCGCATCGTGGCGGGACCGGCGGCGAGTTTGGTGGCGCAGGCGCCGAGCATGGTGGCTGTGGATGAAACGTTCGACGTGCTCGTGCGCGCCGACGATGCCTGGGGCAACACGGCGACCGGTTTTTGCGGCGAGGTGGGCCTCTACCTGCCGCAACAAGCTGAGCCGCTGGCGAGCCATACTTTCAACGCACACGACGGCGGCGTCCACCGCTTCACCGGCCTGCGCCTTGACGAGACCGGCATCTTCCGCCTCCAGGCCCGCTGCGCGGACCCCGCCTTTGCCGTTTGCAGCAACCCCATCAACGTAGAAAAAGAAAAACCCGACCTGCGCCTCTTCTGGGGCGACATGCACGCCCAGACCGAAGAGACCGTGGGCACGGGCAGTCCGGACGAGTACTTCACCTATGCCCGCGACCACGCCGGGGTGGACTTCCTGGGCATCCAGGGCAATGATTTTCAGGTCACGGCTGAATTCTGGTATGAGCTGCAAGAGATCGTGAAGCGCTACAACGAGCCCGGCCGCTTCCTGACGCTGCTGGGCTACGAGTGGTCGGGCAACCATCCGGCCGGCGGTGACCATAACGTGCACTTTCTCGGCGACGAAGGCCCGCTGCACCGCTCATCCCACTGGCAGGTTCCGGGCAATCCCGGCCCGTGGGAGGATATGTGCCCGGTTTCGAAACTCGTTGACCGCTATCGCGGCCTGGACGACGTGTTTCTGATTCCCCACATCGGCGGGCGGCGCGCCAACCTCGACTACTTTGACTCCGAGGTGATGCCCCTTATCGAAATCGCGTCAGCCCACGGCTGGTTCGAGTGGGTCTGGCAGGAAGCGCTGGAGCGCGGCTACATCACCGGGTTCGCGGCCGGCAGCGACGACCATACCGGCCGCCCGGGCACAAGCCGCCCGACCAACGGCGGCATGTTCGGCGTCCATGGCGGCTTGCTCGGCGCCTATGCGCCGGACTTGCAGCGCCGCTCGATCTGGGACGCCATTCGCGCCCGCCATACCTTCGCCTCCACCGGCGCCCGCATGCTCGTGCACATGACCGCCGACGGGCACCTGATGGGCGACATTTTCGAATCAGCTAAACCGCCCGCGCTCCGCGTACACGTGGCGGGCACGGCTCCGCTGGAGAAGGTGGAAGTGCTGCGCGGCACAGAAGTGGTGTACTCGCATCCCTTAATAGAATCCGTGAGCGGCCCGCCCCGCAAGATTCGCGTCGGCTGGCGCGGCGCGCGGATTAAGGACCGCACCCGCCGCTTGCGCTGGGACGGCAGCCTGCGCGTGAACAATGGTCGCATTATTGCGGCCAAAGGGTGGGCGTTTGACGATCCCACGGAAGGCATCGTGGAATGGAACGAAGAAAGCGTGCGTTGGACCTCCCAGACCTCCGGCGACTGGGACGGCATTGCGCTGGAAATCGCGGGCGATGCCGACACGACGCTCTCCTTCGCCTCCGCGCCGGCCACGTTTTCAGTTCGTCTGGACGAATTAGCCGACGGCAACGAGATCGTGCACCCCGGCGCCACCGGCGTGAGCAGCGAGGTCCGCATCAGCCGCGACGACGAGGAACGCGCGCCCTACGACGCGGACTTTATGTACCAAGATCCCGAGCCGCTGCAGCAAGACACTACGCCCTATTTCGTCCGCGTTACCCAGTACGACGGCGAAATGGCGTGGTGTAGCCCGGTATTCGTGAAGAGAACGTAATCGCACCGTGCGCGCGAAATGAAGCGCCAAGGTCTTCGCGTGGCACGACCGAAGAGGCGGGGGACAAGCCCCCGCGCTACAGAATCAGAAGATGACAGTTAGCCAAAAACCATGCCGTACCCAACCTTCCCTAAGAAGCACCGCGAAAAGGCGTTTATCACGCCGGAAGCCGCTGTGGACCACTTTGTGACAGAGGCGCCGCCCCTGCCGTTACCGGACGCCGTGATCTTCTGCTATCAGTCAACCTTGTTGGCTCACATCTTGGAGCAACATCAGACGACAGGCGTCGAGCGGGGAACCTACCGCCATTTACACTGGCTGCACGAATCGGAAAACCGGGTGGCCGTTGCCGGTGGCTTTGGCGTCGGCGCGCCCGCAGTAGTCTTGGTGATGGAGGCGCTGATAGTGCAAGGCGTTCGGCGCTTCCTCTCAATCGGCACGGCGGGCAGCCTACAACAAGACCTCTCAATCGGCGACATCGTCGTCTGTGACCGGGCGATCCGGGATGAGGGCGCTTCTCACCACTACCTGCCGCCGGAAAAGTACGCCCATGCCTCATCGGCTATGACCGGCCGGCTGGCAGGGGCGTTGCAAGGAGCGGGCACGCCGTACAGCATCGGCACGAGTTGGACCATCGACGCGCCGTACCGCGAGACTGTCGCGGAAGTGCGGCAATACCAGTCAGAGGGCGTGCTCACCGTCGAGATGGAGGCCGCGGCGCTCTTTGCGGTAGCGGCGTACCGCGGCGTGGAGATGGGTTCGCTCCTCACCATCAGTGACTCCCTGGCAGACCGAGAGTGGGACCCGCAATTCCGCTCCGACACGACACGGGAGGGTCTGGAGACCCTCTATCGAGTTGCGCTCAAGGCCTTGGTACCGGAAGCGACGTAGGAGAGCTTACCGGTAGCCTGCTTACCACGAGTGACGTCACTCCGGCGCAAGCCGGAGTCCAGGAGGTGCGTTGAAGGTGGATACCGGCTTTCGCCGGTGTGACGGACGAGGCGTGTTTCTTGCTAGTCGGCAACGGCTGACACGCAAGGTGACGGCTATCAATCTGCGCAGACTTACATGGAAGACAACACGTGAGTATGCAGCGGGTTCTCAAGCAGTAGAGGACTTCCTGCCGATCAAGAGGCCACGAGTGCATGTGCCGGCGATGCCAACTCCCAACCACTCACACCTATCACGCCGCTACAGCCACTGCGCCGCCGGCCACCAGACTCCTAACCGGCTGATCGGCACCTCCAGCAGTTCCCGGCTGCCGGCGATTGGGTGGTGCCCGTACGTCTCAATGAACATGCGTTCGATGCGCTCCGAGAGTTCCGTGGGACCCGGCAGCGGCACGTCCACCCACGTGTTCCCCAGCCGCTGGCTTTCGGCCATGACGAACGAGAGTTCCAGGTCCGCGCGGGCGCCCGCCGGCCCGTACTGCACCGGGGTGCCGTCCACAATCGCCCGGTGCGTATTCGTGAGGATTTCCGCTTTGGCTACGTCGTCCAGGTTGCCGACGCGGTATTGCTTGTACGGATTCTCCCAACGCAGGTCGGGCGCGCCGTCTAGATACACGTAGTCCAGCACCTGCTCACCCTCGTTATTGAGGTACTGCTCCCGTATCGTCTGCGGCTGGTCGGGCTCACCGGCGAGCAGGACCACGTCACGCCCGGAGAGGTGCCCGCTTGACCCTTCGATTTCCCAGTGGTTGGGCCGGGAGTGCTGATTAAACGGCCGCGGCGCGCGCTCGTAGAGGCACATCGTCCCGCGTAGATACTCAATCCACATGGCCTCCCAGACCACCGTGGTCGATTGCTCGCCGCCGTAGGTCAGGTACTCGTCAGTTTCCGATTCAGCGACATACGCCTGCACGCGCTGCACCGAGTCCCGCAGGATCATGCGCACGGCATTGAAGCCGTGATAGGCGCCGCTCGCATACCAGAGACGGGACATGGCGACCGTGCCGATGTAGCCGGATTCCACGATCTTGGCCTTGAGTTGCTCCTGCGGCCAGAGCCAGACCTGCTCGGCAATCTCCCAGACCACGCCGTGCTCCTGGCAGACGTCGCGGATGGCGTCGCCGACTTCCAGGGTGATGCCGTACGGAATCTCGGTGATGATATTGATGCCGCGTTTCGCCGCCTCCACCGCCACTGCCGACTGGCCGTCGGTGGGCACGAGGACTAGCGCCAGATCGGGTTTGGCCTCATCCAACGTGGCCGCCACGCTGGTGAAATGCTGCTTGACGCCGTGCTTGGCCGAAATCTCCTCGGCCACCGCCGGGTTGATGTCGCAAATGGCGCAGAGATCGAAATGGTCGGTCAGTCTCGCCACGGTCTCGATCCATCCCCGCGCCCGCGCGCCGGGCCCCGACCCCGCGCCAATGACGGCAATGCGTAGCTTTTTCATCTCATGTCGTCCTTACGTTGAAGAAAGAGCCGAGTTCCGTCATTCCCGCGAAAGCGGGAATCCATCTTCTCTTTACGGCCTGGCCAGCGGCACGCTGCCTGTCTCCCGTTTCCTTCCCTTACCTAGAGCCACAAGCCCGCCCAAGAGCGGTGGACAAGCCCCCGCGCTACGAAGAACACAGCCCGTCAATCCGCCACTCCTGCGATGTATTCCGTTACTCCCGAAATCTGTATCGTCATTCCCGCGACTAATTCCGTCATTCCCGCGGCCATGCCGTCATTCCCGTGACATTTTCCGTCATTCCCGCGAAAGCGGGAATCCATCTTCCATCTTGACACGAATGCCCCATACTGTAATAAGTCTGGGCAAGACCATTCGAGGGGAGTTTCAGTCGAGTGGTCTGTAACCAATCTCACATTCTAGTCAGCGCGAAGTGAGGGTGCTTTCCCTTGACACTCTCAAACCATCACCCCACATCCTCCAAGAACTCTCGATACAGCGCCAGCGGCTGCGACATAGCGTCGTCCAGCGCCGTAATCGCCAGCCGCACGTGGGCGGTGCGCACCGTCCCCGGCACAAAGTCGTTCCCAAACAAAGACAGATAAAGCGGGTTCTGTACCTTCCACGCGTCTTCCGGGTCGTCGGTGTTGTAGCCGCTGGTGACGGCAAAGCAGTCCTCAGGCCGCGACATCAGCACCGCCGCCACGCGCCGCTCCATATCGGCCTGGAACGCCACGGGCACGGCATACTCGCGCTGGGGGCGGAACTGCGCCGTGGGGTGCCCCATCTCCTTGCGTTCCCAGCGGCCGTCCACGCAGCGCCGCGCCGCGTGCGCGTCCCGCGTGTACACCAGCCCCATGCCCTTGAAGACCGGGTTTTCGTGCGGCGCGATCAGCTCTTCCGACCCCGGCTCGCGCGTGTAGCGATCAGTCGCCACGTAAACGTGTGCCAGCAGCGGCGGATCGAAGTAGTTCGACAAGAAAATCTCGTAGCTTTCGTACGTCGCCTCGGCGCTCACCGTGATCGTGAGGTCAATGAGGTTCGGTTCCTTGACCTGATAGACCGCCTCGATGCTGGCGAAGTGCTCGTCGGCCGGGCCCCAGTTGATCGTCAGCGTATCGCCCGCCACGTCGACAGTGCGCTCAAACAAGCGCGGCTCGCCCAGACCCGAATGCGTCGCGAACAGCCGAAAGAGATTGAGCGCCGAATACTTGGGATGAATAATCGATACCCCACTCGGCTTATGCACAAGCTCGCTGATCCCATGCCGGATATCCACCTGCGGGTCCGGCGACTGCGCCCGCAGGGAGCCTTTCAATTCAGACGTCTCAAGATCGTACACGCTGTTCTCGGCATTGAAAGCTAGAGAGACCATTGTCGATCATCCTCTATTCAATCGTTATTAGGAGCTTTCGCTGGGCAAGACGCGGTATTCCAAACCGCATAGCGTTGCAAGGCTTCCGATACATCCATCGCAAAACCCACTGCATTGTTGCTCAAACACTCTCAGTTTGAGCGGTGCTGTTCTGTGCAGTATAGACGAACGCCCATGTGGTGTGTTACCGCGCTTCCAATCCCCAATCGAGCGGCGACTCCCCCGGCTTCACCCCGTCTGTAAGTTATAATCATCCTCATGAAGAATCTACCAAGAGCGCTTATTCTCGATCTCGACGACACGATCTTAGAATCGTACGGCAATCCCGATACTGCCTGGCTTCAGCTCTGCCGCGAGTTTGCCGGCAGTCTGGGAGACGTGACTGCAGAGGAACTCCAGGCTGCCGTCCTGCAAGCCCGGGACTGGTATTGGAGCGACGCGGAGCGTGCGCGCCGGGGTCGTCTCGAAGTGTTGCAGGCCAGACGGGATATTTTACTGAGGGCTTTCGCCGAATTCAATGTTCCCGATTCGCCGCTCGTTACCCGCATGGGTGAGCGTTACAATCAGATCAGAGATGAGGCGATATGGCCGTTTCCGGGAGCCATCGCGACGCTGCGGCGGCTCCAGACGACAGACATCCGCCTGGGTCTCCTGACAAACGGCAACGCCGAGATGCAGCGAGCGAAGATCGAGCGGTTCTCCGTGGCGGAATACTTCGACCACGTTCAGATCGAGGGCGAGTTTGGGATTGGCAAGCCGGACGAGCGAGCATTCCGCCACGCCCTTGAAGCGCTAAGCGTGGAGCCTACCGAAGCCTGGATGGTCGGGGACAACCTGGATTTCGATATTCGCGGCGCGCAGCAGGTGGGCATTCATGCCATTTGGGTAGACACGCACGGCAACGGCCTGCCCGATGGGACTATAGTACAGCCGGATACGACCATCAAGTCGCTGCCAGACATTGTCAAGCTCATAAGCTAATGTGAATCGTTGCCAGGAGCTTTGTCTGGCCATTACACTCATAGCGGAGCGACTGACAAGAGAAACAAGTGGACAAG
This sequence comes from Chloroflexota bacterium, assembly GCA_022824225.1. Classification (GTDB taxonomy): domain Bacteria; phylum Chloroflexota; class UBA11872; order VXOZ01; family VXOZ01; genus VXOZ01. The sequence continues at coordinate 56,499 of JAJEAH010000076.1, forward strand.
ATTGACTAGCACGCCCCAAGGAGCCCATGACCATGCCAAAGCGAGAAGTACGTTGGGAATTGATGTTCCCGGATGAGTTGAATGCGGCGCTGGCGAAGTTTCCGGTGGTGTACATGCCCTATGGGTTGTGCGAGCCGCATGGGCCGCAGAACGTGCTGGGCTGTGATGCCTTGCGGCCCGAGGGGCACATGCGCTTGGCGGCGGAGGAGTACGGCGGCATCGTGATGCCGACCACGTACTGGCACTGCCATGAGGCGGGCACGTCCGCCAATTGGGGGCATCGCACCATTGGCAACCACCGCACGTGGCTTACGTCCGTGCCGCCGTGGATGTTCTTCAAGAATATGGCTTACCACATCCGGGCCATGGAAGTGCTCGGGTTTCACGGCGCCATCATCTTTTCCGGCCACGCCGGACCCCACAGCCCGGACATACCGGTGTTTCTGGAGATAATGCAGCGCCACGTGGCGACACGGTTGCACTGCCATATGCCGATCGGCATGGGCACGGCAGAGTCGCGCTTCGAGGACGATGCGGGCCTGGGCGGCCATGCGGGGCGCGGCGAAACGTCGCTGCTGTGGTCGGTGACGCCGGGCGGCGTGGACCTCACGCGCATCCCGCCCGCCGGCACCCCCGGGCCCCACTTTGCCATGGGCGACGATGCCGTGGATTCCGACCGCCGCGCCGGTGAACGCATGCACGCCGACATCGTGGCCAGCCTCGGCGCAAGCGCGCAAGAACTGCTGGCGGAATACGACCGCGTGCAACCCACCCGCAAGACCCTGACGTTCGCGGACGTGGAGGACATCTGGGAAGCCGACGTGCTGCCGGAGCTCAAGAAGTTCAGCTCCATGCAGCAGTCCCCGGAGCCGGTGCCGGAAGATTCCTACTGGCGCGCCAACCAGCACATCCCCGACCGGGGGTAGGGCACCGAAACCTGAAATCAGGCGAAGTTTGCGGGAGTACGCCTCGGCCTAGAGGCCAAGTTGCCTCGTTCGACCGCTGGCATACAGGTAGTAGGCGAAGGGCCGGGGCGTGGCTAAGTCTATCTCTTTCAGCCAATCCCACTTGCGGAGTAGCGCGCGCATCATTGGGAGCCGGCCGATTCGGCCGCTCGCCAAGAACACGATTCCAACACGGTGCGTCACAATCGCCTGCCGCTCAAATGCTACTTTGAGCATGCTCTTGTTGCATGAAACGACCAGCCAACCCGCTCTCCATGCTTCCTCCAGCCAGCCAATGTCTTGCCGGCGCGGGTCACTTTCATTGGGAAAGCGCCCACGCAGCCAGAGTATCTCTACATTGCCGTCAGCGCCCTTGAGGAATTTGGGGATTGAAGTACCCATGTCTTCATCGAAGAAGAGAATCATGCAGCAAGTGTTTGCATATTGCGAATTATGTCTTCAATGACATAAGGGTCAAGCTCAAAGTCCTCAGAAAGGGCCTCAATGCTCTCGCCGCCCTGAAAGAACCTCCTGAGTACAGTTTCGGCTCGGATACCCCTACCCTCTACTGAAGGTCTGCCTGCGGCGAAGCGAGGATCGACGACGATTGGCACATCGCGGCCGAGCGGAAACCACCGGGCAGCGAAGGCACTTGCCGGTACAAAGTTAAACTGACGGATACGCCGCAAGACCTCCATTGGCAAGGCTGCCTGCATACCTTCCGTGTCGACCGCGCGATAGAGTGGGGGTTCGCCGCTTGCTAACGAGAATTCATACATTACGTGGCCGCCAAGTACCTCGAATTCCTTGAAAGCAAAAGGATGCTCAACGGCAAAGTGCTTTCGCGCAAACTGATGAGCCCGCCGAATGGTGTCAAGCTTGACGCCGCTGCGGCGGAATTTAACGGCCACCACAACTTCTGCCAGCATGAGAAAGGAAATATCGGTGGGAGGTTCCGTGCGGGAGGTGCGTTCACCGAAAACGGGCGTGATCTCGTTGCCCCAGAACCAGCGGCGCACTGTTGGCGCCGTGGTGCCGGCGAGCTTAGCCGCCTCGCTTACTGTGTAGGCCGGCATCGTCAGCAGTTCATTCGGAATAGCGTCTACGTCGGGCATGGGGACTTCACAACCATCGCTGTCTATGGATTGCCGTTGGCAGGGACACACATCTCACCCTACAATTATACAGAGCGCAACAGTCCGTCAAACGTGGACCCCACGCGTTGCGGCCACCAGGATTTAGATGCCCATGTCAAATGCCAAGGGTGGGATGCGCAAAGTGGCTGATTCCATAGTCGTGATCGGGCTACTGCTTATCGGTTTCGTCGTGGGTATCGTCGTGCTGGCGCGTATCCTGCGGCTGGAAGACTCCTTCATCTACTTTCCCGATCACGAGACTTACATGACGCCTGCGGAGTTCGGTCTGGCTTACGAGGAGGTCCGGTTTGGGGAAGGGGGGCGCTTGCACGGGTGGTTCGTGCCCGGCCGCACGGACGTGACCATCCTCTGGTTCCACGGCAACGCGAGCAACCTTTCGCATCCCGGGCGGGTGGAGTTCATCAAGCTGCTGCACGAGCGGCTGGGCGTCGGGTTCTTCATCTTCGATTACCGGGGGTATGGGCAGAGCTCCGGCAAACCCTCTGAGGAAGGCCTCTACCAGGATGCGCGTGACGCGCTGGCGTGCTTACAAGGCCGCGACGACGTGAATCCCGACCGCATCGTCTACTACGGCAGGTCGCTGGGCGGCGCGGTGGCGTCCCATCTCGCCACTGAGAGTACGCCCTACCGACTGATCCTTGAGTCCACGTTTACCTCCACGCCGGACATGGCCCGCGTGGTCTTCCCGTTTCTGCCGCTGCGTCCCCTGCTCTACACGCGCTACAGCAGCCGTGACTATCTGGCCGCCGTCCACGCGCCCGTGCTCATCATCCACGGCGACCGCGACAATACCGTGCCGCCGCGCCACGCCGACGATCTCTACAACGCCGCCAACGAGCCGAAGCAACTCTATGTCGTCCGGGGCGCCGACCACAACGACGTGCACTACGCCGGCGGCGAGCGGTATCTGGAAGTGTTTGCAGAGTTTCTCGGTCTGCCGCTGGCGCCGGAGTGAGCAAGTAAGGGCACGATATATCGCAATGCTGTCGCCTAAAACTGCTGAGCACCGTACTACCCGTTCGTGCTGAGCTTGTCGAAGTATGAACGGGTAGTACGGTGCGCCACAACCAACCCGCTATTCACCGTTCGGCCCTTCGGCAAGCTCAGGATCGGGATAGGCGGGCTCAAAGCCTGCCTTGTACGTGATACGGGGGCAAACGGCTGTGCGCACGCTCATCCGACTCTCAAGATTTGGTGGGACAGCGGCATGCAATATAGTTTAATGCGACAACATTGCGCTATATCGCGCCCCTACGTTTTGGGCAAGGCGACCCTTACTGCGGCTAGTGGCGTTGCTTGGCCATCTCGTCCCTTGTTGGGTGTATGCCCTAGTCTTCCAGCAACTCCACGTCCGCGTACCACGCGGTGATCGTGCCGCCGCTACCGTCGTGGTGGCGGCTGACCGGCCGGCCGACGATCGCGCCGGGTTGCGCGGCAATGGGCCGGCTGAACATGGGGCCGGCCACGACGCAGGTGTGAAACTCGCCATTCTCGCCTAGCGGGTCGGTGCCTGCGGGTAGGTCGTCCAGGAACGACTGATCGAACCAACGCCCGGCAAAGCTGCGGTCGAGCTTGGAAGTCGGGCTGACGGCGGTGACGATGGCTTTTAGCCCTGAACGCAACATGGTTTGGGCAAGCTCCGCCGTCGGCATGCCCCAGACTGGGAAGATGGCCTCGAACCCGGTGCCCGCGAGCTTGGCTTCCCGATATGCGCGGATGTCCTCCAGGAAGAGATCGCCAAAGGCGAAGGTGTCTGCCGTTAGCTCCGGCGGCAGGCTGCGTACCATATCGAGAAAAGCGGCCATCGCCGCTTCGTATTCTTCGTTGGAGCACGGATAGGGAATGGGAATCTCGTAGAGCGGCAAGCCCAGCCGCTTCGCCTGCACACGCAGCACCGGCACCGGCGTCGCCTGTATCGCTACGCGGTCAAAGTGCGGCGTCACCGTCGTGAAGATGCCGCGCACGTCGTACCGCTCCGGCTGCTGCCGCAGCACGTGCAACGCCCACGCGGAGTCTTTGCCCGAGGACCAGGAAACGAGCACCGGTTGCGCTGTCATTGTGGAATCACAATCGTAACAACCGTAGGGGCACGATATATCGTGCCCCTACCGTTACTCTCAAATTCGGATACTGTCACCCGGCCCGCGACAGCGCCTCCTCTATTGCCCTTGCGGCGAAGACCGTCGTCAGGTGTTCGCGGTATTCGGCAGAGGCGTGGAGGTCGTCGTTGAGGTCCTCGATGTTGGCGGCGGCGCGATTGGCGGCGCGGCGGATTACTGCCGCATCGACGTGCTTGCCCTTGAGGATGCGCTCGGTGTTGCGCGCCCGGACCGCCGTCGGTCCGGCGCCGGTCACGCCAATGCGCGCGTCCGTGCACACGCCGTCGTCGCCGACCGTAATCGCCGCCGCCACGCCCACCACAGCGTAGTGGGAGGCCTTATTCGGCAGCTTCTTGTAGGCAACGCCGGTGCCCGCAGCCAAAGCCGGCACGCGGATCTCGGTCAGAATCTCGTTGGGTCGCAGCGCCGTGGTCAGCAGATCGCGGAAGAAGCGGTCGATAGCAATGGTACGGCCGGAACGGGCCGTTGCCGTGACCAACTCAAAATTCAGCGCCAGCGCCAGAGCGGGAAAGTCGCCCGCCGGGTCGGCGTGGGCCAAGCTGCCGCCGATGGTGCCTTTGTTCTGCACCTGCACGTCGCCCACCTCACCGGCGGCTGCCGCCAGGGCAGGCACACGCTCTTGCACGAGGGCCGAATTCTTGATGTCGTGGTAGGTTGACATAGCGCCAATGGCCAGGCCGCCGTCGTCGGCCTCACTGATGAAGCGCAGTTCGGAAATCCTGCCCAGGTCGATCAGGCACTGCGGTGTACTGAGCCGCAGTTTCATGATGGGCAGCAGGCTGTGGCCGCCGGCCAGCAATTTCGCCTCGTCCCCGTGCCGCCGCAGCAGCCGCAGGGCGTCGGCAACACTTGTCGGTGCGTAGTAGTCAAACGCTTGCGGGATCACGAGCGGCCTCCTCTCCGGCTACGGCCATGAGTTTGCAGCACCCGCCAGATGCGCTCGGCGGTCATGGGTATGTCCACGTGCGTCACGCCGAGATGCGAGAGCGCGTCCACCACCGCGTTGGCAACCGTCGGCGTGGCGGAAATGGTCGCCATCTCGCCGATGCCCTTGGCGCCCAGCGGGTTGACCGGGCTCGGCGTCACCGTGCGGTCTAATTCGAACATGGGGAACTCTTGAGCGAACGGCATGGCGTAGTCCATGAGCGAACCGGATACAAGCTGGCCTTCCTCGTCCCAGACCGCCTGCTCCAGCAGCGCCTGGCCGATGCCTTGCGCCAAGCCGCCGTGGATTTGTCCCTCAACCAGTGTGGGATTGATGACGGTCCCGCAGTCGTCCACGGACACATAGCGCTTCAATGAAACCTCGCCGGTGTCCTGGTCAATCTCGACCACAGCGATATGCGCGCTGAAGGGGAACGTGAGTCCCGGCGGCTCCCAGAACGAGACCGCCTCCAGGCCGGGCTGTTCATCCTCCGGCAGCAACTGACCGTCGTAGGCTTCAGACCCTACCTCGGCCCAGGTAACATATTGGTCCGGCATGTCCTGCACGGAGAACAGGCCGTCTTCCAGCGTGACAAGCTGGGGGTCGAGCGTATCTTCGAGCTTGTTCTCCAGGAGCGCCGTCGCGATGCGCGTGGCCTTGTCTTTGATCTGCTCGTTGGCTTTCAGGATGGCCGTGCCGCCCACCACCAGCGTGCGGCTGCCAAAGGTGCCGACGCCGCGGGCGACGATGCTCGTATCGCCGTGTATGACCTCCACGTCCTCAAAAGGCACGCCAAGGTCATCGGCTACAATCTGCGCGAATGACGTCTCCTCGCCCTGGCCGTGGGGCGATGCGCCGGTGAGCACTGTCACCTTGCCCATGGGGTCAACGCGGACGGTAGCGCTTTCGAAACCGCCCAGGCCGCCGGTGGAGGCGGCGGGACCGAATCCGCAGACCTCGGTGGTCACAGTCACGCCGATGCCCATGAGCTTGCCGTCCTTGCGCGCGGCCTTTTGCTCGGCGCGCAGGTCGTCGTAGCCCGCGATTTCCAGCGCCTTGTCCAGGGCCGCGTCATAGTCGGCGGAGTCGTAGACCATGCCGGTAGGCGTTTCGTACGGGAAGGCGTCCTTGGGTATGAAGTTCTTGCGCCGTACGGCTACGGGGTCTTTGCCGGTGGCGTCGGCGATCAAGTCCATCACCCGTTCGATGATGTACGCCGCCTCTGGCCGTCCGGCGCCGCGATAGGCGTCGTAGGGGATCTTATTGGTGAAGACGCCAATGGTGGTCCAGCCGATGTCGCGGCACCCGTAGACTCCCGGCGCCAGCGACGGCGTCAGAGTGGGGATAACGTGGGAAATCACCTGGGCGTAGGCCCCAAGATCGGCGTAGATCTTCAGCTTCATGCCGAGCAGCGTGCCGTCTTTCTTGTAGGCGGCCTGCACGTACTGCGCCTGGCCCCGCCCGTGGCTGGTTGAGACGAAGTGCTCGGTGCGGTCTTCCGCCCACTTGACCGGCCGGTTGACTTCCCGGGCAAGTATGACGGCGATGAGCGACTCGGAGTAGGTATTGATCTTGCAGCCGAAGCCGCCGCCCACGTCGATGGCGATGACGCGCAGCTTGTTCTCCGGCATGCCCAGCATCTTGGCCGCGACCATGCGCTCGATATGTGGGTTCTGGGTGGTGACCCAGAGGGTGGCGTTGCCGCTGCTGCGTTCGTATTCCGCCACCGTTGCCCGCGGCTCCATGGGATTGGGAATGAGGCGCGGCTGCTCCATGCGCGCTTCCACCACGCCGTCGGCCTCGGCAAAGGCGCGGTCGGGGTCGCCCGCCTGATCGGAGGCTTCGTAGCAAAGATTGGAGCCCATTTCCGCGAAGATGACCGGTTGGTCGGCGTCCGCCGCCGTTTCCATATCCGTCACGACAGGCAAGGGTTCGTAATCGACTTCGATAAGGTCGAGGGCGTCCCGCGCCGCCGCCCGCGAGGTTGCGACCACTACGGCCACGGGCTCGCCGACGTAATTCGCTTTCGTCGCCGCCATCGGCCAGCGCTCGGGATACTGCATGCCCTCCAAGATGGCAAAGAGCGGAAACGGTTCGGCGCAGCGCTCGTTGATTTCCGCGCCGGTCAAGACTGCCAATACGTCGGGGCTGGCCGCCGCCGCAGACGTATCGATGCCGTCTATGCGCGCGTGGGCGTACGGACTGCGCAACACCGCGAAGTACGCCATGCCCGGCAGCATGACGTCGTCGGTATACTTGCCCTCGCCGGTGATGAGACGAGGGTCCTCCTTGCGCTTCACGCGCGAACCGATTAGTTTCGATACTTGGCCCGCGATCATTGCCTCGCTCCTTTACTCAACGCGCCCGGCCAACACCGTTTCCTTGGAATTCCGTCGCAGCGCTGTCCACTTGAAGGTTGAGAGCTTACTGCTGCAGCGATCCCGCGATGGCGAAGGCCCCACTTAGTGAAAACCGGCATGACTCCTACATCGTCACCGTGCAGCGAACATCGCCCAAAGCACTCTCAAAAGGCGCCGCACGCACTGTCATTCCTGCGAAAGCCTACCCTGTACCCCGAAACTGCGTATCGAGACGACACAAAGCATCGACACGAAACAGCGCATCGACACGATGCGGGGGCGGGTATCCGTCCTCAAACACGGCCTGCGGACTAGTAAGACTCGCGTGTTTCCGCATGAGTCCTACCACTCCCGGCAATCGCTGGCGGCTCTCGTACACCGTTATCCCTACGCTTGCTCCTGCATGCGCTTGGCGGCGAACTGGGCCGCTTTCACGATATTCTGGTAGCCCGTGCAGCGGCAGATATTGCCGTCCAGCGAGTGGCGGATCTCCTCTTCGCTCGGGTCGGGTTGCTCATCCAACACCTGATGGAGGGTCATGATGATGCCCGGCGTGCAGAACCCGCACTGCAAACCGTGCTCTTCCCAGAAGCCTTCCTGCACCGGATGGAGTTCGCCATCCTGCGCCAGGCCTTCGATGGTGGTCACCTCGCTGCCGTCGGCCTGCACGGCGAGCACCGTGCAACTCTTGACCGCGGCGCCGTCCACAACCACGGTGCACGCGCCGCATTGGCTGGTGTCGCACCCCACGTGCGTGCCGGTGAGGCCCAGCTCGTCACGCAAGTAGTACGCCAGCAACGTGCGCGGTTCGACAACGCTCGAGTGGCGTGTGCCGTTCACCGTTACCGAAATCTCATTGGGCATACGTCTATCCCCCTACGCGGAGCGTATCTGCATACGTCGTCTTGGTCGCAGAAGTAGGCTTCGCCGAAAACGCCGACTTTGTCTCAGACGTCGACTTCGTCGCAGACGCAAAATACTTGGTTCAGTATACCAAGAGTGTCACGATTGCACACGCTCGTGATCCCTTCAATCGAGCACGCCCAATCCCGTTCGTGCTGAGCTTGTAGAAGTACGGACCGGCGAGAGATGATTCTTTCCCCCCAAACACGCGGTAGGGAACGCGCATCGTGCCGATACGCCTAGAGGCGCCGGGCCTGCCCCTAAGCACGCGGTTAGCAAAGCGACCGCAGCCCGGACAGCACGCCCAATCCCGTTCGTGCTGAGCTCGTCGAAGTACGGGCTGACGAGGAAGAGTCCTGCCCCAAGGCACACGGTAGTGAAGCGACTGCGGCCCGGTATAGAAAGCCCAAGCCCGTTCGTGCTGAGCTTATCGGAGTACGGACCGGCGAGAGAAGACTCTGCCCCCTAAGCACGCGGTTAGCGAAGCGACAGCGGCCCGGACAGACAGCCCAAGTCCGTTCGTGCTGAGCCCGTCGAAGCATGAACGGGCTTGGGCGCGCCCCAACGGCGATTTCCATGCCCACCCCCGTCCCTCAGCCCAGTGCATCCACATCAAGCGCCAAATCCGCGACTAGGATGCCGCGCGCCAATGGCGGTATGATTGGGGGAAACGGCAGGCGGCGCACACCGAACAAGGGGCGGACTGATGAAAGTAGAAGGCACGTTCACGATCAAGGCGGAACGCGACCACGTGTGGGAGTTGCTGCAAGACCCCGACGTGCTCGCGGCGTGCATTCCCGGCTGTGAGAAGCTGGAACCCACCGGCGAGGATACCTACGCGGCAACCCTGAACGTGGGCGTGGCGGGCATCAAAGGCCGCTACCAGGGCACGGTGGCGGTGGCCGACCGCAACCCGCCCCACGGCTACCGCATGATCGTGGAAGGCAAGGGCGGTCCGGGCTTCGTGAAAGGCGAGGGCAGCTTCACGCTCACCGAGAAGAAAGCGGGCGAGACCACCATCCACGTGGCCGGCGACGCCCAAGCCGGCGGCACCCTGGCCCGCGTCGGCCAACGCCTCATGACCCAAGCCGCCAAACTGCTCATGAAGCAGTTCTTCACACGGCTTAACAAAGAAGCCACCTCACGCTAACGGTCTTTCGATCAGCGTGAGATGGCCGGCAGTCTGCGTAGATCAAGAGCACTGTGTCAGTTTTATTGCTGGTCTCACGCTTAGTTCAGTCTATTCTAAGGGACATCAGCGATTGCTCGCCTCTTCATAGGCTTTCGTAAAGGCGTCAATCACTTGGGGCGAAACCTTCTGAATGGTATTCCCCTGCCCAATCTTCGACGGCTCAATTACCTTTTCTACGATTTCAATTGAATTCGGGGCGTGCCGCTTGAATACTGACTTCCAAACCGAGATATATGGCTGTTGCTTATCGTTCCATATTGTCACCAAACCAGCGTTGTCGGGCATTATACGGGGCAAGAGGGTGAACCGATTGACTCCGGTGTAGGAGGATAGACGCACGTTTGGCAGCTTGGCCAACTGTTCCGCCCAGACAATCAACTCTTCGAATTTGGCACGGGCTTCATCAGTTGCGCCTTCGAGCGACGCACGAAACGCAGCAGAGCCATCTGACACTATGCCTTCGTGCTTTTTGGGAAGGCTCCTGCTATCATCAGCAGCAGGCATTGCTGCACTAATGTCGGGTGAGATGCGCTGCGGCAAGGCGACCTGCGCGCCATTGACCTCGTAAACTTTCAGGGTTATGAGGTCAATCGCCAGTGCCTGAATTGTCATTGCGTCCAAGTAAGCAATGAGCCTCTCTAACTCGGCCGGCACTTCGTCCAATACAAGAACCAATCGAAAGTTGCCTTGGTCTAGGTACTCTTGCATCGACGCGGAAAATGTACCAACATCCACTGCTCCCTTCTGGTCCTGAGACTGAACCGCATCCAAGATAGACATGTATCCTGCATCTGCAAGGGGCTTTCTCAACGTTCCTTGCTCAAGCCTTTCGACAGTTAATCCATGGAGGAACGCGGCGTATGAAATGATCTGCGACACGATAGCTCGGCGCGCCTCCGAACTCCTGGCTAGCTTCACCTCAATGATGGCGGGGCGGCCGGACGATTCTACTGCCAGCAGGTCCGCGTAGCCGATTCCCAAATACACTTCTGATCCCAATACACTGAGATCTGGCGAACCTGCAAGAGGCAGTAGCCCAGGATTCTGTTCAATAAGCTTATGTAGAGTTGCTTCATCTTCATACGCCTGAGGCGAAGCAAGTTCCCATTCTTCTCCTGTATTTTTCCAGATTCCAGCCATGTGCTAACCTCGAGTGTCCTACTAGACCATCTAGACTATAGGGTCATCGCTTCTACGCGGACTTGACACCAGCGACCCTAAAGTCAGGCGTTCTGAGCTACTTCCTTGATCCCTAATGTGGGTTGCACTTAAGCCCTCGCTAGCGTTTTCGCCTCCTGCACCATGGCATGGATGATATCCAGTCCCCCGTGCCAGAAGGCGGGGTCGGCGGTGTTGATGTTGGCGCGTTGCATGAGTTGGGCGGGGGATTCGCTGCCGCCGGCGGCCAGCATGCCGCGATACTGTTCCACAAAGGGCGCGCCCTGCTGCTGGTAGGCGTGGTAGAGCGAGAGCGACAGCAATTCGCCGAAGGGATAGGCGTAGACGTAGAACGGCACGTGGATGAAGTGGGGGATGTACGCCCACCAGTGGCGGTAGTTCTCCGTCATCTCCACTGAATCGCCGAACATGGACGATTGCTGCTCGATCCAGATCTCGCCGATGGTCTCTGCTGTGAGTTCACCCTCGCTGCGGCGGCGGGTGTGCAGCCCGTACTCGAACTGGTGCATGGCCGCCTGGCGGAAGACCGTGGCAAATGAGTCCTCGATCTTCTGCGCCAGCAGGCTCAGGCGCACCTGGGGGTCGGTGGTGCGCTCCATGAGCAGATGAAACGTCAGCATCTCGCCAAACGTGCTGGCCAGCTCCGCCACCACCAAGGACGTGTTGAATTCGAGATATGACTGCTCACGGGAGAGCCGGGCGTGGATGCCGTGGCCGAGCTCGTGGGCGAGTGTCATCACGTCGCGCTGGTTGCCCGTGTAGCTGAGAAACACGTATGGATGCAGGCTGGGCAGGCAGGGCTGGCAAAATGCCCCGCCGCGCTTATTAGGCAGAACTGCGGCATCGATCCATTGTTTTTCAAAGAACTCTCGCGCCAGTTGGCCCGCCTCAGGCGAAAAGGCGTTGTAGGCGTCCAGCACCAGCGCCTTGGCCTCGGCAAAGTCCACGCCGCCTTCCGGCGGCGGGAACACCGGCGCGTAGCGGTCGTAGTCGTAGAGCTTGCGGTAGCCGAGCATGCGGCGCTTCAGGGTGTAGTAGTCGGACACGATGTCGTAGCGTTGCGTCACCGCGTCCAGCATGGCGTGCGCGGTGGCGTCGTCCACCTCGTTCGCCATATTCCGCGACGACATGGGGTCGGGATAGTCCCGCAGCCGGTCCTCGATGGACTTCTCCTGAGCGGCCACGTTGAAGATGAAGGTGAGGATGTGGGTGTCGTCCTGCAGCGCTTTGGTCATGGCAATTTGCGCCCGCCGCCGCACGCCGCGGTCGGGATGGTAGAGCAGGGCGAGAATCTCGGTCTCGTTCATCTCCTTGCGCTCGCCATCCACGGTCACGGTCTGCCGCAGGCGGCTGGTGCGCTCGTCGAAGAGCCGCTGGAAGGCGCTGATGCCGGTAAGCCGCTTTTCGGCGTCCAGCTTCTCCTCGGCTTCCGTGAGCGTGTGGGGCGCAAAGACCCGCTCGTGGGCCAGCGAGTGCGCGTAACGCGCCAGTGGTGGATGCGCCAGCACGCGCTCAGCGAAGGCGTCGTCCGCCTGCCGCCACTCCACGTCGAAGAAGAGCAGTTCGTTCTGCACCTCCGTGGCCTGCTCCTCCGTGCGCTGGAGCAGCGCCCCGTAAGCCGGCTCGGCGGTATCCACCGAAAAGAGCAGTTGTGCAAACATCACGCCCTTGTGGGCGCGGACGTAGATCTGCTCGATCTCTTCAACCGCAGTCAGAAACTCGTCCGGTGTTATTTCGCCCGCAGCAATACGGCCCCGGTACTTTTCCTGAAACGCCTCCGCCTCTGCCAACGCCGCCTTAAAGTCCGCCTCGATTGCCGGATCATCCGGTCCGGCGTAGAGATCGGCAAGGTCCCAACGGACGTCTTCCGCGCCGGTTGTTTGTTTTGTATTGGTCGTCCCTTGTGATTCTGTCACGCTGTATTGCTCCTACTGATTTCGATTTCGCACTGCCACGGGTAACACGACCCTACACCTTCAGCAGCGCTAGAAACGCCTCCTGCGGTATCTCCACTTGCCCGACGCGTTTCATGCGCTTCTTGCCTTCTTTTTGTCTTTCCAGCAGCTTGCGCTTGCGGGTCACGTCGCCGCCGTAGCACTTGGCGAGCACGTTCTTGCGCAGGGCGGGGATAGTCTCGCGGCTGATGATGCGTCCGCTGATGGCGGCTTGCAGGGGCACCTCGAACAACTGGCGGGGGATCTGCCGGCGCAGTTCCTCGACCAAGGCCCTGCCCACCTGTTGCGAGCGCTCGCGCGGGATGATGCTCGAAAGCGCGTCCACCGGCTGGCCGTTCACCAGGATTTCCAGCTTCACCAGATCGCCGGGGCGCATGCCGGTCACGGTGTAGTCCATGCTGGCGTAGCCCTGGGTGCGGGTCTTGAGCCGGTCGTAGAAATCGGTCAGGATCTCGGCAAACGGAACCTCGTAGCGCAAGATCGCGCGCCGTTCGTCCAGGTATTCCAGTTCCTTGAACGTGCCCCGCCTGGTTTCGCACAACTCCATGACGGCGCCGATATAGCCGCTGGGCGTGATGAGATTGAGCTCGACCCATGGCTCCTCGATGCGGTCGAGTTCCGAGGGATGCGGCAGTTGCGCCGGCGTATCCACCTCCACGCTCTTGCCGCTCGTGGTGACCGCCCGGTACTCGGTATTCGGCAGCGTGGTGAGAATCTCAAGGCCGTACTCCCGCTCCAAGCGTTGCTGCACGATGTCCAGGTGCAGCAGTCCCAAGCAGCCGCAGCGAAAGCCGAAACCCAGCGCGGGACTGGTTTCCGGGACGTAGGTAAGCGCCGCGTCGTTGAGCTTCAGCTTGTCCAGCGCGTCGCGCAGCGGGGCGTAGTCATCGCTTTCCACCGGATAGAAGCCCGCGAAGACCATGGGCTTGGCGGGCTGGTAGCCGGGGAGAGGCTCCGTTGCCGCCGCCGCAGCCACCGTAATGGTATCCCCCACCTGGCATTCCTGCAGCGTCTTGAGGCCGCTTGCCACGTAGCCCACTTCGCCGGTGGCCAAGCGGGGTTCCTTGGTCAACTGGGGGCGAAAGGTGCCGATTTCCACGGCTTCGGAGCGCGCGCCGGACTGCATCAGCCGTATCTCTTGTCCCGCCGCCAAGGCGCCTTCCACCACGCGCACGTACGCCACGACGCCCTTGTGCAGGTCGTAGTGCGAATCGAAGATCAGCGCCCGCGTAGCTGCTTGTTCGGCGCCGGTCGGCGGCGCAATGCGCTCCACAATCGCGTTTAGCACTTCATCGGTGCCGAGCCCGGTCTTGGCGGAGGCGTAGATGATCTCATCGGGATCGAAGCCCAGGTTCTCCAATTCGGCTGCGACCACATCAGGCTCAGCGCTGGGCAGATCGATCTTGTTGATGATGGGAACGATGGTGAGATCGTGGTTGAGCGCCTGGTAGAGATTGGTGAGGGTCTGCGCCTCGATGCCCTGGGAGGCGTCCACCACCAGCAGCGCGCCTTCGCACGCCACCAGCGCCCGCGAGACTTCGTAGGCGAAGTCCACGTGCCCCGGTGTGTCGATCAGGTTGAGTTCGTAGGTGGGGCCGCCGTCCGCCGTGTAGTGCATGCGCACGGCTTTGGCTTTGATAGTAATCCCGCGCTCGCGCTCGAGTTCCATGGAGTCAAGCGCCTGCTCCACCGCTTGGCGGGAGTCCAACGCGCCGGTTTTTTCCAGCAGGCGGTCCGCCAGGGTGGACTTGCCGTGGTCGATGTGCGCGATGATGCAGAAGTTGCGGATTTGCTGTTGATTCACAGAGGTTGTGCCCGGGCCTGTCGCTGGTTTGGACAAAGACTATGTACTGCGACAGGTCACGCGGGCAAGGGACCCTACCCGCTGGCCCCGTCGCTGCCTTTTCACCGTATCCCGCCGCATTGCCATCAATCATTGTAACAAATGCCGGGATTGCTCCCGTTGCGGACGGCAAAGCGGCTGGCCGCGCCAGAGCTTAACGCTTGACAGCAAGTGGTGCCGGTTCTACCATCATAGTCAGGAAATTCGGCATTTCTCCCTTTCCTTTTGCCACGCGAGGTCAATACCATGGCACAAGTGCAGGAACAGGCGGCAACGGCGGAACTCACCTTTGATACGTTCGAGGGGGAGGAGTATCGCGAGCAACTCTATCGGTACGACAACTGCGCCACCGGCGTTGTCAGTGTCGATGATTTCACTGACGACCATGTGCAGTACTACCGCGAGACCGGCTATTTGGTCATCCAGCAGGTCTTCACGCCGGCTGAAATCGAAGAGGCGTTGGCGGGCTACGTGGACCTCGTCATTGGCACGTACCCCGATTTTCGCGGTGTGCAGTTCGAGGCAGCATCCAAGAAATACGTGCGTACCCTGTCTCCGAAGCAGCAGCTCGATTGCGTGCGCAAGATGCAGCGGTTCGTGGACTGGGAACCCCGCTTGAATGCCATGGCGTGGCACCCGAAACTGCAGATGGTGGTGCGCCGCCTGCTGGAAGCCGAGCCGGAGCTCTTTGCCGACCAGGCCCTGAGCAAGCCGCCCGGCATCGGGCGCGAAAAGCCCTGGCACCAGGACCACGCCTTCTTCAATCTGCCCATGGGCACGCCCATAGTCGGCACGTGGACGGCGCTTGACCCCGCTACCCTGGAGAACGGCTGCATGCACGTGAAACCCGGCACGCATAAGGAAGGGCCGGTGGTGCACTTCCGGCGGCGTGACTGGCAGATATGCGACGATCACCTGGACCTCAACCGCGACGTGGCGGTGCCGCTGCCGCCCGGCGGCGTGCTCTTCTTCGACGGCCTCATGCACCACGGCACACCGGCAAACCGCAGCGAGAGCCGCCGACGCGCCCTTCAGTTCCACTTCATTCCGGCAGGCACCGAACACATCGAACAGGATGAACGCATGGCCGTGTTTGGGAGCGAAGGCAAAGAAGTCGAGTGCTAGGCGCGCGACCGGCAAGCGGCGACCGGCGCCGGCCCTGTGCGGCTGTGCGCTGCTGTTTTCCATGGTGTGGCAATTTCTCTAAGCGGCAATGCGGACGCGCCGGGCGGCTGCGCGCTCTGTGCAGCACGTTCGGCAGCCAACGTGCCGGGACAGTGAAAGACGGGCCGAACGCAAACCCATGACGGCAGTACTGCACAAGCATCCGCTACGCGCCGCGGTGTATGGGGCGGCATTTGTCTTGCTGGCGGCGGTGTTCTTGGCACGGTCCGGGACTTTTTCCGCTACCGGGGAGACCTTCTACGGTCTCAGCATCATGCTCGCCGTGGGCGCCGCGCTGCTGGCCGGTGATCTGGCGTTGCAGCGCTTTCGCGCGGAGCAGCGGGACGCGTTCCTGCTCGTGAGCGCCGGTCTGTGGGTGGCCGCGGTGCTCCACCTGTACCACTTTGTGGCTTACACGGACGTGTTTGGCGCGAGCGACTCCGGACTGGCGGCGGCCGCCGCGTTGCGCGGGGCGCTGCTGCCCGCGCTCTTGTTCAGCTCCTTTCTCGGCTTGAGCCTGCTGGCGAGCAGGGAAGACCGTCCTTCAGCCGCCCAACCGGGCGGCATCTACCTGGCTGCCGCGACGCTCGCCTTCATTGTCACGGCCGCGACGCTCGTTTTTCCGGTCCCGCCGGTAGACGAACGCGCAATGGCGTTGGGCCAGCCCTTTGTGCAGTTGACGGCCCAACCGGAACTCGCGCTCGCAATTGCGCTCACGCTGGCGGGCATCGTCAGCCTGCTGCGCGGTGAGCGGTGGCGCGTGGAACCGTATGGGCGCTGGCTGCTGCTGGCATTCGTGCTTACGTTGGTGGGCTTGTTGCGCTTTCCGATGGCTTACGCCTGGGAATCTGCGGCCATCGTGCTCCTTGCCCAGTTCGTGGTGATAGGGAGTTACCTCTGCGTCGCGGTCGGCATCATCTTGCGGGCGGCCGACCCGCATATTGCAAGGGCGGCGGCAGCGGTTGCGCCTAAGCAGGCCGAATCGTCCGCTCCGGACGCGGAGCCCGCCGCGCCGAGCGCCGCGCAGGTGGAAGAAACCTCAACCGCGCCGCAACGCGCCCTGCACGAATTGCAGCCCAGCCACCGCGCGTTGCGCAACGCCGTGGCCGGGCTGATAGTCGGCGTGCGCGCGGACGGCGCTATTACGGACTGGAAACCCGCCGCCGATTTTGGCCTCATGGCTATGCCCAGCGACCTCATGGGGAAGAACATCCGCGACGTGCTGCCGGCCGACCAATCCGAGGCCGTCATGGCAGTGGTGGCGCGGGCGCTCCAGGCGGGTAGCACGGAACGCATTCAATACCTTGCCGCCGACGGTAGCGCGGCGTTGGGCGGGCGCGTCACGCCGTGCGCCGCCGACCGGGCGCTCTGCATTATCCACGACGAGACGGCGCAGGCGCAGGCGCTGCGGGAACGCGATGAAGCGCGGCGGACGGCGAAATCGCTGCGGCGCGTGACACCCGACTGGCTCATTCGCATGACGAGCGCCGGCGCCATCGAACACGTGCAACCGCCGGCGGCGGAGTCCGCCAGCTACGGGGACATGTTCGCCGGCAAGAGCCTGCCCGACCTCTTCCAGGGCGATGACGTCGCGCCGTTGCTGGCCGGCGCGGCCGCGGCGGTGGCCGAAGACTCCGTGCAGGAGATCTCGTTCGAGCGCGGGAGCGGCCAGGCGCTGGCGGCGCGCATTGCGCCGCTTGGCGAGGATTCTGTCCTCTGCCTGCTGCGCGACGTTACCGAACTCCGGGAGACCGCAGCCCAGTTGGCGGAAAGTGAAGAGGCGAACGAGGCGCTGCGGGCCCATCTGGGGCAGTTGGAGACCGAACAAGCTGCCGCGGTGGCTGAAGCGCAGGCCCGCGCGCGGGTGTTGCACACACTCCTGCCCGACCTCGTGCTCCGCCTGCGGACCGACGGCACAATTCTGGAATGCAAGCCCGCCGAGAGCTTTGGCCCCCGTGACGGCGAGAGCTTGGTAGGCGCAAAGGTGCGCGAGCGATTGCCGGTGGACTTGGCCTCCCATATCATGGCGGCTATGGAGCGTGTGGCAGGCGACGGGCAGCCGCACCGGTTTGCCTGCCATCCGGTGGGCGGCCAGGTGCTGGCGGGCGGCATGGCGGCGCTGACTGACGACCAGTTTCTCTGTGTTGTGCGCGATCAGACCCAGCAGAAGCAGATGGAAACGGCGCTGGCGCAACAGGCGGCGGTCCTGGCCCAGGAGATGCAGGCCAGGCTTGAGGCGGAAGCGCTGCGCACGTTGCGCAGCGAAAACAGCGAGCTGCGCGCGCACTTTCGGCGCGTGGCAGAACTGGCGCTGGCCGGCGGGCCCGACGCGGCTGCGGAGTCCACGAGCCCGGCGGCGGAAGAGAAGCCGGGGGACAGCGGCACAGAACTTGCGGCCTCGGAGCCGCCGGCGCCGCGCGGGCCGGCGCAGCCGCCTATCACCGCCCCGCCACCGGACGCCCCGCCGCCGGCCGCGACGGACCAGCCGCAGCCGCCATCGCCGACCGGTCCTGCCTCCGGTCCCCCGCACGCGGCAGGCGGGACCGATACGCACCCCGACGGGACGCCAAGCAGTCGCGGCGTAGACTCAAACACGGGAGATTTGCCCCGCAATAGCGCCGAAGAGCCGAAGTCTGCGACCCAAACCCGCGCCGCCGTGGTTGAGGAAGCAAGCCATCGATCTGAGGCAACGACGACGCCGAACGGTCAGCCAAACGGCCAGGTGGAGGTCGAGGTCGGCAGGCAGGTGGTAAACGGCGTGCAGCCAGAACCAAAGCAGAAAGCCCAGACTTCTTAGGCAAGTGCGGAGTGAGGCGCGACTAGTAGGTATTGACATAGTCAGCACAGGTATGCGAGTCAACGTGAACGGCTGCTCCCCGAAATGTCATTCTGAGGAGCGCGGCTGACATGTCATTCTGAGGAGTGCAGCGACGAAGAATCTAGTATCGGGAGCACACCAGATTCCGCGTCTTTGACGAAGTCAGCGAACCCTGTTCGACGCTGCGCTCGGAATGACAGGATATCTAGCCCAACAAGGTGATCAATCAACAGCAACTGATTCCCGGGTGAGGCGACAACCCGCACTTGCCTAGCGCCGGATTGAGTAGCATTGGGGTTGATCGGGTCAATGCGAACTTGGATGGTACCGGTACGAGACTGGGAAAAGCATGAAACCGCGTACCGGCTGCCAAACCCACAATAGGGCGCGGTGTTCTACCCGGCTGACAGTGCAACAGAGGGCCGGGCAAAGACTGCGGCGTCTCGATTGCCGCATAGACAGTCTACGGAGCTTTCAGTACATACGGTCGTAACCGCGAAGAGCACAGAAGAGGAGAAATACCTATGCAACTGGCACTGCATTCGGTGAGCTATGCCGGCGTGTGGCCGGGACAAGAGCGGCTGGCCTTGGAAGAGTTCATTCCCCGGGCGGCGGGACTGGGCTACACGGGCGTGATGCTCGTTGCCAAACGTCCCCACCTTTCGTTGTTGGACTACCCGTCGCACCGGCCAGAGAAGCGGCAGGCGCTGGGTGCGCTGCTGGCCGAGCACGACGTGCGCGTGCATTCCCTGGCCGGCTATAACGACTTTACCGTGGGCCCGGAACGTCCCGACGTGCCGTTTTGGGAACACGAGATCGTCTACATCACGGAACTCGCGTCGCTGGCCCGCGACTTGGACTGCCCGGTGATCCGCATCTTTACCGGCTACGAGCGCGCCGGGCTTTCCTATGACGCGGCGTGGACGAGTGTGGTCACCGGTCTGCGGGAAGCCGCGCGGCTGGCAGCGGACCTTGGCGTGGCGCTGGCCGTGCAAAACCACCACGACATTGCCGTGGACTACGAGACCATGTACCAGCTTCTGAGTGAAGTGGACCATCCCAACTGCCGCGCGGCCTTCGACGCCTGGTCGCCGGCGGTGCAAGGCTTGCACGGCGAAGAACTGGCGGCCGCCGTGCGCCGCATGGCTCCGTTCATGGCCTATACCACGGCCGCCGACTACGTGGCCCTGCCGCGCTACCGCTACGAACCCGCGCTGGTAAACTACGTTGCGGAACCGGCGCGCATGTTGGGCGTGCCGCTGGGTGAAGGTCTCATCGACTACGGGACATTCTTCGACACCCTCATCGAGACGGGCTACACCGGCACGGTAGCGTACGAAATGTGCTCGTCTTTGCGCAATGGCGGCAGCCTGGAGAGTCTGGATGCCTACGCGCGGCAGTTCCAAAACTACATGGCGCCGTACGTGGCGAAAGCGGGCGCGGAAGTCGCGGGGGCAATCGCACGGTAGGCGGGACTGCCTCCCTCGCCAAGCGCATGGGCGAGAGAGTCGCGCAGGGCACGGTCCGGCAATGCTGGGGCAGGGCGTAGGGGCACGACATGTCGTGCCCCTACTCGAAATGGCGCGGGGCAGTCCGCCTGTCCTGGCGGATGCGGTTTGCCACTGGGTGAAAAGGATGGATTCCCGCTCCGTATCGCGTTCGCGGACCGCAAATCCAGGGCATGGCGGTCCTCATGTTATTCGTCAATTCAATGTGAAGGTTTGCTCCCCGCCTGGGCAGCGACCGGGGACCGTTTTCCGGGGTGTCGCGTTGAGGAAAGGGACGCCAACGACTGGCCCGGCCACGGACGCAGGTTACAAACCTGCGCTACCGGAGGTCAGCGGCTATCGGAGCAGAACGGCAGTCGGAATGAGCAGCAACCGGTGGACGGCGCCGCGAGAGTGAGTCGTTTCCGCTGTCCCAGCAGTCGGTGCGACGCTGTGGGTCTCGTCTCTCGCTCGTGGCCGATTGCCAAGGCAGGGAATCTGGAATTGTCCCCAATTTCGATTCTGAGGGCTCTGCGTGGAAGTGACGGTGACTCCACCGCCTTTGCCGGCCCTGCCATGCCATTGACGAACCCATGCCTTGAGAGTCACCATTACCACGACAAACGAACGGCAATTCTGGAGGAAAGACATGTCTGAAGACGTTGGATTTGTCACCATGGGGCAATCGTCCGGACGGGAGGACGTGCCGGAGATTGGCGTGGGGATGCTGGGCTATGCCTTCATGGGCAAGGCCCACAGCAATGCGTTGCGCAAGATACCGTATATGGTGGACCCGTTGCCGGCCCTGCCCGCGTTAGTTGCCATTTGCGGTCGGAACGAGGCCGCGGTGCGGGATGCCGCCGGCCGCTACGGCTTTCAAAAGTACTGCACTGACTGGCGCGACCTCATCCAGGACGACGCCGTCCAACTCTTCGACAACGGCGGACCGAACGACGCCCACGCCGAGCCGTGTATCGCCGCCGCCGAAGCGGGCAAGCACATCATTTGCGAGAAACCCCTGGCGCGCACGGCCGCGGAAGCCAAGTCCATGCTGGACGCCGTGCGGAAAGCCGGGGTCAAGCACGCCTGTGCTTTCAATTACCGTTTTGTGCCGGCCTTGCGGCTGGCGCGCGACATGATCGAGCGCGGCGACCTGGGCCAAATTTACCACTTCCGCGCCGTCTATTTGCAGGAGTGGATCATGGACCCCGGCTTTCCCATGGTCTGGCGGCTGAAGAAGGACATTGCCGGCAGCGGCGCGCTGGGCGACCTGGGCGCGCACGTCATCGACCTTGCGCGCTTCCTCGTCGGCGAACCCACCGCCATTTCCGGTCTCACACAGACCTTCATCACGGACCGCCCCACCGACGACGGCGGGCGCGATACCGTGGACGTGGATGACGCGTTCGTATCCCTGGTGCAGTTTGAAAACGGCGCCATCGGCACCATCGAGGCCAGCCGCTACGCCAACGGCCGCAAGAACCACCAGCGCATCGAGATCAACGGCTCGAAAGGCAGCATCGTCTTCGACCTGGAACGCCTGAACGAGCTTGAAGTCCATCTGAGCGATACTGAGCCGGAAAGCCAGGCCCAAGGCTTTCGCCGGGTGTTGGTCACCGAGGCCGAACATCCTTTCTGGCAGTACTGGTGGCCCCACGGCCACATCATTGGCTGGGAGCACACCTTTGTGCACGAACTCACCCACTTGCTGGACGCCATCGTGAACGATACGGACGTGGCGCCGTACGGGGCTGATTTCGAGGACGGCTACCGCGCTGCCGTAATCTGCGACGCGGTGTTGGAATCGGCCGCCAACGGCGGGGGCCTGGTGCCAATCCAGTACTGAAAGAGGCGGGAATCACGGTGATCTTGGCTCGCCTTTGCGTTGCCCATATCTTTGTAGCGCGGGGCCTTGTGCCCCGCCGTGGCATGCTGTAGGCAGCCGGAGAAATGCGGAGAGTCTACCTACATCAATATAGACATCTTTCACGGCTAGTCATATAATATGTCTATATTGAAGGAGGGAACCATGAGAGAGATCGGAGCCGCAAAATTCAAAGAACAGTGCTTGGCGCTATTGGATAATCTAGATGCCGATGGCCTAATCGTTACCAAACGTGGCAAGCCGGTAGCACGCGTGATTCCCTACGCAGCTAACGATGGCGACCTCATCGGCAGTCTGCGGGGTAAGATAAAGATCAAGGGAGACATTTCCACGACCGGTCTCCGCTGGAACGCAGATGCTCAATCTTGATACGCAGATTTTGTTGTGCGCGCTCGATGGCGAGTTGCGGGCGAGCGAGCGAAGCCTGTTGGCAGGTAGCCGTTGGTCCATTTCATCCATAGTCTTGTGGGAGTTGGCCAAGCTCGTCCAACTCGACCGCATTGAGTTGGATTTTGAGGACCGAAGAGTGGCGCGCCTACTGAACCGTCTGCAAGTCTGGCCGCTTGACCTCGATGTTGCGCGGGCTTCAACCCGCCTGGACTTCAGTAGCGATCCCGCGGACGAGATCATCGCCGCGACCAGTGTCGTGCACAACATCCCATTGCTTACACGCGACGCCAAAATGCGCAACTCGAAGATAGTGCCTTTAGCGATGTAGTCTCTTTGCGGCTAGACTGGAATCTGAAGAGGATAGCTGAAGTTTCAGGCACGAGTTCTCGTAGTGGATCGTATACACAACAGGAGGCATGGACTATGAAACTCGGTGTATTGACGGTACTCTTGGGCGATCTGCCCTTTGAAGAGGCGCTGGACTACCTGCGCGACTTGGGTGTGCAGTCGGTGGAAATCGGCTGCGGCAACTATCCGGGGAACGCGCACTGCGACCCGGACGCGCTGCTCAACGACGACAAGGCCTGCGACGCTTTCCTCAACGCCGTGACCAGCCGCGACATGGATATCTGCGCCTTGGCCGCCCACGGCAACCCGCTGCACCCCAACCCCAAAATCGCCCGCGCGCATGCCGAGACGCAGCGCAAGGCCATTCAACTGGCGCACAAGCTGGGCGTGGAGACGGTGGTAGGCTTTTCCGGCTGTCCCGGCGATTCCGAAGGGTCCAAGTACCCCAACTGGGTCACCTGCCCGTGGCCGGGCGACTACCTGGAGATATTGGAGTGGCAGTGGGAGCAGAAGGTGATCCCCTATTGGAAGGCGGAAGCCGACTTCCTGCGCGAGCACAACGCCCGCATCGCGCTGGAGATGCACCCCGGCTTCGTGGTCTACAACTCCGAGACCTGCCTGCAGTTGCGCGACGCCTGCGGGCCCGAAATCGGCGCGAACCTGGACCCCAGCCACCTCTTCTGGCAGGGCTGCGACATCATCGCTGTCATCCGCGAGCTCGGCGACGCCGGCGCGCTCTATCACTTCCACGCCAAGGACACCAAGGTGCACCCGCTGAACGCGGCCAAGCACGGCGTGCTGGATACGAAGTCCTATACGGACGAAGCGAACCGCTCCTGGCTCTTCCGCAGCGTGGGCTACGGCCACGACTACGGCTACTGGAAGGACATCGTGAGCGAACTGCGCCTGGCGGGCTACGACGGCGTGCTCTCCATCGAGCACGAGGACAGCTTGATGTCGTCCAACGAGGGCCTTGAGAAAGGCGTGAAGTTCCTGAAGGAGATCCTCATCTTCGAGCAGCCCGGCACCGCCTACTGGGCGTAGTCATTCGCTGGGCGTAGTCAGTCGCTGGGCGTAGTCAGTCGCTGCGCACAGTCATTCGCCGCCGCGAGTCCATGCGCTGGGCTACGCGGTCAGGGCGACGGCAGACAACACGATTTGAACGCAGAGACAGCGGGGCGCGATTCGTCGCGCCCCGCTGTCGTTTGGCGTGTCCCTCCTCGGGCATGGGGGAGCGCGTCCGCGCCTCTGTTTGGGCTGATGGCCGCTACTTCATCGCCCCCCGCGGCCGCCGGCGCGCGGCGGCGCGCCTCACTCGTTCACGCAATTGTGCGGCGTGCCGCGCGATCCCGGTTGGCACGGCGGCAGGCGCACTACCGCCGGCGCCACGTGTCTTCCAGCAAGTCCTGGGGTGTGAAGCCCAAGATGCGTTTATTCTTGGCGCTGGAGAACTTCTGGTGCGGCAGGTCGGCCAGGATGTTGAAGACCTCGCAGCGGGATGGCAGCGCGGCGAGGTCCACAGTCAGGCCCAGGCGGATTGCCTGCGCGGCGTCGCGCCACGTGATGGCGAACGGATGGTTGCCGCCCGGCTCCGGCGCATCGTGGTCGCGAAAGCTGAAGAAGAGAAAGCACAGCACGTGCACATCGTAGTTCTCGGTGAAGACCTTGCAGATCTCCTGTCCCAGGCCTTTGCTCAGGGCGTAAAGATTCGTGCTGGGGTGGGGCGGCGCGTCGGGGCTGATTTCGTAGTCGAAAGCGGTATACGTGCTGCCCTCGAGGGTGAAGTGGGGTCCCGTGTTTATGACCAGGGGTATGCCGTGGGTAACGGCCGCGCGCATCATGTTGTAGCAGCCGCGGGCATTCACGTCGAAGGCCGCCTGCCGGTCGGGACGCACCACCGAGCAGTTGACGATGGCGTCCATGCCTTCCGCCGCCCGGAGCACGTCGTCGGGCGCGCCGATGTCCACGCGTTGGTACTCATGGGAGGTTTCCACCGGCTGTATGTCCGTCACGCGCAGTGTGTGCTCGTCTTGCAGGGCGCGCGCCACGTAGGGTCCCAAACGGGCCGCGCCGCCGAGAATAAGCACTCTCATGTTGCGCCTCCGGTTGCGCCGGGTCGGGGCGCGTAGCCCAGTTCCTCGCGGGCCTTGGCGGTGCTGAAACGCGCGTCCGGCAGCGGCGACTGGATGTGGTAGACGCCCCACGGCTCCGCCGGCGCGGCCAACGCGCAGGCAAACGCGTGCACGGCGTCCGCTTCCGCCAGGCCTGCCGGGTCCGCAGCCGGGCAGGCTGCGGCGTCCGGTTGGCGCAGGTTGCCCAGGCGCAAGCACGTGACCGCAATTCGCCCTTCCCGCGCGAACTCACGGCAGACGAACTCGCCCAGGTGCTGCGCCAGCACGGGCGCGTCCGTGCTGGGCCGCGGCCGCCACTGTTCGTCGATTGCCCACTCGTCCGGGCAATTCGCATAGATATTCAAGCTGCCGGCATAGACGCACCGGCCAACGCCCGCCTCACTGGCGGCGAGGAGCAAGTTGTACGTCCGGCGGGTCTGGGCATCGATCAGCCGGTTCGCCGAAACCTCATCATCGGCGGCGCCGGCATCTCCGGCCCTGCCGACATCCCCGGCCCCGCCGACGGAGTCGGCCCCGCCGACGGAGTCGTCGCCGCACGCCGCGAGGTGGATGATGGCGTCTCTGCCGGCCACCAGCCGGTCCGTGGCCGCGTCATGGTCCAGGGCGCAGCGCACAAACGGCGACGGGGCGGTCGCGTCCACCGTGTCGGTCAGGCAGACCTCGTGCTCGCGCGAGAGCGCGCGCGCCAGGCTCTGCGCCAGCGGGGAAGCGCCGGCCGTAATCAATACATTCATCCCAGCGGCTCCATTTCGTCCCAGTTCACTCCTGCTTTGGCGTCCACGGTTACGGGCACGTCGAGCTTCACGGCGTTTTCCATGAGCGGGGTCACCAGGTCGGCGCATGCGTCCACGGCGGCACGCGGGCACTCGAAGACGAGTTCGTCGTGCACTTGCAGCAACATGCGCACCGGCAACTCGGCGGCTGCCAGTTGCTCGGCCACGTGCAGCATCGCCACTTTGATGATGTCGGCGGACGTGCCCTGCACCGGCATGTTGATGGCCATGCGCTCAGCCGCCTGGCGCACGTTGTAGTTCGAGGCATGCAGTTCCCGCAGGTAGCGCCGGCGGCCCAACACCGTCTCCACGTACCCATGCTCTTTCGCGAACGCAATCGTGCGTTCTGTGTATTCCCGCACACCGGCGTAGGTCTTGAAGTAGTTGTCGATATACTCCGTGGCTTCTTGGAAGTTGAGGTCGGTGCGTTGCTCCAAGCCGTGGGCGGTCACGCCGTAGATAATCCCGAAGTTCACGGTCTTGGCCGTGCGCCGCATGGCTTCCGTGACGTCTGCCATCGGCACGTCGAAGAGTTGGCCCGCTGTAAACGTGTGGATATCCTCATTGTTGCGGAACGCCTTGCAGAGCTCCGCGTCCTGGCTGAGGTGCGCCAGCACCCGCAGGTCGATCTGCGAGTAGTCGGCGGCAAGCAGCACCCGGTGGGCCCCGCCCGCCACGAAGGCTTTGCGGATGCGGCGTCCCATGGCCGTGCGGATGGGAATGTTCTGCAGGTTGGGGTCGTTGGACGAAAGGCGTCCGGTGGCCGCGCCGGTCTGCTCGAAAGAGGTGTGGATGCGCCGCGTTTGCGGGTTCACTTTCGTGGGCAGGGCGTCCAGATACGTGGACTTAAGCTTGGTGAGCTGGCGGTATTGCAGCACGCGACCAATGACCGGGTGCGCCTCCTGCAGCGCCTCCAAAATGGTTGAATCGGTGGAGTATCCGGTCCGCGTCTTCTTGGTGAGGTTGACTCCCAGTTCGTTGACGAGAATGTCGCCGAGTTGCTTGGGTGAATTGACGTTGAACTCATGGCCCACGTCCGCGTAGATTTGGCCCTGAATCTCGCCGATGCGTTCCGCCAGGCTATCTGCCAGTTGTTCCAGCACGTCCACGTCCACGGCAATGCCCGCGAACTCCATGTGTGCGATGACGGTTGCCAGCGGCAATTCCAAGTCATCGTGCAGTTTGCGCACGCTACGCTCTTCCAGGCTTTCAACCAGCGCGGGGTGCAGAGCGAGCAGGACCTCGGCTTCCCGGCCCGCGGCCTGCGCGAGCATCGCGTTGTTCGCGGCGGCCAGGGACTTCTTGCGGTCGCGTAGGTCGTCCACGCCCGCCAGCGTTGCGCCGAGCACGTCGAAGACTACCTGGGGCAGTGTGGTGGAACGCGAGCCGATGACGTTGGCAAAGTACGCCGCCAAGTGGCAGTCGAACACCACGCCCGCCAGGCCGATGTCTTGGGTGAGCAGCACCAGACAGAACTGTTTCGCGTCGAAGACGACTTTGGGGATGTCCGGATCGCTGAGCGCCGGCGCGATGGCTGCCAGCGCGGCGGCGGTCGTCGTATCAACATAAGCGGCTTCATTGCCGTCCCAGGCGAAGGCCAGACCCCGCAACCGGGGCCACGCCGGGGGTTCGGGCTCGAGAACGGGTAGCACTGCCACGTTGCCCACGCCGCGCAAGGCGGCGGCAAGGCGCTCGACGTCGGCGGCGGTGGCGGGCATTTGCACCTGCGTGTCCGTCTGCGCCTCGCCAAACAGCGCGGCCTGCGCCGCGGCCGCGTCGGCGGGTTGGGGCAGGCGGGTGAGCAGCGAACGAAAGCCCAGTTCATGGAAGAGCGCCAGCACCTGCTCACGGTCGTAATCGTGCACCTCGCTCTGGGCGGGGTCGAGGGTGATGTCCACGTCGCGGACGATTGTTACCAGTTCCCGGCTATGGGCAAGCTGTTCCCTATCCTGGGCCAGCGCCTTCTGTTGCCGCGCCGGCAACTCGTCGACGTGCGCCAGGATGCCGTCGATGTCGTCGTACTCCTGCAGGAGCTTCCCGGCCGTCTTGGCGCCAATACCGCGCACGCCGGGCACGTTATCGGAAGAATCTCCTACCAGCGCCTTGTAGTCGATGACCTGGCCGGGGCCCAGGCCTTGGAAGCGCGCCGCCACTTCTTTGAGGCCCACCTCCGCCAGTTCGCCGCCGCGCGGGCGGGGCACGAGCAGACGCACCACGTCGTCAACGAGTTGGTAGGCGTCGGTGTCGCCGGTCACGATGAAGGTGGGGATCCGCTGCGCCGCCGCCTGCTGGGAGAGCGTGCCCAGCACGTCATCGGCTTCGTAGCCCGGCACGGAGAAGATGGGGATGTTGAGAGTCTCCACCACCTGGCGCACGCGGTCCATCTGCTGGTGGAGCAAGGGATCGGTCTTGGCCCGCGTCGCTTTGTATGCCGTGTACTGTTCGTGGCGAAACGTGGGGCCCGGCGGGTCGAACGCCACGGCGATATACTTTGGCTTGAGCTTGTCAATGACGTGCAGCAGCGTGCTGGTGAAGCCAAAGACCGCATTGGTCGGCTCACCGGCGGCGCTGGAGAATTCTCTGGGCACTGCGTGAAAGGCGCGGTGCACGATGGAGTGGCCGTCTATGAGGACAAGCGCGTCGGCGGGGGGCGTGGCGGAGGCGGAACTCATGGGCGGATTTCCTGTGGCTTGCCGCGGAGACGGTCGTACGGTGGTCGCAGTTCCTAGCATACGCTGCCGCCTTGACCTGAGCAAGATGATGAACGCCCTGCGAAGGCGGGAAACGTCAGGGAGCCTTTGCCGGCGTGCGGCATCGTCTTGTATGTCTGATGCCGGCGCGGTATGGTGTGTACCATATCTCCAGCCGACGCGAGCAAGGAAACTCGACTGCGACTACCAGTTCCCGTTCCGCTGCAAGCGGGGTAGGCCGCTCTGCGGCGCATAGCCATTCACCGCGCTCATTCCGCCTTAGAGAGATAGCTCTGTGCGAGTCAGGCATTTCTTCGTCAGCAATAGCGACGCCCCGGAGCTCATCGAGCTCTTTCTCGTGGCGGGCGTAGCCTCGGTATTGGTGATACGCGGTGCCCTTGCCGCCACGGGATATCCGCAATTGGGCGGTGACGGTCTGCATATTGCGCACATGCTTTGGGGCGGACTGTTCATGACGGTCGCCTTGCTCGTGCTCTTTGCCGCGCTGGGTCGGGTGGCGCAGCGGGGCGCCGCCATTCTCGGGGGTATCGGGTTTGGCACATTCATAGACGAGTTGGGCAAATTCATAACAAGCGACAACAACTACTTCTACGAACCCACCATCGGCCTGATATACATCACCTTCATCGCAATTTTTCTCGTGCTCGAGGCAGTTCGTAGGCGCGAGCCGGGACCGACAGAGGCGCTGGCCAATGCGTTCAACCAGCTAGAGCTTGCGGCCGGCAGGCCGATCGACAGCCGAACGAAGGAAAATACCCTCAGCCTGCTGGCGAGAGCCGATGGAGCGGACCCGGTGGTCCGGGGACTCAGCGCGTTTGTGCGCAGCCTGGAGCCGCAATCTGTACCGGACATGCTCTTCTATTTTCGGGTGCGGGACTACGCCGTCGCACGCTACAGCCGGATCGTGCTCTCGCGTTGGTTCAGGCCGACCTTGATCGGTCTCTTCCTGCTCGTGGCCGTGATCCAAATTGCTGTTGTGCTGGTAGTGGCGTTGACTGGGCTGCTAACCGGATCTATCGAGGCGCTCGAACTCGATTTCTCGGACATTGCGCTTCTTTCCTCGTCTATGGTGGCCGGCGTGTTGACCCTCGTGGGTATTCTCCGGCTACGGCACTCCCGGCTGGCGGCCTACCGCTGGTTCGTGCGCAGCGTGCTGGTCAGCATTTTCGTTACGCAGGTATTCACGTTTCTGGAGTCCGAACTCTCGGCGCTTTGGGGCTTTACCATTGATATTCTGATTTACACTGCACTCAAGATCATGATCGAACAAGAGCAGCACATGCCAACTAGCGGTGTGTCGCTGCCTGCAGCCGCCAGCACAACGTCGTAACTGCCGGCGCTTCCTCTATAGCCGCCCACGCTGCTCGTGGTGAGCGTTGCGGGTGGCATACTGTGGGCAGCATGTGACTGGTCCGAAGGTGCAGCTTGCCTTTCCATACGACAGGTACTTGTAATGCTGCGTGTTCACCGAACCAAAGCCCAGGCCCGGGCGAGCTACGACCGCATGAGCGGTAGCTACGACCTATTCGCCGGCGCTTTCGAGAAGCGGCTTCGCAACTTGGCGTTGGCGCGAATGGACGTTGCGCCCGGCGAGACGGCGCTGGAGATCGGCTGCGGTACCGGGCACTGCCTGCAACAACTCGCCGAAACGGTCGGCCCGGACGGCCGCGTGTACGGCGTGGACATTTCCCCGGGCATGGTGGCGGCCAGCCGGAAGCGGCTGGCGCGGGCCGGTCTGCTGGAGAGAGTTACGCTCTATCGCGGCGATGGGGCCGGACTCCCGCTCGACGACGGCCAGTGCGACGCGGCGTTCATGAGCTTTACCCTCGAGTTGTTCGATACACCCGAAATCCCGGTGGTGTTGGGCGAGATAGGGCGCGTGCTGAAGCCGGGCGGCAGGCTGGGTGTCGTCAGCCTGGCGCGGGAAGAGCCGTTGTCCACCATGGTGCGGGTGTACGAGTGGCTGCACCAACGGCTGCCGCGGCTCATCGACTGCCGGCCCATCTACGTTGAGCAGGTGGTGGCGGCGGCCGGGTTTCGCATTGCGCACAGCGAACGGGAAGGGCTCTGGGGCCTGCCTGCCCGCATCGTGGTTGGGATTGCGCGGGGCTGAACGGCCCCGGCACGGGCCGCGTGAATAGGAAGTCTCTCTGGGGCGCGGAAAGGCACGCAGGTTACAAACCTGCGCTACCGGATGCGCGAGCGCTACCGAGGGCGCCTGCGTTACCGGATGCGGCCGCGGCTGCGTGCTCAGACTCCCGTATGGGTTCGAGTCTTGTGCGAGCGGATTCTGGCGCCGGGTGTTGCGAATGAGGCGCTACGCGGCGCGCAAGGCTTGCACCACCGCGTCGGTCACTTCCTGGGTGGTGGCGGTCCCGCCCAGATCGGGCGTAAGTACAGCGCCGCAGGACGTGACCGTTTCCATGGCGTTCATCACGAGCTCTCCCGCCTCGTGCTCGCCCAGGAAATCCAGCATCATGGCGCCGGCCCAGATTGCGGCCAGCGGATTGGCGATGTTCCGGCCGTGAATGTCCGGCGCGGAGCCGTGCACCGGCTCGAACATGGCCGGATAGCGGCGGGTGGGATCGATGTTGGCGCTCGGCGGTAGTCCCAGGCTCCCTTGCAGCGCCCCACCCAGGTCGGTCAAGATGTCAGCGAAGAGATTAGACGCGACCACTACGTCAAACGACTCTGGACTGGTGACGAACCGCGCCGCCGCGGCGTCCACGTGGTACTTGCTCGTTGTAATGTCCGGGTAGCCCTTCGCCACTTCCGCGAATACCTCGTCCCAGAAGACCATGTTGTACTGCATGGCGTTCGACTTCGTGATGCTGGTGACGCCCGTGCGGCCGTGGGATTTGGCGTAATCGAAGGCGTAGCGAATGATGCGCTCCACCGCCGTACGCGTGAAGACGATGTTCTGCAGGGCCACCTCGTGGTCGGTGCCCACGTGCACGCGGCCGCCCACGCCGGCATACTCGCCCTCGGTGTTTTCGCGCACGCAGACGAAGTCGATCTGCTCCGGCCCCTTGCCGCGCAGCGGACCGTCTATGCCCCGCAGCAGCTTGATGGGGCGCAAGTTGACATATTGCCGATAGGCCTTGCGGATGGGCAGCAACAGACCCCAGAGCGAAATGTGATCGGGCACCGTGGGATAGCCCACCGCGCCGAGATAGATGGCCTGGAACTGCTCCAGCGTTTGCAGGGCGTCCGCCGGCATCATGCGGCCATGCTCAAGATAGTACTCGCAGCCCCAGGGGAATTCGGTGTACGCAAGCCGGAAGCTGCCGGTCACGTCGCCCGCGGCATCGAGCACCTGCTTGCCGGCCTCTATCACATCCGGTCCAATGCCGTCGCCGCCGATCACGGCAATGTCATACGTCTGCATGCGGGGTAGTCCTCCTCAATTTGACTGTTGGGGCAAAATTAGACTCTACAAATCTGCTAACTAGGTGAAAAGCTGCGGCATTCAACTTGCCAGGATGAATGAAGACACTCGGCCTCTTGCTCGTCACTCCGGCGCAAGCCGAAGTTCAGGGGGTGAGCGGGTGGATTCCGGTTTTCGCCGGAAGGACGGACTTGCGCGGACTTGGGCGTTGCCTCCCCAGTCGCAATGTGCGCGGCCACTTTCCGCATTGGTCTCCCTCATCTCTATTCGTGAAGTCCAACGCGCTGAACTTCTTCAGTGGCGCCGGAGGTGACGCGCGTTGGCAAACACTCCCGAACAGCCCGACCCAAACCGGCGGGCGTTGGCCCATGGCTACCATGCTATTCTATAACGGGAATTGTAGCCGCCACGGCCTGCACGTCACCAGCGCAGCGGAGACCGGCCCATCCATGGATAAGCACACTCCCTATTATGAACTGTTGGAAGCCATCCGTGATGCGGGGTGTCCCATCTGCCGCTTGGCGGTCCGCAGCGGCGATCGCTTCTTGGAGACGTACTCCTACGAGCACGTCAACGACATCGAGATTCGTGAACTCGTCCGCTTGGCTAAAGGCTTCTGCCACAACCATACCTGGCGGCTCTTCCACAAGCACAGCCCGCTGGGCACCGCCTTGACTTTCTACGACATTCTGGGCGAAGCCGCACACCAAATTGGCGCGGCGCGCGAGCGGCAGGGCCTCTTGAGCAGTCTGGCCGGGCGCGTGCGCAAGAGGCTTGCGCCGGAAGGCACGTGCCTGGGCTGCGACGCCCAGAGCAACGCCGAGCAGCGGCATTTGGGACTGCTGGTGGAATCACTGCGCAACGAACGAGAGGCCCAGGAGGCCTATGGCAGCGCCGACGGCCTGTGCTTGCACCACCTGCGCGCCGCCCTGCGCGCCCGTCCCTCGCGGGAGGCGACGGACATTCTGCTGCGGGTACAGGAGCAGCGCATCGCCGCCGTGCGCGAGCAAATGAGCGAAATCGTGCGCAAGGCCGATTACCGCGTGAAAGAGCGCGTCACCCAGGCAGACATCGACAGCCTGCCCGCCGCGCTGGCCCAAGTGGTGGGACAGGAAGCGCTGGACTGAACCGGCTGTTTAGCTTCGCAGTGTGGCAACGAGGGGAAGTGACCATGAAGTATGAACGCATGTTTCCCGCCGAGGTGGAAGCGCAGCTCAAGACCCGGCCCATCGCCATCGTGCCCTGGGGCGCGTTGGAGTGGCACGGCTACCATCTGGCCATCGGCCAGGACGCGCTGAAGGCCCAGGGCATTGCCGATCGGTGCGCCGAAGAAGCCGGGGCCATCTCGCTGCCGGTGGTGTGGTGCGGCTTTCAGACCATGAAGCCCCACGCGGGCTTCAAGCACACGCTGGAGTTCCGCGACGAGACCGTCCGCACGCTGGCGCGGGAGTACTTGGAGCAATTGGACGACGAGGGCTTCAAGGTCATCGTCATCATCACCGGACACTACGGCGGGCTGCACGTGCGGGCGCTCAAAGAGGTGGCCGAGTGGTACCAGCTCAAGCACCCGCACCTGCGCGTCTGGGCGCTGCCGGAATACGAAGTCGTGACCGATTTGAGTTACAACGGCGACCACGCCGGCAAATGGGAGACTTCCATCTTCTGGCACCTGCACCCGGAACTTACCGACATCAGCCGGTACCGCAAAGACCTGACCATGGAGGAACAGGGTGTGGGCGGGGAAGACCCTTCCGAGCACGCTTCGCCGGAACTGGGCGAGATGATCGTGAACGCCATCGCCGAACGGGTGGCCGCCCGCTGCGGCGAACTGCTGGCCGAAACGCAAAACTGAGCGCGTGAAGCGGACCGCGGCAAGCGCCGGTTTGAATACCAATGCTACGTCGGGGACCGGTTTTGGCGAATCGGAGCGTGCGTAGCGCCAGCCCACCCGTCTGCCCCGAGCGCAGCCCAAGTGCGCGTTACCTTGCAGTTTTCTCCGTCTCGGCATTGAGAGTAATCGAGTAAGGGCAAGCGCGGCAGCCCGTCCGTTCGCCCTGAGCACAGCAGCCCGCCCGTTCGCCCTGAGCGTAGTCGAAGGGTGAACGGGTAGGCGACGAAAGCAGGCGGACGCGCCCACAACTTGGTCACCCAAGCACAGCAGCCCGTCCGTTCGCCCTGAGCGTAGTCGAAGGGTGAACGGGCGGGCGGAGCGGCACAGCACCAAGACTCGACCCCCATCGACTGCAAGAGACTCGGAGGAATACAAGCGCGCCGGTCCTGCCCGCCTAACCGTCCATGCTTCGACTGTGCCTGTGCTGAGCTTGTCGAAGTGCTCAGCACGAACGGTTGGGCTACATTCCGTTCGCGCTGGGCTTGTCGAAGTGCTCAGCACTCATGGTTGGGCTACACGTCCGCGTGGGAAACGTCGAAGGGTGAAAGGGTGGACAATACTCACCAGCGGGCGGACGCGCCCACAACATGGTCACCCAAGCACAGCAGCCCGCCCGTTCGCCCTGAGCACAGTCGAAGGGTGAACGGGCGGGCGGAGCGGCGCAGCAACAAAACTTGACCACCATCGACTGCAAGAAACTCGGAGGAATGCTAG
>JAJEAH010000070.1 GCA_022824225.1 Chloroflexota bacterium
CCCTGCGAGGAATCTAGCGCCCGCGCAACGTGCCGCCCGCTTGGCGCGGCTGCTTAGATTCCTCACTGCGCTGCGCTACGTTCGGAATGACATTGGATTAGTCGCTACGCTCGGAATGACATTGATTGCCGTTCCAAATGACACAGGGGGTGCAGCATTCGGTTTGGCGTGGGCGCGTGCAGCGTTCGGCGTGGCATGGCTGTGCGTTCCCTATCTTTTGTCATTCCGATCCCTGCGAGGAATCTAGCGCCCCCGCAACGTGCCGCCCGCTTGGCGCGGCTGCTTAGATTCCTCACTGCGCTGCGCTCCGTTCGGAATGACATTGGATTAGTCGCTACGCTCGGAATGACATTCGATACACCCTTCGCACTACCTCTTCACCCCCTCCCGTCTCCCCGCCTTCTACAACATACAAATGACATGAGATCTAGCCCAACAAGGTGATCAAGTCAAAAACTATTGATTCCCTGCTTAAGGTTTCTGCGCAGAGCATGCAGGCTTTTGAGCAGTGACCTCAGAGATTCGCTGCGCAGGCCGGGCCGCGCCCTTTACTATAAAGATTATAGTTTTTAGAATAAGAGCTTGTTTCTTAGAATATCCTTAATATTTGCCAATCTTCCTAAGAAGTTCCTTAAAATCGCTTCACAGTCCTCATATGCGGTGATATGCTGGCAGAAACAAGCTCGAAACGACCCGGTGGGACTGCGAAAACGGAACAAGGAAGTTACCCCGCAAACCCACCAAGCCCACAACATTGCACGGCACCGGCGCCGCCGGCAAGGCGGACAGAGTGCGGTGAAGGAGGTACGAACCATGGCCAGAGAGCTCGATCAGCGTGTTGACCGCGTGCAGCGGCTGCAGGAAGCGCGTGATGCCCTGGCATCGCTCCTCGCAAGTTCGATCGCATCCGACTTGCAGGCCCGCGAGCGCGGCGCCGACACCTCGGCCGACGATGACGACTTCGTAGACTTGGCGCAGGAAGTGGCTATCCAGGAAGACCGGGAGGCCGTTCTGGACGTGCTGCGGCGCGACATGCGCGCCTTCGATCATGCCTGGCAGCGAGCGGAGGCCGGTACCTACGGCATCTGCGAAGACTGCGGCGAGGGCATTTCCGCCGAGCGCCTTGAGTTCGTGCCCGAGGCCACGCTCTGCGTGGCGTGCCAGGCCCGCCGCGAACGCGCCTGGTTCGGCGCAAGCTAAGACCCGCTGGCGCGACCCACGCGGCTCATCGCCGAACGTGGGGCGCCCAAGAGATGTGAGGCGGCTGCGCGGAATTTTATCTGCTGCCTCTTACCCTCTCACTCCGTAGGGAGGAGGGTGACGCTGATGTCACTCTCCTCCCTATTGCTTTGCCCAACACGTGCGTGCGCCGGTTCCTGCTTTCAGGGCACACCCGCCTGTCTCTTACCACCATCCCACTGCGCTTTACCCTCGGCAATCGAACGTGCACGCGCCTGCTCGCTTGTGCGTGCGCCGGAATCCGCTGCGGATGCTCTACCGAGAACCTCGTATTCACTTCCTCCACTTCTCACGCCGCTGGCGCGAGGCGGGCCCACACCGGCGTTACCCACCCGCCGCCAGCCACTTCTCGTAGGCAGTCTGTAATGCTCGCGTCAGCGGGCCGGGCACACAACCGCCGACGGTCTGCGCGCCAATGGCGCGTACCGGCATGACGCCCATGAGGGTATTCGTCAGAAAGACTTCGTCGGCGGCACGCACGTCTTCCTCGCCAAATTCCCGGCATTGGACTTCTACGTCGATGTCCGGCGCGAGTTCTGCGCAAACCAGAGCGCGCATCGTGCCCGGCAGCGGTCCGGCGGCCTCAGGCGGCGTGACCACGCGGCCATTTGCCATGATGAAGATATTGGCGGTTGTCGCGCATGCCACGCGGCCCTGCGTATTCAGCAGCAGCGCCTCGTCGGCCCCCGCTGCCTCGGCCTCGCGCCGGGCCAGCACGTTGTCGAGATAGTTCAGCGATTTGATTCGAGACAGCGGCGAGCGCTCGTTGCGGCGCACGGTGCGGCTGACGATCACGCGCATGCCGTTTGCATAGAGATGCGCCGGATACGGCACGAACGGGGTGGCGCGGACTACGAGCGTTGGCCGACCGTCGGTGGACGGAAGCAGACCGCGCCCAGCGCTGCTGCCACGGGTCACGGTAAGGCGCACGGCAGCCGCGTGCAGGCCGTTGGCGCGCAGGGTCTGTTCGACAGCCGCGTAAATGTCGTCTGCCGACCCAGGCAACGCCAAGCCGATGACGTCCGCACCGTTGCGGAGCCGCTTCCAATGCCGTTCCCAATTGCGGACCCGGCCGCCCACGGCGCGCATAGTCTCGAAGAGGCCATCGCCCAGCAGCAAGCCGCGGTCCAGCGCCGAGACCCCGGCCGCGCGCTCCGGCGTCAGTTCTCCGTTCACGTAGCAGAGGCTTGTGCCGCTCATGGGCTTCTCCGCATTGGACTCGCCGCGCTCCCGGCAAACGTCCGGCGGTCACATCTGAGAGTTTGCCGTTAGTCGAGCGCTCACTCCAGCACCCGCCGCGCGGCCCGGGCTTTCACCAGGGTCTCTTCATATTCCGCCTGGGGATCGGAGTCCGCCACTACCGCGCCGCCCACCTGTAGATAGAGCCGTTCGGGCGTGAGCACCACCGTGCGGATGACGATACTCGTATCCATGCCGCCGTCGAATCCGAGATAGCCGATGGCGCCGCAATAGAACCCCCGCCGCACCGGCTCCAACTCTTCGATGATCTCCATTGCCCGGATCTTGGGGCAACCCGTCACCGAACCACCGGGGAATGCGGCTTCCAGCAGGGCCGCGGCGTCGGCCTCCGGGCGCAGCGTGCCGGTCACCGTGCTCACCAACTGCCACACGTTGCTGTAGCCCTCGACCTCCCACAGCGCCGGTACCCGCACCGACCCCAGGCGGCACACTTTCCCCAGGTCGTTGCGCAGCAGGTCTACGATCATGAGGTTTTCGGCCCGGTCCTTTGCGCTGGCGCGCAGCGCGTCGGCCAGGGCGGCGTCCTGCGCGGGAGTGGAACCTCGCGGGCGCGTGCCTTTGATGGGCCGGGTCTCTACCTGGCCGTTGCGCACGCGCAGGAAGCGTTCCGGCGACGCGGACACTACCCAACTCCCGCCAAGGTCGAGGAACGCGCCAAACGGCACCGGACTTTCCCGCCGCAAGCGGGTGTAGAGCGCCCACGGCGAGCCCTCCCAACTGGCGGCGAAACGCTGTGAGAGGTTCACCTGGTAGATGTCGCCGGCGGCGATAAACTCCTGCGCTCGCCGCACCATGGCGACATACTCGTGCTCGGTGAGATTCGGCTCGATCTGGGTGGTAAGCCGGAAGCCGCCGCCGGATGCTGCCCTGCCATTGCGCGCCTGCCACGCGCGCATGATGTCCAAGACTTGCGCGCGGCGGGCCAGAGCAGCCTCCTCCGTGCCGTCCGGCAGGCCGGTGGTCACCAGCCACGACACACCGGTGTGGTGATCATGTGCCAGCACCCAGTCGTAGAAACCCAGGCTCAGCTCCGGCGTGGGCACGTCCCGGCGGGCACACGACGGGAGTTCCTCTAGCTGACGCCCCAGATCATAGGCAAGTGCCCCCACCGCACCGCCCTGAAACGGCGGGCCGTGCGGCGCGGTCGACGTGGCAAATTCCGCCAAGAGTTCACGCAGCACGGCAAAGGGCTGCCCACGGCGCACAGCGGCGCGCTGGGGCCGGCGACACCACTCTAGGCGCACGCGCTCCCCGGTGCTTGCCATGCGCAGAAACGGATCGGCAGTGAGGTACGAGTAGCGTCCCAACGCCCCCCGTTGGCTGCTTTCAAGGAGGGCGAGGCCCGGCAAATTGGCGAACGCGGGCGCCACCGCATGCGGCAATACCGTTTCCGGCAACTGCCGTACCTGCGCCGCGAGCGTCCTGTTGGTCACCGTGCTGAGCATACGCCTTGGCCCCTCTTCCCTATGGAGACCTTTGCGTAGCTGCACTAGACGGGAGCGGAAGGGACGGATCGTTCGGATCTTGCCCCTCCCTCCGATCCTCTGGGTGGATCTCCACTTCTTACCCAGACCCTTTGGGTAGACGCCCACTTTCAGCCAGGCCCTCCGGGTAGACCGCCACACTCACCCAGACCCTCTCCCTAGGGAGAATTGGCAGGGCTAGGCAAATCTCATTCCGAGCGCAGCGTCGAACAGGGTTCGCGGAACCTAGAGCTGCTGGTTTCGCGGGGACGCGCATTAGATTCCTCACTCCGCTGCACTCCGTTCGGAATGACATAGGGAGCGGACTATAGAGTACACGCCTTGCGCACCGTACGGAAATGTAAGTGTTGAGTGATTCGTAGACAAAATCCCATTCCCACCGTTCAGTATTGACACTTCATGTCATTCCGAGTGCAGCGTCGAACAGGGTTCGCGGAATCTAAAGCTGCTGGTTTCGCGGGGACGCGCATTAGATTCCTCACTCCGCTGCGCTTCGTTCGGAATGACACATGGAGTCGACACGAATGCATACCCCTGTCAGCCCCTGGGAGAGCGGGAAAGACGTGCGCCTCCGGCTGAAGCTGCCAAGGTCCTCGAAGTTTCGCAAGGTTCTCCTCCTGTGACTATGCCACAGGCAGGTGCGCCATGGCGTCACCTCTGGTGCGGCAAAACGCTCGCCTGCCGGCAACAGGGGAATTGACTGCCTATTTGGGAGGGGGCAGTGCGTGCGTCGGAGCCGCGCTCGACGTGCGCCGGAGCCGTACTCGACGTGCGCCGGCGCCGCACTCGACATGCGCCTAGCGCCCCGCAGCATCACCCAAAGCGTTTCTCGCGGGATGCTCCGCGCGCAGTGTGCGACTCGCTTCCGGAATGCGTTCCCAGGTTTCTCGCGCCGCCTCGTTGTCACCCGCCAGCGCTTGGGCGTAGGCCAGATTTGCCAGCACGTCCCAGCGGTTGCATGGCTGCCACAGGGCGATGGCGTGGCGCTCGCGCGGCGGCGGCAGCGGCGTTGTCGTTCGTTCCACAACCCGGTAGAGGCACCGACCAAAGACGCTGTACGGCCGGCCGCCGCACACGGCCAGGACATCAGCGCCGTCCGCGCCTGCCGCGACGCCCAGAAAGCGTCCCGTCGTCCACGTGGCGCTGCCGATCAGGAGCGCGTAGAACGCCAGCGCGCCGCCCACCGGCGCCAGGTGAAATGTGGGAAAAGCGGCCACCACCACGCCGCTGACGGCGGCCAAGACGCTGATCGACCAGAAAAGCCAGACCACGCGCAGCCGGCCGATGCCGAGCATTTCGAAGTGGTGGTGCAAAGGCGTAGCCGTGAACGGCAGTGGAAACTCGGTGTGGGGCACGAAGTGGGGCAGGTCCGCGTACCGCCGCACGCGCACGAAGTGCCGAAAGAAGGGCGTGACCACCTTCGCCTGCACGAACCCGGAACCGCCGTCCAGCAGAAAGACGCCCCCCACGAAGAGCCAGATGGCGTCCGCGCCGCCAAAGAGGGCCAGCGCCGCGAAGGCCCCGCCCAGCGCCACGGCGCCGCTATCGCCCAAGTAGATGCGCGACCGCCGCCGCACGGCGCCCGTGGACGACCAGGCCGAAGGTTGGTTGAAGAGCAACAGGCCGACGCAGGCGCCCAGCAGGGCCGCCGCGAACCCAATCACCTCCGCGTTCGCCTCACGGATGACCAATGATACCAGCATGCCCGCACCGGCGATGGCCGCCATGCCGGCCGTCAAGCCGTCAATGCCGTCGCTTACGGCCACCGAGAATGCCGAGCCAAACGTGAGCACCGCCAACCACAACAGGGTCAAGCCCAGGCCGAGGCCGCCGACGACGTTCAGGGCTTGCAGCACGCGGCCGCCCTGCACGTCCGCTTGGGCGAAGCCGCCTACCCACCAGTAGAGCACCGCGACGGTGGTGAGGGCCATGCAGGCGTGGCCGACCAGATACGCGCGCTCGCCGATGCCCGCGCCCCGCCGCCACTTGAGCCAATCGTCGATGAGACCAAGCCCAAAGAAGAGCGTGGTCAGCACGATGAGCGGGAGCATGACCGCGCTCGCGTCGCCCCGAGTCAGCCACCACACGCCCCCCACGCACCAGAGCGTGAACACCAGCGCCATACCGCCCACGCTGGGCAGGCGCAAGCTCGGCAGGTCCTGGTGGTCTTTGCTCTGCACCACCGGCTTGACGTGACGAGACGTGAACCCCGGCGCCAGGCGGCCCAAGAGCGCGCTCAACAGTATGGTCAGCCCGGCAGCGCCGCCCATCGCCAGGATTGCCGTGAGCACGTTCATCTGGCTAGGCTGCTAGTCCAACTGCTCTGCGATCCGGCGCACAAACGCGATTGCGTCGCGGGTCTCTTCAACGCGGTTCTCGCCGGCTTCACGCTCGATGCAGTGGTAGCCCGTGAAGCCGATATTCTGATACGACTGCAGGTAGCGGGGCCAGTCGATCCAGCCCTGGCCCACGGGGGTCTCATCCCGGTCGCCGTCGTCGGTGACGCGGGCGTCCTTGATGTGGGTGTGGATGATGTAGTCCTGCAGCGTGTAGACCGCTTCGTGGGGATCGGCGTCGACGAAGGCCTGTGCGCGGTCATAGGCGCGGCCTTCCTCTTTGGCGATGCGCGCCCACCACGTGATGAAATTCGCGGGATCGAGATTGATCTTGATGCCGTCGGTGTCCATGGATTCGATGAGGTTGAGGAGCACCGGCGCCGGTTCGGGACCGGTCTCGATGCCGAAGAGCATGCCGGTCTGCTCAGCGTGCTTGCCCACTGCCTCCAAGGATTCGCGAAACACCTGGCGCCGCGGCGAATTGGGGTCTTTGGGCACGATGCCGATGTGGCTGGTCAGCGCCGGCGCGCCGAGTTCGCGGGTGTGGTCCAATAGCTGCTTCGTCCGGGCCACACGCTCCTCTACGGTGTCGGCGTCGCCAAAGTCGCCCAAGCCGCCGTCCGTCGCCGAGATGACCATGCCCAAGTCTTGCACGCGTTGCTGCAGTTCCTCGATTCCGGCCGCGTCGATTTCCTCAGGAGAATACTCGCCGCGCCCCACGGTCAACTGCACGCTGTCCGCGCCGATCTGCGCCGCCGTCTCCAGCCCTTCCGGGCCCGGCGTCCGCAGGCAGATGAGGCGCACGCCAACTTTTATATCAGCCATAGAACTTTCGCTCCTTTTGTACATTCATACGCCAGCCGCATCCAGGCTACTAGGAAAAAGCGGGAGAACGCTTCGGCCCAAGTCTTGCGAGCCGTCCCACTTCGCCGCGGCGACCCATTCATCCCGTGTCAGTGGAAGGTTCTACGCAGTGCCTATGACCGTGCCGCTATCCCGCCGATCTACCCTAACCAAATCAATTCGCGGCGGGAACACAACGCCGCCGGTCCGGCTCCGCACTTCTCCCGGTGGCACAACTCCCCGCAACAGCAAGCGCTCGGATCGCGCAACGCGAACGACCGCTGGCACTTCAATGCGTGTTGGTAGTTTCTCGCCGCGCTCAACGTCAACCGGCATCCGCAGCCCGCCATTCTCGTCTGCGCGCTGCGCAGCTATGATACCACGCCCGCCGCGCTCTCAATGAAGCAGCGCCCGCACCCGATCTTCCAGATAGGCCAGCGCCCGGGGCAGCATCACGTGGCCTCGGATCGCCGCCTGCAGCGTTTCCGCGCACAGCTCCTCCACTGCCGGATAGGCGGCAAACTTGGGAAACGTGAGCATGTGACTCTGGACCGCCTCCTCCAGCGCCGCCAGACGCTGGGCGTGCACTGTGCCCGGCGGCGTCTCCTCCCGCACCCGCGCCATCACCGATATGCGCGGCGCGATGGCGCCGGTCTGCGCCTCGGCGTACTGGCTGTCCGCGGACGTCAGGAAGCGCACCAACGCCAGAGCGCCCGCCATGTCCCGCACGGAGGTGGGGATGGCAAAGGAGTGGCCCCCGGCGTAGACGGCGCGCGTGCCCGCCGGGCCCACCGGATAGCGCGCCACGCCAAACCGCTCGGCCACGGCGCTGGTCTGCGGGTCGGTGAGCAGGCCGTAGTAGGCGGGCCAGTCGGCCGCCAGCGCGCAGTTGCCCGCGCGAAAAAGCTGTGAGACCTCGTCGAAGTACGTCGCGCTCAGATCGCGGGGCGTGAGGCCCTGT
Organism: Chloroflexota bacterium; assembly: GCA_022824225.1. Lineage (GTDB taxonomy): Bacteria > Chloroflexota > UBA11872 > VXOZ01 > VXOZ01 > VXOZ01. Next base: position 8,124 of record JAJEAH010000070.1, read on the forward strand.
TGGTAGAGATCGGCCAGGTAGCCCAGCGCCCAGCGGCCGGCGCGGGTGTCGAACGACGGAGTGAGGTCTGCATCGAACAGCGTTCCACCCGCCATGGCCGCCAACTCGTAGAACGTGCCGAACAGCCCTGACGAGTGGCCGGGAAAAGCAAAGCCAAAGAGGTCGGGCGGGCGCGTGAAGAAGGTAGCTATGTCCCGCACCTCGTCCCACGTGTCCGGCACGGCCAACGGTCGCCCGTACTGGCGCTGGAACCGCGCCTGCTCGCCCGGATCGGAGAAGAGATCGCTGCGGTAGAAGAGGATGCGGGCGTCCACGTTGCGGGGCACCTGCACGAGCGCGCCGTCCACGCGGGCGAGTCTGCGCAAGGCGGGTGAGAAGTCCGCCAGTTCCGCCCCGGTAATATGGTCGTCGAGCGGGAGCAGCCAGGCGCGCTGCGCGGGGGCATATTTGACGTGCGTGGAGATTACGTCGTACGCGGCAGCGCCGGCGGTGAACGCCTCGTCAATATGAGCATTCAGCGCCGGATGCGGCAGTCGCGCGGCCACGTTGACCGTATAGCCCGTTGCCCGTTCGAATTGCGGCAGCCGGTCGTAGAGCGTATCGTACTGCGGCCCGCCGATGAAGGCGGCGTTGAGCTGGCGCTGCGCCATGGTACTGTTACTCCGCTGGGCTTAGGCAAAACATGGATTCCAGAGTCTCTGCCATGCTGCCGGCATCGGGGGATAGGCCCCGGGTAGTCGCCACAAAGATGCGCAGGGCTTGCCCCTGCCAACGATTCTGGGCGGGCGTATGCCCTGCGGTGATTGCAGTTTTCCGGTGGAGAAAAGATACCAGAGTGTTAGCCTGGCGCGGACGCAGGTTGCAAACCTGCGCTACCGGAGCACGGCGGCTACCGCGGGGCAGAGCCGCCTACGGGTCCTACTTCTGCCGCTCCAGCGAGTGAGGCGACACAAATGTGGACAGGCCTTCGCACGACGAATTCATCGAAGAGTCTCGCCGGATCTACCGGGTTGCAATCTGAACGGCGTCGGGCCGGACGGTGGATGCGGCGGATTCGGCGCCGACGCGCGGCGCTCAGTGACGGGTCCTCGCCTAGCTCAGTCCGTACAGCGGCTGGCCTGCCACGCCGATATCCAGGCGATACACCGCGCCGGTCTGGGTTTCCGTCACGTAGAGCGAATCTTCCCAGAAATCCACGTTGGTCGGGTTCTTTCCCGGCACGGCGAGCTCTTCGATCACCTGGCCGGACGGATCGATGACGGCCACAACGCCTTTGCCGTAGTGCGCCACGTAGAGGTTGCCGTCCGCGCCAAAATCCATGCCGTCGGGTCCCACGCCGCCTTCCATCTGGGCATAGAGGCTGCGTTTGTCGGCGCTGCCATCGGGGTTCAGGGTGAACGCATGGATACGCCGCGTATACGTTTCGGCAACGTAGAGGGTTTCCTCATCCGCGGAGAGGCAAACGCCGTTGGGAAAAGCCAGGCCCACGGCAAAGACCGAAATCGCGCCGTCCGCCCCCACCCGGAAGACGCGCCCCACCGGCTTCTCCAGGTTGGACCCTTTGGGATCGGTGAAGTAGCAGTTGCCGTGCCTGTCCAGAATCAGGTCGTTGGGACCGCGAAAGCGCTTGTTGTTGAACGATTCCGCCACCACGGTATGCGTGCCGTCGGGCGCAAAGTCGAGAATCTGCGCCAGGCCGTTTTCCGCCACGATCAGGTTGCCGTTGCGGTGCATGCGCGAGCCGCAGGGCACGCCGCCGGTTTCGGCAAAGATCTCCACGTGGCCGTCCAGCGTCACCTTGCTGATGCGGCCGGCGTCGCACTCCATGACGTAGAAGTTGCCCGCGCGGTCGAAAGAAGGGCCTTCGGGAAAACCGAAGCCGTCTGCAACGAGTACCGGACGCGCGTCGGTATTCATGCGAAAGCATCCTTTCTCCGCGCTGGGGTCGCGCGCCGCGCGCCGCGCTGTGCCGGGTGAACGTCTTGCACTACTGCTCGGATTCGTCGTCTTCAATGAGCGCGGCCGGGCCGAGCGGCCGCGAGAGATCATACCCAAGCAGGTCGGGATGCCGCTGCAGGAACTCCTGCACGCGCGTGCCCCCCAGCCCCTTGAAGCCGAGCAGGAAGCCGCCGTCTATGACCAGGGTGTGCCCTGTCACGAAGCGCGCTTGCGGGGAGCACAGATAGAGGGCGCCCTGGGCAATGTCCTCGGCTCGACCAATGGTGGGCAGGATATTCCAAAGAATGTTGCGTTCGTGCCAGATTGGGTCGTGGGCGTTTTCTTCTCGCATCTCATCCGAGGGAATGGCGCCGGGGGCGATAGCGTTGACGCGGATGCCGTCATTGCCGAAATCAAGGGCCATCTGGCGGGTGAGTTGCATGAGCGCGGCCTTGGCCGTTTCGTACGTGGGATAGCCGGGACTGACTTGAAAGCCGTGCACCGAGCTCAGGTTCAATATCGCGCCTCCGCCGGCCGCGCGCATGTGGGGCACGGCGTACTTGCCGGCCAGGAACGGCGCCTTGAGCAACACGTCGAAGCTCGCGTCCCAATCCTCCTCGCTCAGTTCCTCGATCGACCCTCTCCGCTCCCAGTGGGCATTGTTCACGAGAATGGTCACACCGCCGTAGCGAGCGGCCGCCGTTGCCACCATGTCGCGATTGCCGGCAAGCGTGCCCACGTCGGCGTGGAAGTAGGAAGCCTCACCCCCGTTGGCGCGGATTTCCGCCGCCACGGCCTCGCCGGCCTCGTCCTGTATATCGGCAATGAGCACCCGCGCGCCCTCTGCGGCAAAGCAGCGGGCAATGGCACGCCCGATGTTGTTGGCGGCGCCGGTGACTATAGCTACCTGATCTCGCAATTGCATGTTCTCTTGAAGACCTCTAGCGCCGCATGGTGTTCGCGGCAAGATGGCGCACCCCCGCAACTGGGGACTGCGCACTTTCGGTTCCTTCTGCCAAGGCACGTGGCTTGCGGCGGCGCCGCGCGCCGCCCCGACCCAAAGCTGCCCCTATTGTGACCAAACGGACTCCGGTTTGTCCACTAGCACGGTGTTACGGCGGTGAGAGCCACCCGCGTTGACATCTCCGCTCCGCGCCTCCCATGGCGTTGTGCCCTGCCGCGGAACGTCCGGTAACTTGCCGACCGCACGGCAGGACGACTATTCTGCATCCAACGTATCGCACAGGAGAGTCCATGCCGTTCTTCCGGGTCGCCCTGGCGTTGTGCGCCTCTGTGGCAATCATCAGCAGCGCTTCCATCCTGATCAAGCTCGCGCAGGCGCCGGTGCTCGTCATCGCCGCCTACCGGCTGGGCCTTGCCGCGCTGGTCCTGGCGCCGCTGGCCGTTACACTGCGCCGGCAACACCTCCGCGCCCTCAGCGGGCGCGATTGGCTGATTGCCGCCGTGGCCGGCAGTTTCTTGGGCTTGCACTTCATCACGTGGATCGCCTCGCTGGAATATACCTCCGTCGCCAGTTCCGTGGTGCTCGTCACCATCAATCCCATCTTCGTGGGTCTCGGCATGGTCGTCATCTTCCGCGAACGGCTGCATCCGCTGCTGGTGTGGGGCATCGCGCTCTCGGTAACCGGCGGCATCCTGATCGGCTACAGCGACTTTCAAGTGGAAGGTCAAGCGCTGCTGGGCGACGCGTTGGCGTTGCTGGGTGCGGTGATGCACTCCGCCTACTTGCTGCTGGGGCAACGCCTGCGGCGGCGGCTCGACCTGCTGCCCTACATCACCGTGGTCTACGGCATGGCGGCGCTGCTGGTACTGGCTACTGCCGTAGTCACGCAACAGTCGTTCACCGGCTATGCGCCAGCCACGTACCTGGTAATGGTCCTGCTGGCGCTGGGACCCCAACTCCTCGGCCACACCGCCTACAATTGGACACTGCGCTACGTCTCGGCAGCCGTGGTCGCCGTGGCTATCCTGGGCGAACCGGTGGGGGCGAGCATTCTGGCGTACTTCATTCTGGACGAGCGCCTGACGCTGCTGCAGATGGCGGGCGGGGTGCTGGTGCTGTTAGGGATCTATCTTGCGCTGCGCACGCAAACGCGCGGATAGGCCTGCGCATGCAAACGCGTGAGACGGTCTGCGCACGCGCAAGCGTGAGACGGTGACAGTCGCTGCACGTCCCACCTGCTCCCATCCCGAAGCGGGACAGCAATCGAAAGTATGCGCGCAGTCTCAACCTATCCGGGCAAACGCAGCAAGGCGCCCTGCTACCGCTTTGCGACCATGCCGTTGGTGAGGAGAGAGACCAGCGCGCCTGATACACCTAGAGCCATGCAGAGAGGGCCGCCGGGTGTACAGGATTTAGCCAGACCTACACCGGCATGGAGAGGCGCCGAGGCGCGCCGGGCGTCCGGCACATGCATACGGCCAAGAGGGTTCATTGGCGACCATTTCCGGCGCCGTTCGCGCCGCCGGGGCGCCGTTCGCGCCGCCGGAGACGATTAGCCGCCGAGTAGCCGCATCCCGCCAATGAGGACAGCGGCCCACACTGCCATGCCGCCAACCATCCACTTGATCAGGCGAACCTCCATCGCGCGGAGTTCAGACGTCAGTTCGCCCTTCAGGTCGGCCATTTCGGCTCTGAATTCGCCCCTCAGGTCAGCCATGTCGGCCTTTAGTTCGCCCCTCAGGTCGGCCACGTCGGCCTTTAGTTCGCCCCTCAGAGCGGTCAGGTCAGCTTTCAGTTCGCCTCTCTGGGTGGCCAGGTCATCCTTGGTTGCCAAGTGGTCATAGACCCCTTCAAGGCGGCTAAGGCGCTCCTCTGTCGTCAGCGCAGCCAAAATAGTGTCTCCTCGAGCCGAGACGTTCGCCTGCTCAAAGTATACCAAACTTTGCCGGTACGCCTACACGGTATACTATATGAGACTGGCCGCACGTCCACTGGATACGCACAGAAGCACAACACAAAGTCAAAGCGCGAGCCGCCCAACCCGTACCTGACTCTTGCAGGAAGGATCAGCCCCGTGAACTGCATCGTCATCTGCCTCGACACTTTTCGCGCCGACTGCATCCGGCATCTTGGCGCGCAGCACATGCAGACCCCCACCCTGGACGCCATGGCGCGGGACGGCGTCTGGTTCGAGAACGCCTTTGCCGAGGCGCTGCCCACCGTGCCGGCCCGGCGGTCGCTCTTCACCGGCATTCGCGGTTTTCCCTGGCGGTGGGTGCGGGATACCACCGGCTCCTCGCCCGGCGCGCCCGCCATGCCTGGCTGGCACGGGGTGCCGCCCCACCAGCAGACACTCGCCGAGCGGCTTTCCCGCGCGGGCTACGCCACGGCGCTGATCGCGGACACCTACCACCTCTTCAAGCCCACCATGAACTTCACCCGCGGCTTCATGAACTGGGAGTTCTACCGCGGGCAGGAAGCCGACCCCTACCGCCTGGGCACGGAAGCGGAGCTTCAGGCCGAGCGGTACAGCCACGATCCGGCGAACCTGCCGTTCGGGCTGCGCCAATGGCTCTGGAACGTCAAGGACCGCCACACGGAAGAGGACTTCACCTTTGCCAAGTGCATGCGCCGCTCCATACAATTCATCGAGGAAAGCCGCGATCACCATCCTTTCTTTTTATGGGTAGACTCGTTCGAGGCCCACGAGCCCTGGCACCCGCCGTTTGAGTATGCCGACGCCTACATGGACGCGCCGTGGGAGGGCATCGAACCCATTCACCCGCGCGGCGAGCCCTTGAGCGCGGCGGAGCAGGAGCGGGTCAAGGCGCTCTACTACGGTTCGTTTACATTCATCGATAAGTGGATTGGCGTCCTCGTCAATCATCTGGCCGATACGGGGCTGCTGGACGAGACCATCATCGTGCTCACCTCCGACCACGGCACCCAAATGAACGAGCACGGCGAGTTCGGCAAGAGCCAGCGCCACATGAACGCTTACAACACCCGCGTGAACATGCTCGTGCGCCATCCTGAGGGGCCCCGCGATACGGTGGTCACACCGTTCGTGCAGCACATCGACGTCGCGCCCACAGTTCTCAATTGGCTTGGGGTCCCCCACGACCGTCTGGACGGCGCGGACATGTGGCCGCTTGCCACCGGCGGCAAGGAAGAACTGCGCGATTGGTCGCTTACGGTCTGGGCCTATGAGGCGAGCGTGCGCGACCACACCTGGAACGCGGTGGTGAATATCCAAGATTCCGATCCGCAGTGGAAGCTCTACCGCATTGATGAAGACCGGGACAGCTTCGACGACGTGGCAGCGCAGCACCCGGACGTGGTGGCAACGCAACGGGCCAGGCTGGAAGGCTTCCTGGGCGAACCGCTGCCGGCGCGGCTGCTGGGACAGCATCCCGCGAGCAATTACCCCATGGTGGACTTCCTCAACGCCCGGGCGCGCGCGCAGGACGGCGGCTAGTCTGCTATCGCGGACCGGCACTCGAGCGTCCGGAAGCGCCGGATTGGGAACGTGCGGCGGTGATGAAGGAGCGGCGACGTGAACTGCATCGTGATCTGCCTGGATACGTTCCGCGCCGACTGCATCCGCTATCTCGGCGCGCAGCACATGCAGACGCCCAATCTCGACGCGCTGGCGCGAGACGGGGTCTGGTTCGACAACGCCTATGCTGAGGCCCTGCCGACGGTGCCGGTACGCCGGTCGCTCTTTACGGGCATGCGCGGCTTTCCCTGGCGGTGGGTGCGCGATACGATGGGCTCCTCGCCCAACGCCGTGAACATTCCCGGTTGGCACGGCGTCCCGCCCCACCAGCCAACCTTGGCCGAGCGCCTCTCCCGCGCGGGTTACGTCACCGGTTTCGTGGCCGATACGCCCCATCTCTTCAAGCCGACCATGAACTTCACCCGCGGCTTCATGAACTGGGAGTTCTTCCGCGGCCAGGAGGCCGATCCGCATCGCCTCGGCACGCCGGCCGAACTTCACGCGGACCGCTACAGCCACCACCCGGACGACCTGCCGTTCTGGTTTCGCCAGTGGCTCTGGAACATCAAGGACCGCCGCACGGAGGAAGACTACACGTTTCCCAGGTGCATCCGCCGCGCCATCCAATTCATGGAGGAAAGCCGGGAACTGCATCCCTTCTTCCTGTGGATCGATTCATTCGAGGCCCACGAGCCGTGGCAGCCGCCGTCCGCGTATGCCGACGCCTATATGGACGCGCCCTGGCAGGGCGTCGAGCCCGTAGCGCCGCGCAACGAGACCTGGACGCCGGCGGAAGAAGAACGTGTGCGGGCGCTCTACTACGGCTCCCTGACGTTCATGGATAAGTGGATTGGCGTGTTGCTGGACCACCTGGCCGAGAGCGGCTTGCTCGACGAGACCGTCGTCGTCTTTACGTCGGATCACGGCACGCAACTCAACGAGCACGGCGAGTTCGGCAAGACGTCTAAGCACATGAACGCCTACACCACTCGCGTGAACATGCTGGTGCGCCACCCGGACGGACCCCGCGACACCGTGGTCACGCCGTTCGTGCAGCACATCGACGTTGCCCCAACCATCCTGCGGTGGCTGGGTGTGCCCCACGACCGCATGGACGGAGAGGACATGTGGCCGCTCGCCACCGGCCAACGGGACTCCCTGCGCGACTGGGTGCTCGCGGTCTGGGCGTATGAAGCGAGCGTGCGCGACCACACCTGGAACGCGGTGGTGAACGTCCAGGAACCCGATCCGCAGTGGAAGCTCTACCGTATCGACCAAGACCGGGACAACTTCGACGACGTAGCCCCCCGATACCCGGATGTGGTGGCAACGCAACGGACCAGGCTGGAAGGTTTCCTAGGCGAACCGCTGCCCGCCCGCCTGCCGAGCGTTCGCCCGGGCAGCAACTATCCCATGCAGGACTTTCTGAGAGCGCGCCTGCAAAGGGAATGACGATCCACGATGGCCTGTGTGGCGGAGTTGCTATTGGGGTAGACGTTAACTACAGACGTTAACGGCCCGTTTATTAAAGGAAAACAGCATTTTCTTTAACAAAACGCGGTTGAGGCTTATACTCAGTCAGATTGCTTGTGCCCTGGGGTTTCACCCTAACTCTCTCCATTGGAGAGAGGGGACTGTTCCAGCGTGTGGCGATCTGTCAAAATCCGGTTTGCGGTGCGTTAGTTTCTGAGCTAGAAGTATGCGGCATTCTTCGAGAGATTGCGGGCCGGTCTCGCGGGAGAGTATTCATTTACGACGAGTACTTCACTCCCTTCCAGGTTGAAAACACCAAGCCACCGCAAGCCGCAAGAGTGATCAGTCCTCTTTCGAAAAGCGAGTGCCTCTTCAGCTTCCAGGCGGTCGATTTCTGCTATGGGCGGGAGGGAGAGATGCAGCAAATTGCTGAATCGGGGAGTGTCACAGCGGACGACGGCGCCGAGATCGCCTACACGCTTCGAGGACCTGAGACGCCGCACACGCTCCTGTTTTGCCCGGGGCTTGGCGCGACGCAACTGGGATACTCGGCGGACGCCGACTACTTTGCCGGGTTGGGGCGACGGACGCTTACCTTTGACCTGCGCGGCTGCGGCCGTTCGCCGGGCCCGCGCCGAGTGACCGCGGCGTCCTTCACTGTCGCGCGGCTGGCGGACGACGTCATTTGCCTCCTCGATGCGCTTGGCGTGCAGAGTGTGGATTTCGTCGGTCACTCCCTGGGCGGTGTCATCGGGCTTGACATGATCAGCCGCGCCCCATCGCGCGTGCGGAGCCTGATCACCTACGGCACGACGTATCAGATCGACACCTCCTGGCTTACCTATGCGCTCGTAGCGCTGGTTTCCAAGCTGATCGGGACGAAACGGCTGGCCGCTCTTTTCTCAAGAATGGGGACGGCATACGACCATCCCCGTCAGGTGATAAAGACAATGCTCGCGGAATCTCCGGTGGACGTCACAAATCGCATCCGCCGTAGCATCCGTCGCTACGATTACCGCTCCGCAGCCGCTTCCTGGCCCGGCCCAATTCTGCTGATTCGCGGGTCGCAGGACAAGGAGATCAACCGCTGGCTCCCCGCAACCCTCGCGGCCCTCGCGCAGAAGCCGAACTTCCATCTAGCTGAGGTCGCGGGCGCCGGGCATTTCACTAACCTTGACAAACCCCAAGAAGTCCGTGAAATCACCGCGCGGTTCCTGGAGCGATTGGACAGCGGCGGCTAGGACTCGGGAAACCGGAGAAAGGGATTTAGTCCCTCGATCTTCGCTCATACCGGAGAAAAACAAGAGACGGATTTGAAGCATGTCCCATCAGACCCATTCCAGCACCCGCGCGTCCCAGGGCAAGGCTAGTAGTCAATCTATACCGTAGATTTGGTACACTATCAGGGCAGGGATGCTCATTTAGGAGGACCCAATGACAGGGAACGGCAGAGATGAAGCGGTCGAAATGCACTTGCGAACTAGCCGGCAATTCATGCTCCAAGCGCAGGAAGAGTTCGACGCTGGTGACAGACTCCAGGCCTCAGAAAAGGCGTGGGGCGCGGCTGCACACGCAGTAAAAGCTATTGCCGAACAGAGAGGATTGGAGCACAAAACTCACGCCCGGCTCTTCATTGCAGTCGATCATATTGCTGAAGATACCGAGTGTCCTGAATTACGCACGCTCTTTAGCCACGCGAGTTCCTTGCACCAGAATTTCTACGAGAACTGGCAAACGGAAAAGTTTGTGCAAGACGGCATCAACCAAGTAAGACAACTGGTTGAAAAGCTACAAGCGTTTGCATGATCCAGACTGAGCCTCTCTAGCCTCAATCTACCCATTGCGGTTTCCCCTGCTCAGACCTACTCTTGCAATCCTCGGTGTCACTGCGACGGTGTATTCTGTGTTACAAGTGATTGTACTTCTGCCATCTTCCTGATAGTCCTCAACATCTGGCAGTAACGATTCTCCTTGCTAAGTAGCCGCACGCCATTCCCGCAGGCCCTCGATCGCTTTTCCAGCCAAGCGACACGCTATGACAACAGCCGCCGTGTACGCCAGGCGCGGTAGGCGAAGAGCAGCGGTAAACCCAAAACGAAGAGCCGCCCGATGAGGCCCCATAGGATTTGGCGGCGATAGACGTACTCGATCTCGTCCCGCACCGTGGTCAGACCGTCTCCGCTCTCGGTGAAGGTATGGCGGTGGGCCCAATGCGCGAACGGGCCGCTGATTTGCCTGTCGGCAAAGCCAGCGTCGCTTACCGACTCGATGGCGGCGCGCCAGCGGATGGGAATGGGGCCGAGCCAGAGCGTGAAACGCATCTCGTCACCGGAAGACAGCACCTCGGGCGCCGACTGGATGCGCACGATGATAGGCGGCGGCGTGATCTCGACGAGGCTCTGCCGCCTGCGGTGAAATGCAGCCACCGTTTCGCGCGGCGCGGCGACCGTAAACTCGTGCCGGAAGGCCATCAGCCGTCCGGCGCAAAGGGGCGCAGCGCGTCAAGGTAAGAAGAAACGTCCGCGCTGTTGTTATAGAGGTGGAGGGACGCGCGCACGCGGCCGTCGCCGCCCCACGTGTGCACGTTCTTGGCGATGAGGGCGTCGCGCACGGCGACGGCATCTTCTACAGCGATTGCAATGTTGCCTGCCCGGCGCGCTCGTTCCACTGGCGTCATCACGGTCCAGCCCTGGCCCTGCAAGCCCGCGATGAGTTCATCCCCCAACGCCTCCACGTGGGCGCCGATGCGGTCTGCGCCAAACTGCTGCACGTAGCGGACGCCATTCTCCAGGGCGTAGATGGCCGCATACGCCGGCATGCCCAACTCGAAACGCTCGGCCGTGGGTTTCCAGTTGATTCTCTCAAAGCGATCGTCGCTGAGAAAGTTCTCCACGGCAAACCACCCCACGGCCCCGGGGGCAAAGTCCGGCAGCCGCGCGCGGTTCCAGTAGAGCACGCCGCCGCCGTGGATGCCGAGCAGCCACTTATACGTGCTCGCCACCGCAAAGTCGTAGTCGCTTACGTCCACCGGCACGACGCCCAGCGATTGGGTCACGTCCGCCAGCAGCAGCGCGCCGTGGGCGTGGGCGGCAGCCGCAATTGGGGCCAGATCGAGCCGCAGACCGGACAAATAGCTTACGTGGCTCACCGCCACCAGGCGCGTGCGGTCGTTGATCTGCGCAATAACCTCTTCGGGCGTAAACTGCCAGTCCCGGCTGCGCGCCAAACGCACCTCGACGCCGTGTTCCTGCATCTGTATCCACGGCAGCACCGTGCTGGGAAACTCCAGGTCGTTGGTGACGATGTTGTCACCGGGCCGGAAGTCGATGCCGCTGGCGATGAGCACGATGGCTTCCGAGGCGCTGCCCACCAGGCCGATGTCGTCCGCCGCGCAATCCATGAGCGCCGCCAGCCGCTGCTTGCAGCGTGCCTCAGTGGCAATATGCTCCGCTCGCCCGGCCTCGGCGCGGGAGCGTTCGTGCAGGTAGCGCGTCAGCGCCTGGGTTTGAGACTTCAGCGGAGCCGACTCCGCACCGGTATAGAGATAGGCGGAGTCCGCCACACCGATGAAGTCCTGCCGGGGTGCGAGGGATTGCATGTCCTGATGCCTTTCTTAAGTCCAGGTGAACACGTTGTGCTTGCTCTCTTTGAGATCCCGCGCAAGCGGGAATGACGGAACCTGCCGTGCTGTTCTCTTGGCAATGAGAGCCGTGGACGCAGGTTGCAGACCTGCGCTACCGGAGCGAAAGCGCCCAAGCCAGCTATTCCCATGGCTATACCGAACGGTTGGTAGCTGGCACGGGCGTGACGGGGCGTTAGGAGAGACTATTAGCCGCCGAAGCGGAACGACGGTACGCCTTGGTACGGCATCTGGATTGCGAAAAGGCCCCCTGCCAGGGGTTGCCGCGCCAGGTCGGCGGCGTCGAGTTGCTGGGCGGCGGACGTGATGTAGAGCGTGTCCAGATTGGCACCGCCGAACGCGCACGCCGTTACCTGGGTAACCGGCAGGTCAATCTTCTCCATGAGCGCGCCGGAATGAGGGTTCCAACGGCACACGCGCGAGCCGCCGTAATGGGCGACCCAGAGCATGCCGTCGGCGTCGATGGCCATGCCGTCGGGCATGCCGGCGTCGTCCGGCACGGCCACGGCAACCCGCTCGTTGGCGATGTCGCCGGTGTCGTTGTCGTAGTCATAGGCCCGCACGTTCTGGCGCAAGGTATCGATGTAGTACATAGTCGTGTGATCGAGGCTCCAGACGATACCGTTGGAGATGCCGACGCCGTCGAAGATCGTGTGGACGCTGAGATCGGTGTCCAGGCGATAGAGGCCGCCGGAGTCCTTTGGGTCCTCGTACGCCATGGTGCCGGCCCAGAAGCGGCCGCCCGGATCGCACTTGCCGTCGTTGAAGCGGTTGCCGGTAACGTGCGCCTCGGGATTGGCGATGAGCGATAAATCCTGAGATTCCGGGTCGAACGACGCAAAGCCCTGTTGCACCGCCAGCATCAAGCCCCCGGCCTCGCGCAGCACCACCGTGCCCACGTGCTGGCCCACGTCCAAGCCGCGGTTCTCGCCGGTGGCCGGATCGTACACGTAGACCTTGGAGTTGAGAATATCCACCCAGTACAGCACCTGTTCGCGTTCGTCCCACAGCGGCCCTTCGCCCACCAAGGCATGGGCATCCACCAAGAGTTCGACAGCATTTGCCACGGTTCTACCTCTCCCCACCTGCCTGCGCAGGATTCCGCGTGCGTATTCACTCTGTGCCAATGCACAACCACCTCTGATGATAGACTCTACCTTGCCGGTCTGGCGAACGGAGACCCGGTGTAAGTCTTTATCCACGGGGCCGGGGCCGGATAGATGACGCCGCCCCCTCGGCAGCCGCCGCCGGACCGCCGCGCCGCGCGCCATTTGGCCGCCGCGCCGTCGTTGGCGCGCGGCGCTTGTGTTTCCGCCCTGCTGCTTCTATCATGGGGCGGAAGCAGCCACAAACGCCGGGACACCGAACACGGAGGGACCCATGCCAGGCCCGAGCACCGTTCGCATTTGCATGATTGGCGCGGGCAGCCTTGCCAACGCTATGCACTATCCGTCGTTGAGCGAAATGGAAGACGTGGAAATCGCCGCCGCGTGCGACCTGAACACCGAGAGGCTCCAGCAAACGGCGGCAAAGTTCAATATCGCCGCCACCTATTCCGACTACCGCGAAATGTTGGACGCGGAGAAACCGGACGGCGTCTACTGCCTGATGCCGCCGCACCACCTCTTCGACATCTCGATAAATGTTCTACAGCGGGGCCATAATCTCTTCGTGGAAAAGCCGCCGGGACTCAATGCCTACCAGACCAGCAGCCTGGCCAAGACGGCCGCCAAGTATGGCGCGCTCACCATGACAGCCTTCAACCGCCGCTTCATCCCGCTCATGCGCGAGGTGCGCGCCCAGGTGGAAGCGCGGGGGCCTATCATCCAATTTCAGTCCGTCTTCCTGAAGCACCAGTTCACCACGCCGGGCGACCTGCCCTACTACGCCGGCGCAACCGACATCTTGAGCTGCGATGCCGTGCATGCCGTTGACGTCTGCCGCTGGCTGGGCGGTAGCGACGTGGCGGCGGTGGCCAGCGACGTGCGCGAGGAGTATTCCGACTATCCGAACGTATTCAACGCCCTCATGCGCTTCGAAAATGGGTGCGCCGGTTTCCTGCAGGCCAATTGGGTGGCCGGCACCCGGCGGCACATTTTCGAGATACACGGCAAGGGCATCACGGCCTACATCGACCCCGACGAAACGGCCAAGGTCTATACCGACGGCAAGGCGGAACCCACGGTGCTGGACGTCAACGAGGTCGCCGGCAACGATGCGCGCTACCACGCCTACGGCTTCTTTGGCGAAAACCGGCACTTCATCGACTGCATCAAGACCGGCCGCCAACCCGACACGAACTTTGCCGACGCCACCAAGACCATGGAACTCGTGGACGCTATCTACCACTCGGTGCTGTAGCGGATTCCCCTATGGGTTAAGCGGGCGCGGGCAGGCATGCGGCCTGCCCGCTCTTGCGGTCATCCGTCTTGTCCGGTCAGCGCCAGCTATCGCAGAGCCGGCGCGCCGCCGCTAAGGCGTTGGTAGCGATCTCGGGCCTAGCTTGTTTTTCGGCTCCGCAGCCGAGTAGTCCCCTCTGCAATGAAGCGCCCCAACATGAAGGTTGCTCGTAACCTATCTGACTACGCCACATACCTGCTTGCCGCCGCCTGGGCGCTTGTCCTGGCCTTCACGGTTTTCCTAGCTGTAGACGCGTTCATCGATTGGAAGGGGTTTGAGAATTAACGCGGGCAAGGATTTGCGAAACCAGGTAAGCAAGAAAAACCGCGGACGAGGCATTCTCCGCGGACCTCCCTTTGAATTGCTGCTTGGCTTGGCGGGGGCGCTGCTTGTAGCCCTTGCCGCAATCCCGGCCATCGACGCGTTCGTGGCAGCGCCGGGCTTCGATTCAGCGATCTACTTGTACGTGGGCCAGGGCATCCTGGACGGCTTCATCCCATATGTGGACCGCTGGGATAACAAAGGTCCTCTTTTCTACCTCATAAACGCGCTTGCGGTACTGCTGGACTTGACGTGGGGCACGTGGGTCGTGCAAGTCCTCTTCCTCATGGCCGCGTCGGTATTTGCCTTCCTTGCGCTGAGAAGTGGTTTTGGCGCTCTCCCCGCCCACTTTGCCCTGGCATTCTTCCTGACGCTTTTTGGAAAATTCGCGCCGCCAGGCAACTTCACCGAGCAGTATGGCCTTTTCTTTCAGTTCGGCGCGCTCTACCTCTTCACCCGCAGTCTGGAGAGCGGCTCGCCCAAGCCGCAGCAGCCTTCCTTTGCTCTGCTACATCTGGGCATCGGTTTACTGGGCGCTGCGTCATTCCTCATCAGACCAAATCTGGTTGTGTTGTGGCCTGCCATAGGTCTCGTCTGGCTAGTCTCGCGAACGCACGCCCGGCAGAAACTTACCTGGGCCGTGGTTGGCGGGGCGGGCCCGCTTCTCCTAGTTGCCGCCCTATTCTCTACACTGGGCGCGCTGGAGGCGTCCTTCAGCGCCTATTTCGGGTATAACTTTGCGATGAGCACGAACACCATGCAGGATAGGCTAGGTGTGGCTCAGGCACTGACATCAGCAGCGCTCCCCATTTCGCTCCTGGTGATCGCCGCTTGGTTTGCGAGTGTATTCCTGCTCGCCCGCAATCGCGTGGGCGCCCGGCCTGGCGCGGAACTCCTGGCAGTCGGCATAGTCGCGTTGCCATTCGAAATCGCCAGCCTCTCCCTCTCCGGATTTGGTTACTCCCACTACTTTCTTGCTGCTCTCCCGGCCGCCACAGTGCCGCTGGCCTTTGCCGCCCGGGCAGTTCTCGATCACACGGCGCGCGCACGTCTACCAGTCGCCGCCCTCATGCTTGTGGGCGCCGCCTGCTACGTCTTACCTTCACTGAGCTTCGCCCATCTCGTTGAAAAGTACACGCGCCCTCCCGTCGTTGAAGAGCCGCTTGAAGCCGGGGCCGCCCGGCGCGTTGTTTCCTGGACGGAGTCCGGCGATCCCATTTTGGTGTGGGGCAATAACGCTTCCATCCACCTGCGCTCCGGGCGCAACGCGCCAACTCGCTATTTCTATCACCACCCGTTGGTAAAGCCGAACTACACAACGCCAGCCATGCGCGATGAGTTCTTCGCTGACGTCTTCTCGGCTAAGCCAAGGCTCATCGTCGATTCGCACTACTTTGAGTTGCCACCTCTTGACCGTGAGGAACGGATGGGTTGGCAACCGCACCGGAGGTACTGGCACGACCCCCAGGACTTTCAGCCGCTCTACGACTTCGTTGAAGAGCACTACGTGCCCATCGGCGAAATCCCGCCGTTCACGTTCTATCACCGGCGCAGCGACTTCGTCTTAGACCCGGCGGCTATCCAAGGCAAACGCATCATCCGGTCAAGCTACACCGTCTACCTACATGGCCGTACGCTGACCTACGCCAAGACCGACTGTACCCACAGGGATGCCGGCAATCGCTTCATCTTGCAGGTGGTACCGGTGGACAACAGCGCCATCGGGGGCAATTCCCACGCGACCTTGGACTTCCATTTCTTCGAAGGCACGAACTGGCAGACGGGCCGGGACTGCATCGTCTCGCGCGAGTTGCCGGACTTCCCCATCGCCGTCATCCGGACCGGACAATACAACGCGGCCGGCACGGGCGATGTCTGGCTTGCCGAGTATGCGCTGCAAGCGCCGCAGTAGTCCAATCGCCACATGGATGTGTGCGCCCGGCGTGGTGGTTGCCGATCAGAACATGAGCAGTCCCCTTGCCACGTGGATGTGTGCCGGTGAGGGTGTTTTTCCTCTATTGCACCCGAACTGTTCCCGGGAATCAGTAGATATAGACTTGACATTGTCACGGGGCCACGCTTTTTGTCATTCCGAGCGCAGCGAAGAATCTAGCATGCTCGCGACTCTAGATTCTTCGTCGCTACACTCCTCAGAATGACGTTTCGGGAAGTAGCTCTAAGACGTTTCGGGAAGTAGCTTTATGACGTTTCGGGAAGTAGCTTTATGACATTTCGGGGAATAGCTTTGCATGTTGACAGTCGCATATCTATAGCCTAAGCCCAAATCTGCTAATTCCCTTGTTGCCGGCGGTCCGCCGCCGAACAGAATACGCGGCCCCACCGGGCGTCTGCGGCGGCAAAGCAAAAGAGCGAAGAGCCCGGTGGCAAGCTCTCCGCCCTTCCGCAAGGTAGGTAGACACTACGAGTAATGCAGCCGCCGCGCCGGAACGCAATGTGCCGTGCGCAAATCTTGGCAATCCCGTATAATACCGCGTACGATGCGGGGGACAGAACCGGAAATGTCTCGGATCTATCTCGCCTGTTGAGGGCGGATGCCGGACGCCAGCTACGCTTGCCGGCGACCGCTCAGTCACAGAAACAGCAGCTGCGCCGCGGATGTGCCGCGGGCGGCTTCACGAAGGACGTGCGACGTGGCCAAGACAATGACGTTGACCGAGCATGCGCAGCCGTTGCGTACCTTGAGCGCGGCGGAGTTGGAGACTTACGAGGAGCAGGGATTCGTCACCTTGGAAGACGTCTTCCCGCAAGCAGACGTGCGGGCGATCAACGACGAAATCGAGCGCCTCATGCCGGAACACGGCGATAGGACAGCCAACCGCCCTGGGTGGATTCTGCAGTTGGGGCTGCGCTCCGAGCTCCTCGGCGGCCTTGCCCGCGACGAACGCATCCTCTCCCTCATCGAAGACATAGTGCACCCCGGTATCGCCGTGCACTCGGCGAAGCTCGTCGCCAAAGTGCCCCACTCCGACATCGTCTGCCACTGGCACCAGGACGAGGCCTTCTACACCAAGCCCGACGACCCCAAGACCCACAGCCAGACCCGCATGTCCATCTGGGTGCCGCTGCAGGACGCCAACGAAGCCAACGGCTGCATGTGGGTGGTGCCCGGCAGCCACCGCTGGGGACTGCAAGACTACGAGATCATGGATCACGGGGCCTGCATCCGCAAGCTCACCCCGGAAGAATACGCCGATGAGCACGCCATTCCCGTGCCGCTGCCAGCCGGTTCGATGCTGCTTTTCCACGGTATGCTCTGGCACCACTCCAAGGGCAACAGCACGGACCACGTGCGCCGCGCCTTCATCGTCTCGTACCAAGAGGCCACGGTGTTGAGCGACAACGCGCAGTGGAAGCTCATCCGCCCCGCTACGTGAGTCCGGTCCTGATATTCTGCCAATCTGCACACCAGCCAGGACCCTCGTGTTGAGGATCCGCCTAGCGCTTTGAGCCGTAAAGCGCGACGCGGAGCGCGAGGCCCGCCCTCGGTCAGCTTAGTCCCACCGGAACAAGCGAGCGCCGGCGGCAACGCAGATACCCGCTAAGGCTGCAAGGTAGGCAAAAGAGACCCAGATTGGCAGGCCGATGGTCGTTTCTTCCCCCCAGCTTGCGCCCAGCCAGAGGAACGTGTGCAGGTCGTAGGCATGCGTCAGCGGCAGCCAGTCTCCCACCAATTGCAGGGCGGCGGGGAACGCCTCCCTGGGGCCGAACGCGCCGCTCAACACGAACATGGGGAAGAACAGCGTAAGGCCCAAGCCGAGCGCGGTGCGCGTCCTGCCGATGCGGGCGGTGATGGCGGCTCCCAGAGCGGCAAACGCCAGGTACGAGATGGATATTGCCAACGCCACCATGGCCGCGTTGCCCGCGAAGCGTATGCCGAATACCAGCCATCCCACGACGAGCATGAGCGCCAGGGACGCCAGAATGACCGCCGCGCCCACCGCCAGCGGCGCGACGATGAGCATGTACGACGGCATGGGCGTAACCCGGTACCGGCGGAAAATCGCGTATTGGCGAAACTCCACCAGCGTCTGCGGCAGCGCGATGATGCCGAACATTGCCGTCACCCAGGCGATGTTGCCGGCGAGCAGGACGTCTCGCACGTGAAACATCTCCACGTTGCCCGTGCCCCTGTCCACCGGGATCTCGACGTTGCCGACCGAGAATCCCAGGGCGAGAAAGATTGCCAGCGGCATTACTATCGTCATGAACATAGCCCAGGGCTCGCGCAGCGCCAGGAGCAGCTCGCTATAGATCAGCCTGCGCAAAACCGTTGCGTTCATTCCTGTCCTCCTCGCGGGTTTACATGCCCGACGGCCAGAAAGTAGATGTCCTCCAGGTTGGCCGGGCGCGCCTCGAGCACGCCGGGTGAGATTCCCTTCTCGCTCAGCAAGTCTGTAAGGTTGCCTACCACGTTGCCGTCTCCATATACGTAGCAGGTTGTATCCGTGCTGCGGATGTGGGCGACGCTTGGCAGCGCCACCAAGTCGTCCTCTCCGACGGTTTCGAGTACCGTTAGCGGCAGGACGACTCGCGCTGCCAAACCGGACTCCGCGATGAGGCGCGCAGGCGGCCCAGTTGCCACCACCTTACCCTCGTTCATGAGCAGGATCACGTCGCAGTATTCGTGCGCCTCTTCCAGGTAGTGCGTAGTCACGACTATCGTCATGCCGCGGGCGTTTTGCCGCCGCAGGTATTCCCAGAACCGGAAGCGCGACTCCGGGTCGAGGCCGGTGGTAGGTTCGTCCAGGAACACGATCTCGGGGTCGCCCACCAGCGCGAGCGCGATGTTGACGCGTCGTTTCTGGCCGCCGGAAAGCGCACCGTATTGCTTGGCAAGACACTCGGCAAGCCCCAACTCGTCGCTCAACTCGGCAACGGAAAGGGACGCGCGGTAGAGCGCGGCAAACAGGCTGAGCGCCTCCCGCGCCTTCATGCGCGGGGGAATGCCGACTTCCTGCAATTGCACGCCGATCTTGTGGACAACGCTGGCACGGTCGGTTACCGGATCCAGTCCGGCGACGCGAACCGAGCCGCTGTCCGGCTGGCGCAACCCTTCGAGGCACTCAATAGTCGTGGTCTTGCCGGCGCCGTTGGGGCCGATTATGCAGAACACGCTCCCACGCTCAACCGCGAAGCTCGCGTCGTCTACCGCCACCACGTCGCCGTACACCTTCCGCAACGACGTCACTTGCAGGGCGGGAGAATCTGGAGGTAGTTTGCCCATACGGTTCCTTTACTCAATTCAGAGGTTTGTAAGACAAACTACTTTGCAATACAATAGTAGCTGGTATAGGCAGGCGTGGTCAAGTAGGTGGCATTCCCTAATCAGAGCATTTAAGCTGGTATGCAATCCAAATCAGACCCCACACGCCCCCTTGTAGATGTTGAGCAATGCGTTGACAGATTTGGGAGACAGAACAGAGTCTTTTTGCTATGGCGCACCACCCGTCCACTGTCATTTCGAACCTTCCACATGTCATTCCGAACGGAGTGAGGAATCTAACGGAGTGAGGAATCTAACGGAGTGAGGAATCTAAAGTGCTGCGCCGGTCAAGCGGTTCGCTCCGTGGACCTCAGATTCCTCGCTGCGCTCGGAATGACACACTGCCAACGTTGTCCCGGGGCACACGGATTCTGTCAGCAAGAAACCTGACAATTACACCACGGCAAGGAGGATCGTGATGCAAGAATCAGACGGCAATACAGCGGCGCTCACGCCCGCGGAGAGTTGGCAAGACGTGCACGCGACGATGGAGCGGGCGCGGAGTTCCATGTACACCGCCGGCACGACGGCGATACTGCTCCTCTGGGGCGTGATAGTCGTGTTGGGATCCCTCTCGCAGTACGCCGTTCAGGCCTTGGCGCCCGAGTTTGCGGCGCGCTACCCGTGGCTTCCCTTTCCTCTCTGGGGCGTTGCAGTGATGGCGGGGATGCTGGGCAGCGCCATCATCGGACACCGCGCGGGAAGCAAAAACGCAACCGGCGATGCCGCTCGCAGTGCTGGCGTCAGGGTGTTTCTCTTCTGGCTCGCCGTCGCTATCGCGGCGTTTGCTATCCCAGCGGCGGCAGGCATGTGGACTGCGGACGCCGGGGCCAACATACCCCGCGTCTCCATGGGCATAGTGGCGCTGGGATACATCTTGTTCGGCATAATGCACCGGCCGGTGATAGCGGTGGTGGGCGTAGGCATTGCGGTGGCTTTCTATGTTCCCAGCTACCTGGTGGGTGACATGGCTCCGGTCGTGACCGCAATCGCGTTTCTCATCGTTGTAGCGCTGAGCGCGGCGTGGATACGCAAGAGCGGCGTCCTGTGACCGACGACATTGTCCTGGACGAGACCATCCACCAGTCCACCCGGTTGCGCATCATGACCATGTTGGTCTCTATACCCGAAAGAGACCGGCTTGCCTACGGGTTCATTCAAAAGACGCTTAGCCTCACCGGCGGCAACCTGACCACCCATCTGCGCAAGCTCGCGGAATCCAACTATCTTGTCATGACGAAAGAGTTCCGGGATGACAAGCCGCGCACCTGGCTACAGGCGACGCCGGCGGGACGCCAAGCGTTCGCGGAGTATCTTGCCAACTTAGAGAAGACGCTGAACTGGCGGCCATGAACCTAGACGGCCAAATGGGACAAGGCCATATACTGGGTCAAAGCCTGAGGCCCACAATGACGCAGTTCTCTCTAGCGCCGGAGAACGTACGCAGCGCAGCGCCGGCTAACCCGCGTCGGTAACGGCAACTCCACCGCGCATTACCAGGCAGGAGTGCGGGGACGGGATCCTTTAGGGAAGCAGGAGCCGGGGCTCTTGATGGTTGGGTAGAGTCCGGTTGCATGGATATCTGTCCGGATGCTGTAACGAGCGCAGGTTGCAAACCTGCGCTACCGGTCATTCCGGACATGCCGCGCTCTGCCCAAAGCTGAAGCAGTGTCGCGCGGGGACTTATCCCCGAAGGTGTCGATTAGAGTCGAAAGCCAGGATAGGATTGCCGCTACCCGGACTGTCAACCACGGTAGGGGCACGACAATTCGTACGCAATGGTGTAGGGGCGCGGCAGTTCGTACGCAATGGTGTAGGGGCACGACATGTCGTGCCCCGACACCATTGCGAAGGCGTTGCCATCGCTTTAGCACGGCAGTTTCGCCGCAATTGACCCAGTCTGAGGCCAATGCGACAGCATTGGGACCTGTCCCCCGAATGGTAACCGCTCCCGACTGCGACTCACGGTCACGATCATGGCACGCGCTGGCGGCTTCGGCAATTTGCGGTTGTTCCAGGTGCGAGCGGTATAGCCGCGACCGTAGCCGCGTAGCACAACTACGAGCGCGCTTAGCCCTTCAGCCACCGGTCCAAGAACTGCACCGAGTGCATCCGCGCCGTGTCCTCTTCCGGCTCGACTTCGTGGCCGCCTTCGTGGACGTGAATTTGGCACTTCTCGCCGATGCCGAGGCGGTCGTAGATGGCTTTGACCTCCGCGAACGCTTCCTCGGCCAGCGGCCAGTAGACCGCGCCGTCGTGCTTGCCTTCCTCTACCATGAACGCGCGCGGACAGATCAGCGACGCGATATCGCTGTCGGCAAACTCCCGCAGGTGGGGATAGATCTTGTCCTCTTCCACGGTCAGGGCAAAGGGACGGTAGTGTTCGGAGGGTATCACCTGTTTCTGGTAGCGCTCGTTGAACCACGCCGTGCTGACGACGGCTTGCAGGCGCGTATCCAGCGCCCCGAGCCAGAGCGCCGACTGCCCGCCCTGCGACTTGCCGTAGAAGCCGATGCGGTCGTTGGCCACCTGCGGCAGGCTCTCCAGCAGGTCCACGCCCCGTGAGAGCGCGAACATTTCCACGCCAAAGAGGTCCATGCCGATGGTGCGGCAGAGGCGGTTGAGATACATGCGGGCGTGGGTCTGACCGCTGCTGAGCTCCTGCAGCTTGGGCGCGAACCGTCCCGCCAGCTTGTCGGGCTCGAAGCCGGTCACCATGCGCGTGGCGAGCACGGTATAGCCATGCCTGGCCAGGCGTCCGCCGATGCGGTGATACGTGCTGTCGATGCCCGCGTGCTCGGTCTCGGTAAAGCCGCAGGCGGTTTCCGGCACGCCGTAGATGCCGATCTGCAGGACCACACCGGGAAACGGTCCCTTGCCGAGCGGCGTGAGCAGCAGCGCATCGCTCTCCACGCCTTCGAACACGCGGTAGTAGACCCGCTCGACGCGAAAGTCTGCGGTCGTTGTCAGGGGCTCGATGCGCAGGTGCATGTCGTGCCGCTCCCACGGCCAGCCGCCCAGGCTATCCAAAAAGTGCTGCCGGTTGGGTTCCACCGAATGCACATAGGCGTCCAGGCCGGAGTAGTCGCGGTTCCAGTAGCGCTCCCGCGCGTCGTAGAGCTCCTTGATGTGGTGGAGCAGGTACTCCTCGTACTGCTCGAACAACCGCTGCTGGCGGGGATTCACGTCCTCGATGCCGAGAATGGGCCAATCGTCGTAGTAGGCCATGCTGCAGAACCTCCTGTTCCTGTTCACGCCGCGAATGTGCTACGTGGACTGTGCCGCGTTCCTCCTTGTGCCCTCAATCCGTTCGTGCTGAGCCTGTCGAAGCACAGGAGGGGAGTCGAGAAACTAGTTCGTCAATCTGACTTCCTATGCCGTTCACCCTTCGACTAGCTCAGGGCGAACGGGCCTGGTTCATGGCCATTCCACCTCCCAATCCGCTCGTGTGGGCTACTTTCACCTCGCATGACCCTACCGTAGGCCCAGTGACTTCACGGGCAGGTCAACCCCCTGCCGCGATGCCGCTCAGTCCCGGCTGCACCATCTTTGCCGGATCGAGCGCTTCATTCAACTGCTCGTCGGTCAGTTCGGTGAGTTCTTTCGCCACTTCACGGACGGTCTTATTTTCGGTGTACGCGGTTTTGGCGATCACGGCGGCCTGGTCGTAACCCACCAGCGGCGCGAGCGCCGTCGCCGTCATGAGGCCGCGCTCCACCGTGGCGGGTCCGTGCTCGGTAGCTGTGATGCCGTTGACGCACTGGTCGGCAAAGTTCGCCGCCGCCGCGCTGAGCAGGCCAATTGGTCGCAATACGTTATACGTCGCCACGGGCAGCATGGTATTGAGCTCGAAATACCCCCATTGGCCGGAGAGCGTCACCACGTGGTGGTTGCCCATGGCCTGCGCGCAGACCTGGATGACGGATTCAGGTATGACCGGATTCACCTTGCCGGGCATGATGCTGCTCCCCGGCTGCACTTCCGGCAGCAGCAGTTCGCCGAGCCCCGCGCGGGGACCCGACCCCAGCCAGCGAATGTCGTTGGCAATCTTCATGAGGGCCACAGCCGCGGTATTGAGCATGCCGCTCGCCATCACCATGGTGTCGATGGCGCTCTGGGCCTGGAAGTGGTTGTCGGTCTCGCGGATGCGGCAGCCTGTCGCCTCGCCGAGCTTGGCGCAGACGCGGCGCGCGAATTCGGGATGGGCGTTGATGCCGGTGCCCACCGCCGTGCCGCCCAGCGCCAATTCGCCCAGCGCCTCCTCGGCATGGCGCAGGTGCGCAATCGCCCGCTCGATCTGCCCGGCATAGCCCTGGAACTCCTGCCCCAAACGAATGGGCGTCGCGTCCTGCAGGTGGGTGCGCCCGGTCTTGATGATGGGCATGAATTCTTCAGATTTTGCGACGAGGGCGCGCTGGAGTTTGGCCAATGCCGGAATCAAGTCTTCACGGATGCCCAGGAGCGCCGACAGATGCATGGCCGCCGGGATCACGTCGTTGGACGACTGGCAGATGTTCACGTGGTCGTTCGGATGGATGGTGCGGGAGCCCCGCTCCTCGCCCAGCAATTCCACCGCGCGGTTGGCGATGACCTCGTTGGCGTTCATATTGGTGGACGTGCCGGAGCCGGTCTGGAAGATGTCGAGCACGAACTCGGCGTCCAGCGCGCCGTCCGCCACTTCCTGCGCGGCCTGCGTGATGGCGTCTGCCAGTCTGCCGTCCAGCAAGCCGAGCTCTTGATTCGTCTCCGCCGCCTTCTGCTTGATCAAGCCGAGCGCCTGGATGAACCGGCGCGGAAAGCGCAGGTCGCTGATGGGAAAGTTCAGCACGGCCCGCTGGGTGGAAGCGCCGTAATAGGCGTCGGCAGGCACTTCCATTTCGCCCATCGAATCACGCTCGGTACGGGTCTCTTCATTTGCCATGAACTTCCCTTTCGTCTACCCACGTTCGTTTACACTACAGCGGAAGTATTAACGACTTTACCCGTCTCAGCACGCAACGTTGCAGTGCGTCACTCGTCCACCGGTCACTCCCCGCCCGCCTGCCCGTCACTCCCCGGCCGCCTGCCCGTCACTCCCCCGCTCGTCCACCCGTCGCTCCCCGCCCGCTTACCCGTCGCTCCCCGCCCGCCTATCCGTCTCTCCCGCGAATGCGGGAGCCCATCCTATCCGTGCCCTTCGCACGCTCACGCCTGGCCAAACACGCGCTCCAAGATGAACTCCCCACCCGGAATCTCACGCTCCCGGTACGAACGGAGAAATCCCTCCCAGTCGTACGCCGCTTCACGCCGTTCGACGCCAATGCCCTCTGCGCCGAGCGTCAGCACCGCATACCGCGCCACCGGGTGCATACCGCAGCCTAACGCGCCCGGGTTCAAGAAGACGCGCCCCGGCCGCTCAAAGAAATGTCCGTCATGGTGGTGGCCGGTGAGGACCGCGCCTGCGGGACTCTCCGCATAGTGCGCTTCGAGCTTGGCCAACGTGGGCTCCTGGTCTATCGGCAGCAGCATCCCCTCCGCATCCAGGTGGTAGTGGGCGATGAAGAAGGCCGCGCCGCCGTGTTGCGGCGCAAGGCAACGTGGCAGCGCCCGCAGTTGCGGCAGAAAGCGGCGGTCGAGTTCGGCCGCTACCCACTGGTGGTGTTCTTCCATGCCCGGCGGGCTGCTGGGCGTTTCGCCGGCCAGCAACGCCAGGATGCAGTCCTCATGATTGCCGGCAACGCTGGTGAAGTTTGGCAGGCTAAAGAGAATCTCCAGCACATCGTTGGTGTCCGGGCCGATGCCGATGAGGTCGCCCGCGCCGTAGATATGCTCCAGACCGTCCTCGCGCTGGAGTTGCGCCAGCACGGCGCGCAGCGCGGGCGCATTGCCGTGCACGTCGGTAATGAAGCCGATTTTAGTTGCCACGGCGCTGTGTTGCTCCTCTCGCTGGAGAGCTGTAAATTAGCCCGTCATTCCGGCGCACGCCGGAATCCAGGGCGGTGCGGCGATGCCAATCGAATCGCTTCCCTATACCCCGGATCCGATCATTCCTTGCGCGGTGAATCGGCGCTCGGCAAAGGCCTCCCACAAGAGCCATCGCGCGCAGGGCGCCTCTTTCCTATCGTAGACCGAGCGGGCCGTGCGCTCAACCTCTCACGCCCTGCCGAGCACCGTTTCGTACGCGGCGCGCACTTAGGCTAAGATAGGGGTGAAGCGAAGTGCGCCGGGGAGGGGCAGTCGTCCTCACGGTCCGCGCACCGGCAAGCATCTGACATCTGTCAAACACCCCCAGGGAATCCCGATCCGGTGAGGGGGCATTATGCAGTCACGAAGCCGTGATACGGAGGAGCAACCCCAAGATGGAAAAACTCGCGATCCGCGGCGGCACGCCCGTCTGCACGACGTCGTTTCCCGGGTGGCCCCAGTCCGATGAGCGGGAGCTCGACCTGCTGCGCCAGGTGCTGGCGGGCTCCACGTGGGGCGGCACCGGCCATGGTCCCATGGTGATGGAACTCAATGAGCGCTTCTGCGCCTATCACGACGCCGCGTTCGGGATTCCGCTCACGAGCTGCACCGCGGGCCTCGACATCGGCCTGCGCGCCTTCGACATCGGACCCGGCGATGAGGTCATCGTCCCCGCCTTCACCTTCATGGCCACGGCCTTTGCGCCCATGTACGTTGGGGCAGACGTGGTCTTTGCCGACGTGGACGCCAACTCGCTCTGTCTCGATCCGGCGGCGGTGGCGGCAGCCATCACGCCCCGCACCCGCGCCATCATCCCGGTACACTTTGGCGGCTATCCGGCGCAGATCGACGAGCTGGGCGCGCTTGCCGAGAAGCATGATCTCGCC
>JAJEAH010000010.1 GCA_022824225.1 Chloroflexota bacterium
CCACGATCGCGCGCTCGCCGTTCTCAAAGAAAGCGCCGGCGTCGCCGTCTATGCGCAATACGAGGACATACTGGCGGACGCCAACGTGGACGCCATCGCCTTGACGGTGCGCAGCCCGCGCCAGGGCGCGCTGGCGGCGCAGGCGCTGGATGCGGGCAAGCACGTGAACGCGGAAGTGCCCGCCGCGCACTATATCGAGGACTGCTGGCGCATCGTCGTGGCCGCGGAACGGTCCGGCAAGGTATACCAACTCGCCGAGCAGACGCGCTACATGGGCGTCATGCAGGCCTGGCACGATCTGGTGGCGGACGGCAAACTGGGTCGCGTGACGTATGTGGAAGGCCAGTACTTCCACTACTATGTATCCCAGTTCTTCTGGGAAAAAGCTACCGGTACGTTCTACGGTCCCACCGAGATAGCCGACCACCCGGAGGCGGAACCCACGTGGAGCGCGCTGATGCCCAGCATTCACTACCTGCCCCATGAGTTGAGCCCGTTGCTGTACGTGCTGGACGACCGGGTCGTATCGGTAACGGGCATGAGCACGGGGTCGCCAAGCTCTGCGCATCCGGAGATACCCCAGCCGGACATGCAGGTCAGCTTGATGAAGACGGAAAAGGACGCCATTCTGCGGCTTGCCGCCAGCTTTGCCCAACCGCAGCCGCCCCGCGACTACCACTGGTACCAAATCATGGGTACCGAGGGCTCGGTGGAGTGGCGGCGCTCCGGCCGCGAGCGACCGAAGCTCTGGCTGGCCAAGGCCCAGATGCACGACCTGGCGGAGGTGGACTGGCAATACCAACGCACCGACGCGCCCGCCGCGGCGCGGGGCAGCGGACACGGCGACGCCGACTACTACGTGCACGCCGCGTTCCGGGACGCCGTCTTGGGCACACGGCCGTTGGAATTCGACCTCTACCGCGCCATGGACACCGCCGCGCCGGCCATTCTGGCCGCCGAGTCCATCGCGCAGAATTCAACGCTGCTCGCGGTGCCGGACTTCCGGCCCAGCGCGGCGCGCCCGGCCGGTACGCTGCCGGCAGGAATCTCGTTGGATTAGACACTGGCACTAGGGGCTGGCGATTGGACGTCAGCCAATACAAGCAGGAAAGGTGACCAAAGTGGAGATCAAGCTTGGTTGTTTCACCCGCCCCTGGCGGGAGTATGGCATCGAGGCCGCCGCGGCGGGCATGAAAGCAGCCGGATTCAACTATTTCGGCCCCATGAGCATGGGCCCCACGCGGCTCATCGATTACGAGTCCACGCCGGAGGAAGTGGACGCCGTCGGGCGCACGGTGCGAGACGCCGGCCTGGACTTCTCGATCATGATGGCGACCTACCCGTTGACGAGCGTGGAAGAAGGCGTGGCCGCCCTCAACCGTGAGCTCGACTACGTGGGGCAACTGGGCGCCCGCCACGTCATGACCGGCGGCGCGTCGCAGCCGGAACAGTACGACACCTACTATGACATCATGCGCGAATCCGCCGAATATGCCCTGCACAAGGGCATCACGCTCATGCTCAAGCCCCACGGCGGCCTGAGCAATACCACCCACGACACCATCGAATCGTGGAAGAAAGTGAACCACCAGAATTTCAAGATTTGCTACGACGCCGGCAACCTGCTCTATTACGCCGGCGAAGACCCAATGGCGCACATTCGCGAGATCGCCCCCATCGTGGGCGGTATGTGCATCAAGGATGAAATCGGCGGCCAGCAGGGCGACGTGATGGTCACGCCGGGCGACGGTTTGGTGGACTTCCCGGCAGTATTCGGCGCGCTGCAGGATGCCGGCTTTGCCGGGCCTTGTGCGGTGGAATGTCTTAGCGGCGAGGCCCTCGACGACATCAACCACCAAGCTACGCGCGCGCGCCGCTTCCTGGTGGAAACGCTTACCGGCGTGGGGTACACGGTAGACTAGGAGGCCCCTGTGGCAATCATCACTGTCTCACGGCAGCTCGGCACGAATGAAGTAGAATTCACCAACAAGCTGACGAATTCCCTGGGCTACCCGCTCTTCGACGATAGGCTGATCCAGCAGGTCGCGGAAGAGTTGGAAGTGCACACGGGAGTGGTGAGAGCACTCGATGAACGCCTGGAGTCCGGCGCGATCCAGAGCGTGTTGTCGCGCATCCTGGGAGGCCCGGCGCGTCGGCAATTGACGACGCGGCGCGAAGATGGTGGGGTGAGACCCGAAATCGTCCGTACCGCCCTGCGCTCCGTGGTCCGAGAAATCGCGCGGCGCGACAACGCCATCATCGTTGGCCGGGGCGCGGGCATCATCCTCGGCGACCTGCGCGGGCTGCTCAAGGTCCGCCTGGTCGCGCCCGCCGACTTTCGCGCCCGCCACTACGCCAGGACGGTGGGCATGAACTTCGGACAAGCCGAGGAGGAAATCCGACGTTCCGACAATGATCGCCGCAGCTACATCCGACGCATGTTCAACGTGGACTGGGAAGAACCGGCGCTCTATGACATTGTCATAAATATGGCCCGTATTGAGTGCGATACGGCCGTGGGCATCGTCTCGCAACTCATGGACTAGTGGCTCAACCACTGTGCGGTGATGAGTAGAGACACCGGTAGCGTAGGCTCCCACGGAGCGTGGGGCGTGGGCTCGCACGGAGCGTGGGCTCGCACTGGACGTGCGCTCGCACGGGACGTGCGCATAGCCTGCGCTCTCCCGGGCATTCGCGTAGCGCGTAAATGACCCGTCTAGACAAGGCTGTTCGGCCCAGAGAGCGGGCCTTGAGAGCGGCGGCGCGGGCGAGCGAGGGCGGATTGTGGTTGAGGCTGGCTTGACCCGTAAGTCCGCCGCGAGCCAGGAGAGCAGTTTTCGTCCGCGCTGCCACGCTCAGCAGCCCTCAGAAGACCGGTCCTTCAGGCCGCTCGCATTCATCTCGCCTAGCATTGGCGATGCGAGAAGCGCGGACTGCCGCATGGCGCCCGCTTGACACCCGCTCGGCGTGTTACGTTGGTTCCTGGTGGCGTTGCATGGCAAAGCGCATGGCGCGGGTGACCGCGCCGCTGTCCACCTGGCCCTTTACGAGATAGTCTTGCGCGCCGTTCCTGAGCGCTGCCAAGCCGGTCTCTTCATCGTTGAGACCCGTGAGCACCACGATCGGGATAGCTGGAGCGGCGCTCACCATGGCGCGGATCGTCTCCACCCCTTGGCTGTCGGGCAGGGCGAGATCGAGCAGGATGACGTCGTAGGGCTCCAGTTTCGTCTGCTCGCTGGCTTCAGCAAGTCGAGTGACGTGTGTGATGTCGAACTGCATGTTCGGCACTTTTTCCAGCAACTCGTAGAGCAGTTCAGCGTCACCGCTATCGTCTTCCACGAGGAGGATTTCGAAGATATTAGAGTCCATACCGTCGTAGGCTCCTCTGATCGATCGCTGTGGTAAACTTGTCCCGTAAATGTACGTACCACTCTAGCACACTCGCGCCGCGTTTGTGACAACGGGAATCGAGGGGAAGCGCCTATGCGTATGACCCACCCGAAACCACGAGCGGCCCCGGAAAGCACGCGATGAACGAGGCGTCACGACAGGTTGGCAATGCCCGATCCCAGCCGCGCGGGCAACCGGACCGGCGGGCCACCGAATACGTCGTCTTGGCTGAAATCAGCCGCATCATCAGCTCAACTCTCAACATAGACGAGATCTACGAGCAATTTGCGCAGCAGGTTGCGCTCCTCATCCCGTTCGATCGCCTCTCCATTTCCTCTGTCGATATGGAAGCGCATACGGTGCAGGCTGTGTATGCGGTCGGCGGCGACATTCCGGGCTGGGAACGAGGAATCGTGCACGAGATCGTGCCGGGCGGCATCAGCGACATCCTGGCCCGCGACCGCCGGGGGCTGCTGTTTCGCACGCCGGCCGAAGAGGAAGCGGCGGGACACCAGCCGGCCCGCGACCTGGGCGGTGACTTTCAAACGCGCATCGCCGTCCCCCTCTTTGCCCGCAGCGTTTTCGTCGGCACGCTGAATATCCGCTCGCTCCAGCCATACGCATACGACGAGAATCACCTGGCGCAGGCCGAACGCATCGGCGCGCAGATCGCCGGCACCATCGCCAACGCCTTCGCCTACGGCAAGTTGGAGGAGACCCAGCGCGCGCTGCAAAACGCCGTGACGGAGTTGCAGCGGTCGAACCAGGAGTTGGAACAGTTTGCCTACGTGGCTTCCCACGATCTCCAGGAGCCCCTGCGCAAGATCGCGAGCTTCTGCAACTTGCTCGAGTCGCGCTACGCGGAACAGTTGGACGACAGGGGCAATACCTACCTGCACTACATCGTGGATGGCGCCATGCGCATGCAGGCGCTCGTCAACGATCTCCTGCTCTATTCGCGGGTGACCACGCGGGGCAAGGAGTTCCTGCCGACGAAAATGAACGACGTGGTGCAGGAAGCGCTGGCAAACCTGGAGGTAGCGGTGGGGGAGAGCAACGCCCACGTCACCTATGATCCGCTGCCCCAGGTCAGTGGGGACGCCGGTCAGCTTGCGCGGGTTCTGCAAAACCTCATTGGCAACGCGCTCAAGTACCGCGGGCAGGAACCGCCGCGGGTGCACGTCTCCGCGGAGGATGCAGGTGACGAGTGGGTCTTTTCCGTGCGTGACAACGGCATCGGCATTGCGCCGGAGTATGCCGAGCGTATCTTCGTCATATTCCAGCGGCTGCACACCCGCGAGGAATACGGCGGCACGGGGATCGGCCTGGCCGTGTGCAAGAAGATCGTCGAGCGCCACGGCGGT
This sequence comes from Chloroflexota bacterium, assembly GCA_022824225.1. GTDB lineage: Bacteria > Chloroflexota > UBA11872 > VXOZ01 > VXOZ01 > VXOZ01. The sequence continues at coordinate 4,755 of JAJEAH010000010.1, forward strand.
CGCATCTGGGTGGAATCCCAGGCCGGCGCCGGCGCTACATTCTACGTTAGTCTTCCGAAAACCGCGGAGTAAGCGCCCATGCAGGTACAGTCCTCGGCAAAACCGGTAGACGTCCTGCTCGTGGAGGACGATCCGGGCGACGTGTTGCTTACCGAAGAAACGCTGCTCGGCAGCAAGATCCGCACCAACTTGCACGTGGCCGGCGATGGGGTGGAAGCGCTCGCGTTCTTGCGCAAAGAAGGCAGGTATGCCGGCATGCCCCGTCCGGACCTCATCTTGCTCGACCTCAACATGCCCCGCAAAGACGGGCGCGAGGTGCTGGCGGAGATCAAAGAGGACCCGGACCTCAAGACTATTCCGGTAGCTGTGCTCACAACGTCCTCACAGGATGAAGACATCTTGAGAAGTTATGAGCTGCACGCCAATTGCTACATCACCAAGCCGGTGGGCTTGGAGCAATTCGCAACAGTGGTGCAGTCCCTCGAAGACTTCTGGTTCGCAATTGTCAAGTTGCCGCCAAAATAGACGGTGGGCGGGCCGTAGAAGGAGCGTGTGACATGGGAGAAGCCGGTGAGAGTGTACGCAGCGAGCTAGGCATCGAGCGGATCGATGAGAGCCAGAATCTCGACGTGCTCCGTACGATTGCCAAAGAGGTCAGGTCGATCCTCACACCGAACGAGACCATCTTGTATATCGCTCATCAGGGCTGGACGGTGCTCGGCCAGAAGTATGACGCGGTGGCTGCGACGAACAATCGCATGATCATCTTTCAGCGGCACCGGTTTAGAGGATTCGACTTCCAGGACTTCCTGTGGGAAGACGTTGCCAACGTAGAGATGAGGCAGGACATGCTGTCGTCTTCGCTTGAGTGCGTTCTAACCAACGGCGAAACGTACCGGACGAGCAATCTCGTCAAGGACCAGGCTCGGGCGCTCTACAGCATATGCCAGCAGAAGGAACAGGAGTGGCGGGAGCGCCGGCGGGTACGAAAGATGGAGGAGGAGCGCGCGCGGGCCGGCGGCACGCAGATTGCCCTGCCGACCGGCGGCGATGCTGCTACCGCGCCAGCGGCGGAAGACCCCGTCGCGAAACTGGCCAAAGCGAAGGAAATGTTCGAACTGGAGCTCATCTCGGAAGCGGAATACGAGACGCTCAAGGCCAAGATCCTGCAGGAAATCTAGCCTACGTTCCCCGCTGCGTGACCGCCCCCGCTCCTCGGCGACGAGGCGCAGCGCCGGTTGATCGGCCTGGCGCCGTTGGGCTCTGGCAGCACTCGCGGTAGTCCGGCTATGCGCGGCATCTTACGTTTGACTGCCCTCGCTCGTGCCCTCAACGTCTTCCGTGAGAATCGCCTGGTATCTATACCGGTTTCGTCGCAGGCGCTTGCCGTAGAGGCTCTCCGCTTCTTCAGGCTTGAAGTGCCCATCCGGCGGCGCGTGGCGCCACGGAAACGGCTCGATGTCCTCGGGCGCGAGCCTGTGCCCGGCCGGCAGCGGGCGTTTTGCCACCAACACTTCTTTACCCGTTTGCCGCATGATCTCGGGTTCGCTGTCGTCGGCGTCCGGCGCGAAGCCAAAACCCCGCCGCAAGACCTGCACTATGGCGAAGCCCACGGCAAACCCGCCCAGGTGGGCGGTATAGGCGATGCCGCCGCCCTGTCCGGCTGCCGAACCGAGCGAACCGATGATTTGCAGCGCCAGCCACACGCCAATGACGATGATGGCGGAGACATCGAACGTGGGCGGGCGCGACTCGCCTGCCCCCATCAGCTTGCCCAACGCCCAGAATCCAACGATATGCACCGGCAGAATGCCGATGGGCGTGAGCGGAAAGAGCACCAGGAACGCGCCGAGCACGCCGGCAATCGCGCCGCTGGCCCCAATGCGCGGGATGGTGTCGGCGGCAAAGAGCGCGGACTCGATGAGGCCCGCCCCAATGCCGCAGGCCACGTAGAACCCGGCAAAGCCCACGTGGCCCATCTCGTCTTCCACGTTGGCGCCGAATACCCACAGAAAGAGCATGTTTCCGGCCAGGTGGAGAAAGCCGAGATGGAGAAATGCGGAGAGCAGGAGGTTGCGGAGTTGCTCCGGTTCTCCCGCCCACAGCCCAGCCGGTTGCAGGCCGAACTCACGCGAAGTCCAGCCCAGGGAATTGGCTGCCACGAACAGCGCGACGTTGATGGCGACCAAGGCAACGGTCACCACCGGTTGCCCCTGCCGTTCCGCTTCGGGCGCCGCGTCGATGGGAATGAGTTGCACCCTCAGCCTTTCTCGCGTTGCCTGGGCGCTTGGCAGGCGGCGTATTGCCGCCGCCCGCCATGGTCCGCCCGGTCGCTGTGCCCGCGTGCCCGGCCCGGCGCAGGGTCCAACGCTTGCGCTAGGCTGCCTTCACCTTGCCTTTGCCGTCGCACTTGGGGCACGTGCCCCGGAGTTCGTGCCAGCCGCTGGGCTCATCGGGATTGGGCCACTTTTCATCCACGGCGCCGGTCCCCTCACAGCGCGTGCAGATCATCTGCGCGTGGGGAAAGATGCGGGGAATGACAAGCCACGCGCCAATGACGAGGACTCCGACGATGACGATGAGGCCGAGTTGATCCATGTGCCGCTACCTCTCTCCGCGTACCGTACTACCCGCCTACTTCCAGTGTAAGCCAAACGGAGGGGTTCTCACAGGTGCGTTTGGGCGAAACAGGAACGAATTAACTGCCTACTTTAGGCAGATGGTCGACGATCGTCCACCGGTTTCGACCGGCAGGCGGGCATTCGCCTTGGTCCAGCCCGGCGGGTGCGCGTTCGTGACGGCCTGAGCGCAGGAGCGGCGGTGTTGGAGCAATGCTGCTTTGCGCTTTGGGGCGTTGGAGGAAGAAGCAGCCAAGGCGAGACAGCGTCCGATTGGGGCAAACTATACGCGCCCACCTAACGTGCGTTAGGTGGGCGCGTATCAGACTTCGTTCGCCTCTTGCCGGAGCTGCGCGCCCGGCGCTGCACTCCCCGGCGCCGGACCGGGAGTGCCGTCATCGGCGCTCAAGCGGGGCAGGCGCGCCGATCCGGGCGTGCCCAGCGGCGAATCTCCGCGCCGGTGGGCAGCAACTCGCTACGCCGGCGAAAAGAACCGCCAGGTGCCGATGTCGTCGGTCCGGCCGGGATCGTCCTCCAGCAGTTCCTCGTAATTCTCCGCCGACTTGCGGTAGGCGTTGGCATACTCTTCGATGACGTGCGGTTGGAATTTCTTGAACCACGGGATGCTGTACGTGTGGGAGCCGATGTCCTCGCTGACCGGCAGGCTGCCCGCGGGTTGGCGCAGGTCTCTGTCGGCATTGGCGATGACGGTGGGCTTGCCGTGGCCGTAGACGTCCGCCTCGTGGAAGAGGGGGTGGAGGTGCAGCGGCTTATTCGTGCCCGGCCCGCAGCGCGCGCCTTCGGCGGATACGGCTTGGGCAAAGCGCGAGATGGAAAGTCCGCCCAGTTCTTCGGGCCGGTAGAGGCCGCGGGCCGCATACCAGCCGCCCATGGTGCTGCCGGAGTCCTTAGCCGGCCGGTGCGCCCGCAGGCCCGGCACGCCGTCCAACAGGTCCCAGAAGTAGTTCATGGCCTGCTGGATTTCCGCGATGTAGCCGTCGTAGTACTTGAGCGTTACCCGGCCCATGGCCGAACTGAGCTGGTTCACGCGGAACTTGTAGCCGCCCAGCGGCAGGCCGGCCCAGGGCTTCAGGTACTCCGTCTCCAGGTTTTCGGCCGTGTAGAGATCGTAGTGGCCGAAAGCCAGGGCGCGGTCGTAGATTTCGCGGTTGTTCGTCGTCAGGATGCCCGCTTCACCGGTGGCGAAGGACTTGCCGCTCATAAGCGACATAGCCGCCACGTCGCCGATCGAGCCCAGCATTCTACCCTTGTACAGCCCGCCGTGGGCATGGGAGACGTCCTCGATGACTTTGAGGTCGTGCCTGGCCGCGATCTCCATGATCGGGTCCATGTCGGCGGGATAGCCGCAGTAGTGCACGGGGACGATGGCCTTCGTGCGCTCGGTGATGCGGTGCTCGATGTCATTGGGATCGATGTTCAGCGTATTGGGATCGATGTCGGCAAAGACGACCGTGGCGCCGAGCGAAAAAGCCGGCAGGCAGGACGCCCAGTACGTCACGCTGGGGGAGATGATTTCGTCGCCAACGCCCACGCCGCAGCCAAACATGGCCGCGCGCAAGGACTCCGTGCCCGTGTTTGCGCCGAGGGCATAGGTGGTGCCGACCCAGGCCGCGTATTCCTTTTCGAACTGCCGGGTGACGTCCGTGCCGGACATGCCGCCCCGGCGCAACACTTCCAAGACGGCTTCTTCATGTTCGGGGGTTACGATGGGCCAGTTGAAGATGTTTCCGGGATCGCTCTGCACTGACTTGGGACCGCCCAGCAGCGCCAGTTTCGACTTGACTTGCATGCAGCCGCATCCTTTCAGATTCACAGTGAAAGACAGCAGTGGGAAACGTGCTTACACGGTAGGATAGCACGAACCGCGGGCATTTAGCATGTAGCCCCTCGGTTCGTCCTGAGTGAGATGCTGGAGTCTGCGCTCGGCCACGCAGTGGCGTGCAGGATTCTAACGTGCGAGCATGCCAAGCCGGTGGTTGCCAGAGTCGGCTTGGCCCCGGACTGGGCTCGCCGCGGCGAGGGTGTGCCTGGAGCGCGGACGCAGAGCGAGGCCCCGGTCGGCACGGCGCCCCGTTCTGAATTATACTGGCAGAGAATTCGTAGCATTTGGTGAACACTCTTACATGAGGCGCAGCGCGTGTCAGTTCTCAGCGACCGCACCATCAGCCAAGAAATCGCGGACGGGCGGCTACGCATCGAGCCATTTGAGCCGTCCCACGTGCAACCCTCCAGCGTGGACCTGCGCCTGGGCAGGCACTTTCGCGTTTTCGAGCACAGCCGTTACACCCACATCGACGTGCGCGCGCCCCAGCCGGATCTCACCCAGAGCGTCACAGTGGCTGAGGATGAACCGTTTGTGCTGCATCCGGGCGAATTCGCGTTGGGCACCACGCTGGAGCGCGTGGGGCTGCCCAACGATCTGGTAGGGCGTCTGGAGGGCAAGAGTTCGCTGGGACGGCTCGGCCTGATCATCCATTCGACGGCGGGGTACATCGATCCGGGTTTTTCCGGCACGATTACGCTGGAGCTTTCCAACGTCGCCAAGCTGCCCATTCCGCTCTATGCGGGCATGTTCATCGGCCAGATTTCGTTTCTCACCATGACCACGCCGGTCGACCGGCCCTACGGCTCGCCGGGGCTGGGCAGCAAATACCAGAATCAAGAAATGCCCACGGCGAGCAAGGTGCACAAGGACTTTCGGCCAGGACAAGATTCGTAGCGCCGATCGCCGCAGACCGGTCGCGCCGGGCGCGCGCTGCGGTTGCGCGAGCAGGAGCGAGAAGAACCCGCCGCGGAGTCTTTCGTGCGCCGCAAGCGTGGCTTGCGCGGCGCGAGATGGGGCAGAGTCGCGCCGCGCAGGGAGGCTCATGGTGTCGCCTGCCGCCAAGGGAATAGCGGCCAGCCCGCGGCGCCGGACCACCGCGCACTTGTCACCGTATCTCCCCATGTACTACATTGAGTGTGGAAATCGCGGACAACAACGGCACACGAGCGCGGCGCAAGTCCGGCAGAAGGCATGCGGCCACATGGCAACCCGTAGTGACCCTCCGTGCCTAGCCGCAATCGCGGGGTCTGGGAGACAGCGCGCAGATGGGAAATAGCAGCATCAAGCCACCGCGCGGTGCGACGGCGCGCTCCTTGGCGCTCTTGTTGGCGCTTATCGTATTGGTTGGCGGCTGCATACCTTTTATCGGCGACGACGAGATGGACGATGAGATGCCGACGCCCACGCCGACGTTTACGATCATACGTCCCAGTCCCACGGGCGTGGCGGAACCGACCGCCGCGCCTGCCGAGCAGAGCAGCTACACGGTCGTGGCCGGCGACACGTTGAGCACCATTGCTGACAAATTCCCGGGCGTAACGTGGCAAGCGATTGCGGCGGCCAATGATTTGGGTGATCCCTACCCAATTTCCATCGGCCAGCGGCTCATCATCCCACCGCCGCCGGGGCAAGTGCCCACGGCAACGCCGGCAGGGCCGACCATCGTGCAGACCCCTCAGCAGAACTAGCGCGGTGGGAAGTACAGCGAGCGGGCGGCCCACGTTTGCATGGCAGCGACCCCAATTCGCGCCGCGCCTGTCAGTCTATAGCGGCCGCGTGGCGCCGTCCCCGTATACGATCCACTTGTAGGTCGTCATCTCTTCCAGCGCCATGGGGCCGCGGGCGTGCAGCTTCTGCGTGCTGATGCCCACTTCCGCGCCCAGGCCGAACTGCGCGCCGTCGGTAAACTGGGTGGACGCGTTCCAGTAGACTGCCGCGGCATCCACCTCGCGCATGAAGCGTTGTCCCAGCGTGTAGTCCTGGGTCACGATGGCTTCCGAGTGGCTGGACGTGTACGTATGCAGGTGGTCCATGGCGGCGTCGAAGTCATCCACCACTTTGATCGCCATCGTCAGCGCCAGGAATTCCTTGCCCCAATCGTCGGCCACGGCCGGCAACACGCGGGGCGACTCCCCCAGGATGTCGAGGGTGCGCGGGCAGCCGTGGATTTCCACATTAGCCGCCGCCAGGTCGGGATAGAGCGCGCGGAGAAACTGCGGCGCCACGGCGGCGTGCACCAGCAAGGTGTCCAGGGCGTTGCAGATCGAGTACCGGCGGGTCTTGGCGTTTACCACGATCCGCTGGGCCTTATCCAGATCGGCGTAGGCGTCCACGTAGGTGTGGCAGACCCCCGCGCCGGTTTCGATGACGGGCACGGTGGCGTTTTCCACCACGAAGTTGATAAGTCCCGCGCCGCCGCGCGGGATCACGAGATCGATGTCTCCCTTGGCGCCCAGCATGCGGTGGACCAGAGCGCGGTCGGTATCGTCGATGAGTTGCACCCAGTCTCGTGGCGCGCCGGCCGCTACACCGGCGTCATGAATCACGCGGGCCAGGGCGACGTTGGAGTGGATGGCTTCCGAGCCGCCCCGCAACACCACGGCGTTGCCGGACTTGAAGCAGAGGCAGGCGATGTCCACGGTGACGTTGGGCCGCGACTCATAGATCGCGCCCACCACGCCGAACGGCACGCGGATGCGGCCGACGGTGATACCGCTCTCCACCGTGCGCATGCCCGTTACGGCTCCCACCGGGTCTTCCAGGGCGGCAACCTTGCGCACGTCGCCGGCAATGCCGGCCAGCACTTTCGGCGTGAGCGTCAAACGGTCGATGGAGTACGCGTCGAGGCCTGCTTGAGTGGCCGCGGTGACGTCTGTGTAGTTTTCCGCGACCAGGTAGTCGGCTTCTGCCTCCACGGCCTCTGCGACTGCTTGCAGCACGTCATTCTTCACTTTGGTGGAAAGCTGCGCCACACTGCGCGACGCAACGCGCGCGAGTGCCAGCTTTTCCGTCAACATATCTACTACAACGCTCATGGTTTTCTCCAGTGCCGGTGCTGGGAAAATGTTATCCTTGAACCGACTTTCACAGATTACGTTCTATGCAGCGCGGCATGACCTGCGCCTTGTCTCAGTATAGATAGCCATAGCGAGTGTCTGCAAAGGCGCGGATTCCCGCAACTAGCAGGTAATGACTTAGGCTGCACAGGAATGGGTGTCAACGTGAACGGCTGCGCCCCGAAATGTCATTCTGAGGAGAGCGGCTGACATGTCATTCTGAGGAGTGCAGCGACGAAGAATCTAGTGTCGGGAGCACACTAGATTCCGCGTCTTTGACGAAGTCAGCGAACCCTGTTCGACGCTGCGCTCGGAATGACATGAGATCTCGCCCAACAAGGGAATCAAGTCAAGAGCTACTGATTCCCGGATTCCCAGATAACGAAGAAGTGCCGTCAGTGATGAAGCAACGCTCCAGGGCAGGAAAAACACCGCAACGCAGCCGCAGACGCGCCCGGCGCATGCTCAAGGACCATTCCGCCGGCGGGATAGTGTACCGGGTGGTGGACGGACAGGTGCACGTACTGGTGACCCAGAGCAGCGCCCACGACGGCTGGATCTTCCCAAAGGGCCACTTGGAGCACGGCGAGACATCCAGCGACGCCGCGTTGCGCGAGGTCAAAGAGGAAACCGGCATCGACGCCCGCATCGTGGCGCGCGTCGGGTCAATTCGCTACGTCTTTCGCGCCAAGGAGCGGCAAATCGCGAAGACCGCGCTCTTCTACTTGATGGAGTACGTAGGCGGCGCGGTCAATGCAGATAGTCCTGAAGTGCGGGCCGTGGTCTGGGTGCCCCAGAGCGAAGTCGCCAACCGGTTGACGTATGCCAACGAGACCGGGCTTTGGGCTAAGGCCGAAGATCTGCTAGAACGGCGGCGAGCGCGTCCCGCGTGACCGCGCCCTGGCGGAGGATGCGCGGGGGCCGGGTGGTGCAATCGATGACGGTGGAGGGTGTGTTGCCGGTGGCGGGCCCGCCGTCCAGGATCAAGTCCACGGCGTCCCCAAGCTGCTCCTGGGCTTCCTGCGCCGAGGTCGCGGCCGGCTGGCCGCTCAGGTTGGCGCTGGTGCCGCTGAGGGGTACGCCCGCGGCGGTGAGCAACGCTCCTATGGCCGGGTGGTCGGGCTCGCGCACGGCGAGTGTCGCCTCGCCCAGCAGGGGCGAAAGACCGTCGCGTTTTTGCAGCACGATGGTGAGCGCGCCCGGCCAGAACTCCGCCATCAGCCGCGCCGCGGCGGGCGTGACAGCGGTGACGAGCCGCCGCAAGTGACCGCGGTCCGCGATGAGCACCGGAAGCGACTTCTCATCGGGCCGCCGTTTGGCGTCCATCACCTTTTCCAGCGCCTGGGCGTCGAATACGTTCGCGCCTAGCCCGTAGACCGTATCCGTGGGATAGGCGACGATGCCGCCGGCGCGCAGCACGTCGGCCGCGCAGGCGATGGCAGCGGGATCGGAAGCGGAGAGAATCTTTGCGGTCATGGGGTTTGATTTCTGTGCGGACGCGCCGCCGCCCGGCGGCGGGCGCAACTGGTTTCCGGCGACTGTTGCCCTGCGGCAACCGGGCCGGGAGACCTCACCAAGCGCGAGTGGTCGCAAGGCAAGAGATTCGGCAGGATCATCCGCCCAGCACGAATTTCTCCACGGCCACGGCCACGCCATCCTCTTCGAATGAAGCTGTAACGAATTCCGCCGCGGCTTTGACCCGTGGATTTCCGTTGCCCATGGCCACGCCGAAACCGGCGGTCTCCACCAAGCTCAGGTCGTTGAGGTTGTCGCCGATTCCCATTACCTGGTCCAGCGAAAAGCCCAGCCCGTCGGCAAGCTGCGTGAGCGCGCGGCCCTTGTTGACCTCCGGGTGAACGGCCTCGGTGTAGTAGCGGTGCGACTTGGTGATGCCGAGGCGCTCGCCAAAGTGCGTCGTCAATTCCTCCACCAGACTGTCCGTCTTGTGTTCCTCCAGGTTCACCAGCACCAGCTTCGTCGAGGGGTTGTCTGCCAGAAACGCCGCCAGGTCCGGCACCACCGTGGCTTCAACCTGCGCGATGCGCATGTAGACCTCCGCCTCCGGCCCCATGCGTTCCACGTGCAGGCGATCGTCGGCGAAGGCGTTCACCTGAATGCCGCGAGCGCGCGCCAATGCGACCACTTCCTGGGCCATGGGCGTGGGGACGGGCAGGTGGAACGTCGTCTCCTCGGTCACGGGATGGCGCACCAGGCCGCCCTGGTAGCAGATGAGGGGAGCCTGGATGTTGAGTTCTTGGGCAAAGGGCTGCATGGCGCGGAACATGCGGCCGCTGGCCAGGGTGACGATCACGCCGCGAGCCTGGGCCGCGGCCAGGGCTTCTTTCACGCGCGGCGCCACCGTGAGCCGGTCGTCGATGAGGGTACCGTCCAAGTCGATGGCGATGAGCCGGATGTCACGTTGTGCGCTCATGCCATGAGACCTCGCAAGATGTCCATGTTGGCTTGATCGGGACCTTTGTCATCGAAGCCCGGCACCTCCAGCACGGCGCACGTGTCGGCGAGCGCCTTGTGGTTGACGATGTAGCGGAAAGCCTTCAGGCCGATGTAGCCTTCGCCAATGTTCTCATGCCGGTCTTTGTGCGAATCGAACGGCACCTTGGAGTCGTTGAGGTGGAAGGCGGTGAGGCGTTCCAGGCCAACGTGCTCGTCGATCTCGTCCAGCATCGCGTCGAAGCCCTCAGCCGTTTCCACGTGGTAGCCGGAGGCGAACGCGTGGGCGGTGTCCACGCAGAGCTTGATGCGGTCGTGGTTGCCGCAGGCGCGCAGAATCTCGCCCAGTTCCGCAAAGCTCGAGCCGATGTTGCCGCCGGAACCGGCGCTGTTTTCCAGCAAGAGCGGCACGGTGTCCGAGGCGTCGAGCGCCGCGCTGATGGCGGCCTCGATGCGGGGCAGGGCTTGTTCCAGGCCGTCCCCCATGTGACTGCCGACGTGTGTAACCACACCGGCGGCATTGAGCAGATCGCCAGTCTGCAATTGGTGCTTCAGGGTCAGGGCCGACATGTCGTAGACGTTGGGCTTGGGCGAACCGGTGTTGATGAGGTACTGGGTATGGAAGAGCGCGGGCAGCGGCGTTTCGGCGTGAGCGGCCTGGTATGCCGTCACGTGTTCGTCTTTGGGCAACGCCCGCTGCCAGCCGCGGGGGTTCGAGCTAAAGATTTGAAAACACTCGCAACCCAGGTCTTGGGCCCGGGTAAAGGCGGTGGCAAGGCCGCCGGCGGTGCGCACGTGGGCGCCAAGTAGCATAGGGTGGTCCCTTCGTCAGCGGTCGTGGCGGGAGCGCGCCAGGAGAATAACTGGAGTCATTATAGCAAAGGGAAACGACGCGGGCGGCCGGATGCGCGTTGCCCGCGCCGGGCGTCGGCGGCAGGCCAGACCACGTTTGCACATCTGCGGGAAGCGCACGCTTGCGCTGTGCGAAATCTCCTACGCAGCGGGATCCGGCGTGCGGGCGCGGCCCGGCGGCTACGGGCACAGCCCAACGGCTACGGGCGGCGGCCCGACGGCTACGGGCGGCCGCCCGACGGCTACGGGCGGCCCAGCCATAGCGGTATAATGATGGGGAAGATCCGTGGCGCGGCGCAAGTGAGGTGTTGCCCGCGCGGCGGCAGCCTGCGCAGGCTGTGTGTCTGCGCGTGCGCGTTGCGCCGCTTGCGTGAGTTGTTCGGCGCGCGCCGGCGGTGGACTGCTGGCTGGCGCCGCCGTTCCCCGGCGCGAGCGCCTTGCGGCGTGCGTGCAAACAGCGGCGGGTCTCGGTTTGGGAGGTTGGCGCAAGAGCGCCGGGACACGGGCAGCGAGACTGGGAAAGAGAGATGCGATGGCATGCGGAATATTCTGAGCGGACTGCTGCGCGGTCAAGCCGAGGAAGAGAGTCAAGGCAGAAGGCCGGACGCGTCTCCCACAGCGGCCGGCGCCGGCGCGGGTCCGCTGCTGCACGACCTGGGCGGCGGCGTTCTGCTGCATGAAAACGTGTTCGTGCTTGGCGAAACGTCCTACCGCCGCCGGCAGCCGCCGCTCACTCTGCAATTGGAGCCCACGGCGGAGACCGATCACGCTGAGATTCCCAGCCAGTTCGACGACTGGGACGGGTCCCGCAGCTATGCCGGGGCCGTGCCGCAAGACCACGAGGTATTCCGGCACTGCACGCCGAGCATGACGGCCACGCTCCGGCAGATGGCCCACGTGATGCGGGATAGCGCCGCGCCCACGGCGCAGGTAACGGCGGGAGCCGGGACGCCCACGCCCGCAGCGGCACAGGCGTCTACGGCGGCAAACGCCTCGCTCTTGCTGACGGGCCCCACCGGCTGCGGCAAGACAACCCTTGCCAAGACGTTTTGCTACCTGGCGAACGAGCCGTGCGTCGAGATCACGTTCAGCGGCGATACGGCGCTGAGCGACTTCTACCAGTCGGTGGAGGTGGTGACCCAGGCCGATAGCCAGACCCACAGCACCGCAACCGTACTGGGTCCGGCGGTGGATGCCATGCTCACCGGCAAGAAGCTGCTGCTCAATGAAGTCAACATAATTCCGCAAGACTTGCTCAGCGTGTTCACGCAGGCCCTCGACGCGCGCCAGGTGGTGCTCTCTGGCAGTGAGTGGGGCAACGTGACGGTGCCGGTGCATCCGCAATTCGGCGTTATCGCCACGGCGAATCCCGACTACACCGGCACGCTGGAGATCGGCGTGACCTGGGAGCGGCGCTTAGGCCACGGCACAGGCAACATTGCCATGGAGTTCCTGCCGCCGGCTGAAGAAGCCGAAGCCGTGTTCCACGAACTGCGGCGGGTGGCGGCGCTGGAGCGCGCCGAAGTGATGCCGCCGCTGGAAGCGTGCGCGGCGGTGGCGGCGGCGGCCGCGGAGTTGCGCAGCCATCCGGAGTTGGGCGGCGTAATGCGGGACCGGATTTCAACCCGCTCCCTGGTGCACTGGCTGAGCGTGTGCGCCCTCACGGGCTTCTCGCTGGCGGCCGTGGCCCGGGACGCGTTCTTGACCATGGCGCCCCTGGAAGCGCGCCAAGAGGCGGCCGCGCTGGTCGAGAAGAGCCTGGGCCTGATCGCCTGGCCGGCCCGCACCCACCGCCGCGTGAGTGGCTTCTTGTTGCCCGAGATTACGGTGCCGGAAGAGAGTGTTGTCGGCTTGGCGAATATCGACTCGGCAGAACTGCCGCTAACGGCGGACGAGGGGGCCGGCGCCGCCGGCGGACTGGAACAGGAAGTCTACCAGCCCTTGACAGACGCTGGGCGGGGCCGGCAACCGGCGCTGGCGCGCTATGCCTGCACACTGCCCGACGGCACCCGTGTGCAATTGCAGGAGCCTCTCTTTACGTGGGGCGGCAGCCCGCTGGCTTTGGGGCTGCGTTTGCGGGCGTGGGACACGAACGGATTTGAGATTTCAGACCCGGAGCGGCTGGAAGCGCTGGAAGCGACGCTGAGCGCCGCCTACGGCATCACCGTGCCCAAGCCCATTGGCAACGTGCCCGGGGGTGACGTGGCGCTGCCCTGCGTAACCCGTTCGAGTTGGGCCGCGTTGCGCGTGTTGGAAGCGGCGCTCGTGCTTGATCGGCCGGTGTATATCAAAGGCCCGCCGGGCAGCGGCAAGTCGGCGCTCGTGCGTACGCTGGCGCGCTTGCGCCGGCTGCCGCTGGTGGAACTGACGTTTACGGGCGAGACCTCCAAGCACGATCTGCTCGTCAGCCGCCGCCTGAGCACGGGCGAGACCCAGTGGGCGGTGCAAGCGTTCTTGGAGGCAGTCATCAAGGGCTATTTGGTGCTGGTGAACGACTACAATCTTGCCTATTCCGACGTGCACTCCCTGCTGAACAGCTTGTTCGACAAAGGCAGGCGTCTCACGTTGCCCGACGGCAGAACGGTCACGGCGCATCCGGGATTTCGCCTTGTGGCCACGGGACAGCCGGAGGGCCCGGGCGTGAAGCCCTTGAACGAGGGCGTGGAAAACCGCTTCGGCGCCATTCTGGAGTTGGCCTATCCCTCGCCAGGCGAGGAGCTTGCCGTGCTGCGCAGCGTCGGCCGGGGCGTGCCCGCGCCTCTATTGCGGGCGGCTGTGGACTTTGTGGGCCAGTGCCGCCGGTGGTCGGCGGGCGCGGTGCCGGATGACCTGCAACAAGAGGCGATCTGGCAGGATGCCGTATCCCCTGAATTGATCGCCGCCGTAGCCGCCGCCGGCAACTGGAGCACGGCGGAACTGGTGGCGGTGGCGCGCACGGCGCGGGATGCCGCCGACTTCCTGACCAGGTTCCAAGAGGGCGTGCTCTCGGCGGCCACTCCCGCTGCCCGCCGCATCCTGGAGGCGTTGCTCCTGCAGTACAACGTGACGGTGGAGCAGACATGAACGCCGCGCTGCCATCAGGTTCCGCGGCCTTGGCGGAGGCGCGGGTGCGCGATACGCGCTACACCCACGGCGAGGTGGTGGCGTTGGCGCGGCTCATTCTCCGGGACGCGCGCTTGAACGTGGTGGCCGGCAGCGAGTGGGCCTACATCGCCCGCGGGCACACGCTCACCTACCCAACCCGCGTCCTGAACACGTGGTCCGGCACGAGTGTGGTGGGAGCGATCTGCCAGCAGATGGCGGAGGCTCAGCATACGGGCGTCCCCGGCGAGCGGGCCCTGCAGAGCTTTGCCCGCATCGCGCCGCTGGCGTTCGCCGCCGTCATGCCCTTTGCGCGCTTTGTCAACGAACTGCGCGTCAACCGCATGCACCTGGACCGGCATCCCGGTTCGGCCCGGTTCCTGCGGGCGCTCTATGCCGACAATCCCCAGTGGTCTTCAGCCCGGCGGCGCAGCACGCCGCTACGGGAGCAGGTGCAACAGGGTCTGTTGGAGCGGTGGTCCGAGGAGACGTGGCCGGGCAGCGTGCGCCCCATGCACATTGGTAGCACGGCAAACCGCTTCGTTGACCTCCTGTGGCCCGGCGTGCGGGATGCGCAACTCCGCGACTCCATGCCGCAAATGTTGGAAGTGCTGGCCCGGCGCATGCTGCCTATCCTGAACGACCTGGTGGAAGAGGATGCCCGCCTTTCGGAACGACAGACGCCGGAACAACAGTCGCCGACCGTGGATGAGGATGCCCCCGAAGATGACAGCGAACTGTTCGCGGAACTGCAAGTCGACGCCGTAGGCGAAGAGCGCGCCGGAACCGCAACCCAGCAGCAGGAAGAAACGCAAACGCAGGACTCTGCACGCTCGCCGTCGGACGCGGACCCGGTTCCGGTGTCTGCCGAGGAAGACCTCGGGCCCGCGAGAGTCGAGAGCAGCCCCGATGAGCAGGCCGATCTTCGCCGAGACGGTCAGCCGGGGCCGCGGGAGACCAACAAGCCGGAGGGGCCGCCGCAACTGATCGACCCCCGCATGTTCAAGGCGCGTCCCGGGACGCTCACGCCCATGCCGCGCACCATCGTGCAAGGCTTGGGCGAACGCGCCGCCGCGCCGAAGACGGACTACGAAAACTTCGACTACCGCAGTGCGGTGCGGCGGTTGGAGCCGGCCATCCGCCGTTCGCTCGATGGCGAAGCCGGTAGCAGGGGCCTGAGGGAAATCATGATGCGCCGCCGCTTTGGCACGCTGGAGCCGGGCCGGCGGCCGCGCCGCCGCCGGGGCGGCGACAGTGGGGAAATCGACACCGACCACGTGGAACGTCTCGTGGTGGCGCCGGAGCAGGCCTTCTTGAAGGGCGTGCGCACACCCCGCGCCGACCACCAGAAGGACTTTGCTGCTATCATCCTCATGGACGTGAGCGGCAGCATGGTGGCCAAGGGGTATTCCACCCGCAAATTCGACCACACCGTGGACGCCGCCATCGTCTTCGCCGAAATTCACGAACGCCTGCGCATCCCCTATCAGATGATGGCGTTTTCTGAGGAAGTCTGGCACCTGCGCACGTTCGACGAGTGCACGTTCGCGACCCAGGTGGTGGCCAACGAACGCACCTACACGCCCCGCGACTTGAGCCAGGTCTTCCGCACCATGTACGAAAAGCCGCACAAGAAAACCGACGACGCGAGCGCCGTGCGCAAGGCGGTGCAGGACATGCAGACCCAAAAGGGACTCAAGACCATCCTGGTGCTGACAGACGGCATCTCGTCCCAGCGGCGCAAGCTGCAGGAGGTCTTGCTGCACGTGGAGCGGCGCAACGGCATGGTCGGCTCCGGCGACGCGTTGGGCATCATCGTGTTCGGCATTGGCGTGCCCGGTGACGCCCTGAACGAATCGTACATCATCCAGGCGGAGGGCCGCTTCTTGCGGTGCTTGCAGGTTGTGGTGGTGCCCGACGTGGCGCGGCTGCCCCGCATGATCCAGACAACCGTCGAACGCCGCATCCGCGGCGTCTAAGCAGCAAGGAGAACCAGGTGAGTTCCCGTTCCCAGCGACGCGACAGCGGCGAGTTGCCTTGGGGTGTGCCCGCGGTGTTGGCGGTCTGGTTGATTTGGCTGATGACGGCGCATATCAGCCGCGTCCTCCTCGACGTCTATTCAGCGCTTTCGCCGTTGCGCATGTTGGGCGCCGCCAGCCAGCAGGACTTGCGCGCGGCGCTCTTTCCGTCCGGCGCGTTGGTGGCGGCCACTTTGGTGGTGCCCGCCCTCATCGCGTTCATTCTGGCTTTTCGCATCGTTGCCAGGCGCTACCAAGGCGCGCCATTGGAGGCCCTCGCATTCACGCGACAGAATTCCGTGTGGGTACTTGCGGTTGTCGTGTTGCTGGGCGTGCTCCTCACGCTCGCCGTCCAATTCGTCTCCGATAGGGCGGGCTTCCCCCTGCCATTGCTGGAGCCTCCCGCGGGCTTTCCGGCCGCTTTCGATGCCGTGGTGTACGCCGTTGGCGTGCCCCTGACTGCGCTGTTCGCGGGTCTGCTGGTGTTCGGCTTTTGCTATCCCGTGCTCGTCGCGCGTTTGGGTGTGTGGGCTGGCGGCCTGGTGTGTGCGGCTGCCTTCGCTCTGCCGCAACTCGCGGGACTGGGCGTTTACTGGCAGGCCGCGGCGTCGTTGCTGGTGATGGGCGTCTTCTTGACGGCAGTGCGCCGCCGGACGGATTCGGCGTATACGGCTGCCCTCGGCTACACCGGCATTGCCATCTACATCGCCCTGGCGCCTGTACTGGCCGAATTTGCCATAGCGTAGCCTCGCGGCGCGGCGCCGGACCTTGGCATACGCCGGCTGCGCGGAGCAACGTAGGGGCAGCCCTCGTGGCTGCCCTGTGCCATACGGCCCGCTCTGGGTGCGCGAAGCGGCTCCGGCCAATCCCATCCCAAAACGCCAACACGCCCCGTGAAAGCTCACGGAGCGCGCCGGCGAGGGGGATTGCGTATCTCTGACGCAGAATGTCTGGGCGGCGAGGTCTTACCGCAGCGGCAGACTTACAAGCTGGCAGGACGGCCGCCCTCCGGACAGTCGCACCCATGCCGAGGTACGGTAGCCGCCCAACGTGTAGGCCGCGAGCTGCCGGCGCGGGGCCTGCCAAGCCGGGAGTCTCATGAGCGAGAGCCTTCCCGCCAGAGACCGCGGCCGGTCGCGGCGAACACCAATACGACGAGAGGGTCCACGAGCGCCCACACCACGGCGTTCACCGTGGCCTCGCCTTCAACGCCAACCGCCAAGAAGTTGAACCAGTTCGAGAAGAACCAGAGCGCCAGCAGGACTGTCGCGTAGAACGCTGTGCCGGTCTCTAGGCACTCACGCATGGTTGCGTGCGCGCCGTTCCGCTCGCGCGTCCGCAGCCGCCGATAGTTTATCGCCAGCGCAAGCAACGTGCCGAGCGCAATCGGCCAGTCCAAAACCGCCCATACGTCGATAGCGCCTAGGGCGTCCCGGTAGAAGGAATTGAAGACGAAGTGAAAAGCCACAACAGCCGCTAAGGCCAGGAGGTAGACGGCGGCAAGCATTCTCACTCGGTCCATAGCCAGACCTCCACGCGCAGGCGATCCTGCCACTCACATCGCGCGACCCAATTCGCGCCACGCCGCCTTCGCCGCGCTGCGCCGCAAGTGTTTTCATCGGCCGGTACAGTGCGATCGCGGCGACGAACCGGCTGCTGCGCCGGCTTTGGCAGCGGCGGCACAAACTTGGCCAACGACCGCTGCCAAGCGTCAGATCTATTCCGGCGCGGCTAGCAGCGAGAGTAGCCGCACACGAGGCACTTCTCGCACCCTTCTTCGTACACCACGCCGGCAGCGCCGCAATCCGGGCAAATCTCGCCGTGCCGGGATTCGTGAATGGAGCGTTCAGGCTGTGCGCCGGCCAGACCGAGCTGCACAACCGACGCTTGTTCTGATGCTGTGGCGCCGTTGGTGGGATTGCCGTTCGTGCCCGTGGGAATGTCGTAGATTTCCGCGATCACTTGAGCAATGGCGTCGGGTACGGAGAGGACGCGGTTCGGGCCGATGCCCATCACGTCCAATGAGCCAATGCCGCGCAGGTGCTTATAGTGCTCTTTGATTGGCACGCCGCTCCGCAGACCGAGCGTGATCGAGCGGGCGAGCGCCTCCAGGTAGGCTTGGTCGGCCGTGCCGGCCTTGCCGAGCGTGAGGAAGATCTCTATCGGCCGCTTGTCTTCGCCTTCACCGACGGCGTTTATGGTCACGTAGAGTTCGCCGCGGGCGGTGAGTTTCTTTACCGTTACGCCCTCGACCACTGCCGGTCGTTTGCGCGGACGCATCTCTATCGGTACCGCCGTGCTGTTTGCCTGCTGACTTTCCGCGTTCTCTTGCGCGTCTTTGTCAACGTCCGAATCCTTCTTCTCTTCCACGCGGGAAAGCACCGGCGTGCGGGAGCCATCCCGGAAGAACGTGATGCCTTTGCAGCCGAGATCGTAGGCAAGGGTGTAGAGCGTATCGACGTCGGCTACTTCATAGGAATTCGGCGCGTTGACGGTTTTCGAAATACTGGAATCGGTGAATTCCTGCACAACCGCCTGCACGCGCACGTGGTCCTCCGGGGTCAGGTCGTTGCTGGAGGCAAAGTAGTCCGGCTCCGGCTCGCCGTCGTGGGCGTCTTTCCACTCTTTGAAGAGCGGATGGTAGAGGATGTGCTCGCCGGTGCGGTCCACGCGCTTCATGGCGAAGTCGAACACCGGCTCGATGCCGCTGGAAACGCCGGAGAGCAATGACGTTGTGCCGGTCGGCGCTTGCGTGAGCAGCACGCCGTTGCGAATGCCGTGGGCGGCAATCTGGTCCTGCAGCGCCGCCGGCAGTTTCTGCACGAACGACCCCTGCAAGTACTTGGCGGCGTCGAACTGGGGGAACGCCCCCTTCTCCTTGGCGATCTCCATGGACGCGCCGTAGGACGCGTCGCGGATTGTGCGGTAGATGCGTTCGATGACGGGCAGTGAATCCTTGCTGCCGTAGCGCACTTTCATCTTGATGAGCGCGTCGGCAAGCCCCATGGTGCCCAGGCCGGTGCGGCGTGTGCCGTTGCGCTGCTGCTCCTCGTTGTCCGCGATGAAGTACGGTGTAGCGTCGATTACGTTATCCAAAAAGCGGATGGCAACTCTAGACGTCTCAGCCAGCAATTCGTAGTCCATCTCGCCGTTTTCTACGAAAGCGGAGAGATTGACGGCGCCGAGGTTGCACACGCCCCATTCGGGCAGTCCTTGCTCGCCGCAGGGGTTCACGCAGCGGATCTGCTCGAAGTACCAAGTGTTCGACCGTTTCTGGTAGCGTTCCATGAAGACCAGGCCCGGCTCCGCCGAGCGCCAGGCGGCTTCGCAGATCTGCTGCCAAATCTCCCGCGCCTTGACGGTGCGGTAGACCTTGACCTTCTTGCCGCGCGCGCGCCAGGCTGCCAGGTCGCCGTTCCAGACCTCGTCATACTCGGGGTCCGTGGTGTCCGGAAAGACCAGGTTCCAGTCGCCGTCGGCCTTGACGGCCTCCATGAACGAATCCGACGCGCAGATGGAGAGATTGGCGTGATTGATGCGGGAAAGGTCGGTCTTGACGGTGATGAATTCCTCGATGTCCGGGTGCCAGTCGTCGAGCATGAGCATGAGCGCGCCGCGGCGCGAGCCGCCCTGCTGGATGACGTCGCCGGTGGCGACCGAGTAGAGTTCGCCCCACGAGCACGGCCCGCTGGCGGTGCCGTTCACCGAGCGAATATAGGAGCCGCGCGGGCGCAGGCTGGATAGGTTGATGCCCACGCCGCCGCCCCGCGCCATGATTTCCGTCATCACGCTCAGGTTTTCCAGAATGCCGCCGCGACTGTCCTGCGGTGAGGGAATGACGTAGCAGTTGTAGAACGTGACCTCGTGGCCCGTGCCCGCCCCGGCCAGGATGCGGCCGCCGGGCACGAACTTGAAGTCCTGCAACGCGCGATAGAATTCCTCTTCCCACGCGGCGCGGTTCTGCTCTTCCTCGACAGCGGCAATGCCCCGCGCTACCCGCCGCCACATCTGCTCCGGATAGTGCTCCAAGGCTTCACCGGTCTCATCCTTGTAGGAGTACCGGTCGGCAAAGACCTTCTGGCGAATGCCGTCCAGCAAGGTGCCGGTTTCGGGTTCCGGCACGGTCTGACCGTTGGCGCTCTTGCCGTTGGTGTGAATGACTGCCATGGCTGGAATCTCCTTGGAGAAGCGACAGCGCGTGAAGCGCGCCGGAAGAGGGGGTGATTTAGAGATCCAAGACCACCAGTGTGTCGCAGCGGTGCCACCTGAGTGCTACGAAATCGGTATATCTTGGTGTAGAGGAAATTATAGGAAACAACATATAGGGGTGTCAAGGGGAGTTGGGGGAATTTTGCAGGTTTTTTCGCCTTTCTGCACGTAGTCATTCCTGGCCGGTTGGCACGCGCAATGTAGGGACTGTGCGCAGTTGCTAGCTGTGAGTAATCCTCGCGTGCTACTAAAGAGTGTCCTGCGGGATGCGGCTATGGGGGGAAGGCAACCTGAGCGCCTTCCGACTCATTGGTGGCAAGAGTCTCGAACCGTTGGCGGGCGCAACCAGGATTAGCGGTTAGACCAGGGATTCGTGATCGCAACACCAACGTTGTCAAAGTCGCGCACGTTGCGGGTTGCGATAGTCATGGCATTACTGAGGGCAATACCGGCAATGAGGGCAGCGCCGAGGTCGAGAGGCCTGCCCATGCGGCGGGCCTGCGCCCGGAGTCTGGCGGCGCTTTCCGCCGCCGGCCTATCCAGGGGCAGAATCCGTTGTGCGTAAGCCGCAATCAGGTTTGAAACCACGGCCTGTAGATTGTCGCGGCGCCGACCGGGGGCAAGGAGTTGGACGCCATACTCCAATTCATACACGACTAGCGTGGGCAGCCAAAGATCTTCTTGCTCGCTCAAGAATGCGACCACTGCCGGGTGAGGGACGTCACGGGTCAACTCGGAGATTACGTTTGTGTCTAGGAGAAATCCGCTCAATCCGAGTCTCCGTCGGCAAACGGAACTTCTCGTTGCGATGCGCGGTCGCGCGGGATCTCCAGATTTGTGCCGCGAGGGACGTTGTCCACGAGCCACCGCCCGAGGGGCTTGCGCGCTGTAGTCTGCGCACGCCAGGTCTTGGTGGGCACGACGACACAAGGATTGCGGATGCCGATTTGTTGCGGCCCCTCGGATTCCGCAAGCCGCAGTATTTCAGAAAGCCGCGCTTTGGCCTCGGCCACCGTCCAAATGCGGGGCGAATCGGGTCGGTCCAATTGCCAGACTCCTTTTGCAGAGAACTTCTAGACTACTATCTTTGAGCTTGCAGGCTAATCATGCGGCAATCGACCGGCCACGCGATCCCACTTGGCGTTGGTACGTTTAGGGGTGATCATTGGCTGTGCGCGCAATTGACTCGTTTTGCGCTGACGGTCGCGCCGGTAGGGGCGGTTCGCGAACCGCCCCTACGCAAGCCGTTAGACCTATCCCTACGGCGGATCCGCCGCACCCACGACATAGGTGCGAGAGATTGCCCGTACACTTTGTCCCTACGCGGAATCCGCCGCACCTATTCTCCCCAATCGGGATGCTCGGTACGCAAACCCATCCCTACGGAGATTCGGCCGCAACCACTGTGTTTAACGACCTCTTGGCTGTTTACCTGCTACCAAGGGATTTTCTTTGTCGAACTCCCAACGCAACGGATTATCGCGGATGTATTGGCGGATCTTTGTCAAAGACTCCTCGTTCCGCACAACGTGCCCGAAATAGTTCCGCTGCCAAAGGGGGCTACCGGGGAGGCCATGCAAACGATTTACCCGTTTTGTGCTAACGGTCTTGAATGCGCCAATCAGTCGTCCCAGGGGCTTGCGTTTGGCGGTGGCGCCGGTAGGGGCGGTTCGCGAACCGCCCCTACGCATGCCGTCGGAATTGCCTCTAC
>JAJEAH010000066.1 GCA_022824225.1 Chloroflexota bacterium
ATTCCGAACGGAGCGCAGCGCAGTGAGGAATCTAAGGAGCCGCGCCAAGCGGGCGGCACGTTGCGCGGGCGCTAGATTCCTCGCAGGGCTCGGAATGACAAAAGACAGGGAACGCACAGCCATGCCACGCCGAACGCAGCACGCGCCCACGCCACGCCGAACGCTGCACCCCCCTATGTCATTCCGAACGGCAATCAATGTCACTCCGAGCGCAGCGTCGAACAGGGTTCGCTGACTTCGTCAAAGACGCGGAATCTAGTGTGCTCCCGACGCTAGATTCTTCGTCGCTGCACTCCTCAGAATGACACTTCGTCGCTGCACTCCTCAGAATGACACTTCGTCGCTGCACTCCTCAGAATGACACTTCGTCGCCGCGCTCCTCAGAATGACATTTCGGGCAGCAGCCGTTCACGTTGACACCCATACCTGTGCAGCCTAAAGTCAATACCTACTAGTCGCGCAGATCAAGGCGGTCTGTCATGCCATGCTAACTTCCGATTTCCCATTGCGGTTTCTGCGCCAAAGGGAAGTTCTTAAGTGGCAGAAGCAGAGGACGAGAGTGCGGACGCGGGTCTGCGACCTTGTCAGAGAGCGCGGCCTTGTCAAGAACAGTTGCCTGCTGGAGACAACGGTGTCATGAAGGTTGCCTGTGTGCTCATTACCCACCTGCGGGCCAAGTGCGCGTTGCGGCGGCAGCCGGAACTGGCGGCAGCCCCGGCGGTGATCGTCGACCGTTCAGAGGGCAGTCCGCGGGTCAGCGACATCTTTCCGTCCGCTACCGGCGTGACGGTGGGCATGCCGTTGGAGCAGGCGCTTTCCCACAACGCCGGCACCGTCGTCATCGAGGCCGACGAACCGGCGTACCGGCGGGCGTTCCGGCAGGTGCTTATTGCCCTCCAGGCGGTCAGCGACCGGGTGGAGCAGGCGGCGCTGGGCGTGGCGTACGTGCGCCTGGACGGGTTGGAGACCCTCCACGGCGGTGAAGAGCGGCTGATTGCCGCGTTACGCAACGCCGTGCCTCAATACCTCGCACCAAGAATAGGCGTGGCAGAGGCAAAATTTACCGCGCTCGTCGCGGCCCAGGCCGGCCGGGCGGGTGAAGTAACGCGGGCGCCGGCGTATGCGGCGGCGTTCCTGGCGCCGCATCCGGTGACGCTGCTGCCGCTTCCGGCTGAGGTGCACGAGCGCTTGCAGCGCTTCGGCTTGCGCACCTTGGGCGACGTGGCGGCCATGCGCGTGGACCAGCTCAGCGACCAGTTCGGCGCTGACGGCGCCCGGGCCTGGCAGCTCTGCCACGGCAGCGACGACGAGCCCTTCGTCCCGCTGCGACATGAGGAATCCGTCACCGCGCACGTCACGCTGCCGTTTGTCTCCACCTCCCTGGAATTTTTTCTGGTGACGCTGGACGGTCTGCTGCAGAGCGCCTACGCGCGGCCGCAGATGCGGGGGCGGTTTGCGGAGCAGGCCGCCATCCAGTGCAACCTCTTCCGCTCACCGCCATGGGAAAAGACAATCCACTTCAAGCACGGCGTCGGCTGCGAGCGGGCCGCGCGCATCATCCGAAACCGCCTGGAGGCCGACTATCCCCCCGCGCCGGTCGAGGAAGTGACGCTTACCTTGGGTAGCCTGACGGGCGAGTCCGCCATGCAGATGGGGTTGCTCCGCGATGTCCGCAAGGACCGGCTGGACCGTTTGGTGGAGACCGACCGGCAACTCCAAGCCCGCATGCAGGGCAAGCGATCGCTGTTCCGCGTGGTGGACATCGCCCCCTGGCATCCCGCGCCGGAGTTGCGCGCGCTGCAGGTGCCCCTGGATCCGGCGGTGAAGGACAGCATGAAGCCGCTCGCCACGCCCACGGCGGCGGAAGTGCGGGCCGGCGCGGACAACCGGCCGCTCGCCGTGCGCCTGCAGAACCGCTGGCACCGGGTGGCCGGCATCGACGACCAGTGGTGCTTCGATCTCTGGTGGCTGGCCGCGCCGCTCACGCGCACTTACTACCGGGTGCGGCGGGCGGACGGAGTCCCCCTCACCCTGTTCCACGACCAACGGGACGGCGGCTGGTACCGGCAAGCCGCATAGGAACGTCGGATGTCTTTGGTACAGGCGGCATCTTCGCCACAGGCGGCATCTTCGCCACAGGCGGCATCTTCGCCGCAGGCGGCATCTTCGCCGCAGGCGGCATCTTCGCCGCAGGCGCCGTCCGCCGGCTACGTCGAGCTACACGCCAAGAGCTTCTACTCCTTCGGGACGGGAGCTTCCCACACCCACGAGTTGCTCGCCCAGGCCAAGGTGTTCGGGTACGGCGCGCTCGCCTTGACCGATACCAATCTCTGCGGCGCGCTGGAGTTTGCGCGTCTCGCCAATAGCCTGGGGATTCAGCCCATCACCGGCGGCGAGCTTACCCTCCTGGACGGCGCGCGCATCGTCCTCCTGGCCAAGACCAGGGAGGGCTATGCCAATCTTTCCCGGCTGTTCACGCTGGCGAACGCCGTCGACCGCCGGGAGCCGCGGCTGGACCCGGCGCATCTGCCCAATCATGCCGCGGGCCTGATCCTGCTCACCGGCGGCCGCGACGGCCCGCTGGCGCGCTTGATAGAGGCCGGACGCTACCACACGGCCCTGGCGCTGCTGCGGGAATACGCGGCGTGGTTTGGCGGCTGCGGCGAAGAAGTCGCTTCCAGCGAAGACGGCGCTTCCAGCGAAGACGGCGGCTGCGGCGCAGATGAAGACCGCGGCGCGGGGAATCACGCCGCAGTGTACGTGGAGCTGCAGCAGAACTTCCTGCGCGGCGACACCAAGCGCAATCGCGAACTGGCGCGGCTTGCCCGGGACGCGGGCGTACCCGTGGTCGCCGCCAACGACGTGCACTACCACGCGCCGGAGCGCTACCGCTTGCAGCACGCGCTGGAGGCCGCCAAGCGCAATATCACCATCGACCAGGCCCTGCCTCACCTCAAACCCAACCACCACCTCCATCTTAAGTTCCACGATCAAATGCACGGTCTCTTCAAAGACTTTCCGGAAGCTATCGCCAACACCGGAAGAATCGCGGAGCAATGTACCTTCGATCTCAGCACCGATCTGGGGTACACCCTGCCTGATCCCGCCGTGCCGGAGGGGTTTACCCTCACGCAGTACCTGCGCGCGCTCTGCGAAACGGCGGCAGTGCGGCGCTACGGCGCAATCACGGCACAAGTGCAGGCGCGGCTGGACGAAGAATTCGACCTGATCGAGCGGCATAACCTGGCCGGTTTCCTGCTGCTGTACCGGGAAATCGTGGGCATCGCGCAGCAGATCATGGTGGAGCGCGGGTTGGTGGACCCCGCAACGCCGCTGGAGGAACGGCCGCCGGGACGCGGGCGCGGCTCATCGGTGGCGCTCCTGGTCGGCTATCTCATCGGCATCAGCCACGTGGACCCGCTCAAGTGGGACCTCACCCTGGAGCGCTTCATTTCCGCGGACATGACCATGCTGCCCGACATCGATCTGGACTTTCCCCGCGAGCTCAGAGACCCGCTGCTGGAGCGGGTGCACCGCCACTTTGGGCCGGAGTACGCCGTGCTGGCCGGCGCCGTCGCCACCTATTCGGTGAAGGGCATCATCCAAGACCTGGGGAAAGCGCTGGGACTGCCCAAGGAAGACCTATCGCTCCTTTCCAAGCAACTGCACTCGCACCATGCCGACAACCTCAAGGCAGAGATGCTGGCGCTGCCCGCGTTCAAGGAGAAGGTGAACGCCGCGGGTTGGCGCGATCTCATCGCACTCGGGCCCGCGCTCATGGACGCGCCCAAGGGCCTCGGCCAACACGTGGGCGGCATGATCCTGAGCGATACGCCCATCTCGGCGCTGGCGCCCATCCGCGCCGGCGCCATGGAGGGCCGTTTCATCATGGACTGGAACAAGGACTCCGTGGCGGACGCCAACTTTGCCAAGATCGACCTGCTTTCGCTGCCCGTCCTCGACCAGATCGAAGAAGCCCTGGACCTGATTGCAGCGCGGGAAGGCAAGCGGCCCGATCTGAGCCGCATCGATCCCGCAGACCCGCAGGTGTACGACATGATCAACGCGGGGCGCTCCATCGGCATCTTCTTGCTGCAATCGCCCGCGCAACTCAAGATGGGGCAGCGCCTGCGCTCGCGCACTCTTTTGGACCTCGCCTATCAGGTAGCGCTGATCCGTCCCGGGGTCGGCGTGCAAGGCAGCGCGGTGTCGCAGTTCGTGGAGCGGTACCGGCATGGGGTTGCCTGGGACTACGACCACCCCCTGGAGCAGCGCGCGCTGGAGCGGGGCTACGGCATCATCGTGTGGCAGGAACAGGTGGTGCAACTCATCATGGACGTGGGCGGCATGACGGCAGCCCAGGCCGACGAGGTGCGGCGGGCGTTCGGCAAGCCCAATAACGCGCACCTCATCGCCATGCACTGGCAACAATTCTTGGAAGGCGCGCGGAGTAAGGGGGTCTCTGAACCAATTGCGGAAAAGATCTTCGCCAAGCTCAACGGCCACTATATGTTTCCGGAGAGCCACAGCCACGCCTTTGCCATCACGGCCTACCAGGCCGCATGGCTGAAACGCTACTATCCGCTGGAGTTCTTCATCGGCCTGATGAACAACCAGCCCATGGGGTTCTATCCGTTGGAAACGCTCAAGCAGGACGCGCAGAGCTTTGGCGTGCCGTTCCGGAATCCGTGCGTGAACCGCAGCCAGGCGCAGTGCACGCCTTTGGCGGGCGCGGTGCTGCTGGGATTGCGGTTTGTCAGGAACGTGGGGGAAGAGGCGGCGCAAGGCATCGTGGCCGAACGGGAGAGCGGCGGCCCCTATACCGGCGCGAGCGACTTCGTGCGGCGCACGGGTGTGAAGCCCAAAGCGGTGCAGTCGCTGGTGCAGGCGGGGGCGTTTGATGAGGTCGGAGGTCTTAATGGGAGCACGCCAGCTTCATCGCCACATCCGCAGAAGCCGCATTTACAGAACCCTCAGGATACACCGACCGCGTTGCAGACGCCGAATCCGCAGGATGAGACAGCTTTACGGAAGACGCCGGCTTCGGAGAAGACACTGGCTTCGGAGAAGACACAGAATCTGCACATTGCGCCGAATCCGCAGGAGATGCAGAATCGAAGGGAAGCGCTCTGGGACGCCGGCCTTGCCATTCGTCCCGGCAAGAACGGGCAGCGCGCTTTTGCCGTGGCGACGGCAGACAAGGTGCCGCGCTTGACGGACTTCGACGACTTCGAGCGCATGGTGGGCGAGTATGCCACTATGGGCATCTACCCCAAAGGGCATCTCATGGAGCACTTCCGGCCCGCGCTGGGGCCTGAGGTGCTGCCCACCGTCGCCATCGAAGACGTGAAAGAGGGTGAGCGCATCCAGGTAGCCGGCTGGCCGGTGGCGCGGCAGCATCCGCGCGGCAGGGACGGCACGGTGTTCGTCACCATCGAGGACGAAGTGGGCAGCGTGCAACTCATCCTCTGGCCCCGGGTCTTTGCCCGCTACCGGCGCGCCCTCGGCAGCCAGGTAATTCTGGCTACCGGTGAAGTATCCCGCTGGGACGGCACCACCAACGTCATCGTCTCAGCGGTACGGGCGCTCGACACCACCGTGCCCATGCCCGCTTCCCACGACTGGCACTAGACATAAGGCACTTGGTGCGGCGCGCCGGACGAGTGTGGGATAATGCACATACACGAACGTGCTCAATGCCATACCACTCGGAGGGGAGCATGTGTGGCAGATATAGCCTGAAAGCGGACATATCCCAGCTTGCCCTGCGGTTCGAGTTTGCCGCCGATGACGTTAGACACGAACCGGCCTACAATATCGCGCCCACCCAGCAGGTGCTCACCGTCACCAACGACGGCGAGCGGCAGGCTCAGTACATGCGCTGGGGCTTGATTCCCTTTTGGGCCAAGGACAAGAAGATGGGCTACCGCATGATCAACGCCCGCGGCGAGACCGTGGCGGAAAAACCGAGCTTCCGCACCGCCCTGCGCCGGCGGCGCTGCTTGATATTGGCCGACGGCTTCTACGAGTGGCAGAAGCTCGGCGGGAAACAAAAGCGGCCCAGGCGCATCACGCTCACGTCCGATGAGCCCTTTGCTTTTGCCGGGCTCTGGGAGACCTGGAAAGACCCGGAGGGCGAGCTGATAAAGTCCTGCACCATCATCACCACGGCGGCAAACGAATACCTCAAGCCAATCCACGACCGCATGCCCGTGATCTTGCCGCACGGTGTGGAGTCCCTCTGGCTGGACCAGGACCTGGATGACCCCATGGTGCTGACCAGCCTGCTGACACCATATGCCGAATCGGAATTGGCGGCATACCCGGTCTCTACACTGGTCAATAGTCCGCGCAACCGGGGCCCGGAGGTGATCGTCGCGGATGCCGCGTCGGGCGGCCTCACTGCCGCTGCGCCTGAGAACGGCTAGCCCGCCGGATCAACCGGCTGGAGGATTCACCCCTGCGCGCTCTGCCGGATTGGCTTCGGCCCTTTGCCAAGCCAAGAAGGAGAGTCGCGGCTGCCGCTCAGGGCCTGGGGCTGACGCGGAGCGCATACGGGAATGCCCAGAAACGCTATGCCTTTCCCTCAGGCGAGTGTGCTGCCTGTAGGCGGTAGCCCTCGTCCACCCAATAGCCATCGTCCAACAGTTCCCCATAGGTGTCCGGCCGGCGGTGATGCCAGGCGTCTTCCCGGAAACTGGCGAGTCCGGTTGCGCCGCCGCGATAGACCATGCGGGGTCGGTCGAGGTCGAGTTCGGCCACGGCTACGCCCCAGTAGCGGCCGCGGTCGGCCAGCGCAATGCCGTCGGGCCCGATCACGCTGCTGCGATTGAGGCACATGCCCGGCATCCAGGGCTCGTGGTCGGTGAAGCCGTAGTTCACCGGACAGACGTAGACGCAGTTGTCGATGGCGCGTGACTGGATTACGGCCTCCCACCCTACCTCGCCGTACATGCTGTACATAGTGGGATGGAAGATGATGTCGGCGCCCTTGAGGGCGAGAATGCGGAATCCCTCCGGGAAGAACACGTCGTAGCAGATGGTGATGCCGATCTTGCCGAAATCCAGGTCGAATACCGGCCAGGAGTCGCCGGCGGTAATGCCCCAATCCTCGATTTCGGTAACGGTGAGATGGACTTTGTGGTAGCCGCCAATGAAGTTGCCGTTGCGGTCGATGACCATGGCCACGTTGCGGCGCAGGCCGTCTTCCAGGCCAAGAATCGGTGCGACCACGTACATGCCGTGCGCTTTGGCTGCCGCCGCCATGCGTTGAAAGGTCTCGCCGCCGGGCGCCGGTTCGTACCAGCGGTCGTCAGTGCCGCTAGCACTGATGCCGCGCACGTGAAAGACCTCCGGCAGGCAGGCGATGTCCGCGCCTTGGGCTGCCGCCTCCTGAAGTAGCTGCTCTGCCTTGCTGAGGTTGAACTGGTAGCGCTCGTCGTCGGTCTTGCCGCGCGACGTGTTTGGCGTAGAACAAACCGCGACGCTTACTGGCCGCGCCATGGCGCATCCCTTTCGTTACGTGTGGACCGCGACTGGCGGCGTTGTTCGCCTTGATCCGGCAGTGCGCGGGTTGGTCTCGTGCTAGCATTGTACAAGACAATTCCAGGAGCGCATGTTGTGCTTTGTAGCTCACGTCGAATTCTGAGATAGAGCGGACGTGGCTTCGGGCATTCGCAAGAGTGGCAACTGAAAGTCTTGCCCTCGCCTGAGCGCCATTGGGCTGAAGGGCGCTTGTTGGGCGCAAGATCTGTGCTTGCGGACCGCAAGCTGAGTGAACGGAGCGAGACGTGCGGATAGGCGATTTGCACAAAGGCAGGAGTAGTGAACTGACGTGAAGAAACTCTCACGAGCGGCGTTTGAGCGCGGGCTTTCATTTGTGAGAAAGCAAGGCCGGGCCCTCGATTGCGCCCTGCTCGCTTACTATTTCGAGCACGGAAGCGCCGAGGGCGTGTTCGCGGCTTTGGCGTCCTACCAAAATGACGACGGCGGTTTCGGCCACGGCTTGGAGCCCGATCTCCGGACGACGGCGTCTTCAGTCATCGCGACGACGGTGGCGTTTCAGCATTTCCGGTCGCTGGGTGCTCCCGCCGTGCATCCTGTCGTGCGCAAGGCCATCGCGTATCTCCGCAATGCGTATGATGCATCACGCCAAGTGTGGCCGATCATTCCGCCGGAAGTGGAAAACGCCCCCCACGCGCCGTGGTGGGACTACGCCGGCAGCGAGGCGGGCTTTGGCGGCTTCCTGGTCAATCCCCGTGTGGAGATCGTCGGCTATTTGCATGACTACAGCGCGGCGGTGCCGGCGGAGCTGCTGGAGACGTTGACTGCGGCGGTTTTCGAACATCTGGATTCGCTGCCCGACGAGATGGAGATGCACGACCTGATTTGCTTCGTCAGCCTGGCGGAGACGGCAGCGTTGCCCCAATCCGACAGAGACCGCATTTGGCAGAAGGTCGCGAGAGCGGCAGAGACCGGCATGGCCCGAGAGCCGGCGCAGTTGACGGGCTACGTGCTCAGGCCCCTGTATGTCGTTTCAACTCCGGAATCGCCGCTTGCCGACCGGTTTGCTGAGGAAGTGTCAATGAACTTGGACTTCGAGATCGAGCAGCAGGGCCCGGACGGCGCGTGGACGCCGAGCTTCTCTTGGGGAGACCAGCATCCGGAGGCGTGGCAGGTAGCCAAGCAGGAATGGCAGGCCCGTATCACCTTGAAGAATCTCAGGATTCTGCGTGACTTTGGCCGCATCGAGTCTCTCTGAAGCAGAACGGAGTCCGGGAGCGGCTGCTTAGAGCGGGCTGCTCGGCGTAGATTGCCCCGAGGCGGGAATCATCCCTGTAGGGGCGGTTCGCGAACAATGCGGTCGTATTGAGTTCTTGCCTTGGGTTATCATGGTAACCTGTGTTGCTAAGGCAATTGACACTCCGTTGTGCTGTCGTAGGGGCACGACATGTCGTGCCCCTACGACAGCGTTGACAAACCAAGTGGCAACTGTCTATTGCTTGCTCTCGACTCTAATGCGACACCATTGGTTCGCGAACCGCCCCTACACCGCCAGGCAGCGATACCCATGCGTGCGCCAAGCGGGTTACGGCACGTCCATGGTGCGCAGGCGATAAAGCGTCAGCAAGAAGAAAGCCGCGATCACGACACCCGTGCCGACGATGGCGGCGGGAAACTCGATCACGCGGGATTCGAACACCGCGAAACCCTCTTCATCCAAGCCGTGCAGCAGCGCCAATGTGTAGCCGCGGACGCTAAGGTAGCGGACGCCGCTCACGATAGAGCTGAGCAGTCCCTCCCACACCAGCACGTATACCAGGCCGTAGGCGATGGCGCGTGGTGTCAACATGCCGGCCAACGTGAAGATCGAGGCATAGGCGGTTACGCCCGCCGCCAATACCAGCGCCAGCAAGCCGGCAACCTGCACTTCGGCGCCGAGTAGGATCGCGGCGGCAACGCCGCTGGCAACGACGAGGGGCACGGCTACCGCCAGCGTGGCAAGTAGCTTGGCCAGGACGATGGACACTCGCGCCACGGGTTTGAGGACCAGGAAGTACAGCGTCCTGTCTTCCAGTTCGTTGCCGAAGGCGGCGCTCGCCAGCGCCATGGTCACGATGGGCATTATGCCGCCGATTACCATGCCGTCGATGATGAGGTCGATGGTCTCGTTGCTGAACGCCAGTTCCGATTCCCCCAGCACTCGAATGAGTATGACCAATAGGGCGGGCATGGCCGCGAGCAGCCCGATCACGAGCGCGCGCCACCGGCCGAGGATTTGTCTGAGTGAAAGCCGGAGTATCTCAGCCATCTAGCTCTCCACGATATAGCTGAACACGCTTTCGAGAGAATCGTCCATGGGTTCCACGCGCTCGAGGCGAATGCCGCGGTCCCTGGCTAGCCGGGCGATCGAGCGTTGCAACGCCGCCACGTTGGAACTCAGGACCATCACGTCGTTGGCCGAGCCCAGCGTTACGGACTCGATGCTCTCGAGTTCGATGAGGGCTGCGGCGATGCGGCGTGGGTCGCTGGCGACGATGCGCACGGAATACGGTTGCTCATCGAGCTTGGCGCGGATTGCGCGGTAATTGCCGGACGCGGCCAGCTTGCCGCTGACCATGAGCAGAATGCGGTCGGCCAGCGTTTCCACCTCCTCGAGGATGTGCGAGGAAATGAGGATCGTCCGGCCCTCATCGGCCAGTTGGCGCATGAGGTCGTGGAACTCCAGGCGCTGCCGGGGATCGGTGCCGTTGAGCGGTTCATCGAGAATGATGGCCTGTGGTTCGTGCACGATCGCCGCGGCGAGGCGCATGCGCTGGCGCATCCCGCGCGAATAGGTGCCCAAAGGCCGGTGTTGGGCGTCGGCAAGGCCGACGCGCTCGATGGCGCGTGCGCTGGCCGCGCCGACGTCCGGCGCGCCGTGCAACGTTGCGGAAAACTCGAGGAACTGCCGGCCGGTCTGGAAGCCGTAGACCGCTTCGTGCTCGGACATCACGCCGACGCGGCGAAAGAGGTCTGGGTTGTTGCGCGGCGTTTCGCCAAAGATGGTGACGGCGCCGTCCGACGGCGCGGCCAGCCCCTCGATCATCTTGAGCAGCGTCGTCTTGCCGGCGCCGTTGGGCCCCAGCAGGCCGGTGACGCCCGGCTCGATGGTCAATGAAACTTCGTTCACAGCCACAACGCTGCCGTACCACTTGGAGATCTTATCCACGACGATAACGGGGCGGGGTGACGCGCTCATGTTTTCAAACTCCGGTAGCGCCAGATGAGCGCTGCTCCCGGTCCGAGCACCAGCAGCGCGTACCACGCGATGGGCACCGCCCGGGGCAATTCGGCAACCAGCAGGGCGTAGTCGTCTTGTTCGTCGTCGTCGAACAACAGGTCGCCCAGGTGCGTGGGCGCGCGCCCGGCGTCGAGCAGCACGAACCACTTGGCGTACTCACCGGTGAGCCGGCGGCATTCGAAGTAGACCGCGCCTTGCGAGAAGCCATCTATGGCGGCGCGGGGCTCCTCATCCACCACCGCGCCGCTGCCCGCGTCCTGTGGCCGCGCCAGCGAACAGTCTTCAACCGTGAGCAGCGCCGACATGGGTGTGGTGATGATGAAAACGGAAATGACGAACGCGGCGGCATAGGCGCGCCGCTCGGTGAAAGCCGACACTGCCAGGGGAATGGTGGTGACAAACACCGTAATGATGACGGCGGTCAACACGAAGGCGGGGATGGCGCGCCAGTTGTCCCGCAGGTAGTCCCACGCGGATACTGCGAGCAGCATGTTGCCCGCGAGCACGAGGACGTGGGCGAAGAGCGTGATGGCCAACGTGACACAGAGAAAGGCCGACCAGCGCGCCGCCACGTATTCGACTGCCTTGAGCGGCCGCACCAGGTAGAGGGTTGTGACGCCGTTGCGCCGGTCGGGAATGAGCAATTCCGGCGCCATGATGGCGGAAAAGAGCAGAAGCAGCAGCAACATGATCTCGAAGAAGTCGGCGTGGCTGGCTTGTTCGCCGATGCCCAAGACTGCCGCGAACACGAGGTACACGGCCGGCGGCGCCACGATGACCAGCGACATGAGCACAGGCAGGATCTTTGCCCGCCCGCCGCGGCCCAGTCCCAGGGTGGTGCGAAAGCTGTTTACCCACAGCGAGCGGACGGCATGCAGCCTGCCGCCGCGTGGGCCTGCGTAGTGCTGGTAGCCAAGGTCGTAGATTTCGCCCTGGGCTTCGGTCATGTCGCCGTTCTCCGGAAGATGTCGGCCAGCTTGCCCCGGGCGGGCGCCAGGCGGCGCACCCGGGCCTGGGATTCCGCCAGCGCGTCGCGGACGTGGTCGAGCTGCTCGTCGGCCTGCAACCGCACCACCAGTGAGCCCGAGTTGACGGTGGCCTCTATGCCCCTCTGCGCCAACGCGGCGACGACAGCTTCCCGGCGGTCGTCCACGTCGATGTGGTAGGTCGCGGATTCCTGGGTGAAGTCGGCTACGGCGCCCTGTTCGATGATAGCGCCGCCTTCTATCACGATGATGCGGTCGCAGGTGCTCTCCACGTCCCCCATGAGGTGCGAAGAGAGCATGATGTTGATCCCGAAGTCTCGGCCAGTGCGCCGCACGAGTTCCAGCATTTCTTCACGTCCGGCGGGGTCGAGACCGGCGGTCGGCTCGTCGAGCAGCACCATGATCGGATCGTGCACCAAGGCCTGGGCCAGCTTGACCCGCTGCTTCATGCCCGTAGAATACTCTTTGATGTGGCGGTAGCGCTCTTCATCCAGGCCGACGTGGCGGAGCATGTCCGCAGCGCGGGTGCGGGCGTGCTTGGGCGGGATGCCGCTCACTTGCGCCATGTGACTCAGAAACTCCGAGGCTGTGACGAAATCCGGCAGACAGTCGTGCTCAGGCATGTAGCCCAGGCGGGTGCGAATGGTGATGTTTTCGTAGGGCTTTTCGCCCAAGACCGTTGCCTCGCCGGCGGTGGGTTTGAGTAGCCCAAGGCATATCTTCATTGCGGTACTCTTGCCCGCGCCGTTCGGTCCCAGCAAGCCGGTGATGCCATTCGTCACCTGCATATCGACTTCATGCAAGGCGATGGTCTTGCCGTAGCGTTTAGTAAGGCTCTGCGCCTCTATGAGCGGTTGGCTCACCGTTGCTCCGATCATACGCCTCGAAATGCTCTGTGGCCTGGCTCGCGCATCGAGTCGCCGCAAATCATCGCTAGTGAATAACGTCTTTAGGATTATAAACCATTGGATAGACTTTAGTCAAACTGAGTCGGTTCGCGTTGCGAGAACCGTACAATATCTTTGAATAAACACTTGACAGTGAACCGGCCGGCGCATCGTGCCGAGGAGGTCCGAAGGGTGTCTGTGAGGGGGGAAGCGTGCCGGTTGGCGGCCCTAGTGGCGCCGGCTCGCCTGCATGGCGTAGAGCGTGGCGTAGCGGCCGTTGGCGGCCATGAGCTTCTCGTGGGAGCCGCTCTCTAGGATGACGCCGCTCTCCAAGACTAGCGTGTTGTCCGCCATTTGCACGGTGGCGCAGCGGTGGGAGATGCTGAGGGCGGCCTTGCCGGCGCCGTTGCTACCGACCAACGCTGTCACGTTGCCAGCAGGGAGTACCCCGTCGCTATGGTGCAGTTCCGATACATCGCCCCCCGGATACTTAAACCTAACGTTTCGCAGGGCAATGCCCTGTTTGGGCAAACCAGGCGCGTAGCGGGTGTCGCCCGCAAGCGGTAGAGCAAATTCCGGTCGGCTGTGGCCCAGAAAGCTGAAGATAGCCTCCAGCCGCAATACCATCTCGTAGAGCATGCCCACCATTGGCTGGTGTAGTGGAGCGCCGATCCAGTTTGGGCGATGTCGCTAAGGCAGAGGGTGCGCCGGCCCTTTGGCTTGCGCCCAGGAGCATTTCTATACGTATCTGCTGCGAAGTGCAGGCGTGTGTACGTTCACAGCCCAGAGAGTTGGGCGTGATTTGAGACGATCGTAGAGTCTTGATCACATAGGCCTTTGCGCCTGCGTGCGGTCGCTTGCTCCGCATGAGCGACGTGCGTCCTGGGCAAGCGATAGTAAACGGACTCTTAGCGGGCGGCTTTGCCGGATATAGAGAAAGCCGCCCCGCGGGCGGCCTTCTCTATCGCGGTTTGCCTCGCGAGGCTAGTGGTTCAACCACCTTGAGGTGATGAGTAGAGTCTACGGTAGCGTAGGTTTGCAACCTGCGCGTTCCCCAGTCTTGGCAGGAAATCGCGTAGTGCAAGCAACCCGTCAAGATAGGGCCGTTCGACCACTAGTGAACGGGCGGTGAGGCCCTCCGGGACTACGCTAGCTCTTCCCGTTCGTGCTTGCTCGCCTGGCGGCCGATCTCGTAGAGCCCGACCGCGGCGCCGCCGGCCAGAATGCCCAGAAAGACGCCGGTATACCAGTCCGTTCCGGTGATGTTGCTGCCAATGCTGCCGGCAACGCCGCCGAGCATTACCGCCGTCAACGGCGCAAACCGTTTGGGCAGTCCGGCCTGCTTGAGGGCGGAGACCAAGATGCGTACGCCGACCGTGATGCCGCCAAGGCCGGCCAACTCGATTCCTGTCATGTTGCTTCCTCTTCTGTCGTGAATAGTCAAACTGGAACTTGGGCTGGGACCGCAAGCGCCCCAAGCCACTGGGTTGCCCCCGCAATGCGCTGCATTCGGGGTCATCGGACGTTGCTTTGCCTCGCGGTTAGATTTTGCCGGCCCACGTCTCATTTAGCAGCCGAAGTCGCGCAGCGCGTGTCATGCCGCCTAGATCGCCGGGATCCCTGGCGCCGTTGGCGATGCGAATGGCGTAAGCCAGGTCGGTGCGATCGGACATCAGTTCGCCGTACATGGCGGCGAGCATGTCATCGCGCTGGGCAACGATCTGTTGCTTCTCGGCTGCGCACTGGGCGTGGACGGCTGCCTGCAGCGGCAGATAGGCGCACACGCCCGCCACGATGCCCTGGGCAAAGCGCTCCGGGTGCTGCGCGAGTTGCAGGGCGTCCTGCTCGTGGTCCAGGAACGCCAGCTCCAGCAGCGCGTCATGGGCGAGA
Source organism: Chloroflexota bacterium (assembly GCA_022824225.1). Classification (GTDB taxonomy): domain Bacteria; phylum Chloroflexota; class UBA11872; order VXOZ01; family VXOZ01; genus VXOZ01. The sequence continues at coordinate 14,547 of JAJEAH010000066.1, forward strand.
TCGGAAAAGGTGTACCAATTCGTACGCGTGGCCGCGCTGCCCGCTTTCAGTCCCCGGCTCGGTACCAGGTCCTGATCGGCGATGCCTTTTTCCAGGGCTGACGCAAACGCCCGCGAAGCGTCGTCACCTGCCTGATACCAGACCTCGCAGCCCGAGCCGCCGCCCGCGTTGGCGTGGATGCTGACCATGGCGTCCACCTGTTCGGCCAGCGCCAGGCCGGTGCGGGCGTGCAGCGGCACGTCCACGTCCGCGTCGCGGGTGAGCAAGACCGTGTAGCCGTGCTCCCGGAGCGATGCCGCGGCCAAGCGCGCTACCTGAAGCGTGACATCTTTCTCTTGCAGCCCGGAAGCGGCCGCAATGCCGTCTCCGCCGACTGCCACCGGCACGCCGACGGCGCCGGGATCACGTCCACCGTGACCGGGATCCAAGAGAATCTTCATGCGACTGTCCTCCTTCATGGATTCGTGCGGTACGTCTGCCGCTGCGCGGGGCAGATTCCGTTGGAGATGCGGGGTGAGAAGCGCTGCCGCGAAACTGGGCGCAGACCGAGAACCACCCAAAGCTCAGGGAATGTGAGGCGGCCCAGCACAGGTCCGGCGTGAGATGACTCGTGCCCAGGCATACCGGGCGCGCGGGTCAGTTCAGTCGGACGTCTCTGAGACCTTGGGTTGCGACGGGATTCGCATACCCAAATGGATAGTTTTGCGCCTTTGTTACTTGCAGCGGCCGCCGGGCTTGCAAATCAAGCCGCCAGTCTGCAATCTGGAAAGACAGAGTGCGTGGCTCTGGCAACTGCTTGCGCTGAGAAGCCGGGCGCTGTGGGGTCCCGCACAGGTAGACATTCGCGCGACGAGGGCGAACGCAAGCATTGCGGCCGGCTATGGGCGGCGACTCAGTGGGTTGCCGCCACTCTGTGCGGCGCCGCGGCGAATCCATGCTTGCCCCGACAAAACACTCGCGATTCCCAGGCATGATCTTGCGAGTTCCAAAGTGGCTGTGCCCACTGGGCCGTTCGCATGGCCCATCTGCAGCAGCGCCGGCTCTTGGCGGGACTTGGCTGCAGCCCGCAAGGCAACGGCCATACTCGACGCACAAAAAGGGAAATATGGGGTATAATCACCGTAGAGTAGTATATAGTAAACAGATGTTGTGGAGGTCGTCTTGATCGCGTTTATCACAAATCTCGCGCTTCGTCGCCGCTCGGTTACGGTATTGGCGGTTATTCTGATACTCGTATCGGGCACGTACACCTACACCAGACTGCCGGTAGAGCTCTTTCCGGAAGTAGACTTCCCCATTGTCACGGTTTCTACCTTCTACCCTTCATCCAACCCGGTCTCGGTCGCTGAAAACGTAACGGTACCGATTGAGGATGCGATTGCCGGGACTGACGGCTTAGATACGATCCAGTCCATTTCCACGGAAAACCTGTCCGTCATCATTGCCACATTCGAATTCGGCACCGACATGGAGGAGGCGGAGAACATCGTCAGCTCCAAGGTGAGCGGCGTCTCTTTTCCAGACGGCGTGAACGAGCCTAATGTCGGCCGCATCGACCCGGATTCCATTCCCTCTATGCGCATTAGCGTCACGGGCGAGAGGGAGATCATCGAGCTGCAGGAAATCCTCGAGACCAGTGTGCTCCCAAAGATCTCCGGTATCGACGGTGTTGCGAGCATAGAGGTCACGGGAGACGTGCAGCAACAGGTGCTCATCACTGTAGACCCGGATCGGCTCTTGGCAGAGCGCATTTCGCTGTTCCAGGTCTCGCAGGCCCTGCGTGAGAACAACATCACGTTTCCCGGTGGGGCGATAACGCGCAACGGCCAAGTGCTGCCGGTGAAGACGATCAACAGATTTGGGTCGTTGGATGAGCTCCGGCAGTTGGTCATTCCACGTACGCCTGCCGGGCCGCCATCGCAGACCGGCGCCCCGCCGCAGCCGTTGCGGTTAGACGACGTCGCTGACGTGCAACTCGGCGCGAGCACTGCCCGAAGCATCTCGCGGACGAACGGCAAGCCCAGCATCGACATTGCCGTTTTCAAGGAGCCGGACGCCAACACGATCGACGTCACGACCGCCGTGGAAGAGGCGCTGACAGACCTGGAAATTCTGCCGCCGGGCGTGGACGTGGTTATCGTCTACAACGACGGTCCCCAGATCCAAGCGCAGATCGACACATTGGAGCGAGAGGCGGTCTTGGGCCTGACCCTTGCTACTATCGTCGTCTTCGCCTTCTTCCTTACCGTACGCCCAAATGTGTTTCGGGGCGTATTTCGGACTCTGCGGCCGACGTTGGTAATCGTCCTTTCGATTCCCCTCAGCATCTTCACCGGCGTTTTGCTCATGAACTGGCAGGGCTTGACGCTGAACTTCATGACGTTGGGAGGATTGGCCATATCTGTCGGCCGTGTGGTGGATGACAGCATCGTGGTGCTGGAGAATGTCTACCGCAACATCGAGGGCGGTAGGGAGCGCTGGCGCGCAGCGTTGGATGCAACCGTGGAAGTCGGCCCCGCCATCACCGCCTCCACGCTGGCGACAATTGTCGTATTTGCGCCTTTGGCCTTTATCCAGGGTCTGGTTGGCGCGTTCTTCTTTCCCTTTGCGTTGGCGGTCAGCTTTGCCTTGATCGCATCGCTCTTGGTGTCTTTGACGGCCGTGCCCGTGCTGGGTGCGTACTTACTGCGCCCGGGCGATTTGCCGGAGGGCGTCGGCGAGGGAGACGAGATTCCGGAGACGAATAACTGGATGCAGCGCATCTATGAGCCCATGCTGCGGTGGTCGCTGAGTCACAAGGCGCTTACCTTGCTCGCTGCCATCGTCATTGCCGGAGGCAGTCTGGGGCTGCTGCGCTTCATTCCCATCAACCTCTTCTCATCAGGCGGGACCCAGTTTGTCACTATCAACATGGAATTGCCGCCGGGCACACGCGCTGAGGCTACCCTTGCCGAGGTGGTCGCTCTTGAGGAACAGATTAGTGAATTCTCGGACCTCTACAGCACTACTGCCGGCGCCGCCGCCGGCGCCTCCGCGCAAAGTTTCACGACGGGATTCAATCAATCTTCTACGTTCGTCCAACTAAAAGAGGATGTACCGGAAGACATCGTTGACATTCTGAGAGAAAGGCTGCCGACCACGGCAGACCGCAAGGTTACAATTGTGGATGTCGGTGGCGGTCCTCCTGCCGCCGGCTTGGAGATCAGCATCACCGGAAATGACTATAGCGAGATTTCAGCCATCGCCGTCTTGCTTGCAAGCGAACTGGAGTCCATCGAGGGCCTTGAGGATGTTTCCAGCGATGTGAGTGAAGCGCGGGAGGAAGTGATCGTCAACGTTGATCCGGAACGCGCCGCGGCGCTCGGCTTGAGCACCCAGACTGTCGCATTCCAAATCAACCAGTTTCTCGTGGGTCAAACGGTCACCCAGATCGAGGTGGACGGTGTCCCGGTTGACGTGATCTTGACGGGCCCGGCTGATCGCATCGATAGCGTCGAGACCATTCAATCGCTGATGATTGCCGGGCCGTTGGGCATTGCTCCCCTGAGCGAGATCGCTGCGGTGGAGGTGGCGGCAGGGCCTGTTGCGATCAATCGCACCGACCGCTTGCGCTCGGCGGGCATCAGCGGTGACATAACGGTGGATGACACGCAGGCAATTGGCGCATTGATACAGGAGAAGATCGACGCGCTCGATTTACCGCCGGACGTAACCGTGACGAATGCCGGCGTCTTCACTCAAATCACTGAGGGCTTTGAGGACATCTTCATAGCCATGGCGGTCGGCATCATTTCGGTGTATCTCGTCATGGTCGGCAGCCTCGGCTCGCTGAGAAACCCCTTTGTGATTGTCACCAGCCTGCCGCTGGCGCTCATTGGCGCTTTGGCCGCGCTGGCAATTACGGGCCGTTCCCTCGGTCTGCCAGGCATGATGGGCATCCTGCTGCTGATCGGTATCGTAGTCACGAACGCCGTGGTGCTCGTGTCCTTTGTCGAGCAATTGCGCGAGCGCGGCATGAGCGTCTTTGAAGCCCTGATTCAAGGCGGGCGCATTCGCCTGCGTCCCATCCTGATGACGGCCATCACCACGAGCTTTGCATTGATCCCCTTGGCCGCGTTTTCTGAAGAATCAGGCGGAATCTTGGGTGCTGAACTGGCGACGGTGGTTATCGGCGGTCTGGTGAGTTCCACGTTCCTCACGCTGTTGGTGGTCCCGGTGGTCTATACTCTGGCAAACCAGAGCATTCCCAGCCTGTTCCGGCGCATGTTCCGCCGGGGATCGCCCATCGAGCGGCTTGAGATTACAGAAGAGGTCGCGGCAGGTTGAGGGGTGCGGCAGTCCCGGCCTGCGTGGGGCCGGGCGCGCAAGCACATTTCGCGGCGGGCTCTGCCTCTGCTGTGCCGGACATGCCCGATAGGCCTCGCGACCACCGGCGAGCAAGCCCTTCCGATAGAGGAAGGGCTTGCTGTTTGTGCCAAGCCATATGTGGGTGTTCTCACTGCCGTACCGGGTAAGCCATCAGGTTTACTGCTCCAACAGAGGATTTATGCCCCTGACGTTTATGCCGTAGTCGTAGACTAAGTCGCCGCCGGTCAGACCGGACATCGTCAAGGCCGCGACGCCGACGAGGACGACGAGCAGATACAGCGGCTGCGTTCCCGCATCGCCGCGCCAGCGGCGGGAAAGCCACCGCCACACCGTTACCGCCAGAAAGAGAGCGGTCGCGCCAAAACTCCAAAATTGATGGACTTCAATCACGCCGTGTAGGTCCGTCTCCTCGTAGGGAAAGTGGGAGATGAGGCCCGTGACCGACGAGACGAAGGCGCTCAGCGTACCCACCCACAGCAGCACCCACGTCGCTTCCTGCAAGGCGGCGCTCGGTCGGGCGAACATCACGGCGCTGAGCGCCGCGCTGACGATGAGAAGCGCGATGGGGAAGTGAACGGTTATTGGGTGAATATCCTGAATCGTATCAGAGATTAGGTCCAAGCCCATGCTCCTTGGTGTTTCAATTTGTACCGCGGGTGCGCCCATAGCCGCGGCCGGCGGGATCGCGATGGGACAACAGAATGTGTGTTCGCCGCTTGAGACGGGAACAATCCTGGCGGCGACCTTGCCGCGAGATTTCTGAATCACACTATCAAAACACCATGGAGAAATTGTGAAGAATACGCACGTCCGTGAATCGTGGCCGAAAAGTCCTGAGGGCCCGGGGCAGAGCCGGAGTGAGAGCCGCAGCACTGACCACGTTTCACCTATGCGAGCACCGACGACTGGCCGCAATCCTAGGTTTGGGAGCCAGTTGGTCCGCATCAATCCGTGAGCCGCAGAGCTGCGCCCGCCCGGCGGAAATGTCCCGCGCCGCCGGAACTTCTAACTGTTGGCGGCCTGTGATCTGAGGAGCGGTCGCTGGACTCTAGATTCCCCCCAGCAGGACGTGCGCCGACGTGGCGCACACCCCGCCCACGGCAAGGAACAGAGCAAGGGGCTTCCTTGGCTCATCCGAGGCGCTTGACGGGACTAAACACCGGACAATTGTCAATACCAGCAGCAGGCCAAGAGGGCCGAGCCGCCAAAGCAGTTGCTCTTGCATCGCGCTCAGTGACACCGTCTCCTCGCGCAGGTAGCTCCGCAAGAGTAGCTGCGCCGCGGTGACGGCTACGCCAAAAGCGCCGGTCCATAGGAAGACCCAGGCCACGTACTCGACAATTGGGTTCGGTCGCTTGAAGAGCACCAAGCACAAGACCGCGCCTGCCGCGCCGAATGCGAGTGGATAGTAGGACATGATTTCATTGAATCTGTCTATTGCGTCAAAGATTGGATGCAAGCATAGCCTCCTTGTTCTCTTGTCTTTCAGGCGCTAAGTGCAGCCTTCTACGACGCGCGCAGCGACGTGCACTGCCGGTGGCGGACACATCCGTGCCGGCACGCGTAGCAGACTGATTGCCTACCCAGCTTACGGAGTGTGAGAACGGTGCGCAACGCCACGTGTACGGCACTGGGGCAATGGCGTCCACACGCACGTGACCGCCAGGCCGGGCGCGGCAGCAACGCCGCCGTTTCTGTCGGCGTGTGCTCGCCATGAGGTTCGCCAGGCCGGACTCGGCAGCAACCCGGGCAGTCTCGGCAGAGGCCATGGTTGCTACCGGGCTGTTCTGCAACGGGGTCCAACAGTTCGAAATTCCTTGACATTCCTCCCGTAGTCTCAGATTAGGAGCATCTACAGCACCACCCAAAAGGGAGGAAGTTCATGCGAAAGAAACACTGGCTCATCGGGCTTTTCGGGGTAGCCGCCCTCGTGTTCGGGTTGGGCAGCGCCACGGTCCTCGCCCAGGAGACCGAGGGCGAGACCTCGCCCCTCAGCATCTTTGCCCGCATGGCCAATATTCTGGGCCTGGAGGAACAGGATGTCCAGGATGCGTACGAGCAGGCGCGGCAGGAGATGCTGGACGAGCGCTTCGAAGAGATGGTCGGCCAGCAGTTGGACACGCTCGTGGAGAGCGGACGCATCACTCAAGAGCAGGCCGATGAACTGCGGGCGTGGTACGCCGAGCGGCCGGAGTCGTTCTGGCTCGCCGGCGGCAAGAGCAAGGGCTGGGATCGCAGCTTCAGGCATAGCGGCCGCGGCTATTCTGCCAAGAGCATGTTCGGCATGGCGCCCGCAATGGTCGAAGAGCGACTGACCGAGCATCTCGCTGCCCTGGTGGAGGACGGAACACTCACCCAAGAGCAGGCGGACCAGTTGCGCGAGCAGTATGGCGCGCATCTGCAACAGTTTCAGAAGCGCGGCTTTGATAGGGGCCGCGGCTTCATGTGGCAGCGCAGCCGCGGGCCGTCTTTGGAACGGGGCTACTTCTTCATGAGGTCGTATCCGTCCATTAAGGACGGGACGGCGCCGGCTACACCCGCCACTGCGCCTGACGACGCTGCCACGCCTACGGTCGTGCCGGAAGACGCCGCCACGCCCACGCCCGAACCCGATGCGTAGCAGGGCAGCCTCAGAAGGTCTCGCTGCCAGATAGAGGCACTGGGTCGGACGACCGGCGCCGCTACTCGCCAGACGCTTAGCCAGGTTGCGCCCCGGCTGCAAGCCGCAGCCCCCGGCATGTCGGAACACTAACCGACAGCCGGGGGCTGCGCTTTGTCGCCTGACCTTCATATTTCCTTCATACTTGTGGCTATGCTTAAGGTTAATGGAGACCAGAATTGGCGGCGGCTTGCTGGCCTGCGTTGGCAGTCGCCCAACCCGGCCCCGCTCCGGCCTCGGCTGTTGTGGGGGAACCGGGCCAAGCACTACTCCGCACAGTCCTCACAACTGACCACAGGGAGCGATGTCTATGGCGAGTACGGTGCTCATCGTCGAAGATGACAAGGACACGGTGGAGCTCGTCAGCCTCTATTTACGGCGTGACGGCCACAAGGTCCTCAAAGCCCATGACGGCATCGTCGGGCTCCGGCTGGCCAGAGAAGCGCGTCCCGACCTGGTGGTGCTCGACCTCATGCTCCCGGGACTCAGCGGCAGCGAAGTCTGCCGCGAACTGCGCAGGGATACGGCAGTGCCCATCATCATGGTCACGGCGCGGGTCGAGGAAGAGGACCTGCTGAAGGGGCTGGAACTGGGCGCGGACGACTACGTGGCCAAGCCGTTCAGTCCCCGCGAGTTGGCGGCACGAGTCCGGGCGGTGCTGCGGCGCACGGCGAACGAGGACGCGGAAAACGGACCGGCGGAGGTGGCCTACAATGGCGTAGTCGTGGACATCCACCGCCGCACCGTCCTGGTTGACGGACTCAAAACAACGCTGACGCCTACCGAGTTCAAGATTCTCGTCATGCTCATGCAGGAGCCGGAACGGACGTTTTCCCGGGAACAGATTATCGACCGCGTGTTCGGGTTTGACTTCCAGGGGTTCGACCGCACGGTGGATGCCCACGTCGCCAATATCCGGCGCAAGATCAGGCCCGTAGATGGCCCCGATCACATACAAACGGTGTATGGTGTCGGCTACCGGTTCAGCAATGATTAACTGGTTCTTCAGCCTTCAATTCCGGTTAATCCTCGGTTTCGCCGTTGTGCTCCTGTTGGCGCTGTCGGCGGTGGGCATCTACAGCAGTGTCGCGGCGCAGCAGGAAGTGCGCGCCCTGCGCATCGCAGCCGATGAGACGCTGATTGCCAGAATTCACGAGGCGTTCACAGAATATTACACGGCCAGGGGCAGTTGGGGTGGCGTCGCCGGCACGGTTGAGCGCGTAAGCTACCTTACCGGACGCGACATTGTCATTTTGGACGCGGCGGATAATGTGCTTGTGGCCACGCGCTGGTCGCGCCGGGAGCAGTGGGACGACGATGAACACTACGCGGCAACGCGCATCGTCGTGGCTGACGAGCACGTTGGCTCCATACTCATCGGGCCCGCGGCCTCGCGCAAGACGTTTCGGCCCTACCGGGGCGCCGAATTCCTCACCGGCGCGGGAGACCCGGCCCTCGAAATCCAGGAGCCGTCGTTGCGCCGCTTTGCCGACACCACGTTTCGGTCGCTCCTCTGGTCGGGCCTGGGCGCCGGTGCCGGCGGAATCCTGCTGGTCTCGCTGCTTTCCCGCCGCATTCTCCGTTCGGTCCGGCGGCTGACCAGCGCCGCTCACGCGCTCGGCCAGGGCGACCTCTCCCAACGTGTGGAAGCCTCCGGCCGGGACGAGATTGGCGAACTTACCAGCACTTTCAACGCCATGGCCGCGGGCCTGGAGAACGCCGAACGGCAGCGGCGCAACATGGTGGCCGACGTCGCCCACGAGTTGCGCACCCCGCTATCCAACATCCGGGGTTACGTGGAGGCAGTGCGGGACGGTGTATTGGAACCCGATAGCGCGACCATCGACAACATTCACCGGCAGGCCATGTACCTCTCCAAGCTGGTGGAAGACCTCCGCTTGCTGGCGGAAACCGAATCCGCCGACTTTCACCTGGACCTGGAACCGGGAATACTGGGCGACGTGGTCTCGCGGTCGGTTGAAGCGTTTCGCCCTCAGGCCGGCGCCAACGGCATCGAACTCATCTGCGGCGAGACCGGGGATCGGCACGAGCCGGCGGGCAGACTCGTGACGTTCGACCGCACGCGCATCGAGCAGGTCATGAACAATCTGCTGCAAAACGCCGTGACGCATACGCCTGCGGGCGGCAGCGTTCACGTCGCTCTCCGTGAGACAGAGGATGCGGTTTCGGTGTCAGTGGCCGACACCGGCGAAGGCATTCCCGCGGAAGATCTCCCCCACTTATTCGATAGGCTCCACCGCGTTGACCCGTCGCGCGCGCGCAGCACCGGCGGCGCCGGGCTCGGCCTGACCATCGCAAAGCAATTGATAGAAGCGCACGGCGGTACCATCCGCGCGGAGAGCGCGCTCGGCGAAGGCAGCAGATTCACCTTCACCCTGCCAATCTCCTAGGTCGCACCGGAGCAGCGCACGAGATTCGATTTCCAAGTTGCCTCCGGCCCTTGCGCGGCGAGCCGGTCGCTCCGTTCTTGGTGAGGCGCATCACTTTCCGTTCAGAGCCGCCGCACCGTTCGCTAAGGGCTGCGCGCAGCCTGCGCTTCACGGAAGCTCTTGTCGCAGCAGGACTCCGCCCAATTCACGTGCGTTCGCCCGGACACGTGCTGAAGGTAGCGGGCCAATTGGCAGCGTTCTCTGGCGGAATTCTGCATTCCCCTGTGCAGGGGCGCGATTTCTCACGCGCAGTTGCCAAGCACCCAGATTCGCCAGACTGGCACGGACGCAGCCCGCATCACGTACACTTACCCCTCTTGACTGCGCTTGCGGGCCGTTAGATACTCAAAGGAAGGGGTTTTCCCTTTCTGGGAGAAAAGCGTGCGATAAGGAGGTCCTGCATGGCTGCGGCAAGACCCGCTGGTTCAGCATATCCACCGGCTACGTCACGGTCGCTGACCAGACGAACGCTGCTCAGCCGCGTTTTGCTCGGCGCACCGGTGCTGCTCTTGGCGGCGTGCGGCGGCGATGACGAGGACGACACGGAGCAGCCGCGCGCCGCGCCAACCGCGCCGCCAGTCGCCGCGCCGCCGGTGCGCGAGCCGACACAGCTAACGGTCGCCTCTATGTTGTTTGAATTCGGCTCTGTGATCGGCAAAGCCGTTGCTGAGTGGAACGAGGGCGAGTTTCCCGGCGGCTCTGAGGATATCCAGCTCGAACACCTCACGATTCAGATATCCTCGCGTCGCGATCCACTGGAGAGTCTCGAGCATATCCAAGAGCGAGTTCAAGCATTTCTAGCCGAGCGGGAGTCTGCCGGCACGCCGCTGGACTTGCTCATGGTCAATCGTCTCTTTGATTTCCCCTGGGCCTTCCGCAGCGGCATCATCCAGCCGCTCGATCGTCTCTTGCAGCAAGACGGCAACGAGCCATTGTCGCGATTCTTGCCGCCGGCCTTGGAATTGGTGCGCTTTCGGGGCCAGATGATGGCTTTGCCCGTTGTGTTGGGCGCCGGCGTTGCGCGGTACAACCCCAGGCACTTCGCGGATGCGGGCTTGCCTGAACCGGACAACGGCTGGACCCGAGATGAATTCGTCGCCGCTGCCCTGCGGCTCACGCAAGACACCGACAACGACGGCAAGATCGATACCTGGGGCTTTCGTCCTATCGACAACTTTGTGAACTGGTTGCCATTCGTCTTGCAGGAGATGGATAGGGACGTCGTAGACCTGAATACCGGGGAAGTGCGCCTCCTGGAGCCGGCGGCCCTGCACGGCCTGCAATTCTGGGATGACTTGGGGAGAACACATGGCATCATGCCCCATGGCCCCGAGGTGACGGCGGACCTCTACGAGGTTGAATTCTGGTACCGGCATCCCAGCACGTTCTTCTATTACTTTGCGTCCCCCGCCACCATCTCTACGGGTAGGCAAGCTCCACTCCCTACCGGGCCGCGCGACGTTTCGCCATTGACTTTGGGCGCTTCCTTGGCAATACCCGCTAGCGCCCGCGATGCCGCCCAGTCGTACCAGGCGCTGGCCCCACTGGCAATATACCTCGGCGAGCGTTTCTTGCTCCCGCCGGTGATTTCCGGTCAAGAGTATATTGAGAACCCGCAGTCCGGCTTCACCAATCTCATGCTGCCGGAGCATGACCGGCAGCTTGCAAAGCATGTACTGCAAACTGCCCGTCCATCACCGCTTGGCAGTAGTTCCATGATGCTCTTTCGACTGTTCGAGCTGCTTTCCCTGCCGCTGGCGCGCGGTGAGGCGGCGGTTGAGCAGGCTGCGGAAGAAGCGCAGAACTGGCTGCAGTCCTACTTGAGCGAGTAGCTCCGTGTGGTGCATCAGTTCCCCACGGCACTGGGCCGCTGATACTTCTCGGTGACAACCGTGAAGTCGGGGGACTGCCGAAACTGGATTGGGGGAGGCGAGCAATGGAGTAGCTGGGGCCCTCCCCATTGGGCGGGCCGTGGGCATGGATTTCAGTCGTGAATCCGGGGAAACGTGTATGACGAGACGTGAAATGCTGGGCCGCGCGCTCATTGGTGTGCAGGTCACGCTCTTGGCTGCGTGCGGCGGCGATGATGAGGACGACGCGGCGCAACCGCGCGCCGCGCCGGAGGCGCCGCAAGCTGCCGTGCCAAAGACAGCCAGGGAGCAGGTCACGCTGCGGCTCGCCTCTGTGCAAGACCAATTCGCCGGCACAGTCGAGAATACTATCGAACAGTGGAATGAGGGTCAGATACCCGGCGTTCCGGCAGAAATCCTGCTCGAACGCGTGGCGGGCCTCAGAGTAGCCCCCTCCAGCGATACGCTCGCCTTCATCGAGGCGGCCCAATCCGGAGCGAGGGACTTTCTGAACGAGCAGGCTTCTGCCGGCACGCCGCCGGACTTGATCCTGTTCAACCGGTATTTCGACTTCCCCTGGGTTTACCGCAGCGGTCTCATTCAACCACTCGACCGGTTCTTGCGGCAGGACCAGACTGAGCCATTGGAGGAATACTTGCCGCCCGCCCTGGAATTGACGCGTTTCCGCAGCCAGACGCTGGCACTGCCGGTAGCGCTTGACGTCGGCGTGGCGCGGTACAATCCCAGGCAATTCGCTGAGGCGGGCATTGCCTCGCCCGACGAGGGCTGGACGCCCGCGGAGTTTGTCGCGGCCGCCCAACGGCTGACACAGGATGCAGACGATGACGGAGAGGTGGATGCGTGGGGATTCCGGCCGATCGACGTATTCGCAAGTTGGCTGCCCTTTGTTTTGCAGGAGCTGGACGAGGATGTGGTTGACTTCGACACGGGCGCCGTGCGCCTTTCGGACCCGGCGGCGCTGCGCGGCCTGCATTTCTGGGACGAATTGGGGCGCGTGCACCGCGTCATGCCGCACGGCGCGGCGGTTACGGCGGGCTTCTTTGAGGCGAACTTTTCGGCCTTGCTCAATAGCATCCTCTTCTGGAACTTTCTGCCGCCGAGCTTCAATATCCCCGGCCAGCAAGCGCCGCTACCGTCCGGGCCCGGAGAGGGCACGCCGCTGATGCTCGCCGCGGCACTGGCGCTGCCCGCCGTAGCGCCCGATGCCGCTCAGTCCTACGCAGCGCTGCGGCCTCTCGCGCATGCCTTGGGACAGCGACTCTGGCTGCCGCCGGTGCTGGCGGGCCAGCAGCACATCCAGAGTCCCAGCACAGAGTACATTCAGCTCATGCTGCCGGACTACGAGCGGCAGCTTGCGCTCCGGTTGCTCGCCGCCGCGCGACCGTCACTCACCGCGACGAGCTTTGCCATCACCTTTCAGCTCTTCCAGAGGCTTGTCATGCCCCTGGCGCGAGGTGAAATGGGTGTCGGTCAGGCCGCGCAGCAGGCGGAGGAATGGTTGGAGTCATACCTGCTTGAATAGATGTGGTTTCCGATGCGATTGCGCTTACGCTTGAGCGGTTTCTTGGCAAATGGGGTAGCATAGGCGCAGAAGACGCGCACCGCCAAGAATGCGCAATTGAGTGAACGCGAGACACTGCAAGGAGGTCGCGCCGGATGCGTGACTTTAATCGCCGAGAGTTGACTGCGGCCACCGAGGACGATGTCCTCATCATGGTGGCGGATATCCGGTCAACCATAATCGCGGGTTTTGCCGCGGGCATAGGCGTCATGAGCGCCTTCATCGGCCTGGCCGTGGTCTTGGCCAGCCTCTGGGACATCCTGCGCCCCTTCTACTTTGGCATTCTCATCGCCGCGGTCGGATTGGTTATCTTCGTTGCTTTTATTGGCATCACGGGGTATTTCATACCGGAACTTCTGTCCGCGCGGGTGGTTGGCATCTTCTTGATCTTCATGCTGCTCGTCGCCCTTGCCATCGCCGTAGTGATGGGGGATGACGCGGGAAATTCCGTGTTGACCAACGCCGGGGACCTGGTCCTCAAGATGGCGCTCGGCATTCCGGTGCTCATTGGCCGCCTGTGGGTCGTCGTGCTCGCGGGCGGGATCTTGGGCATGGTGGTCGCGGTGGTGCAACGCGACGCGCTCCAGCACGAAAAACGCATGCGCCTCTACTTCACCTCGATCTTTACCTTGGACGTGGAGCCCCATACGTTTCTCGCCATCATGGGTGGGAACGTGCTCGCCATCAGCGCCATCACGGCGGCTTTCTCGCCGCCGCTCAATGCCGGTCTCGCAGCCTCTGTTGTGCTCACGCCGGTATGGGTCCAGGCTGGCTTTCTCTTTCAGACGTATTTGCGTCCGATATTGTTGCGCGTGCTCGACCGGCGAGTGGGCCAACAGGTGTGGTTTCGCCGGAACATCGGCCTGATGGAGTTGCTCCAGGGCGAGGACTCGGACCTCACGGGTGCCACATTCATGTCGGTTGGGGTGGACTCGGACACCATGGTAGCGCACGTGAGGGGCTACTTCCGGCACCCCGACCAGATGAGGCGCGTGCAGGAAAGCGCCATGCGCATCCGGGGCCTGACTGCCGTGGAGGTGGAGGACCTGGCAGTCAAGGAAGCAGAAGAGGACTTGGTTCGGGAGGAAGACGCGACTGCCGGGCTGCGTTGCCCCAGGTGCCGGACAGCCGTGCCGGCAGGCAATCTGTTCTGTCCGGATTGCCGGACGTTCGTCCAAAACGAGGACCTCGGCCACCGTGCCCACTTCTTCCCCCGGTTTCTCGCGGCATCGCTGGATTTTAGTGTGCCGGTGGGTCTGATCCTCTTGTTCGGGCTGACCGGTTTCAATCCGGCGGATGGCTACAACTTCCTCACTATCTTTTGGCAATACCTCTTCATGCCGATCGTCTACGGTGTTTTCTTCGTCACGTTCTTGATTCGCGGCACCACGCCGGGCAAGTCGTTGTTCGGGCTGGAGGTCGTACAGCTATCGCAGCATCGATACCCCGGTTTCAAGACCATGCTGCGGCGTGAGGTGGTCGGCAAAATTGTCAGCTTGCTGCCCCTGACTTGGGGATTCTTGTCCGCCTTCCGGGACAAGAATGGCCAGACGTGGCACGACAAGATGGTCGGTACGGTCGTGGTCCGCGATCCGGACGTGTGGTAGCCGACTCGAGGCGGAGACCGGGACGCGCTTTGACCGGCTCTACTACGGGCTGTTGGTCGGTTGTCCCGCGCCATCATTTTCGCGTATAGAGCTTGCGCCGTGTTTGCCGATGCGCCACACTTAATGCAGGTCGTGTGTGGAAAACTAAGGTAGATGTGTCACACCCATGATCCCACGACGTGTTTCCAAGCAGCTCAAAGTTGGCGACGTTACCATTGGCGGCGGCGCGCCCATTCGCGTGCAGTCCATGACCACCGCTTTTACCCGTGACGTGGAAGCTAGTGTAGCTGAAATCCTGCGTCTGGCCGAGGCCGGCTGCGAGATCGTGCGCGTGGCCGTGCCCCACAAAGAAGACGCGGACGCGCTGCCGGAGATTCGCAAGCGCTCGCCGATTCCGGTGATAGCCGACATTCACTTCGATTACCGGCTGGCGTTGCGCGCGCTGGAAGCCGGTGTGGACGGCTTGCGCCTCAATCCCGGCAACATCGGCAGCAGAGAAAAGACGCGCATGGTGGTGAAGGAGGCCAAAGACCGCAAGGTGCCGATGCGGATTGGTGTGAACGTCGGCTCATTGGAATCCCGCCTCATCCCCGAATTGATGATGCTGGAAGGCGATGAGAAGGTTGAAAAGACGGCGGCGGCGATGGTGGAATCCGCCCTCGACCACGTGAAGATCCTGGAAGACATGGATTTCACCGACATCAAGATTTCGCTCAAAGCCTCGGACGTGCCGACGACGATTCTGGCGTACCAACTCATCGCCGACCGTGTCGAGTATCCGCTCCATTTGGGTATCACCGAGGCGGGCACGCCCAAGGCTGGCATGGTGAAGAGCGCGGTGGGCCTTGGTGTGCTGCTCTATCAGGGCATTGGCGATACGTTGCGCGTGTCGCTGGCGGCGGAATCGACCGAGGAAGTCTTTGCCGGATACGAAATCCTCAAGTCGCTGGGACTCCGCGAGCATGGGCCTACCCTCATCGCCTGCCCCACCTGTGGACGCTGCGAGATCGAACTCATCGAACTGGCCGAACGGGTGGAGAGCTTCCTGCAAAACGTCAAGGAGCCGGTGAAGGTCGCCGTGATGGGTTGTGTGGTAAACGGCCCCGGTGAGGCGCGCGACGCCGACGTGGGCATCGCCGGCGGCCGCGGCAAAGGCGCCCTCTTCCGCAAGGGGAAGCCGGTGCGAAGCTGCCGGGAAGACGAACTCTTCGACTTGCTCGTCGAAGAAGTGGATGAGATCGTGGCTCAGAAGCAGGCGGAGCGCGCCGTCGCGACCTAGAGCATGGCGGGAGTGACGCATGGCAATTATCGATACACACAGAGCGTTTGAGCGGCTGACTGCGGCCGGCTTCGACAAGGAAAAGGCGGAGGCCATACTGGACACTCTCGGCGAAACCGGGGAATCACTGGCTACAAAGGCCGACCTCCGAGACCTAGAGCAACGCATGACAATCCGCTTGGGTGGGCTGGTGGCAGCGGGAGTGGCAATCTTGGCCGTTCTGGAAGTGTTTACCCAGTAGAAGCGGGAGCTTAGCGACGCATGCGAACCGGAGCGAATTACTAACTGTTTGTTTTGCAGTTAGCGGAGGCACACACCATGGCAAAGCAGATATACGTCGGCACGGAGAAAGGCCTCTTTCGGCTTAAGCGTGAAGGTGGCGATTGGGCATTGCAGACATCCGGTCTCGACGACCAGGAGATCGAGGCCGTCGCCGCCCACCCCGACGGGCAGCACGCCATCGCGGGCACCCACGGGTCGGGCCTTTTCACCACGTCAAACGGCGGCGAGAGTTGGGAGCCGGTCGCGGACTGGCAGGGCAGCCCGTACATTCGTTCGGTCTCCTACCATCCGCGCGACCCCCAGGTCGTCCGCGTGGGCACCGAACCCGCCCGGGTGTGGCACAGCCGCGACGGCGGCGCCACCTGGAGCGAAGAGCGGGGTTTTGCCGCGCTGCCCGGTTGTGCGGAGTGGTTTCTGCCCTATTCTCCCCGCGCCGGGGCCGTGCGCAAGATCATCATGCTGGACGGCGGCGAGGAAGCGGTGTGGGCCGCGATCGAGGTGGGCGGCCTGGCGGAAAGCGCCAACGACGGCGAGAGTTGGGACATATCGGAGAAGATCGGCCAGTGGGACTATCCCGCCCACGGCCTGCATCCGGACGTGCACAGCATTGACATTCATCCGGCGGAACCGAACACCATCATGGCCGCCACGGGCGGCGGAGTCTTTCGCTCCACGGACCGCGGCCGCTCATGGCAGCACCTCATCGACGACTATACGCGCGGCGTGTGCATCAAAGCCGACGATCCCGCTACCGTGGTGGTGGGGCCCTCGCGGCGCGTCGGCCGCCTGGGCCGCCTGATGGTGACCCGCGACGGCGGGGCCAATTGGGAGAACGCGGAAGAGAATCTCACGTTCCCCCTCGAGCGCATGTGCGAGCATGTCATCTGCGACGCGCAGGACGTGTTTGCGGTCGTGCTCGACGACGCCGTCTACCATGCGGACTTCGACGATCTCGCGTGGCAGCCGGTGGGCAGCGGGTTGCCGTCCCCAACATGCGCCGTGATCTGTCGCTAGGGTCCGGCTTCCCGGCTGCCGGTTAGCGCATTGCGCACGCACCGGCGCCGCACTACTGTTACTTGGCGGCGTCCTCCGCGTCTTTGGCGGCGTCCTCCGCGTCTTTGGCGGCGTCTTCCGCCGGTGTGGCGACGGAAGATTCTCCCTGGAAGAACCGGTTCACGGTCTCCAGGAACTCCTCCGTCTTCTCTTCCTGGGGGCAATGCCCGCACTTAGGAATGACCACGAGTTGGGCATTGGGAATGTCCCGCTGGAAACGACTGCCCCAGTGCATGGGGATGATGGCGTCGTGCTGTCCCCAAATGATCAACGTCGGGGCGGCGACTTCTTTGAGCCGGTGAGCCAAGCTGGTTTGAGCGAAGTCCCGCGCCAGCAACGCAACAACGCTGCCGGTGCCGGGGGTCAGCAGGGGCAGAAAGTACCCATCAACCATTTCAGGCGTGCACATGCGGTCGGGATCGTAGTGACACTGGCGGAGGTACATCTCCACACTCCGCCGCTGCCGCAGCATGAGCCCGGCCACGGCCGCCCCCACGGGGTTTGCCGCTAGCCGGGCAATGAGCGGCATGACGTGGTAGTCCAGCGGATATCCCGCGGGACTGATAGCTACCAACTGCCGGACGCGCGTCGGATGTCTGACGGCCAGCGCAATGCCGATTGCGCCCCCCATGGAGATTCCGATAACCCTGGCAGCCTCGATCCCCAAGGTATCCATGAAACCTGCCACCAGGTCCGCCATGCCGAACGGCGAGTAGTCCCCGTGGTCCGGCTTGTCGGAGAGGCCGTGGCCCTTCAGGTCCAGCGCGTAGACGGTGTAGTCTTTGGCGAACTCGGCAAAGACGTCGCGCCAGGCGAACATACTCGCGCCAATGCCGTGGATGAGAATGAGCGGCGGTCCCGAGCCGGCCGCGCGGTAGTGGATGCGCAGGCCCGCCACGGTGACAAACTGGCCGTCGGTGCGCAAGGCTTCTACGGGAATAGGCCGCGGCTTGAGTCGTGTGTAGGCAACGTAACCCAACACGGCGGCAACAGCCAGTAGGAAACCACGTTTCAGCCATTTCAGCATGGGTCACGTCCTCTTTGCGATTGCGTGGTAGGCCCAAGGCACACGGCGCGTCTTGCGGGCGGCTCTGCGAGTATGCCGGAAAGGTTGCCAGGCGGCGCTGGCCGCGTCTGGGGCGCCTATTGCTATGGTACATTAACGTGACGGCGCGGGATGCGCCAAGGCTCGATTGGCTGCACGTAAAGGCGGAACTCTTGGGTGATGGGCAGTAACGAATTGCGTGTGCGTGTGCCGGCCACCACGGCGAATCTCGGTCCGGGCTTCGATGCCTTTGGCATGGCCCTGACTGTGTACAATACGTTCACGGTCCGCCCCGCCGCGGCAGGCATGGCGATTACGCTTGCGGGTGAAGGCGCCGGCGAACTCCCCTGCGGCGGCGACAACCTCTTCGTGCAAGCGTTTGTCCGCGCCTATGCGGCCTGCGGCGTGGAGCCGCCCGCGATCCATTTGCACATGCACAACTGCATTCCGTTGGCACGGGGACTGGGCAGCAGCGCCAGCGCCGCCGTCGGCGGCCTGGTGGCTGCCAACCACCTGCTGGCGGGTGCGCTCGACGACGATGGTCTGCTGCGGCTTGCGTGCGAAATCGAGGGACATCCCGATAACGTGGCTGCCGCCCTGCTTGGCGGCCTCATCGTGTGCGCGGCAGACGCCGGCGCTGCGCCCACCTATGCCAGAATACCGGTATCCCAGGACCTCCGGGCGGTAGTCTGTGTGCCGGAACAACATCTGCCCACGGCGCTGGCGCGCAAGGTGGTGCCGCAGGAGGTCGCGCTGGGCGATGCCGTATTCAATATCGGTCATGCCGCTTTGCTGCTCACCGGCATCATGCAAGCGGATCCGGCGCTCATTCGCGCGGGCATGGACGACCGCTTGCACCAGCCCTACCGCGCCGAGATCTTCCCGGCCATGCGGCCCATCATGGCTGCCGCGTTGTCGGCAGGGGCGTGCGGCAGCGCGCTCTCCGGCGCCGGTTCGTCCATACTAGCGTTGACGTTTGCCCGTCCTGAACCCGTTGCCGCGGCCATGCTGGCGGCGGCGCAGGCCCATGGGGCGCCGGCACGCACCCTCATCCTGTCGTGCGCGGAAGCCGGCGCCATGGTTGAGGCGCTCGAGTAACGCAGCCTGCAGGAGCAGCGCGCCTCGATTATCCGGCGCTTCCGGTCAATTTTGGCAGCCCGGGAATGGGCGCGTACGTTATCCTCAATCTACCAACAGCGGCGTCGGCGCAAAGGCGTCTACGTCTACCAGACCGCGGTTCGTAATCTTGAGCTGCGGGATGACGGGGAGGGCGAGGAACGAGAGGAGCAGGAAGATGTTCTTGCTGGTAGTGCCCGTGCGCTGGGCGGCAGCCAAGAGCGCCGCGTAGTCGCCCACAACCGACTCGATCGGCTCGGTTGACATAAGCCCGCCGAGAGCCAACTGCAGAGCGGTTACTTCACCGTCCACGACCACGGCCATGCCGCCGCCGATGGCCGCCGCGTGATTGGCCGCCGCAGCCATGTCTTGCGCCGCAACACCGGCCACGATGAGGTTGTGGCTGTCGTGGCCTACCGTCGAAGCTACTGCCCCCCGTTGCAGTCCCAGGCCGCTCACGAAGCCCACAGAGCGCGTGCCGGTCGCGTGATGCCGCTCGATCACGGCGATCTTCACCACGTCCTGCTCCACGTCGGCGCAGATTTCCCCAGCGCGAACCGGGAGCGAGATCACCTCATTCCGAGTCGTCAGACTGCCGTCCTGCGCACCAATGACGCGTACGGCAGCCGTGGTTTCCCGGCCGTTGGCCGGCGCCGTAAAATCGGATGGCTGTAGGGGCCGGTCAAGGGATACCGTGTGCAGGAGGCGACCGTAGCCGCCGGGAGTTTCTCGCCGCTGTGCCTTGCCGTTTGCCACCACGATTTCGCCCCGGCGAATCACGGTGGTGCAGCGCAGCTCTGCCAATGAATCCACCACCGCGAGATTCGCCGCTTTGCCGGGACCAATCTCTCCCATGCCCGGTGCGCCCTGTTGCCGGAAGTAGCGCGCAACGTAGCGCGCCGGGTGCAGCGTCGCCAGGACCAACGCCTGAATTGCCGCCTGCTGTGCGTCCATGCCGGCGCATTGCAGCAGAATGTCTCTGGCGCGGCGCACACTGCGGTCGACGTGACCTTCAGTGTGCAATTCATGCGCGTCCAAGTCATCGCTGCACAGCATGAAGCCTTCCAGACTCACGCCGCGCTCAATCAGGTACGGGAGAATTGCGTCCAGGTCTTTCGCGGCGCTGCCGTAGCGCACGGCGACGGTCATGCCCGCCGCACGCTTCTCCAGCGCCTCCGGGCCGGTGCGGGATTCGTGATCGGACATGATCCTGACTGTGCCGTCGTCTCTGCCGTTCGTCACGTAGAGCCGCAGGTCGTCTTCCGAAACTCCTGGCGCGTGGCCGTCGACCACTTTGCCCAGGTCGTACGCGCAGTCCACTTTGGCGCGGGCTTCGCCCAGGTCGTAGATGACACCGGGGAAATTCATCATCTCGGCCAGCCCGTAGACCCGAGGGTGGCGTAAGAGGTCCGCCACGTCCGCCAGCCCCAAGGCCGCGCCGGTGTCCTCGAAGTCCGTGGCCGGCACGCAGGAAGGCACGCCGATGAAGATATCTAGGGGCGCGGCCTCCGCATGGCGCAGGAAGAGCTCGATACCCGCTCTACCGGCCACGTTGGCAATCTCGTGGGGATCGACGAACACGGCGGTAGTGCCGTGCTCTACCGCGGCCTGGGCGAATTCCAGCGGATTGAGCAAGCTGCTCTCGATGTGTAGGTGGGGGTCGATGAGACCCGGAATGACGAACTGTCCGGCAGCGTCGAGGGTAGCGGCTGCCGAAACCTGGCTGGAAGGGGGCGCGATGCTATGGATCAACCCGTCGTCGATGAGGACGTCGCCCGCGTAGCACCGCTTGGCTGCCACGTCCACGATGGTCCCGCCCCGCACGTGTAGGTCAACCATCACCGCTCTCTGCCCGCGTAGATCTGCTCGCGGACCGCCACAATGAACGGCAACATGCGCAAGTCCTCGCTCGCATCGGTGCCGTAGCCCGCCACCCAGCGGTCGGGCACGTCAAAACCGACGAAATCCAAGGCCAGATTCGACCGGTTGCGGGCCACTGCCGGGGAGGGCCGGCGCAGGCGTTTCTCAAGCAAGGTGCAGATGCGCACGGAGCGGACATTGGCGTCACGAATGCGCTGCTTCAGGGCGGACAGCGTAAAGCCTTGGTCGATGAGGTCTTCCACCACCAGCACGTCCTTGCCTGCCAGGTCGGCGGGCAGTCTCGCCACGCTCACCTCGCGCGCTTCCTCGTCCTGCTCCTTGATGGAGCGCCCATAGGCGCTGGTGCGAATGAACTCGTAGCGAAACTCCAAACCTCCCAGCCGTGAAATTGCGCGGCCCAGGTCCGCGGCGAAGACGAATGCCCCCTTCAGCACCACCAACAAGACCAGTTCGTCGCAGTCTGCGCACGCGTCGTTAATCTGCCGGGCCAGACCCGCCACGCGCGCTTGCAGGGCGCGTTCGGGGATGAGGATGCAGTCCACCTTGTCCGCCATACCCGCCGGCAAGACGTCGCCAAGCTCAGGCGTCAAGCCCCCGTCGGGCACCGTGAGCGTCTGATCGAAGCGCAGGGACTGCGGCGCAGCGACCTGGCTGGGACGTGAAGGAGTGTACAAGCTGAGGCTACTCCCCGGCGCTCACGGTCTGGTGAGCGAGTTCCACGGCGGTGTCGACGAAGAGCTTTTCGGCATCGCCGGAGTACCCCGCTGGTGACTGGGAGCCGTGGCGGTAGGCGTTGACTTCGTAGCCGCCCCGCGGGATTTCGGCGGCGGTCGGCACGTAGCCGACCATGCCGTTGGCAAGCTCGACGTGGATGGCGTCGAGGCCAAGTTCGTTCTTTACGCGCTCTTGCACCTGCAGGCCAAACTCCAAGAATATCTCCCCGGGGAAGCTGGCAAAGACCAGGTTGCCCACGCGAATCACCTGGATTTCGGCTTTCGGCTCATAGTTGGCCGTGCCGGATTCGAGCTCGGCGATGCGATTGCGCAGCCACTTGCGGGAGTCGCGGCTCACGCCGTCCTGGGTGTCGGGCCATACGCCGGTTTCCAGCGCATCTTTGTAGTACGAAATGTCCGGCGCCTCGCGGATGGGAATGGTAACGACGCGTTGGGCCACGGCAACGCCTTGCAGCGGCGCGCACTCGATGGACTCCCGCACGTTCACCACTTCTGCGCCGAGTCCCCGCCACACGCTCTCGAGTTCAGTAAACGTCGCCGAGCGGAAGCGGCTGCCGTCGCTGGTGAAGTTAGGCCGGATGTCACCGCAGCAACCCAACAGGAATGCGGCGGTGTGTCCCTCACCGTAGACGTCCTCCACGAACGCCTTGGCGCCGCCGGCATAGTCAGCGCTGAAGGCGTAGTTCGAGGCGCCCATGCTGGTGGAGTGGCAGGCATACTGAAAGGCTGTGGCCACCGGCGCGCCGTCGTCGTCGTCGAACCGAAGCACGGAAACGGTGCGGTCTACCACGCCATCCGGATTGACGCGCATCTGGGTTGAGCCGTCAACGGTGAGGCGGCGATTCACGGCCAGGGGGTAGTGCCCCGTGCCCAGACCGCCCACCACGTTTTGCAGCCGGCGGTTGGCCACCTGCACCCCGCCCGCCAGCTTCTTTTCCAGTTCGCGCAAGTATGCGCTGTTGAACGGCGCTTCATAACGCCATTCCCGCGTGGAGGGGCCGGAATGGGTATGCGAGCACGTGACCATGACGTGGTCGCCGGGGATGTCCGTTTGTTCCGCCACCAAGCCGCGCACCGTCGCGGTGCTCTCCTCGGTTATGCCCACCAGGTCACACGTAACGATGGCGGCTTTCGTCTCGCCATCGGAGAAGACGAGGGTCTTGGCATAGAGATCGTCGTGGATGTCTTCGGCGCCGTGGTCCCGCGCGCCGTAGCCGCCCATCCACGTGCCCACCGAAGGGGTGATGTTGATGGTTGCGGCGCCCAACTGCACTGTGTTTGCCATGCTGCCCGCTCCTTGCTTCTGCGGCGATGTCGTACTCCGCGGAGAGTCGTGCCAATTCACTCCCTAGTTTGCAGCAAATCGCCTGGCGATGCCACCGGGCAATTTGGTCAAGTGTGGTGTGGTACTCGCGGCGACCGCAAGCGAACGGGCCGCGCCCATCAACGCTGGGGGCGGCGCGGGCGTAGCATGGCTTGGCGCTGGCCGCACGCCAAGGGGAGACGAGGAGCCGCGTTTCGGCTCAGCCGAAACGCGGCTCCCTTCTCGTGTTAGAGCGAATTGCGCGCCTCACGAAACCTGTATTCGCGGGATTACGCGTCCACGTACCGCCAGATGGTGCCGCCAAGAGACACGGCATAGACCGCGTGGTCGATGGCGTAGTTGGGCGAGACGATCAGGGAAACGATGGCTTTGTTGTCCAAGCCCTCGTTGATGTTCTGCCAGGTGAGGCCCTCGTCGGCGGACTTGTACACCCCCCGGCTGGTGCCGGCGTAGATGGTCGTGTCCTCTTCGTACTCGGGAGAAATCGCCAGGCAGACCACTGCCGCCGTGGCTTCGCCGATAGCGTCGCCCACCCAGAGGTTCTTGCCGCGCCACATGGGCCGGAAGAAACGCGTGGCCGTGGCGATGAAGAAATTGCTGTAGTCCTCGTCGGAGCCGGAGTAATCGGGCGGCATGGCGAAGCTGATCCATTGTGCGCCCGTCGCATGGACGAGTATGCGCTTCCAAATCTCCCCGCCGTCGGCCGACCGCCAAACGGTGATGGTGCTGGCGTAGTCTCCCTGGGACGCGCGGAACGTGCCCAATAGCAGTGTGCTGTCCTCAGCGTAATTTGGTGAAACCGCCACGCCGATGACGTCTTCCTCGCCAAACGTCTCTTCGGCGCGCACCCAAGACACGCCGGCGTCGTTACTAAAATAGAGCGCGCCGCCCGGGCCGCCTGCGGCCACAAAACGGTCTTCCGCAAAGCAATTCGACACGGCGAGCACGCGCAAATCGCGTGATTCTTCTTCGATGCCGTCGTTGCTCTCCTGCCAGCTTAGGCCGCCATCCCGGGAAATCGCGATGCCCTGGTGGGTGGCCGCGAAGACCTGGGAGTCATTGGCGTAGTCCGGCGAAACCAGGAGAGAGGCGACTTGCATCTCCTCGATGCCCGCGCCGGCATACGTCCACGTGACGCCCTCGTCGGTGGAGCGCAGCACGCCGTCTTCCAGGCTGGTGGCAAAGAGCGTGCCGTCCTCATGGCAGTTCGGCGACAACGCGGTGCCCAGCAACGAGCGCGCCGCCAGGCCGTCCACTGCCGGTTGCCAATCTGTCGCGGCGCCGTTTGCCCGCAGCGCGCCTTCCCGGTGCACCCCGGCGATAACCACGTCATCGTCGTCGGCGCCGGTTGCCAGGAGGCAGAGCACGGACGAATCCTGGTCGATTGCGCTCTCCCACGTCTTGCCGCCGTCGGTAGACCGGTAGACTGAGCCTTCCGCCGTGCCGGCGTAGGCGATTTGGTCGGTGGCGAAGCCAGGCGAGAGGCACAGCGCATTGATGGAAACGCTGTCCAAGCCGTCATTCGCCTCTTGCCAGTTCGTGCCGCCGTCCGTAGAACGAAAGACGCCCATGTCTTCAGATCCCACCAAGACCGTGCGGTCTTCCGCAAAGCCGGGGGAGATGGCAATTGCCTGAATTGCCATGCTGTCCAAGCCCCGGTCCACCAACCGCCAGGCGCGCCCTTCGTCCAGCGTCCGGTAGACGCCGTCACCCGCTGCTACGAAAGCGGTCTCGTCTTCCTCGAAGTCTGGCGAGATGGCAACCGCTTGGATGCTCAACTCCATGATGCCGAAGTTTGCCGAACTCCACGTGCGGCCCCGGTTCGTAGACTTGAAAATGCCGTCTTCCTGGGTGCCGGCGAACATCGTGCCGTCATCGGCAAAGCTGGGTGACACCGCCACACAGGTCACGGAAGCGGCGCCTTGCCAGAAGTCAAGCTGCTGCCAGGACTCGCCGCCATTATCAGAGCGGTAGACGCCCCCTTCCAAAGCTCCGGCAAAGGCAACCTCATGGTTGGCCACGTTGGGGGCGAAGGCCAGCGCCTGAATATACGGGCTCGTTATGCCCTCGTTGGAAATCTTCCAGGTCTTGCCCCTATCGTCGGAACGAAACACGCCGGCCATCGTGCCGGCCAGGATCAGGTTGTTCTCACTAAAACTCGGCGAGGCGGCAAGAGATGCTACCGTGCCGCCAAGCCGTTGGCCCACGACCTCCCAAGCTTGCTTTTCCATCACTGTCGGGCCGGACTTACTCATCGAATCTCCTTCCTGAACGGGTCACACTCATCTGTTGAGCGTTAAGCGTCGCTAATTGTCTAGATCTTTGCACAAAGGTGCGGTCAATGTCCTGCAGCCGCCCCAACGCGCTCTATTTCGCGCATGTGAAGCACATTGCAAAACACGCCTAAGCCGCGCCCACCCCAAGGGCGCGCCATCGACATTCCTAGGTATATTACTGCAATGCTACCAGACCCACAAGCCAAACACGAATGCGTCGGCATCCCGGCGCAGCGCGTTGCTAAAGCACGTGAATGTATGGCATGTTTGTGCCGATACTAGTGAGCAGGAGCGGCGGAGCGCCTCGCGCTCAGTATCTGCGCTTGCCTGCGCGCGATTGGGCAAGCGCTGGGCACAGAGTTGGGGACCGGAGTCGAGGATGTTGGCAAAGATCACGGCGGCAACGCTTGTGGGCTTGGAGAGCGCGCAGGTCGAGGTCGAGGTTGACCTGGCCGACGGCCTGCCGTCTTTCGTCATCGTGGGTCTGCCTGATACCGCCGTGCAAGAAGCCCGGGAGCGCGTGCGCGCCGCCGTGCGCAATTCCGGTTTTGTCTTTCCCCAGAAACGGGTGACGGTCAATCTCGCCCCGGCGGACGTAGCAAAGGAGGGCACGGGGCTCGATGTCGCCATAGCTGTCGGAATTTTGGTAGCCAGCGGCCAGTTGGCGGCAGAGGGCTTGGAGCAGTCCCTCTTCCTGGGTGAGCTCGCGCTAGAAGGATCGCTCCGGCACACCAACGGCATCCTGCCGCTGGTATCCAACGCGTTTCGTTGGGGCACGCGCAACGTCTACGTGCCGGAATCCAACGGGGCTGAAGCGGCGATCATGGCCAACGTGCAGGTGTTCCCGGCGGCGCACTTGCGCCAGTTGCTGCTGCACCTCAACGGTATGGAGTCTCTGCGCAGGGCCCGCCCGCCGGAGGCGGATGCCGACGACGCGGTGGTCTACGACGTCGATTTGGCGGACGTAAAAGGCCAGGAACACGCCAAGCGCGCGTTGGAGGTAGCCTGCAGCGGTGGACACAACGTGCTCTTCTCCGGCCCTCCCGGCACCGGCAAGTCGCTGCTGGCCCAGGCGGTTTCCTCGATCCTGCCACCGCTTTCTTTGGATGAAGCCATCGACGTAAGCAAGATATACAGCGTGTGCGGGTTGCTGCAGCCGGATGAGCCGCTTGTCTTGAAGCGGCCGTTTCGCGCGCCGCACCACACGGTGTCCCACGCGGGGCTGGTCGGCGGCGGGCGCTTTCCGCGGCCGGGTGAAATCAGCCAAGCGCATCGCGGCGTTCTATTCCTGGATGAGATACCGGAATTTCCCAGCAACTTGCTCGACATGCTGCGCCAGCCGCTGGAGTCGGGCAACGTCACGATCTCGCGGGCGTCCGGTTCCCTGACCTTCCCCGCCCAGTTCTTGCTCATTGGCGCCATGAATCCGTGTCCCTGCGGCTGGTTTGGCGACCCCGTGCGCATGTGCACGTGCAGCCCCGGCACCGTTACGCGGTACCAGCGAAAGCTCTCCGGGCCGCTGCTGGACCGCATCGACATTCACGTGGAAGTGCCCCGGGTCGACTACGAGAAGCTCACCGACGACCGGCGCGGCGAGCCGTCGGCGCACGTGCGGCAGCGGGTCATGCGCGCGCGCCAAGTCCAGCGCGAACGCTTCGCCGCCCTGCCATTCAAGACGAACGCCGAGATCGGCCCGCGCCACGTGCGCGAATTCTGCGAGCTGGAAGAGGCGGCGCAAAACCTCATGCGCACGGCCATGGACCGCATGCACTTGACCGCCCGCAGTTTCCATCGGGTCCTCAAACTCGCCCGCACCATCGCCGACATGGCTGAAGCCGACACCATCGGCGTCCCTCATCTGGCCGAGGCCCTGCAGTACCGCCCCAAGCTGGACACCAACTAGCGAAATGGTGCGGTAGCCCGGCCTTACAGCGCTACTATTGCTCCGGCCAAGTGGAATTCACGAGGCGAGATTCTCATCCTTGGCCGACCGCCGGGCATGCAGACATTCGGGACGGTTGAGACTTTGGGCAATAGGTGCGCTATAGTAGGTGAGGAACTCCACGGGTCTATCCGGACACTCCTTCGTACATCGAGTGTGAGCGGCTGCACGTTATCGAGGTTTGGGCTGTGAGGAACGATTCGGCACGAAGTGAACCTGCGGGAGAGGGCGGTTCGGCGCGAGCCCACGGGCGCTTTCGGGTGTTGGGCCTCTTTCAGGAATTCGCCCACGCCCAGGCTTCCAGCGGCATTGTGCTGCTGGCGTGCGTGATCGTTGCCCTTGTCTGGGCTAATTCCCCGCTTGCCTCGTCTTACTTTGACTTGTGGCATTTACACATTTCTGTCAGTTTGGGTGACTTTCACTTCGACAAGCCGCTCGAATACTGGATCAACGACGGCCTGATGGCGATATTCTTCTTCGTCGTCGGTCTGGAGATCAAGCGGGAAGTGGTCGCGGGCGAACTGGCATCGCCCCGCAAGGCGATGCTGCCGATCATGGCGGCGATTGGCGGCATGGTCGTGCCGGCGGCAATCTTCCTGTTCTTCAATTTTGGGGGCCCGGGTCAACGCGGGTGGGGCATCCCCATGGCTACCGACATCGCGTTTACGCTCGGCGTGATGGCGGTATTGGGCAGCCGCGTGCCCACGCCCATCAAGGTCTTTCTCACTGCGCTGGCAATCGTGGATGACATCGGCGCGGTGCTCGTCATCGCCATCTTCTATACCAGCAAGATTTCCCTGGAGGCGCTGGGCGTTGCCGCCATCTTTGTAATCTTGCTGCTGGCTGCCAACCGCCTGGGTATTCGCAGCACGCTCGTCTACATTCTGCTGGGGGCGTGCGGCCTGTGGCCAGCCTTCATCTTCTCCGGTGTTCATCCAACGGTGGCGGGTGTGATTGCCGCCTTTACAATTCCGGTCCGGCGTCGCATCGACAGTGAGGAATTCACGAATCTCAGCCGCGTCTACATCGATGAGTTCGAGCAAGCTTCAGGCGAAGGCGACGATGTGCTGGCGAATGAAGAGCAAGTTTCCCTGATGCGGTCGATTGAGCGCACGGCGCTGGGGACACAGTCGCCGTTGCAGCGTTTCGAAAACACGCTGCACCCGTGGACGGTCTTTGGGATCATGCCGCTGTTCGCTCTGGCCAATGCCGGCGTTGCCATAGGCGCCGATTTTACCAGCATGTTTGCGCAACCGCTTGCGCAAGGCGTGGCCTTGGGTCTCCTGGTCGGCAAGCCGCTCGGCATTGTGCTCTTCTCAGTAGTTGCGGTGCGCTTGGGACTAGCTGTACTCCCCGGGAACGTGCGCTGGGCGCACGTCCTTGGCGCCGGGTGTCTGGCCGGTATTGGCTTTACGATGTCGCTCTTCATCGCGAATCTCGCGCTGGGCGGCACCGACTTGCTGGAGGCTGCCAAGATCAGCATCTTGGTGGGTTCGCTGTTGGCGAGCGTGCTTGGCTGGCTTATTTTCCAGTTCGCCCCCCGGCAGCGAAGCGATCCCGGCACCCACTAGCAAAGGCGCAGCAGACGGCGGGCGGCGCCAGCGCTTGGGAGTCGGCAAGTCGAGGGGCAGGTGTCCGGCAATGGTCTCACGGACGGGGCACGGTGTCCGGACAGTCTCGACCGTCCCGCGAAACGGACTGCCCAACCCTTTGGATGCGGGCAAGAGGACGGAGCGCCGGCGCGCGCGGGCTCGGCGGCTCGCAACTGCGAGGGGATGAATGCGTAGGGACGAAGCCGGCGCAAAGTCGCGCGCAGGAAGCCGGGCCTCCAAGCGGACTGCGCCTAGCCAAACATGCGCATGATGTTCTTGGGAATCTTGCCTTTGGCCAGCGACTTCATCACAGTCTGCATCTGGCGGAAATTGTGGAGGAGCTGGTTGACTTCAGCGGGGGTCGTGCCGCTGCCGGCCGCGATGCGCCGCCGCCGCGAGCCGTCGATGATGCCGGGATTGCGCCGTTCCGCCGGTGTCATGGAGTAGATCATCGCCTCCACGCGGGCGAACTGCTGTTCGTCCAACGCCGCGGCCATGGCCGGGTTGCGCATGAACTGACCCATGCCGGGCAGCATTTCGAGTATCTGCCCCATGGACCCCATCTTCTTGATCTGCTGCAACTGCTCGACGAAGTCTTCCAACGTAAACGTGGCGGTGCGCAGCTTCTTCTCGATGTCTGCCGCTTGCTCGGCGTCGATGGTCTCTTCCGCGCGCTCGATGAGGCTCAGCACGTCGCCCATGCCCAGGATGCGTGAGGCAAGCCGGTCAGGGTAGAACGGTTCCAGCGGCTCGATCTTCTCGCCGCTGCCCATGAACCGGATCGGGATGCCGGTCACGCTCCGCACGGACAGCGCCGCGCCGCCGCGAGCGTCGCCGTCGGTTTTCGTGAGGACCAGGCCGGTCGTGGGCACGCGCTCGTGGAACGCCTGCGCCACGCGCACGGCTTCCTGGCCCGTCATCGCGTCGGCTACCAGTAGAACTTCTTGCGGCGACACCGCCTCAGCGATCTCCTGAATCTCCTCCATCATCGCCTCGTCGATTTGCAGCCGACCGGCGGTATCGATGATGACGGTGGACAAGCGCTTCTGGCGCGCCCGTTCGACGGCCGACTCGGCGATGCGCACCGGGGACTCTTTCGCGCCCAGGGCATGCACCGGCACGTCGATCTGCTTGCCGATCGTTTCCAACTGTTCGATGGCTGCGGGACGGTAAATGTCCGCCGCCGCCAGCAGGCAGCGCTGGCCTTGCTTGCGCAGGGCCAGAGCGAGCTTGCCCGCTGCGGTGGTCTTGCCTGAGCCCTGCAGGCCGACCAGCATGATGACGTGGGGCGGAGAACCTGTCAGGCGGAGCGGCGCGGGTTCGCCGAGCAGGCGAATGAGTTCTTCGTGGACGATCTTGACGACCTGCTGGCCCGGCGTCAGGCTCTCCAAGACTTCCGCGCCGATCGCACGCTCCCGCAGGGACTTGAGAAAGTCGCGCACAACCCTGAAGTTGACGTCCGCCTCCAGCAGGGCCATGCGCACTTCGCGCAAGGCCGCGTTGACATCGGCTTCGGTCAGCTTGCCGCGGCCCCGCAGCTTCTGGAAGACGTCCTGCAGGCGATCGGACAGTGTCTCAAACATAGCCGGTTCTCACAATCAGTTCTCTCGCGCCAGACCTGCATAGCCACGCTCGTGGCCGGTTAGCGCTCGTTTACGTTTCCCGGCGGCCCCTATGTGCGATGGGCCGGTTCATTCCGACAGTTTGTTTGCCCCGTGCCGGGCCACGAGGTTCTGCGAGTCAAGATAGGACTCGAACGACTCGCCGCAGTCCGCCCAAAAGCCCTCAAGAACATCGTACTCCAGACTACCCTCGTGCAGGTAGTAGTTGTTGACGTCGGTGATCTCCAGTTCGCCGCGGCCGGAGGGTTTCAGGTTGGCTACGATTTCGAAAACGCGCTCGTCGTAGAAGTAGATGCCGGTCTGCACCAGATTTGACTTCGGCGCGTCCGGCTTTTCCGTGATGGCAGTAATGCGGTTGTCTTCGATCTCCACCACGCCGTAGCTGGAGGGATTCTCCACCCGCGTCAGAATCACCCGGGCGCCCTGCGCCTGCGCGTCGAAATTCCGGCGCGCGGCGAGCAGGTTGCGCTCGATGATATTGTCGCCCAGCATGAGCAGGAGCGAATCTCCTTCGGCGAAGTCCCGCGCCAAGCCAAGCGCGTGGGCGATGCCCGCGGGGCGGTCCTGGTAGGTATAGTGCAGCCGCTTCAAGCCAAAGTCGCTGCCGTTACCCAGGAGGCGCAGGAAGTCGCCGGCGTTGTTGCCGCCGGTAACGATCATGATGTCCGTGATGCCGACGTTGACCAGGGCCTGAATGGGATAGAACACCATGGGCTTGTCATAAATCGGCAACAGGTGCTTATTCGTGACTCGTGTGAGCGGGTCCAAGCGGCTACCGCTGCCCCCGACCAGTATGACGCCCTTCACGCTGTGCGATCCTTTCCAGTGTTAGTCACTGCTCCGCGCTGTGCCCGGTACGCGCCTGCAATCACGCGGTCGCCGGTTCGCCCAGCAGGGCGCGTACGAAGCGCGTGCTGTCGAACTCATCCATGTCGTTCAGTTGCTCGCCCGTGCCGACGAACTTGATGGGGAGTTGCAACTCCCGGGCGATCCCAAATACGCTCCCGCCCCGGGCGGTGCTATCGAGCTTGGTAATAATCAGACCGGAGAGGCTGACGGCATCCTGGAATATCCTGGCCTGGTTGAGCACGTTTTGCCCGGTGAT
Source organism: Chloroflexota bacterium (assembly GCA_022824225.1). Classification (GTDB taxonomy): domain Bacteria; phylum Chloroflexota; class UBA11872; order VXOZ01; family VXOZ01; genus VXOZ01. The sequence continues at coordinate 46,314 of JAJEAH010000066.1, forward strand.
GGCGTCCATGACGAGCAGCGCTTCTATGGCGTCGGCGCCCACGCGGCTGACGGCAATGCGCTGCACTTTGCGCAACTCATCCATCAGGTTCGACTTGGTGTGCAAGCGGCCCGCGGTATCCACGATGAGGTGCGATGCCTTGCGCGCCAGAGCGGAGTCGACTGCGTCGAACACGACCGCGCCGGGGTCGGCCCCCGGCTGCTGGGCGATGAGGGGCACGTCCACTCGCTCCGCCCACACGCGCAGTTGGTCGATGGCGGCTGCGCGAAACGTGTCGGCCGCGGCCAACATGCACGAGTGGCCCTGTTCCTGCAGCCAATGGGCCAGCTTTGCCGACATCGTGGTCTTGCCGGAGCCGTTCACGCCGACCATCAGGACAACCGTGAGGGGTTCGGCGCGGCGCAGCGTATCGGACTGCGCCGGTAGCTGCTCCACCAATAGTTCTTCCACCAGGCCGTGAGCGTCCGCAGCCGCTTCCAAACGGGCGGCCGCGATTGACTCCCGCGCGCGCTCGATGAGTTCATCGGCCAGATACGGGCCCACGTCGGCCATGATGAAGGTGTCTTCCAACTCTTCCCAGAAGTCTTCATCCAGCTTGACACCGGGCCGGAAGAGGTCGCGGAGGGCGGAAAAGGCGCCCCCGCGGCTCTTCTCTACGCTCTCTTCCAGCGACGTGCCGCCGAACAGTTGCTTGAATCGTTTCACTCTCGTGCTTTCATGTTGTGCAATGCGTGTGCTGCCGGGAGACTTCCAGGTAGGGGACTGGCTGCGCGCCGGTACGAGCCACGCCGGGACGAGAGACTCCATGCGGCGCGGCTACTGTGTAAGATAGACGCCCACTTCCGCCAAAGACGTGTAATCCGTACTCCCGTAATTGCTCAATATGACAATTCTAACGTACCAAGTAGGCCGCGTTTCATACGTAAACCGCTGCAGGAGCGGGCTCTCCGCCAGCGTGAAGGCGCCGACCTCTTCCCACGGCCCCTCCGCTGATTCCGAACTGACGTAGACCTGGAAGTCCCGGACCCACGTCTCCGGCGGGCTCAGTTCGCTGGCTTGCAGCGTTACCGTGTTGGAAAACGCCTGGCCGCCGGCGAGCACCTGGCGTTCGATGGCAAACACGATTTCCTGGGGAAAGGCGGCGTCCGCCGACCGCCAGTCCGGGACTTGCGGATCGGCCCAGCCGTCCACCAGCCGCTTGGCCACGTGGTCGCCTTCGCCGCGCTCGCCGGTGGCCGCCAAGACCTGTCCGCCGACAATTGCCTCCACGAGGTTGAGGCCCTCGGTAGTTTGCAGCGTGCCGCGAAACGCTCGGGCCACCCGCGCCGCTTCTTCCGGTTCCAAGGTGACCTGTGAGATCACGCGGCCAAAGGCAAAGCCAACCACCACGATCAGGAGCAAGAACCCCAGAGAGAACAACACCGATGAGCGCTTCGGGGCAAAGTCCTTGAGCTTTTCCAGGAACGGCCGCTGGCGGCGCGCCTGGATCGCGTCGTAGGCGGTGGCGCACTGCCGGCAAAACTCCTGTTCGCCGCGCGCTGTCAAGCACTCATCGCAGTAGACAGTGCCACAGCGATCGCAACGGTTCGTAGTCCTGCGATGCGGATGGTTGTAGCATGCGTACTGTTCTCGCAGCAGAATCTTTGCCATTGCGACCGCCCGTAAGCGTCTCTTTGGGATACTTCAGCCTGCGGCAGTGTTTCCGCCGGCGACGGCAATTGTGGCACGTGACGCCCGGCCGCAGCGCAGGCGGCTACCGCAGCGAGCGGGGCTCCCGCTGCGCGTCGGTGACTCGCTCGTTGACGTACACATCCCCGTTGCGGATCTTGAGATTGAAGAAGCAATCTGGATTGATGCAGACCCAGGCCTTGAACATCACCGACGCGCCCTGGCCGCCAAAGTCCGAGAACGGCACGAGTACGCCCTTATGACACTTTTGGCACTGGGGAAAGCAAATCTCAGTTTCCATTGTTTCCCTTTTCTTGCAGGCTCAGCCACCGCGCTCCTGATGGGTGCTGCGATGGAACTGAGAGTAGACGCTCTCAATTATACCATTGGGCATCTCGCGCCTACTACACGGCACGGCGGAGCGCGGCCAGGCAGGACTCTCGCCGGCCATACGAGCACAGCATTGCCACCGGTCTGGGGCAGCGTGTGCGGCCGGGTTCTTCAGCGTCGCAGCCGCCCGCTGCGGGAAGGGCGGGCCGGTGCGAAAGTCCGGAACCGGCCGCGAAGACGGCTCGCCGCGGCAAACGGCCCGGCGTTAGCCTCTCAACACGGCAGACGCGGAACTAGATGTGGATGGTGCGCCCGCCGTCTACGACGACGGCTGCGCCGGTTATGTAGGCCGCTTCCGGCGACGCCAGGAACGCGATCGTGTTGGCGATGTCGCGGCCCTCCCCCACCCGCCGCAGCGGTGTCTTTTGCAGGAACTGGGCCGTGCCTTCCTCGAACGTCAGGCCGTCTTCAGCCAAGTTTTCCCGCATCATGTCGGTGTCGATGGCGCCGGGCAGCACGCAATTGACGCGAATCTTGTCGTCGCCGAATTCAGTGGCCATGGCTTTGGTGAGCGCGACCACCGCGCCCTTGGTGGCCGTATATGCCGTGGTGCGCGCCGTAGTCGCGATGGCGCGGGCGGAAGCAATGTTGACGATGCTGCCTCCGCCTAACTCTTGCATAGCAGGGACGCAGTACTTGCTGCAGAGGAATATCCCAGTCAGGTTTACGGCCAGGACGTGATTCCACTGCGCCAGCGTGGTCTCGACGAGCGGCGTGTAGAGGCCGATGCCGGCATTGTTGATGAGAATGTCAATGCGGCCAAAGCGCTCGCGCGCAGTCTGGGCGAGGCGTTCGGTGTCGGCTTCGCTGGCGACATCCACCTGCGCGCCGATGGCCGCGCCGCCCGCAGCTTCGATAGCGGCGGCAACCGACGCGGCGGTCGCCGGGTTCAGGTCTGCCACCACGATTTTAGCGCCCGCCGCCGCCAAGCGTTCGGCCGTTGCCCGGCCGATGCCCCGTCCGGCTCCTGTAACTATTGCCACGCTATCGATTAGTTGCATGAGAATCCTCACTTGATGGAGCGAAAGTGCATGCGATTTCCCAAGGAGATGCTCTCAAAACCATGGATGGTTGAGAGACTGAAATAGGCCCTTCTTAATGAGACGAAAGTACTCGCTCTCACGAAGCAAGGAGCTAATTGGCTCAAGGTGCGCCCATTTCCTTGCAAATGTCTCATAGGTCTCATTGTTCATGAGGTTTTTATTGGCGACTATACCAGACTCGATCATTTCATCAGTTGTTGCAAAGCCCTTTATGTACGCCATCTTTTCTTTCTCTACAAAGTGGACACAAACGTAGAATTCTATCCTAGTATCGCGGACCTTTTCAGGTTTGACTTGGATTTCGCAACGGGTGTCATGGGAAGTCGTATAGATGTAGATGTACCTGCCGTCGGCAGTCGCAAAGTCCGTCCATTCATCAAATACATGCTTGAGCGGAGATGGGGTCTTTCTTTGCTTAATGAGGAATTTGGCAAATGCAATATCACCGATTTTGTGTCTACGCCAATTGTCGACCCGATTCTTCGATGTGCGCAACGGGAATGGGGTGGGCTGCCATTCTTGTTTTGGTGCTTCATGCGCAAAGCTGTTGGCTTTTTCCAACTCTTCTGTAGTAAGACGAATCGTTCCTGGATCTATGCGGCTTCGGCAGTCTATACACGAAACCGCGAGAATGCCATGTTTGCATACGTCGCTGAGATTCGACACCGGCTAAAGTCCTACGCCATTGCCTTGAGCAGTATAAGTTGAACACACGTTCCGCTGCCCTATGGAACAAGCTGTGTGACTAGCCTGTCGTCACCGGAACAGTCAGACTTTCACGATTGAGACTGGGATACGTGCTGTGGGACTGCACTAGCGAAAACTCAAGCAGGCCCACTCTTCGGCACTCCCGACCACGCTCGCGGGATTGAAGGAACTCCGAGCGATGTGGCCTTCTTCCTTGCGCAATGTGGACTGGGCGGCGTCCTGGTAGCGCCAGTCGAAACTCCAGCGAATCTTGCCGCTGTAGTTGGGTTGCCCGCGGTGGAAGAGCAGGTTCTGGAAGAGCACTACGTCCCCGGGGTCGAGTTCCACGTCGATGGCCGCGTCCAGGTGTGGGCGCAGGGATTCGGGCGCGATTTCCAGGTAGTACTCCCGCTTTTCGTGGGGCACGCTGCCCAGCTTGTGGGTGCCCGGCACGAACTGCATGCAGCCGTTCTCCGCCCGGGCCGGCACCAGCGGCGTCCAGACGTTCACCATGCGCTGCAATTCCACGCTCTCCTGGTCGCCGGAGACTTGCTCGGTGTAGCCGCCGTCCTGGTGCCAGAGCACCTCGGTCCCCTTCCAATCGGGGAACTTTGGCCGGGCGGTGTAGTTGGGGTACAGGCGGACTTCCGGCCCGATGAGCAGTTCGACCACGTCGAGGAGGGCCGGGTTGAAGAAGAGATCGAAGAGGCCCGCCAGGTGCAGTTCGCGGCGGAAAGACTTGGGGGCGAGGTCTAAGTGGTTTTCGTAGAGCTTGTAGAAGCGGGTCTCGAACGGCTCTTGCGCCATCCCGCTTGACAACGTGCCGTCGGCAACGAGTTGGCGCGCGCTTCTTTCCACCAGTTCTTCCATGGCGGCGCGGGACTGCGCGATCACATGCTCATCGAGCAAGCCCTTTAGTGTTATGTACCCTTGGTTCTCAAACTGATGGCGTTGCGCATCTGCGTTCATGGATGTCTCCTAGCTTTCCTGCCGAGCGGCGAGACGGGCTGCGCGTGACGCACCGCGCCTCCATCTGCCTTGACGTTACCGTGCATGGTAGCACAGACAGGACGCGGTCACGCGCGGTGTTGGCCCGGCCGGCGCGTGCCATTGGCTTTCCGCAATCCTTCGACTTTGCGCGCCGGTCCTACCCGGCGCGGCGCCTAGTCGCTGCCGGTTGGTTCAGCTATACTTGACACGTTGTGTACGGCCCGCGGGCGCCCGGCGCGCTGCGAGCGGAACGCCGGTGGTTGCCTCGGCGGGCGCGGGCAAAGAGTGATCGATTGCAGTGGAGAGGTAAGTCGGGAAAATGCGCAAGATCGGCCTGGTGGACTTCGATACGTCCCACGTCGTGCAGTTCACGAAACGGCTCAACCACATCGACATCGATGAAGCCCAATGGGTGGACGGCGGGAAAGTGGTCATGGGCTGCCCCGGCACGTCACGCGTCTCCCCGGAGCGGGTGCCGGGCTATACGGATGAACTCCGGGAGATGGGCGTGCAGATCGTGGACAAGCCAACGGACATGATCGGCACGGTTGACGCGGTTTTCGTCGAGTCGAATGAGGGCGGTGTCCATCTCGGCCACGCCAAGCCGTTTCTGGAGGCCGGTCTGCCGCTATTCATTGACAAACCGTTTGCGGCCAACACGGCCCAGGCGCGGGCAATCGCCGACCTGGCCGCGCAGCACGGTGTGCCGATTTTCTCCGCGTCTTCCCTGCGCTATACGGAGTCCATCATGGACTTGCAGGCAACCATCGCCGACAGCGGCGGCGCAGTGGGGGCCACCGTCCACAGCCCCGGTTCCGAACACTACGCAAACCCCGGTCTGTTGAATTACGGCATCCATGGGGTTGAGATGCTGTATTCCGTCATGGGGAGCGGCTGCCAGGAGGTGTGGGCTATCCGCACCGACGGCGCCGACCTGGTCACGGGGCGTTGGGATGGCGACCGCTTGGGCACCGTGCGCGCGATTCGCGAAGGCAGCGCGGGCTACGGCGTGACCGCGTTCACGCAGCAGCAGGTGCTAAATCCCGAAATCGATCCCAGCAACAACTATCGCAACCTGCTGCGCGAGATCA
>JAJEAH010000074.1 GCA_022824225.1 Chloroflexota bacterium
ACGCGCCCAGCGTCGTCGGTCTGGCGACAGTGTTCGGACTAGGCGGCGGGACTAGTTCGTATCGCGAAATCGAAGAGACTGACGTCATTCTACTCTGGGGCTCCAATGCCCGCGATACGCATCCTATCTTCTTTCACCACTTGCTCAAAGGCGTACACAACGGGGCCCGGCTGTTCGTGATCGACCCGCGCCGCACGAGTTCCGCCCGGTGGGCGGATGTGTGGTTGGGCGTGGACGTGGGTTCCGATATCGTCCTTGCCAACGCCATGGCGCGGGAAATCATCGCCTCCGGCCTCACACACGACGAGTTCATCGCCCACGCGACGACCAACTTCGCGGCGTACCGCGAGTCCGTCGAGCCATACACCCTCGCCTACGCCGAGGAGAGAACCGGCGTGCCCGCGGCCGTCATTCGCGAAACGGCCCATGCCTACGCGCGGGCGGAGCGGGCGCAGATATGCTGGACCCTGGGCATTACGGAACACCACAACGCCGTTGACAACGTGCTCGCCCTTATCAATTTGGCGCTGCTCACCGGCCACGTAGGGCGCTACGGTTCGGGGCTCAATCCTCTGCGCGGACAGAACAACGTGCAGGGCAGCGGTGACATGGGCGCGTTGCCCGACCGCCTGCCCGGTTTTCAGCACGTGGAGAACGAACCCTTGCGCGCCAAGTTCGAAGGAGTCTGGGGCACGGCCATCCCGCCCAAGAAGGGCTGGAACCTCACGGAGATGTTTCACGCCATGGAGCATGGAGAGCTCACCGCCCTGTACGTGATCGGCGAGAATCCGGCGCAGTCGGAGGCGGACCAACACCGCGCTATTCAGTTACTGCAGGGGCTCGACGTGCTCGTGGTGCAGGACGTGCTGATGAACGCCACGGCAGACCTCGCGGACGTCGTCTTGCCCGCGGCGGCGAGTTGGTGCGAAGCCGAAGGCACGGCCACCAATAGCGAGCGGCGCGTGCAACGGGTGCGCAAGGCCATGGAGCCCCCATCGGGCGTCAAAGACGACCTGGCGATTCTCTGCGAGGTGGCGCAAGCGCTGGGCCATGACCTGGGCACGCCCAATGCCGAGCGCATTTGGGAAGAGGTGCGCAGCCTGAGCCCTTACCACGCCGGCATGAGCTACGAGCGGCTGGAACGTTCCGGCGGTCTTCAGTGGCCGTGCTACGACGAAGCGCATCCCGGTGAGCTGTATCTGCACGGCAGGCTGTGGGAGCGTCCGGTCCTTGGCCCCCGCGCGCAATTCACACCGGTGGCATTCGACCCGCCGGTGGAACGCCTGGACGACGAATACCCCTTGCGCTTGACCACCGGCCGCCATTTGGACTCCTTCAACACCGGCGTGCAGACCGCGGGCTACTCGTCACCCCTGCGACGCGGCGAGACGATTGACCTCTCGCCGGAAGACGGGCGTGGACTTGGCGTTACCGAAGGTGAGACGGTGCGCGTGAGCTCACGCCGGGGAACGCTGCACGCGCCGGTCCGGTTCGATCCCTCGCTGCGGCCCGGCCTTGCTTTCATGACGCCGCACTTTCCCGATGACGTCGCTACCAACGAACTGACAATTGACGCAACGGACCCAAAGTCGGGAACGGCGGAATTCAAAGCAAGCGCCATCCGCGTGGAAAAGATCAAGGCGCCCGTCGGCTAGCGTCCGCATTTGCAGCCTGAGCCTAACGCCAAGAGGTAAGCCAATGGACTTACACTTCACCAGCGACACGCCCAACGCTGTGGAGCGGGCGGCGGTCGACGGCGCGCTGGCGGCAACCGACCTCGGTCAGGCAGGTGAAGCGGAAGAACTCGGTAGTCCCGGCCACGCAAGTGTTGGCGGCCGGGACGCCAGAAGCAACCGGCACCTGCTGCTGCCGGTGCTCCACGCCATTCAGGAACGCGTGGGGTGGATTAGCCCGGGGGCGCTCAATTACGCCTGCCGCCGCCTCACCGTGCCGCCAACCGAGGCCTACGGCGTGGCAACCTTCTATGCGCTCTTTTCGGTGCAACCGCAGCCGCCGGTAGTGGCCCACGTGTGCGATGACATTGCGTGCCTGACCAACGGGGCAGACGCGTTGTGCGCTGCGATGGCCGACCGTATCGGCCCGGCTGGCAGCACGGCGGCCAACCCAACCGTCACGTGGCAGCGCAGCCCGTGCCTGGGCGTGTGCGAACGCGGGCCTGCTGCCATGGTCACCGCGGCGGGGGACGTGCCGTGCACGTCAGTGATCGCGCCGGCAGACGCCGATGCGGTTGCGGCAAGCCTGACCGACCCCGGCAAGCAGGAGGGGCGGAGGGCGTCAAGTCCGCCGCCGGATTCCGTGCCGCAAGCCGGCCGCGCGGAGTTGCGCCTTTTGCGGAGAGTCGGTCGAGCGGACCCATCTGATCTTGCGAGCTACCGCCAGGCGGGCGGCTATCACGCCTTGGCCCGCGCCCTGGCTCTGGGCCCGGAACAGGTGGTGCGGGAAGTTGTTGCCTCCAACGTGCTGGGGCGGGGCGGCGCAGCCTTTCCGGCGGGGCGCAAATGGGAAGCCGTTGCGAGCGCGGAGGCGCAGCCCCATTACCTGGTCTGCAACGCTGATGAATCCGAGCCGGGCACGTTCAAGGACCGCGTCGTCATGGAGGAAGACCCCTTTGCCGTGGTTGAAGCCATGACCATCGCGGGCATCGCGACCGGCTGCGCCAAAGGTTACCTGTATCTGCGGGGCGAATACCCGCTGGCCCTAGCGCGCATGGAGCATGCGCTGGCACAGGCCCGCGCGGCAGGACTGCTCGGCGCGTCAGTCTTGGGGAGCGACGTTGCGTTCGACGTGGAAATCCGGCGCGGCGCGGGCGCGTACATTTGCGGTGAGGAAACCGCGCTCTTCAACTCCATCGAGGGCTTTCGCGGCGAGCCGCGCAACAAGCCGCCATTCCCCACTGAAGTCGGTCTATTCGGCAAACCGACTCTTGTAAACAACGTCGAGACGCTCATCAACGTGCTTGACATTGTACTCGAAGGCGGCGAAAGCTACGCTGCCATAGGCACGGCGGAGTCCACCGGCACGAAGCTCTTCTGCCTTTCCGGCCACGTGGCGCGGCCCGGCGTCTACGAGGCGGAGTTTGGCACGACGCTTGCCGCGCTCATCGACCTGGCCGGGGGCGTGGCCGGCAACGGCAACCTGCAAGCCGTGCTCCTGGGCGGCGCCGCGGGCACCTTTCTCACGCCCCAGGAGTTGGATACGCCGCTGACGTTCGAGGGCACTCGCGCCATCGGCGCCACGCTTGGCTCCGGCGTGGTTATGCTGTTTGACGATACCGTGGACATGCAGGCTATTCTCCTGCGCATCGCGGCCTTCTTTCGGGATGAGTCCTGCGGTCAGTGTGTGCCTTGCCGTGTGGGCACGGTGCGGCAGGAAGAGCTCTTGCACCGGCTCGCGGCTGGCGTGGGTAGCGACTCGTTCGAAGATGAAGCGGCCCTGCTCGACGATATTGGGCAAGCCATGGGTGACGCGTCAATTTGCGGCTTGGGCCAGACCGCGTCCAGCGCGGTGCTTTCGGCCATGGAGCGCATGCATCTCTTCAACGGAAAGAAACACTGATGCCACGGGTACCGGAAGAACCAGACTTCGAACCGACCTGGCAATTCCTCAATCCCGTGCCGCGCGGCCCCGTTCCGCAGGCGCCGCCAAGCGCGCCGCAGCCGGATGTGCCGCTGACGATTGACGGCAAGGAAACAACGGCGCCCGCCGGTTCCACACTGCTCCAAGCGGCCGCCGGTCTCGACATAGATACGCCGACCCTCTGCTATCTGGAAAGTCTCACGCCGGTGAACGTCTGCCGCGTGTGCGTTGTTGAACTAGAAGGTTCGCGAGTCTTGGTACCCGCCTGCTCGCGCAAAGTTGAGCCGGGCATGGTGGTGCACACCGATTCGCCCCGTGTGCGCTTGAGCCGCCGCATGGTGCTGGAATTCCTGTCGTCATCGGTCGACGTCTCTACCGCGCCGGAACTCCAGCAATACATGGTGGAGTACGAGGCGCGGCCAGAGCGGTACGGGCCGCCCGCGCCGCCCGCCGCCGCTGAACGCGATACGCCGGTGCCCGGCCATCATGCCCCGCCCGCAGGTGACGCAGCCCAGACCGTGGCCCAGCCGGTCAAGATCGACAACGAACTGTATATCCGCGACTATAGCAAGTGCATCCTCTGCTACAAGTGCGTGGAAGCATGCGGCGAGGACGCACAGAATACCTTTGCCATCGCCGTGGCCGGCCGCGGCTTCGACGCCCACATCGCCACGGAGTACGACGTCCCACTACCCGATTCAGCGTGCGTCTATTGCGGCAATTGCATCGGCGTGTGTCCCACAGGCGCGCTGATGTTCCGCAGCGAGTATGACATGCGGGCCGAGGGATCGTGGGACGAGTCAGCGCAAAGCGAGACGGACACCATCTGCTCCTACTGCGGCGTCGGCTGCTCGCTGCGATTGCACATCCAGGACAACGAAATCGTAAAAGTCTCGTCGCCAATCGAGAGCGAGGTCACCCAAGGCCATTTGTGCATCAAGGGTCGCTTTGGGTGGCAGTTCACGCGCCAGCGCAAGAAGTAACGCTTTTCGCGGGCTTGGATTGCGGGTATGTTCCCGTTACAGAGCTTGACTCCAATCGCTTTGGCTGCACGAGCAACGTTCGCCCTGAGCTTGTCGAAGGGCAATTGGGAACTGCCGTATGGTAGAGAATAACCGTCCATGCATCGGCGAGGGCTTCTCGCAGCCCGCAGCACGAACGGTTTCGGCGGCTTTGCGGGTTCTCGCTGGGGATTTCGTAAACAGGTTCTCAGGGATTCCGCTTCAGGGGGGATTTCCCGGGCCACTCTCCTGTGGCCGGCGGCCTAGCCGGAGACGCGCTCCTCGCCGGTGTACACGTTCAGCGAGTACTTGCGCAAGAATCCTATGAGCGTCATGCCCGCCTCGGCGGCTAGCTCCACCGCCAAACTCGATGGAGCGCCCACCGCCGCCACGATCGGCACGCTTGCCATCAAGCACTTCTGGACGATCTCAAAACCGGCCCGCCCGCTCACGAGCATGATTCTGTCTTCCAGCGGCAGCAGCTCGCGAAACAGCGCCGCCCCAATTACCTTGTCCACCGCGTTGTGCCGCCCGATATCTTCACGGAGCAACTCGAGTTCTCCCGCGGCATTGAAGAGTCCGGCGGCATGCAGGCCGCCGGTCCGGTCGAATGCCGCCTGAGCCGCCCGGAGCGTGTCCGGCAGGCTGTGAAACACGTCCGGCACGACGCGCATTGCGCTTCGGATCGGCTCCGCCGCCCTGCGCACCGCTTCGATGCTGGTTTTGCCGCAGATCCCGCAACTCGACGAGGCTGGAAAACTCCGTTGCCACCCGGCTTCACGCAGGTCGAATTTGCCACTCACGTAGGCCAGGACGATGTTATCTCGTTCCTCCTGCGACTTGCCGGGACAGTGCCCCACGGACACCAACGCCGCGGGCTCCGCGATGAGCCGCTCCGTCCACAGAAAGCCGGCGGCCAACTCCTCGTCACTGCCGGGGGTGCGCATAGTCACCGCGATACTCTGTCCGTTCACACGGATCTCCAGTGGTTCCTCACGCGCCAGCACGTCGGGATCGCGCACGGCGCCTTGAGGAGACACTCTCGTCACCTCCCACGACGACGTGAGGGCTTGTCGCTCCAGGTTCGTCCGCGCCATATGGCATCTCCAGACGCAACGCGCACTCACTCATCCCGGCCCGGCCGCCGCACACGCGTTGCAGTACCTCTATACACTAACGCATCAAGCGCATTCAAGCTCGGACACTGTGGGGATCAGTAGCTCTTGACTTGATCACCTTGTTGGGCTAGATCTCATGTCATTTGTATGTTGTAGAAGGCGGGGAGACGGGGGGGGGGTGAAGAGGTAGCGTGA
>JAJEAH010000005.1 GCA_022824225.1 Chloroflexota bacterium
TCCCCCGCCACTTGGCAAGAATGGCGGGAGGTTGTTGCCCGGCCCTCCACCGTAGCGCGGGGGCTTGTCCCCCGCCTCTTGGCAGGAAGGGCGGGGTCCAATCGCCCGGCCCCCCCACCGTAGTGCGGGGGCTTGTCCCCCGCCTCCTGAACCAAGAGCAGACACGAAATCGAGCAGGGCGCCAAGCGATGGCTGCCGAACAGTAGCCGCAATGGCACCTTCGGTTCCAAACACACGGAATATCCGCAGGAAAAAGAGGAGCGACCCATGGTTACGTACGACGACCTGAAGATCGGCACGTTCATCAACGCCAGCGGCACCATCACGACGCTGGGGGGCAGCATCATGCCCGCGCCGGTGGTGGCGGCTATGGAGCGCGCCTCCCACGCGTTCGTGGACCTCAACGAACTGCACGAAAAGGCCGGCGGCAAGCTGGCGGAGATGATCGGCGTGCCGGCGGCGTTCATCGCGTGCGGCGCGGCCAGCGGCATGCAACTGGCGGCGGCCGCGTGCCTGACGGGCACAGACATTGGGCGCATCCGCGGCCTGCCGCAGGTGCCGAGCGGCACAAACGAATTTGTCATCAGCTACGTGGACGAGCATACGTACATCCACCAGGGCATCGAGATCGTTGGCGGCAAGCTGGCCCCGGCGGGGACTAAGGAGCAAGTCACGTCCGACGACCTCATCGGCGCGATCACGGAGCGCACGGCGGCGGTGGTGCACTTCCTCGGCAAGCAGACCAGGCAACAGTTGATCGAGGTAGTCGCCGGAGCGCATGAGCGCGGCGTACCGGTGATGGTGGACGCGGCGGCGCAACTCCCGCCCCGGTCCAATCTCACGGAAATCGTCGGACTGGGGGCCGATCTCGTGGTCTTCAGCGGCGGCAAGGGCATCCGCGGCCCGCAAGCCACCGGCATGGTGCTGGGGCAACCGGACCTAGTGGAGGCGGCGCGGCTGAACGGCAGTCCGCAGAGCGCGGTGGGACGCGGCATGAAGGTGGGCAAGGAAGAGATCATGGGCCTGCTGACCGCAGTGGAACTCTATCTGGCCCAGGACGAAGCCGCGGAACTGGACGGCTGGGAAGCGGAGATGCGCGCGGTGGCGGCTGCCGCCGACGGCATCGAGGGAGTCACCGGAGAGGTGCTGCGCCAAGATTCCGGCGCAAGCTGGGACATCGTGCCCCACGCCCAGATCAGCTTTGTGGCCGGCGGCAGTATGGACGCCGCACAGGTCATCCGCGCCCTGCGCCAGGGCGAACCCGCCATAGACGTGCGCCCAAACCCGGCCGGCATTCTCATCAGCCCCATGACCCTGCAGCCCGGCGAAGCGGAAATTGTCGCCGACCGCCTCCGCGCGGTGTTGCAGGCTGAGTGATGGACTTGCCAAAACCGGCTCCTGCCCACGTCTCAAACGTAGCGCGGGGGCTTGTCCCCCGCTCCGCGTACCTGTTGCCGGATCCAGAAAATCTGGCCGTTGGCACTTCTGCGCCCTTGAGCGTACGGAATCTCAGGCCTCTGGCACATTCTCGTCTCTCTCCGTAGCGCGGGGGCTTGTCCCAATGCGGTCGCATCAAAGTGGATGGCTTCAGTTTTCTCCGTCCATGCTGAGCACTTCGGCCCTTCGACAAGCTCAGGGCAGGCAAGCTCAGTACAGGCCTGTCGAAAGGTGAACGGCGGGGTGGTTGTGGCGCATTGTTCTCCCTGTTCATACTTCGATCCTTCAGCAAGCTCAGGACAGGCTCTATCGAAGCGCAAACGGTGCGTAGAAGGCCCAGAACCGATGATCTCGTGCCTGAGCCGTTCACCCTTCGACTTGGCTCAGGGCGAACGGCTCAGGCGCAGGCTTTAGAACGGCTCAGGCGCGGGCTCCAATGCGACACCATTGGGGCTTGACACCCGCTCTTTGCGCGTGAGGATCGCTTCATCGACCCCTCTGCGTTCGGCCGGTTCATAGCGGCGTAGAGGCACGACATGTCGTGCCCCTACCCCTTTGGCGTCGCGGAAGAATGGGACTGTCCTTTTAGCCAATCCAAAGCGCTTAGAAATTACCTGTCCGGCTCTCGTACTTCGTCGGCTTGCCCAGGGTTGCGCCGTCGTGCTTCACCCACCAGGCCACCCAGTCGATGATTTGCTCCGGCGGCACGCGGGGCGCGCCAAAGGTCTCAACATAGCGCGTCGCATCGCCGAGCAGGGCAGTAGGCTCCGGTTCTCCGGTGAAGATGGGCGCGACGCCCAGACGCTCGCCCAGAGATTCAGCCACTGCTTGCACGGAGAGCTTTTCCGTGCCGGTCAAGTTGATGATATCAGCAGGACTGGCGCAGAGCGGAAACGAGCGGGCGAGCATGTCGCAGGCGTCGCCCTGCCAGATTTGGTTGGCGTAGCCCATGGCCAGGTCGATGGGTGTCTGCTCTTTCACTTTCGTGGCGATATCCAGGATGATGCCGTAGCGGAGTTCCGTGGCGTAGAAGAGGCGCACGATGAGGGTGGGCGTGCCGTTGCGCTCGGCGTAGTATTCCACCAGGCGTTCACCGCCCAACCGCGATTCGGCATACTCGCCCACGGGGCCCAGCGCAGCGTCTTCGTCTGCGCCGCTGCCGTCGACCGGCATAAACCGGTACACGTTGCCGGACGAAACGTAGACCATGCGCGAGGCAGGGAAACGCTCCATGAGTTTCGCCGGCACGAGGGTATTCATGGCCCAATTCAGCGAGGGCGCGCCGCTGGAGCCGAACTTGAAACCGGCGAGGAGGTAGAGGTACGGCGCGTCCGGCAGTTTGGCCACGCTCTCGTCGTCGAGCAAGTCGCAGGCGACCGTATCCACGCCGACGCTATCCAGGTAGCGGCGGGAATCCGGCGAAGAAAACCGCGACACGCCAATGACGCGCTTTGCCCCGGCCCGCACGAGCATTTCCGCCAGCGTGGGGCCCATCTTGCCCGCTACGCCCAGCACCATGATGTCGCTGTCCAACGCCTGCACGGCCTCGCGCACAGCCGGAGTCGGCGCGGTCATCTGCGCCATGAGTTCTTGTTCGGACCGCAACGGCGGCAGCAACGTTTGGGTGCTCACGTCATGCTCCTCGCAAGGCAGAAGGTAGTTTCCGTACAGTATAGCGCACGGCCCTGGCGTCGCCGTCTGCGCCCGCGCCGTACTGCGCTGAGCCGGTACCGTTCGCACTGAGCCAGTACCGTTCGCACTGAGCCAGTCGAAGTGCGCGCACACGGGCAAGGGCCAATCCGTTCGCACTGAGCTTGTCGAAGTGCGGGCACGCGGGCAAGGCCCAATCCGTTCGCGCTGAGCTTGTCGAAGCGCAGGCAGTCTAGCGTCGCCGTTTGTTTTCACTGGCTGAACTAAACAAAGGACCATTTGCTCCTGCTTGTCGGGTTATTCCCCACGAGATGTTGTGTCTCCCAGCTTGTTTTTAGAGACCAGGAGAACGGCGCCTACCGTGTGAGACTGGAACGTGCGTTGTTCTGCTCCACCCATGCGCTTCGACAAGCTCAGCGCGAACGGAATAGGTGCACTTCGACAGGCTCAGTGTGAACGGAAGTGGGCGTTGGCTTGGTTGCGCTGCGGGTACGTTCGGGGTGCTCTACCGGATGTTTGGGGCGCGCTGCAGCTACATTTGAGGCGCAGTGCCGGTGTGTCGCTTGGGCCTCATTCTTGCCGCAACGCGGCCACAAGCGCATTCCGCTTGGGCAGTCCGCCGTCGATACGATAGCTCTCTTGGCCCAGCCCGTCATAGACGACGAAACTGGGCACCAATTGCAGGCCGGCGCGTTCGGCGAACGAGAGTCCGACCGGCGTGTGCCGGTCCAGCCGAACGACCCGCGCCGCCGCGCCAAATTCCTCCTCTATCCCATCGACGATGGGACGGGCCGCCAGGCAGCCCCCTCAGTAGTTCGAGAACACGGCGACCAGCACCGGCAGACCCGCTCCGATCAGTTCATCCGGCCCGGCGGCGTCGGGCAGGACCGACGCACGAGTGCGCAAGCGCACCGCCACGAGCACGAGGACGCCCCCTACCAGCGCCACCAACGCGATCCCAGCGGGCAGCGGCAGCCAAAGGAACGCGATGGCGGCACAAAGCAACAGCACGAAGAGCGAAACGAATACGTATGAATACTGGTTGAGGAATTGCATCTCTCTTACCCAATCAACTGCTGCAGGCGGTCGTACGAATGCGCAGTCGCCAATGGCGGGCGGCGCGGCCCGTGTCTCCCGCGCCCAAACAGCTACGCCTTGTAGCACGCCACCAACTGTTCTTGTCCTTTGTGTTCCAGCGGCGGATGGTCGTTCGTCTCGCAAGAGTCGTCGGCGAGCGGGCAGCGGTCGAAGAACCGGCAGCGGGCCGGGGGATCGACCTGCCTGGCCACGCCGCCCTTGATGGTTACCGGCGGGCGCTCTACCGTGGGGTCCGGCACCGGCACCGCCGACAGCAGCGCCTGGGTGTACGGGTGCTGCGGGCTGCGCAGGATCTCCTCAGTGGCGCCGATTTCGACGATCTTGCCGAGGTACATGACCGCGATGCGGTCGCACATGTACCGCGCCACCGCCAGGTCGTGGGTGATGTACAGGTAGCTAATCCCCAGTCCCGCGGCCAAATCCGACATGAGACGCATGATGCCGGTCCTGACCGACACGTCCAGCATGGAAGTCGGTTCGTCGGCAACGACGAATGCCGGTTCCACGATGAGGGCGCGGGCGATAGCTACCCGCTGCCGTTGACCGCCGGACAACTCATGCGGATAGCGAAAGAGAAACGTGCGCGGCGGCGTCAGGCCGACCAGGGCGAGCATTTCGGTCACGCGGTCCAGCCGCTCCGGGAGCGCGCCGATCTTCTGCACCTGCAAGGGTTCGGCGATGGTATCGAAGATCGTGCGCCGGGGATTCATGGATTCATACGGGTCTTGGAAGATGATCTGCGCGTGCCGCCGGAACTCTTTCAGGTGCTTGCCCCGCAGCGTGGCGATGTCCGTAGGCTGGCCGGCGCCGTCGTCGAAGACCACGCGGCCGGCGGTGGGCTCGATGAGCCGCACGAGCATCTTGCCGGTGGTGGTCTTGCCGCAGCCGGATTCGCCCACCAGTCCCAGGCTCTCGCCGCGCGCCAAGGTGAAGGATACGTCGTCCACGGCGTGGACCAGCGGGGTGTGCCGGCGGAAGCGGGTTTTCCCCGCCGGAAAGTGCTTGCGCAATCGCTCGACCGTGAGCAGGGGCCGCGCGTCCTCGGCGGACGCGCGCTGGGCAGTCTCAGCCATCGGCCTCGTCCCCCGGCGGATTCCAGCAGTCCGCCCACTGTGTGCCCCGGCGCACGGTGGGCGGCGCTTGCTCTTTGCAGACATCCGTAGCAAACGGGCAGCGGGGATGGAAGTGGCAACCGGAGGGCAGGTCCAACGGGTTTGGCGGCTCGCCGGAAAGCGTCGCCAGGTCGTGTTTTTCGCCGGTCACGCTGGGGAACGAGGACATGAGCGCGCGGGTGTAGGGATGGATGGGGCGCTTGAATACGGCGGCGGCGTCGCCGTATTCCACGATCTTGCCGGCGTACATTACGGCCACCACGTCGCTCACCTCGGCAATCACGGCCATATCGTGGGAAACGTAGAGCATGCTCATGTTGAGTTCGCGCCGGATGTTGCCGAGTTCGCGCAGGATGCGGTCCTGCACGATCACGTCCAGGGCCGTGGTCGGCTCGTCGGCGATGATCAGGTCGGGCCTGCAGGCCAGCGCCATGGCGATGATGGCGCGCTGTTTCATGCCGCCGCTGTACTCGTGCGGGTAGCGGTCGATGGAATTGTGGTTCAGGTTCACCAGGTCATATAATTCGCGCACCCGCTCAGCCGGGTCTTGACTCACCGCTGACGGGTGCTGCTCCAGCGCCTCGATGATCTGGTCGCCCACGCGGTATACAGGGTCCAGCGCATTCATGGCGGACTGAAAGACCATGGCAATGCGGTTCCAGCGGTACGCGCGCATGTCATTCGCAGAGAGCGCCAGGAGGTCAACGCCCTCCAGCAGCACCTGGCCTTGGCGGATTTGCGCGCTTTCCGGCAGCAGCCGCAGGAGCGCCAGGGCCAGCGATGACTTGCCGCAGCCGGATTCCCCCACCAGCCCCAGGGCTTGCCCCGTCTCCACGGTGAACGAGACGCCGTCCACCGCGCGCACTTCACCGGCCCGGGTGTGATAGTCCACGGTCAAGTCTGTGACGGCAAGCAGAGGCGCGCCGCTCATAGGCGCCGCAGTCTCGGGTTGATGACCTCATCCATGGCCCGGCCCACCAAATAGAATGACGAGCACAGCAGCGTGATGGACAGGCTGGCGGGGAAGATCAGCCACCAGTACGCGCCGACCTGCAGCAGGTAGCCCGCCGCTTCCGTGGTGTGGATCATCAGGCCCCAACTCATGCGCACGTCCAGCAGCCCCAGGAAGCTCAGGATTGCTTCCGAGAAAATGGCGCCGGTCACTGTGAACATCATGAAGAGGAACGAGAGCGGCAGCAGATTGGGGACGATGTGGATGAATATGATGTGCACCGGCCCCCCTCCGGCGGCCCGGGCGGCTTCGATATACGGCTTGACAACCACCGAGAGCGCCTGCGACTTTAGCAGGATAGCGGTGCCGCCAAAGCCTGAGAGAATGCCGATGATGAGGGCCAATTCGAAGTGTTCGACTCCGATTAACGCGCTCAAGACGATGAGCACACTAATGCCCGGCAGCATGACCATGATGTCGGCAAACCGCATCAGTATGGTGTCCATCACACCCCCATAGTAAGCTGCGATCGCGCCGACGGTTGTGCCGATGGTCACAGTGACCACGGCGGCGAGCAGGCCCAGCAGAAATTCAGACCGGGCGCTGTACATGAGTTGGCTCAGGATGTCGCGCCCCAGGGGATCGGTGCCCAGCAGGTGGCTCCGGCTGGGCGGCGCCGGCTGGCGCGTCTCGTCGAACGCGTAGCCCACCACGGGATCGTAGATCCGCTCATCCCAGACGGTGTTCATGAGGATGGGGTGCATCAGGGCGAGTACCAGGTAGAAGAGGATGATGACGAGCCCGATCATGCCGACCCGGGTGCTGACGAAGAGCCCCCAATTCTCACGCAGGCTGCGCAGCATCAACGCGAACCGCACTTTCCGCAGGGAAGCGGCGGTCGGCGCGGGAGCGGCCGGCGGCGGAGCGGTTTCGACTGCCATTAGTATCTAATCCTCGGGTCCAGGTACACGTAGAGCACGTCCACCGCCAGATGGGCGAGCAACACGAAGATGCCGACGAAGACGAACGCGCCCACTGCCAGCGGCAGGTCTTCGGCCAACGCCGCCGATACCAGCGTCTGCCCCATGCCGGGCCAGGAGAAGACCGACTCGATGATGACGCTCCCGTCCACGGCAAAGGCCAAGCTGAACACGAGGCTGGTGACCACCGGCAACAAAGCGTTGCGCGCCACGTGTCGATCGCGCACGGCCTTTTCGGGCAAGCCCTTGGCCCGCGCCGCCAGCACGAAGTCCTCACGCATGGTCTCCAACATGCTGTTGCGGGTGAGCAGCATGGTGCCGGCGAAGCTGATGATGGTGAGCGTGAGCACCGGCAGTATCATGTGCTCGATGAGGTCCCAGGCCAGATGGCCGACGTCGGTTGACCACCAGATGCCGACGGTCACCGCCGCGGCCGCGGCGAGGCTGCCGATCTGTATGTACCGGGCGCCGGCCACGCGGCGGCGGGTTGTTACCAGGAAGATGGCAAACACGATCACCGAAACGACGAACACTGTGAGCATCATGCGGTTGAACAGCGTATTCGCGTTCAACGGCGCATCGCGCCAGAGCACGGGGTCCAGGAACTTGCCGATGGGAAACCACCCCGCCTTGAAGGCAAAGAGCCAGATCATCATGAGGGCGAACCATGGCGTGAAGACCGTGTAGAGCGTGACGCCGCCGAGGGTGGTGGCATATTCGGTCCAGCCGCCGCGCTTCCAGGCGATGATCTTGCCCAGGACGAATCCCATGTAGAAGGAGAAAACCGTGGCCGTGAAGAAGAGGGCCACGGTGCGCGGCAGGCGCTCGCCGATCACGTCGGCAACGCTGCGGGGATAGTGGCTGAAGGAGAGGCCGAAGCTGCCGGTCAGGACATTCTTGACATAAACGAGGAACTGTTGCCAGAGCGGCTGGTTCAGGCCGAACTGCTCCTGCATGCGTTGCTTGGCATCCGGCGGCAGCTCCGGATTCAGCGCATACACGTTGCTGATGTCGCCGGGTTGGGCGTTGACGAGGAAGAAGACGATGCAGATGAACGCGAAGAGCGTCAGGAGTATCTGGACCGTTCGCTTGAGCAGGTAGGCAGCCATGCGTCGTCAACACCCCGTTGTGACCGACTGTTGCGCTCCATTATTCACACGCGCGGCGTAGCCGTCAAACCGTGGGCGCACTGGGTGCGCTGCGGATCCATGGGAGTGACCGGCCACAGGCGCGGCGCGAGCTAGAACTAGCGGGGCGACCGCCGGGCGCTGAGCCGGAGCCGCAGGGCCGCGGCGGGGCGTATCCGGCGACCTACCGCCGCGACCGATCCCGGCAGAATACTCCCATCCGCGGCCTGCCCGGCGCGCAGCGTCTGGACTGCGTCTATGAGGTGGAATACCGCTCACCCGCAGACTGCTCTCTGCCCTCTGGCCGGCGCGGGCACGGGCAAGCCGGACAAACGCAAACTCGTCCGGCGCACAGTTGAGTGGCGGAGTGCGGCGCCGGCGCGGACATGGGCAAGCCACACGAGGAAATGCCGAGAGGCGGCGAAGCGTGGTCTTGCTCGCCGCCTCTCGGCGCAGCCGCGCTGCACTGCGTTAGCCGCGCATAGGCGCAAAACATGCGTCACGGCGTCGCAAGCAGATTGCGCAGGTTGCGGGAACAACGTGTGCCCGCAACCTACACATCACCCCGGCGGTCCAGGACGCGGTTACTTGATCTGCACTGATTGCTGCATGCCGCTGACGCCTTCTATGCCGCCCAGAACTTCCGTGTACGGGAAGCTAATCCGGGAAGGCCGGTAGGAGTCCAGCTTCGGGATGGTGAACAGCGTCACGTAGGGCAGGTCTTCCGCCAGGAACTCCTGCAACTGGTCCACCTTGGCTTGTGCGCCCTCGATAGTGGTCTCAGAGAGCAACTCGAACGAGATGGTGTCGTAGTCCGGGTTGGCGTAGCCGCCCCAGTTGAGACCGCCCTCTTGGTTCTCCGGAGCGTGGCGGCTGTTGAAGAAGTTCTCCAGATAGTCCGGGAACAAGCTCAGACTCCAGCCGAGAATCCACATGTCCAGGTCTTCGCCCACGGTCTCGCTGAAGAGTATGCCCACGATGACGTTGAAACCGGTCAGGTTAGCCCGCACCGGAATGCCGATGTCGGTCAACCAGCGTTCGATCCAGATCGCGAACGTGGCGCGCAACGGGTCGTAGCCCGCGCTGGGCGCGATCAGCGTCAGTGCGGGCACCTCGGAGCCGTCGGGCATTTTCAGCCCGCTGCCCGGCGTGGCCACGAAGTTGCCGTCATCGCTAATCTGCGGCTCCTGCTCGAACGTGAAGCCGGCTTCCTTGAGCAGGGCGACTGCCTGCTCCAGCCGTTCGCCGCGGGTCATGCCTTTGCCCAGGCTCGGCGTATCGGCATTGAACCAGGCCGAATTGCCCTCCGCCACCATGGAGTAGGCGGGGATGGCGGCATCTTGCAGAATCGTCTGCGCCACGAACTCTTTGTCGATGAGAATCGCCACGGCCTGCCGGAACTCGCGGATGCTCATCGGGGCTTTGCGAACGTTGAAGCCCAGGTAGAACATGCCGTTATCCAGATTGGTAACGATATCCAAGTCGCCGCTGGCCTGGATGCGCTCGCGGAAGCCCTTCTCCAGTCCCAGGGGATTGAAGACGTAGTCGATGTCGCCGTTGGTCAAGGCGAGAATGGCGGTGTCCTGGTTGCCATAGATGCTGAAGAGGGTCGAGTCTACATGGGGCCCCACCGTGTATTGCAGGGCGATGTCGCCGCCCGGCTCACCAAAGTACGTATCGGTATAGCCCAGCCGCTCGTTCTCTTCCACCAGCGTGCCGCTGGCGTAGCGGGTGATGACCGAGCCGGTGCCGTAGTAATTCGCGGCCGCGTTATTCTCGAAGAACGCGCCCGGTTCCCAGCGGCCAAACGTGTAGCCGCCCAGCGTGGGATCATTCTCCGGCACGTGGGCCATGAGTGCTTCGACCTGCGCGCCCGCATCGCCGGCTTCTTTCGCTTGCGCGACCACGGGGGCCCAGTAGTGTTCCGGCAGGATGGGCATGAAGGCCAGGCCAAACTGCCAGACGCTCAGACCGGGGGTCTGCGGGTTGCCCTCGTCGTCGGTGGCTTTGAAGAAGATCTTGATGCGATGGCTGTCAATCGCTTCGATGCGATCGAGGAACGCGGAGTCCACCACCGCGCCGAAGTTGGAGCCGATGCCCATTTCCAGCACCGTGTGGGCAGTGAAGATTACGTCGTCGGCCGTGAGTTCCTCACCGTCGCTCCACATGATACCGGCGCGGATTGGCACCTCAGTCGTCCAGTATTCCGTGCCGTCCACGCTCTCTTTGGTGAGTTCCGTGGGGAAGTCGGCTGCCACGCCGGGCACCCACTCGAACGTTTGGTCCGAGTAGCCATAGAGCGTGGAGGTCCAGCCGCTGAGGACGTACTGCGTCCACACCGAGCCGCCGGGACCGCCGTAGTAGTTCCAGAAGTTGCGCGAAATCGGCTCTTCGAAGATGCCCATGCGGTAGACCGGCGGGCCCATCTCCGCTGGCGCTTCAACAGCTTCTTCGGCCGCCGCCTCAGGCGCGGCAGCCGGCGTTTCCTGCCCGCAGGACGCCAGCCCCAACGCGAGGATAATGGCGATGAAGAAAAGGGCCGCCCTCGTTCTCGATAGCCTAGACACAGGAATACCTCCCTTGCGTGATTGTTGGCTCACCGGCGTATCGCGCTATCCAAGCGAAACCGCCGGCGCCCACACACTCCTTCGTGCTGCGCCTCCAACATGCGCCTTGGCCTTAGTGTACACGAGAGACTGGCAGCGTCAAGTGGGAATCAGTCCGCCGAACGTAAAGAGATTGGGGAATGTGCTAGGCTGGGCGAACCCCCGTCAGACCGCGCCGGCATTCCTTGGTCGGCGCAGCCGCACGCAGAAAAGCAAGGCTGTGGAGCGCCCTGCTCCCATGCTCCTATCCCCACACCGCACGCTCCCCCCAGCGCCGGGCAATTCCAATCAAACCCCAGCGCCCCCGACACCCGCCGCGCCGCCACCGCCCACGCGTTCCACGTCTCCCCTTCTCACTACCGACGGCAGATTGGCCCGGGTTCCAGGGCTGGACATCGCGGTACAATACGTGCGTGTGGCTTATCTAGTCCAACCAACTAGGCCTCCCAAAGAGGCCGAGAATCGACTATGCACCATGTGAGACTCATCACTGCATTTGAGGACTATCGCGCCGCGTCGCGGCAGGTGCGCGCCAGCGGCGGGGCGACTGACGAACGCTCGCCGTATCCGCCGCTGTTCGAGAAGCCAGCGTCAAACGGCGGCGAGACCGAACGTCCCGGCATCTTCCAGACCAACGCCCTCACCGGCGGCGGGGGGCACTTTGGCAGCGGTGAAGCCGTCATGCCCGGCCGGGGCAAGGCTATCGAGCGCGCCTACACCGCCAAAGAACGCGACACCCTCATGGATGCACGCCCTGTCTCTACCTATGCGGAATGCGGCGCCCTCTCCGGTCTTTCCGGCGCAAGCCCGCCTCTGGACGCCCTCGGCAATGCGCGGCCCGCCTCCACCAACGCCGCGCCTGACCCGGCAGCGACAATGGCCGTCCTCGGCGAGACCACCTACGACATCTACCTCAACGACCGCGCCTACTGGCAAAACGTCCCCGCCAACGTCTGGCACTACAAACTCGGCGGCTACCAAGTCCTCAAGAAATGGCTCTCCTACCGCGAACAAACGGTCCTAGCCCGCCCCCTCAAGCTAGAGGAAGTCCAGCACTTTTCCGACACCGCCCGCCGCATAGGGGCTATACTGCTGCTAACTGCTGCCACGAAAGTAGAGTGATTGCACAATGACACGAGGCAACTGGGACGAATCTCGCGCCAAACTGTGGCTTGAGTCTCAGGGGCACACCGACATACGAAGGCCATGTGATGACCCGCCGGACTATGTTGTCGAAGGACGCTATGCCGTTGAGGTGCGACGGTTGAATCGAATGGGGGAGGATTGGGGAAAGCCCCTTGAGTCCTGGGAAAAGGCTCTAGAGAAAACTCTCCAGAAGGTGTTGGCAGGATTTGGCCCACCCACCGAGGGAAAAGTCGTCTACGTCGACTACGACTACCCTTATCGGCCTCCACCGCCAGCCCAGAAAGAATTCGAGAGAGAAGCCAGAGAGGCTCTAGAATCAGTCGAGCCGCCAGTGAATTCGCTTTTGAAGTTGAAGCTGGAGTGCGGGGTACGCCTCCTCCTGTCTCCTCCAGTGCCGGCGAAGTCAGCGACCACAAAATACATGGTGAATGATGTTTCAGTTGCGACGGCCGATTCAGGTTGGGTCCTGTCCGAACTGAGAGAGCACATTCCACGCTGTATCAAAGAAAAGTCTAGGAGAGTGAGAGGGAAAGACCGAGTCCATTGCTATAGCGAGTGGTGGCTTGTCCTAGTGGACCATATAGAGTATGCAGGGCAACTTGAGGAGTCTGAACTGGAAGACCTCCGTGAAGCCGTTCAGTTCAAGGACTTCTGGAAGCGCGTTGTCATTATTAGTCCTGAGAACCCCGAGCAATTCTATGATTTGGTGGCCGAAAGATGAGGAAACCCGATTGGCTTGGTCTCCCGCATTTCATCCATCGCGTGACAAAGCGGGATGGGTTCTGGTGGGTTGCCGGGTTGATTGCGATACTGGTATTCGGCGTGGGTTTTTCTTGGCTCTTTTGGGAAGAATTGCGCGGCGATGATGAATCGCTTAGCTCGACTATCCGCAATCTGGGCCTCGTCGGAGGTGGAATTGTTGCGATAGTGCTCGCTGTCTGGCGCAGCCTTGTGGCGCAGAAACAGGCCGAGGCAGCGCTGCGACAAGCCGACACCGCATTGCGCCAGGCCGAAACGGCGCAAAAAGGGCTACTGAACGAGCGCTATCAGCAAGGCGCTGAGATGCTCGGCAATGATGTCCTCTCGGTGCGCTTGGGCGGCATCTATGCGTTGCAACGCTTGGCGGAGGAACACCCGGAGCAGTACCACATCCAAATTGCGCGTCTCTTCTGCGCGTTTGCGCGCCATCCGACTCAGGGCAAGCCCCCAGGGTCAGAGCAGTCAACCGGGGATTCAGGTCCTGCTATGAGTGAGGCTGAGGAACAAATGAAGCACTTGCTGGATCGGCTGAGGCCAGTTCCTTGGTCGCTAATGCGGGAGGACGTCAAGGCGGTTATTGAGGCGATTTCATTTCGCAGGCGTTCCTGTATTGCCCTTGAACGAGCAGCCTACTATAGTCTCGACTTACAAGGTGCCAATCTGGCAAGTATGCACGGTATGGGGGACCTTTCCAATGCGGACCTGTCGGGAGCTAACCTAGCCAGCACATATCTCTTGAACGTGAATCTCTCTGATGCAAAACTCTTCTTCGTAGACTTGTCTAATGCGTTGCTAGTGAAGGCGAATCTGTCTGGCGCGCATTTCTCGGGAGCCAACCTTTCCGATGCTCGCCTCTCGGGAGCGAACCTGTCTGGCACCGAACTCCAGGGGGTAGAGAATCTGACACAGAAGCAGTTGGATCAAGCGCGCGCTGATCCCAGGAAGCCACCCAAGCTAGAAGGCACTGTCGACGCGGAAACCGGCTTGCCTCTAGTCTGGTGCGGCAAGCCACTCGACGATGAAGTGTAGGTATTGTTGTTAATCCTACGAGCCGCGTCGCAGCGAGAATGCTAGACAGCGACAAGGCACGTTTGGTCACAGTTCCCGCAGATAGTTGAAGTTTACTGCCGAATTCGGCGCTCTCTGTTGCGCTTCATGGAATAGGTCAAAGTCCACCGTAAGCAGTGGTGTTCTCTCAGTAATAGCTTCCAAGAGAGCGGCGTCTGTGATGCCAAGCCGCGTGAATGCGCGGTTATTGGAAGCGGCGGCGCCGGATACGACTACTTCCTTGCTCTCATGGATGAGGCGCCGGAGTTGGGCGAATAGGCCGGAGCGTTCAGGCTCTCCGTGTTGCGCGAGCAGGTTCGAAGTCTCAGCGAGCGTATGCGGCGTCACCAACACGTGGTCGAACCCGTCGAGATAGTTGAGCAAGGTATCGTAGTCTGCTGCTGTGTATCGGCGCAGCCGCCTGTGTTTGGCGATGATGTTTCTGCTGGTTTTGCCGACGACAAGTAGCAACAGAAGATTTGAATCGATGAAGAGTTCCGTCATCGGCACGCGGTCATTCGGCAGTCGTGAGCACGCGATCTTTGATGGTCTTTACGCGCCCATCACGATCACTGATCCGAAAGACCTTGTAATGCCGATCTTCGGGAGGCTTCCCGAGTGCTGACGGAAGCGGTGTTGCTTCCCAGAGCCGCGCAAAACTGAGGGTGATTAGCCACTCTTCGGATTCATCGTCGAATTCGACCTCCTCAAGCCCAACGTAGCTGACCGGCTCCTCACTAAAAAGCTCCAAGAGGTATTGTTTCGCCAACTTAACTGCTTCTCTAACGTCCATTGGGACCTCCAGCGCAACGTGTGGCCCAGAGCCACTACAGCCCTACTTTGCGTGTGACCGCTTCAACTCGGGCGCAACAGTCGGTCTCTACGTGCCCCCTGCCTTGGTCTGCGATGGGTAAGTCTACTTCTTCTTCGGCGGCGGGGCAGGAGGCGGGGGCGGCTTGACCGTATTCTGAGGTTTGGGGGTCTGTCCTGCAGTTGGCGCCGGTACTCTCGTAGTGCTCTTCGGCGGCTGGTTACGTCTACTTGGCGCGAGGTTCGGTTCTTTAGCCATGGCTTACTCCTCGGTTATTTCAGAGGATTTCAATTCCAAGAATTCCACCATTTCCACTTCATCCCCGGGCACGAGAATGACGGAAACTCCAGTGGCTTGTTTGGGCCCTTCTTCTGTCAACCACTCTGCCTCTGCAATTCTGAAATGGCCCTGATCTGGGCGGCTCGGCCACTCTTCCGGCCATCCATACAACCGGCGTTCACCTTTCAAGTGTAGCACGACATAACAGTCAGGATTGCGGGCGAAAGTTGAGTACCATTCCGATGGAAATGAGTTTTCTTTGGTCAGACGAATCCAGCGGAAGAATCCGTGCAGCGTGTCGTGGTTTGAGACATAGACGGCAATCAATGCAACAACTACAGCGATCAGCACGGCAGCGACAATCTCGGAGTCTTCCATCCAGATAGGATCCGCCCCGGACAAACCTTGAACCAGCGGGATTCCCTTCACGATTGCCTGCACAACCGTCGTGAATATCAAGGCCTGCACAATGCGATCGAATTCATTTGGCTTGGGATGCGCAGTCAGTGAGTGGAAGATTGCGGAAGCCACGAAGCCCGGCAGCAAGAACGTGAGGACCGTGACGATTTCGCTCGATGCCCAATTCATACTTCTATATCTCCGAGCTCAATTCCTCACAAGGAATTCTATCAAATGGATTTGCGATGGTCTTGGGTGGAAACTATATTGGCAAAGTGTAGTTGTCGGTTGACTTTCCACTAGCTGTGCTCTAAATCGTCAATTTAAACGCAAAAGCACGCTGGGATTGCAGCGTGCTTTCCTGTGCGTGCTTTTGCGTTGTGTGGTGGCGGGGGTGAGACTCGAACTCACAACCTAGGGCTTATGAGTCCCCCGCTCTGCCTTTGAGCTACCCCGCCAAGTGTGCCTGCGTCAGGCCTGTGCCGCTGCGCCGTGGTCACGGTTGGGGGGATTGACCCCCTCAGCCTTGTCCTGTCCCCATTGGTGAGGGAAGAGACTGGGGTTCATGGCGCCATGTTCCCGCAGTCTTTACCTCGCCGTATGGGGAGGAATTCCGGCGATCCGGCGCGTGCGCCCCTTTCCCCTTGTATCGGCCCAATAGCGTGTATCGACCGGTACTGTAAGCCGGGGCACGGGGCCGGTTTGCGCCCTCCTCCAGTCACAGGTAGATGCCCTTGCTTGCACAGCGTGAGCAGAGACCTGTACCGGTGGGGAGAACCCACGACCGGAGCGCGCGCATACGCCAGAGGCACGTTTGCAGCCGCAAGCCTGCACATCCGGATGCCTGCCCTGCCGACAGACCATCGTTCGCGCAGACAAGTGGGCCCACCTGGATTCGAACCAGGGACCTTCTCCTTATGAGGGAGCAGCTCTAACCACTGA
Organism: Chloroflexota bacterium; assembly: GCA_022824225.1. Lineage (GTDB taxonomy): Bacteria > Chloroflexota > UBA11872 > VXOZ01 > VXOZ01 > VXOZ01. The sequence continues at coordinate 16,346 of JAJEAH010000005.1, forward strand.
GCTATGGGCCCCGGCCACGCCTTGCCGTTAGGAGAAACGCGTGACTCTCTAGCATTATACGGAGCCGTTCCCAGCAGCGTCAATTGGGGCGGATGGTAGCGAGAATAGCTGCGCTTCGCCAGAGAAGATGGAACAACCCATGGAGACCTTTGTGAAACCCCTTCCTTCTTGAATAGAAAGGTTGGGATGGGTGCAAAATGGATTGACATCATGTAATCTCTAGCTGCAAAGCGTCTCTGGATTCCGGCTTTCGCCGGAATGACGGAGTTATGCAAAGGTCTCCCGTGGGAATACGAGCGTGGTACCATGCTGCCAGGCGTCGCCCACCCGCGAGCGCTGCGCCAACGACACATGTGACTGCCAGGGCGCGGCGTACAGCGTGAATAATGACACTGAGGAGACCTTTCGATGGCCCGGTTTCTTACGGAAGAGCACGTGCGGCAGCTCTTGCCCATGGACGAGGCATTGGCGCAGGTGGAGGCCTGCTTTCACGCTTTGGGCACAGGCCAGGCCCGCAACCAGCCGCGCCGCCGCATTCGCTTGCCCGGCGGCATGCTGCACGTAATGTCGGCCGGCGACGCGGGTCTCGGCGTATTCGGACACAAGGTGTACACCACCACGCGCCAGGGCGCGAAGTTTCTGGTCACGCTCTACAGCGCGGAAGACGGCCGGCCGCTGGCCGTGCTGGAAGCCGGGCTGCTTGGGGCCATCCGCACCGGCGCCGCCAGCGGCATCGCCGCCAAGTACCTGGCGAACCCCGACTCTGCCGTGCTCGGCGTGCTCGGCGCCGGCCGGCAAGCGCCGACGCAGATTCAGGCCGTGTGTGCCGTGCGCCCGATACAGCAGGTGCTTGTCTACAGCCGCAACCCGGAGCGGCGCGAGGCGTTTGCGCGGGAGATGACAGGCTCCTTGGGTATTCCGGTTTCGGCGGCGGAAAGTGCGCAAGAGGCCGTTGAAGCTGCCGACGTGGTGGCGGCTATCACCAATAGCAAACATCCGGTTTTGGCCGGCGCGTGGCTCAAGCCCGGCGCCCACGTGAACGCCGCGGGCAACAACATGCTGGTGGAGCGGGAGGTGGATACGGAAGTCTTGCGGCGGGCGTGGCTCATCGCCACGGATTCGTTGGAAGGCGCCAAAATCGAGTGCGGCGACCTGCTGGCGGCGGTGGAACCGGGCATCGTCCAATGGGAGGACGTGGTGGAAATCGGCCAGATAGCGGCGGGACGGCATCCGGTGGCCGATCGCCCCGCCGACGCGATCACGGTTTTCGAATCACAGGGCATCGCCGCGGAAGACCTCTTCACCGCCGTGCACGTGCTGCGCAAGGCCGAAGCCCAGGGGATCGGCATGGAATTGCCGTTCTAGCACGGCATGATGCACACCTGCATTTGGGCACGCAGCCAATTGCATACTGCATGCCCGGCCCCGCGCGGTTTTCACACGAAACACGGGTGCCCGGTCGATGCCGACTCGGCGATAAACGTTGCTGACAGGCGGAAGCGCGCGGGAATCTGGGGCCGGGGACGCAGGTTGCAATCCTGAGCTACCAAGGCGGTTGTTCGCCCACGCTGGCATGGAGTAGAAAGCAGCTCGTCGTAGCGCGGGGGCTTGTCCCCAATGCTATCTCTTAGAACTGCTGAGCACTGTTCTCGCCGTTCATACCTCGACAGGCTCAGAACGTACGGGTAGCTGTAGCGCGGGGGCTTGTCCCCCGCTTCTTGTCGAGAATGACGACCATCATCCTGGGCAAGACTCTTGCCGCAGCACGTTGCCGAGAGTGGAGTCTATGCTTCCTGTGCCTGTAGCAGGTTCTATCAGAGCCCCAAATCATCAGAAATGCCCTGCAGGGCCGTCAGGTTGATAGCGGCGAAATCGGGCAAGGTAAAGCCGATGCCGCTGCAGGTCTCGATCTCCTCGCGCTTGGCGGAAGCGGCGAAGGCCTTCTCCTTGTACTTGCGCAGCACGAACTCCGGCGTCACCGACGCCAGTTTCTTGTCGGGCCGCACCAGGGCGCAGGCGATGATGAGCCCGGAAAGATTGTCGCAGGCATAGAGGGCTTTATCCATCAGGCTCTCGCGGGGCACGCCGTGCTCGTCGCTGTGGGCCTGCACGGCGTGGATCACGCGGGGGTCGCAGTCGCGTTCCCGCAGCAGCTTTGCCATGAGCAGCGTGTGCTGGGCGGGGTCTTTCTCGGTAGCCTCGTAGTCGGCGTCGTGCATCAGCCCCGCCAGGCCCCACAGGTCTTCATCTTCGCCAAAGTGCCTGGCTAGCTCACGCATGCACGCCTCCACCGCGAGGCAGTGCTTCACGAGGTTCTTGTTCTTGAGCAATTCGTTGACGAGTTCCATGCCTTCATCGCGGGTCATGTTGCGCAATTCTCCTGATTCTGGTCGCTCACGCTGGCTTGTGGCGTTTTCACCCACGGCCCGCCAATCCGGTTGGCCACGGGGCGTAGCAATTGGCAGAGGGCGTGCCCCGGACACTTCGCATGCCGATTGCGGGGAACGATAGTCGCGCCCTGCGCGGTCATTCGTGCTCCGCCACAGTGTATAGTACCGTATACAGAGACGACCTTTGCTGCCAATACGACCGAGACCAATCGTGAAAGGATGCACCAGTGCCAGACGTAGTGCGCTTTGGAATAGCGGGCATGGACCATTGGTATGCCGGTTTCGCGGCGTTGCGGGGCGTTGCCGCCAACGAGCAGGCGGTGGTGACGGCGGCGGCGCACCGGAAGACGGCCCACCTGGCCGCCGCGGCGCAGGAATACGGCATTCCCCATATCACCGACGACTACCGGGAAATCGTGCAGCGCGACGACGTGGACGTCGTGGTGGCGGCGTGCACCACGGCTGAAGCGCCCGCGCTCTGCCAGGAGGCGGTGCGCCACGGCAAGCACATCGTGTGCGTGAAACCCATGGCGCTCACGCTGGCTGAGGCGGACGGCGTCGTCGCGGCAGTCAACGCGGCCGGGGTGGGGTTCTATCCCTTGGAGGCGATCCAAACCGCCGGCGGCGCGGCGCAACAGTACGGCCAATGGCTGCAGGAAGGCCGCATCGGCCGGCCCATCAGCGCCACGTCTATCCGGCGCGGCGGACTGCCCACGCAGGAATGGCCCGGCGTGCACGTGGACCGCACCTGGTGGCTGGATGCTTCTCTCGCTCCCGGCGGCGGCTGGGTGGACCACGCCATCTACGACGTGCACATGCTGCGCAGGCTGCTGGGCGCCGAGGTGGTGCGCGTCACCGGCGCGACCGCGAATTTGGTGCACGAAGACATCCCGCTGGAGGACTTCGGCGTGGCGACACTCACCTTCGACAACGGTTTCGTGGCCACGCTGGAGGTCACGTGGTCCAGCGGCCCGGAGTCGGGCATGCACGCGTTCCAACTCGTGGGCACCGAGGGACAGATCGTGACGGACGGCATTACCCGCAAGCTGGCGGTGCGGGGCAAATTCGCTCCGTGGCAGGGCTGGGTGATCTCCGATGCCGTGGGTAACGCCGGCGCCAGTTGCATCGACCTCATGGTGGAGTTCGTGCAGCAGGGCGCGCCCCTGCCCGCCACGGTGGAAGACGGGCGCGCGAACCTGGCCGTGTGCCTCGCCTTCTACGAGGGCGCGGCCAACGACCGCGTGGTCACGCTGGCGTAGCAAGTATGGCTGCTTGCCGCGGGCTTGAGCATGGGCTATAACGTCTTGCTTGGCAGTCTGCGAGTTCACAGCGCCGCGGCGAGTACTGCTGCCGGCCGCGCCGGTATTCTCATTGTCCGGTGGCGTTGTAGTACTGCCTCCTCCGGCAGCTTGTGTCTGCGCGTGGCCGATCGCCGAGGTTAGCGGCCTACCTCGTGCGGAGCGCCGCCTCTCGCGGCGGCATAGACTGCCGGGTTTCCGGTGGTTTCGGGGAGATTCTCCGCGTGGCGGCAAGGGGCCGGGATGAGGGTAGTTTACGTGCCGGACGTGCGGGCGGGGGTTTTGCGGCATTGGCGGCAGGCCGGTGGCGCGCCCGGGAAGACGCAGGTTACAAACCTGCGCTACCGGTCGAAGGGCAGGACTCAGAATTGTGAGTATTAGGCTGTGTGCTCAGGTGGATTGCGACTTAAGCTGGGGCGGCTGCTTCCAGTGCTCCGGTCTCTTAACGCGCTCGCTCCCTCTTCCCACTCCTAGGGCCGCCCAGCCTTTCCGTTTGCGCGCGGTTCGCCCATGAGCACAGTTATCGCGATTGCCAACCAGAAAGGCGGCGTCGGCAAGACGACGACGGCCGTCAACCTGGGCGCCTATCTGGCGGTGCACGGCCGGCCGGCGCTGCTGGTGGACCTGGACCCCCAGGCGAACACCACCGGCGGTCTCGGACTGCCCAAGCAGGATCCGAGCATCTACCATGCCCTGCGGGGCGGGGTGCAGGCGCACGACCTGGTAGTGGCGGTGGAAGGCGCTCGCGACCTCTGGGCGTTGCCGTCCAGCCCTGCGCTGGCGGGCCTGGAAGCGGAAGCGGCGGCCTTGCCGGAGCGTGAGTATCTCCTCAAGGCCGCGCTGGCGCCGGTGCGGGAGGACTACGGGTTTGTGCTCATCGACTGTCCGCCCTCCCTGGGCATGCTCACCATCAACGGGCTGTGCGCCGCCGACGAGGTGATCATCCCGGTACAGTGTGAGTATCTGGCGCTGGAAGGGCTGGCGCAGTTGTTGGATACCGTGCGGCGGGTGCGCAGCGGCTTGCATCCCGCCCTGGGCCAGGTGCGCATCGTCCTGACCATGTACGACGCGCGGACCCGCCTCGCGCAGGAAGTGCGCGACGAGGTGCGGGCGCATTTTCCGGGCCAGGTGTTCGAAACGGTGATCGCGCGCAACGTGCGCCTGGCGGAAGCGCCCAGCCACGGGCGCACGATTTTGGCGTACGATCCCTTTTCCAAGGGGGCCGAGGGCTATCGCCATCTGGCGGAAGAGGTGATTGGAGCGGCCTAGCGAATTTCCGTGCCCAGGCATGCTCGTTCACCGGCACAGGTTGAACGCTTACTTACGTGGGCAAGCGGGCGCGCAAGACCATGCTCATCCACCGGCATAGGATGAGCAGGCCCAGCGGGACAAAGGGGGCGAGTCTCGCGGGCGGCAGGTAGTGTTGTGGGGTGGTTTGCCGGGTAGTCTCGGAACGAAACGAATTTGGGCAAGCCGGGGAGGAACGGCCACGCGGGTTTCATCGAACGCCGGCTGAACCGGACGGCGCGATGGGCGGCGCGCTTAAGAAATGCCGCCGCAACAAACCGTATGACGGCTGGCGGCGGTCTCGGAAGAGGGACTATGCGATTTGGGAAGTAGCAGACGGACGCTGGGAAGAGGCTACTGCACGAAGATCTCGAAATTCACGTCTTCTTCGCGGCCGATCAGGCGCTGCGCCGCGCGCCGCACGTAGGTGACGCTGTCGTGGCCGAGCAATGTGCCGATTACTGAGCCCAACACCAGGCCGCACACCGCGCCAAGAGCGATACCCCAAACGAAGTGGTCTTCCGCTGCGCGTTTCATAGTTGACGCCATAGCATCCCCTTTGCTCCATCGCCGCACCACACGGCCTCTGGTGTGGTTATGGCCGGCGCGTCCGCGCTTGTGCCGCGCCTGCTACTGCACCCGCAGGATCGTCGTTGCCTGCGACCACAGACGCTCCAGGTGGTAGTACTCGCGCATATCGCTCGAGAACACGTGCACCATCACGTCGCCGTAATCGAGTACGACCCAACCGCCCTCGCCCTTGCCTTCGCTGCGCAGCGTCGACTCGCCGCGGGCATCCAAGTCTTGCTCGATGTGCTCAACGATTGCGCGCAACTGCGGCGTCGAATCCGCCGAGCACAGCACGAAGTAATCGGCCACAACCGTCTGCCGCCGAATGTCCAGCAACGCAATATCTGCGCCGCCGTGTTCGGCCATAATGTCGACTGCACGTTTCGCTTTCTCTAGTCCTTCCATTGGGATGATTATAACATACCCCTGCTGGATACAGGCGGACAATTTCCTAGCCGGCCGCACCCAGGCGTGCGCCGCCCACACCACCCAGCGGGATTGGCGGGCGCTCGCGGCGGGGGCCGCTGGAGTTCCGACCGGCCTTCTGGGTCTGCCGTCGCGAACCGTCCCCGCGGGCACGACAGCGGCAGAGCGAAAACAGGACGCCCCGAAAACGTGCCGTGGTGGGCGTCGTCCTTGCCCCAGCAGGGACCGTGAATGCTGAGGCGAACGCGCCCGCGCCTAACCGGCGCTGTCCCCGCGCCGGTAGATCCCGTGCCGCTCGATGTAGGCGACGACGGCGGGAGGCGTGAGGCAGCGGAGAGAGCGCCCGGCGGCCGCCCGCTCGCGAATGCTGCTCGCGGAGATGTCCACCGGCGGAATTTCCTGCCACGTGATACGGTCCCGCGCCGCCGCCGGCAGCCCGCGCGGCGCGGCGGCGCGCGCAACGCCGGGGCGGGTGAGGGCAACGATGGAGGCTAATTCAAGGAGTTTCTCCGGCCCCCGCCACTGGGGGAGTTCCGCCAGTTGGTCGGCGCCGATGAGGAAGACGAACGCAGCCTCCGGCCACTGGCGGCGCAGCGCGGCTACCGTATCCACCGCATAGCTGGGAGCGGGACGATCCACGTCCACGGTGGATAGGGCGAAGCCCGGACTATCGTGAATGGCCAGGCCAACCATGGCCACGCGGTGCGCGGCGCTAGCTTGCGCTACTCCTTTGAGCGGCGAGCGGTTTGCCGGCACGAAGAGCACGCGGTCAAGCCGCTGCCCGGCGCGGGCCTCCGCGGCCGCCCGCAGGTGTCCATAGTGGATTGGATCGAACGTGCCGCCCAGGATACCGATGCGCATACCAGAATACCGGTGCTCTCGTGTTGGCCGCGGCTATTGCCGGAGCTACGTCAACGAAGTTCGGGCGGGCGGCACAGCCGCCAATCGGAGCGTCAAGCCTGCTGACAGTACGCGCCCACGCCCTTAATCCGTTCGTGCTGAGCCTGTCGAAGCATGAAGGCGCCCAGCCAGCGGCCAAGCGCCCTCATTCGTCAACCGTTCACAGCGCGCCATGCCGCAGCACCGCGCGATAGCCTAGTTGCTGCAGTACGGCAGACCGAGCTCATCCAGGTCGTTGTACTCGATGTTGCGCATCGCGGGCGGGATGCACCCGGTCAGCGCATTGCCGCTCAAGTCGAGCTTCTGCAACCCGGTGAGATTGCCCAGCGAAGCGGGGATGCTGCCGCTGAAGTCATTCTCGCCCAGGTCGAGCGCCTGCAGGTTCAGCAAATTGCCAAGCTCAGCCGGAATCTCGCCGGAAAGCTGGTTCTCGTCGAGGTCCAGCCACTCCAGGTTCGTCAGGTTGCCGAACGTGGCCGGAATGCCGCCGGTCAGCCGGTTCTCGTTCAGGTCCAATTCGCGCAAGCTAAGCAAGTTGCCCAAAGACGGTGGAATACTGCCGGTGAATTGGTTCTCGTCTATGTCCAGCTCGCGCAAGTTGGCGAGATTGCCCAACGTCGCCGGCAACTCACCGGAGAGCTGATTGTGCCGCATATCCAGAGACCGCAGGTTCGCCAGGTTGCCGATTTCAGCCGGAATGGCGCCGGTAAGCTGGTTGTTCCAGAGGCCGAGTTCCTGCAAGCTGCGGAGCTTGCTCAACTCAATCGGGATAGCGCCCACCAGGCGGTTGTGGCCCAGGTCCAACACCGTCAGGTTGGCAAGCTCGCCCAGCTCCGCCGGGATGCCACCGGTCAAGTGGTTGTGGGAGAGGTCGAGTTCGCCCAGGCTGGAGAGACTGCCCAACGAGCCGGGAATTGCACCGCTCAACTGGTTGTCGCTCAGGTCGAGCACTTCCAATTTGCCCGGATTGCTCAATGCCGCCGGAATCTCCCCGATCAAACGGTTGGACGCCAGGGACAGCACTTCCAGGTAGAGCAGGTTGCCCAACTCATCAGGGATGGGTCCCGTCAATTGATTGTTGGCAAGTCTGAAAGTCCGCACAAAGGCGAGGTTCGCAAGCTCTACCGGAATCCCGCCGGTCAGCCGGTTGTCGGCCAGATTGAAGTCTCGCAAATGCGAGAGGTTGCCGAGTTCCGCCGGGATGGGACCGGTCAGTTCATTGCCGCTGAGCACCAGATAGGCAAGGAAGGGGATTCCGCCGAGTTCGGGCGGGATTAGGCCCGTCAATTGATTGCCGGCGAGACCCAGCGCCCACAGGTTCTTCAGATTGCCCAATTCCACCGGAATCTCGCCGGTAAAGTGGTTGTTGTCCAACCACAGGTCCTGCAACTCGGTCAGGTTGCCCAACTCCACCGGAATCTCACCGGTAAGGAAGTTATTGTCCAGGTCTATGCTGCTCAGGTCGGTGAGGTTGCCGATTTCCGCCGGGATTGGGCCGGTGAGCTGGTTGTTCCAGAGCACCAACGTGCTCAGGTTGCTCAAGTTACCAATCTCCGGGGGAATCTCGCCCGTGAGACGATTGAAGGAGATGTGAATCGTGCGCAACTCGGGGAGGTTGGTTAGCTCCAAGGGAAGCTCACCCGACAACTGGTTGAAGGAGAGCACGAGGCTTCTCAGGTTCTCCAGCTTGCCGAACTCCGCCGGAATCTCGCCGGACAGGCGGTTGTAGTGGAGTGAGAGCGAGCTCAAGTTTGCCAGATTGCCCAGCTCCACGGGAATCTCGCCGGTCAAGCCGTTGCGGGAGAGGTCCAGGCTGCGCAAGTTCGCCAACTCGCCCAACTCGGCAGGAATGCCGCCGGTCAGCAGATTGCGCGAAAGGCCGAGGGAACTCAGGTCGGCAAGGCTGCCCAATCCAGCCGGCAGGTTGCCCCGCAAGCCGTGTTCGGACAGGCTCAACGAAGTCACCCGCAGCAGGGAATTGGTGCCGACGCCTTCCCACTCGCTGACGTCAAGGTCTGCGGACCAGTTCAACGGCGTGCCGTCACCCACAAGCGCGTCGCGGATGCCCAGCAGCGCGGCATGTTGGAGTGTCGCGCAGTACGGCAGGCCAAGCTCGCCCACGTCGCCGTATGGCACGTCGCGGAACTCATCCGGCATACAGCCGGTTAGTTGATTGCCCCGGAGCGTAACCCATTCGAGGTTGCTCAGGTGGCCGAGTTCCAGGGGGATTTCGCCGGTCAGGCTATTGCCGGAGAGCCACAACCGCTCCAGAGACGACAGCAGGCCCAATGCCGCCGGAATCGTTCCCCGCAGGTCCAGGTTCCGGAGGTCCAGCCGGGTGATGCGCTTCGTTTCCGGATCAATGGTGACGCCGGTCCATTCGGTAATCGGCGTGTCCGGACTCCAGTTGAGGTCCGCGCCGCCGTCGCCACGCAACTCATCGCCCAGATCGCTCTGAATTAGCGCTTCGCAATCCGAGGCGTCCACGTCTTCGGTGCACGGCGATTGATAGGTTGCCGCCGTGAGCAGGAAGACTCCGCCCAAACAGAGCAGGCCAACCCATCTCCCCAGCGAGACGCGTAGGCCGGCGGCGCGTAGCGCGTGAAATGAACTCGTCAGAAGTCGCGGCAACATCGTTGTTCTCCTATGCGACTACCAGGACAGTACAAGACGGTCGCACGACCGTTTAATAGCGGGCAAATGCGTACGGGGTGAAGCAACGAGGAGTATGTCGCAGACTCGCTAGAAGCGTTGGCGTGATTGCCACATGTGCCGCAGGCGCTCGAGCAGACCGGGCGGTTGGGTTGATACGTCCCGTCCCCGCCACTTCTGCTCCGCTCGCTGCCGGTTGCCGCGGAAAGCAAAGATCAAGGCGGCGGCCAAGCAGCCGGCCGCGGCAATGCCCAGCAAGGGGGCCGCGAATGGAAACGTGATCCGAAAGACGTTGCCTACCACCAACGCGGCCAGACCGAGCAACAGAAACGTGCCGCTCGTGCCAAAACGGCTGAAGAGGCCGGCAAGCGCGCGTTCCAGAGAGAATCCCCGGCGGCGCACCCGTTGCTTCTCTTCAGGCACGTAGACTTCGATGCCGTCCAGCAGCCGGCGTACCTCTTGTTCGTCTCGTCTTGAAAGTCCCTGCGGCATGGCGACTATTCCTCTTCGTTGTTCTCACCCTATTATTGGATAGCGGCGCCGCTCATGTCAATTGACGCTCCGCTACTTTTCCGTTTGCCCGCGAACTATCCGGCCGGTAATGTACCAGACGGTCAGCCACACCAGACCGCCTATGGCGATGACCAGTCCCAATGCGAGCGCGTTTTCCCACGACCAGTCGAAGACGAGGCGCGCCGCGAGCAGGAAGAGGTAGAGCCAGGCAACGATCTTCAGGCTGCGGGAAAGGCGCGTGCGAAACTCGACCCAGAGCACCAGCACCAGGCTTAGCGCCGTGAGCAGCCAGATGAGTTGGCGCATCAGTCGCTGTACCCCCGCAACGAATCGAACGGCCCCGCCGGATACGTGCCGCGCAGCATGCGCAGCGTGTCCAGGCCTTTCTGGGAATCGCTGGCCAGGCGCTCCGGCAGCGAATTGGCCACGCGCTGCTTGAAGAGCCAGTAGAGGAATTCCTTCCGCTCCGTGAGGGTCATGACGCCGCTCACGGGCCGCCCCCGCTCGGCGCTGTAGTCATGCAGGAGTTCGCGTTCGTTCTTGCCATACAGGCGCGTGTAGTGGCTCTCCGGATCACGGCGGTCGCGGGTGACGCCGTAATTCGTGGCCTTGAGCAGCTCTTCTTCCACGGCGTGGAGCAAGACTTCCTCCAGCACTACGCCGTAGAAGTAGCTCAGGTAAGCACGGTATTTCTCCGCGCCCAACAAGTGCGCGAATTCAGTGTCCGAATACGTATACGGTGGGCGGGCGTAGAAGAAGAGCGCTTCATATTCCTCTTGCGGCAGCAGGTGGCCGAAGTCCCAGCAGATGCGTTCCATGACCAGCAGCAGGTCCAGCGCCTCGCCGGCAATGACGTAGCGAAAGTAGCGTCCGCCATAACACTCCTCGTCGCGGTCCCAAAGTTGCACGGCCCCAAGCAGCGCGGCGTACCAGTGCTCGCCTGCGCTGAGCGCATCGAGAAACGCGTGCACGGCTGGCGATTGGTCCGTCAGCAGCGCTGAATCGACTTCTTGGGGTGTGACGAGGGTTGGCATGGCAATCACCACGGGGGCGCAGAGGTAGAATCCCACACGCCCATTATACTTACCACCACCCACGCATGACTACTAGGTTGGCATGCGTGTCCAACTATGTAGAGAAGCTTCGCGGCGGTCATGGCGGGCAACGGGAGAGGAACCCACGGCAAAGAGCCTGGCTGCGCACCTGTGGCCGGAAGTGATCGGGCAGGGATGGTTCGGAAGCCAATCCAGCCACCGTTCGTGCTGAGCCTGTCGAAGCACAGGTCGGATCGCAAGTGAGACAAACACCGTTCGTGCTGAGCACTTCGGCGAGCTCAGTACAGGCCAGTCGAAGCACAGCCGGACCGCGAGGAAAACAGCGCAGCCAATTTGCAAAACGCGGCGTCACACCGTGCGCGAATTGGTATCATGGGAGGCGGACGACCTTTCAGCGCCAACAAGCCCATTCACACGCGGAATTCATCTATCCTCAGCCAGGAGCAGCAAAACCGGTGCCAGTGTATCGTCTGGACTATACTAATTCAGGGAGCGCGCCACAGCGGATCACTGTGAACGGCGATACCGTGGTGCACCGCATACCCCCCGGCGGCAGGAAATCCGTGCCGATGGAGTTGGACGACGCCGTGGCAATTCTGACGTTGAGCGGTGAAGACGCCGCGCCAGCGTATGCCGGGACCGTCATCGGCCAGTCCGGCGGCATCTTTCTCGAGTTGCGCCCGGCCGACGACCCCGCGGCCGTTCCCCAGCGCATCCGGTTGCAGACCCGCCGCCGCCTGCTCTAGCCGCACTGCTGCCGCGCCAATCGGGCGCGGCTCGACCTCCGGGCAGCCTCTATCGCCGTCTCGCTGCCGAGACGCTAAGTCGCGCGCGCCTGCGGCGAGCCGTTGGTGAGTCGCCGCCGCGTGGCGCTAGGCGCAGTCGGCGTTTTGCGCGGCTCTCAGTCTGTAGTCGTCAGGTTAGCCGCGCCTGGCGGGCTTCCCGCTGCGGGAGTTCCGTAGCAACCGGAAGCCCAATCTGAAGAGAATTGCAACGGCGCCTGTTGCCAGATCGATGGACCTTGCGCCCGTCTTGCCGACCGAAGCCCGCCCCGACGCACTGTGACCGGCTCGAGCGCGACGTCCTCACCGTACAGATCGCTGCAGCATTTCCGCGCAAGGGATCGGCGCCTCTGCTACCGCCAACGGGATGCCGGAATTCTAGCAGATGCTTGCGTTCGGGAGTTCGACAAGGCTGGACAACACGGCTCTGCGCGCATAGGGGTCGAAGGCCGCGCGGGGCGTAACGCCGCTCAGCACGGCGAAGAAAGCTGTCCCGGCGCGCTGAGCAGCCTTGGCGTCGGTCACGCTGTCGCCCACGTAACAGGTGCCCGCCGGCACGCTGCCCAGCGCCGCCATGGCCGTGAACAGCCCTTCGGGATCGGGCTTGGCCGCAAGCACGTCTTCTCTGCCCACAATTACGTCGAATGCCGCGCGCAGGTCTTCCCGTTCCAACACCTGCTCGATGCGGTAGCGAAACTTGGAGGAAACAACGCCCAGGGCCAGCCCGCGCCGCTTAAGAGTCTCCACCGCTGCGGCCACGCCCGGCAAGATAGCGGTGCGGTCCGCCATGACGGCATCCGCCTGTTGGATGAAGAGACGGTCGAAATCGCTGCTTGCGGCCGCAAACCGGTCTGCCGGAACGTGCGATCCGGCCAGCCGGACGAAAGTATCTGCCAGCGGAAGTCCGATGGTCCGGCGAATGGCGTCCGGCGCAGCCGGGGGCAACCCCAGCGCCTGCAACGCAAAATTCGCGGAGGCAATCACGCCGGGAGAGGAATCCGCCAGCGTGTAGTCGAAGTCGAAGAGGATCGTGCGCAGTTGAGAAGGCACAGCATCTATGCGGGAGTTGCTGGTGTTCGAGAGAGCCTACGCGTAGACCGCTTAAGTCCCTGTACTGGTAAGGTGAACGATCTCAAGTTTGCTGGACGACACCCCTTCAGCTCGCTTGAAGTCAGAGTCGGCAGTTACGTATGTCCCCGCATGTGCCTCGGCTAGTGCAAGGTGAAGCGCATCATCAGGGGTAAAATCAAAGTCGCGCATGTACCGGATTGCCGCTGCGGTCATTGCTGGAGCGAAGGTCGTGCTATCCGGCACAACGTCCACCGGATGACCGGCTCCTTGCCAGTCGTGGACTACTCGCGCGACGCCTTCAATCCACTGACCATGGTTTTGGAAGGCTGCCGCTCTATGCTTGCGATATGCGCTCCTTGAGAAGCGGGAGCCGGGGCGTTGCCTGTTTATCCTGCGGTAAGATTCCCTAAACATACCCCACCAAGCCTCCTGCAATGAGATCATGGATACAAGGATTGGCACGCCAGCCATGAGCATGTCCCCAACAACGACTCGACAACTCTTGTAGAGGTGGTGGCTGCTTGCAGCGTATCCAACAAGCACGTTTGCGTCTACGTAGACGGGAGCATCAAATGTATGGCCTGGCTGCCAGCACGTTACGAGCATTCTAGAGGTCCGGAAGCGTGGTAAGTTCCACGACGTCTAGGCCAGGCGAACCGGGAACAACACCCATGTGCCGCACAAACGCGGTGAATAACTCCGGCGACATGCGTTGGCGATAGTATTCAAGGTCTATTTCACCAAAGCGCCGCTGGTATTCAGATTTCTTCACAAAGTAGTTGGGGGCAACGTAGACCCAGGGCTCTTCGCCCCTGGTATCGCCTTCCTGCGATTCTGAGATTCCCAACAATCGCTTAATCCAGTCAATCTCTTCCTCGCCTGAAGGTCTGGGAGAAAAGAAACTTCCCGGATTGCCCCTCTGTTCTCTGTCTAGCTGCAACACAGAGTCAGTAGACATCACTCACCTACAATTCGGCTGATATCAGACTGCACCAGTTGTATTGCGGAATCTTGCCATGAGCCGGCATCTGAAAGGACACTTTCAAGTTCCTGAGAGCTGTATGCCATCTCAACATTCCACTGTACGCCCAAACCCATATAGAGAAAGCACTCGGGTATGGATTCTCGCTCCCAGCGGAGGAAAGTCGTTTGTAGTTGCCGAGGTTCCATGGGGCCCAATTGAACATGCCTACTCACATGACCTTCGTCCTGGTCGATGGTTAAGCCTAGATCCGTTGCGCCCTCCATAAGGGCGGTATCTTGGAAAAACGCCCGCTGAAACTGCGAGCAGAGCTCGCGAAACGACAGGGCATAGGGCTCAATGAAGATGGAGTCTATGCGCACTCTTTGTAAGGTTGGGAATGTAGAAGCTTCATCCAGGTCTGAGAACGCCGCCAGGGCGCTATGTATAGTTTCCTCGCTAGACTTGGGTCCTTCCTGCTCGAAAGTGAACCCATGCATTTGAAAGCCGATCCGCTGCTTCTTCTCCTCATTCTCGAAATGCGTCGCTTCGCCCTTAAGTTCAGCACTCTCATCGCCGCTTGCTACGCGGGACAACTCACGTACTTCCTGCCAAGGCCGCAAAGCCTCCGCAAACTCCACCCGGATGGCTGTCCTCACGAGGTCTACAGACATGGTGTGCTCGCGATCGACATGTCAACTTGCATGGGTGCCAATCAATGAGATCGACTACGGCATAGGCCAATTATACTAGTATGGCGCAGTGCAAAAAGCAATTGGGAAAACAGCAAGAGTATTTGAGCAAGGCAAGTAACGTCTGCAGTTACAGTTCAAGTCACCTTGATACAGTCTTGCTTGACGTGCATTGGCAATTGCGGAGGCGAAGAAGTGAGTTTGGGACGTTAATAAAAGAAGGCTTACGCAGCCAAGACCGAGGTTCCTTTAGTGCAGTACCCGCGGTAAGGATGCCCAAAGTATGGAAGACCTAGTCCGCAAAGGAGAGCGCGAAAATAGCCTGACGTGCTATGTTTGCTAGTTCGTGGGGGTGGCCTATTCGGCGTTGAGCTGCATTTGGATGGCCTCTTGGGTGTCTTTGGCCGCCTGCTGGGCGGTTGCTTGGCCCGTAAGGACGGGAAAGACCAGCGAGGCCAACATGAGGAAGGCGAGCCATTCCGGCGCGTCGGCGTCGATGTACTGGCTCTGCTCCATGCTTTCCAGGAGCACGAGCGAGTCGTTCACCGTCAGCGTCTGGTGAATGGAGCGCAGAGTCTCCGGGTCCATGCGGATGGCCGGCATGCTCAGCACCAGGGAAGCCGCCTCCAGGAGCGGGTCCAAAATCTCGTAGGCAGCGTCCGCCTGGGCGCTTTCCTGCGCCACGCCCGCCATGTGCGCCACCATGCCCCACGTCGCCGCGTCACTGCCGCGCGGCACCGACACGAGTTCCAGAGAGGCGCGTCCGCTGCCCCGCCAGTAGACTTCCGCGTTGACCATGCCGCCGGTCATAGCTATTTGACCATTCAGGATCATCGTCTGCGCCCTGTTGGTCAGATTGAGGGTGAGGTTGTCGGCGCGGTAGTCGACCACGCTCAGGGGCGGGGCCACCTCATGCCGCAAGATGAGGTCCGCCTGATACTGCAAGGCGCTGATGACGCCCGCATGGGTGACGTCCCAGTTGCGGTCCTGAAAGAGGGTGCTGCCCTCCTGCCAGGCCAGGGCAAAGAACGGGGGGATGAGCGGCGCTTGCAACGCACCCCACACGCGCGGCGTCGCCGTCGGGTCATCCAGCGCTTGGGCCAGCGTCAAGAAAGCCTGCCAATTCCAGTCTTCGGCAGGCAACGGGACATTGGCGCGCGCAAAGAGCGCCGGATTGTACATGATCGTACAGACCGACGCCGCCAGGGGGAGCGCGTGCAGCGTGCCGCGATAGGCGCCGCTACTCAGGATGTGCGGCCAGAAATCATCCGTAGAAAAGTCAATATCCCGCCGCGTAAACTCGCCGAGGTCGCGTGTCACGCCTTGCCCTGCCAACGTGGGCAACGCGAATTGGTCCATCCAGATGAGATCGGTGTTCGTGCCGGCGGCCGCAAGCGCGGCAACCGCTTCCGAATACGTTTGACCGCCGGTTGGCCGCAGCGGGACCGCTTGCACCGTGTACTGTCCGGCGAACGTCTCTTCGCCCAACACCGCCGTCATTTCGCGGGTCTGGCCGCTGGAGGCATCGGGCAGGATCAGCGATAATTCGACTGGGCCACTGGTGGGCTCTGTGAGCCTCGCGGGTTCTTCTTCTTCTGAATCGTCGCCCGCGAACGGCCCACACGCCGCAACTACGGCGGGAACGAACGACGCGAGGAGTAGCAAGTTTCGGCGTGTCACTGTTAGATTGCCTCCGGGAAACCGGATGCGTCCGGCACTCGCGCCGCTGCTCTCGTGCGTTGCGGCGAGCAATCGCGGCGGTCTACCCCCACGCCATCCCTCGTACACATGTCTGCGCGCTGTGCTCCTTGTGCCAAGACAATCTTTGGGTTCGCCAGTGCACCTTGCAAGCGGTGCCACTCTCTAGCATGCTGCACAAAGCTGGGAATTTCCTGAGATTTTGCTGTCCCTCTCTGCGGCGGCCGCTCGCTTTTCTGCCGCCACGGCCCCCTGCCGCCGGTAGTTGGGGCGATACGGAGGACGTGGACGCTGCATCGTTCCTATGGTATCACGGCAGCGCGCCCGCATGTCCACGTTGCGGCAGTTTACACCTCGCGCTGTGCGATGTCGTGCCGGAAGTAGGCATTGGGGAAGGTGATCCGCGCGATGTTGCTATAGGCGCGGCGCCTCGCCTCGGGCACGTTGGCGCCCCGGCCGACGGCGATGAGCACGCGACCCCCGGCGGTGACAACCTCGTTTCCGTCTTGCTCCGTGCCCGCGTGAAAGAGCAGCGCGTCATCGTCCAGCGCGTCCAAGCCCGCAAGCGGATGGCCGGTAGCATACGAGCCGGGATAGCCGCCGGAGGCAAGCACCACGCCGCACGTGGCGGCGGGATCCCACGTGACGTCCACGTCCGGCAGCCGGCCCGCCATTGCGGCCCGAAACACGGCGACCAGGTCGGCCTGCAGGCGGGGCAGGATGAGTTGCGCTTCGGGATCGCCGAGGCGCACGTTGAATTCCACGATGCGCGGCCCGTCGTTGGTCAACATGAGCTGGCCGTAGAGCACACCCACGTACGGGTGTCCTTCCTGCGCCATGAGCGCAATCGTGCGCTCCATGATTTCGTGGTGGATGAAGTCCAGGGTCTCCGGGTCCACAAAGGGAGCGGGAGAGTAACCGCCCATGCCGCCGGTGTTGGGGCCTACATCGCCGTCGTAGGCGCGCTTGTAGTCGCAGGCGGTGGCGAGGGGCGTAATGTGCGTGCCGTCGGCAAAGGCGAAGACCGAGATTTCGGGGCCGCGCAGGCACTCCTCGATGACGATGCGATCGCCGGCTGCGCCGTACGCGCGGTCGGCCATGATGGCGTCCAGCGCCTGCAGCGCTTCGTCACGCGAGGCGCAGACGAATACGCCCTTGCCGGCGGTTAGGCCGTCGGGCTTGAGCACGATGGGCAGGGGCGCGTGGTCGAGATAGGACGCCGCCGCATCCCGCTCCTCGAACACGGCAAAGTCCGCCGTGGGCAGCCCGTGCCGCCGCATGAACTCTTTGGCCCAGACCTTGCTCCACTCCAGCTTCGCCGCCGCCCGCGTGGGGCCGAAGGCGGTCTGACCACAGGCTTGCAAGGCATCAACCGCGCCGAGGGCCAGGGGATCGTCTTGGGCCACTACCGTGAGGTCTATGGCATTCCCCTGTACCCAGGCGACCAATGCATCGATATCCGTGGCCGCGATAGGCACGTTCTCGCCCAAAGCCGCTGTGCCGGCATTGCCCGGCGCGACGAAGAGCGTCGGCTGGATTGGGCTCTGCGCGCACTTCCACGCAATCGCGTGCTCGCGTCCGCCGCCGCCGACGATCAGAATGCGCATAGACCGTTCACTCCAACGCTAGCAGTCCTGCGCGAAAGTCCACGACCAGGCGATTCCCGCGCAGGAAATCCAAGCCCAACACGCCGTCTATGGCGGCGCGCGATGGCAGCGTGTGGTAGAGCACGCGCATGTTGGTCGCCGCTTTCCCTAGCGCCTCGATCTTCGCCACACGCAACAAGGGAACGGACAGTGCGCCACTGCCGGTTGTGATGCGCGCCCGTTCTCCCAGTGCCGCAGGATCGTATCCCAGGGATCGTGCTACTTCCCTACTTACGATCGTCCTCGTGGCGCCGGTATCGAGCACGAGATCGACGGTCTCACGACTGTCACGACCATGTATCCGAGCCGGAACGATAATCAGATGGCCGTGCGGATCGAACCGAAAGCTCATATTAGGAATTCGACATCATCCGGAAATGCGCCAAAGTAATGCACGGCGACTTCACTGGGCTCGCGGCCTCCCCCTCGCAGCCGCCACAGTGCCTCATAGACGGCGACCCGGTCCTCGTCGTGCGCGAGCACGGTGCCGCGGATCACCTCATTCATCGGCGTGAGGTCGGGCTCGCCGATCAGCACCCATTCCCCGTCGAACGCCGCTTCCATTTCCGCGTAGGTCATGACTTCCGCTTGCGTTTTCATAGCATTTGCGCTCCTGTATCCTTCCCTAGATGGTAGCAGATAGCCCACACCCTGAGGCGACTGCCGCGCCCACGGCCAAGCAGTTGCTAACTCCCGTTCGCCGCCAGTCATCAGGATGCGCATATGCCCTTTACTCCAGCGCTAGTAGGCCTGCAAGAAAGTCAATCACCAAGCACTCACCGCGCAAGAAGTCCAAGCCCAATACGCCGTCTACCGTAGCGCTAGGAGGCAAATTGTGACAGAGGATCGGGAAGTCAGCTTCAATCTTACCCAATGCGTGGATGCTCCCGAGTCGAACCTCAAGCACGGATTCTATGCCGCTTCCGGTCGTAATCTCCGCCGGTTCCCCCACTTCATCCAGCTCTAGACCTGCGTATTCGAGCGCACTTTGGTTGATAACTGATGTAGTCGCCCCGGTATCAAGCGCAAGCTCAACTATCACTTCTCGTTGCGGGCCGCCCAGCGTGACTGGAATGATGATGAGCCCACCGTGGGGATTGAAGGGGACTGCCATATTACAAGAGAAAGTCAATATCTGTGAGGCGACTTCCCATGTAGAGAATTGCTACCCGATCTATGCTTCGCTGCATCGCATCGCAGTACACTTCATCCCGATTCTTGCTGTGGAAGAGCACGGTGCCGCGAATTACCTCATTCATCGGCGTGAGGTCGGGTTCGCCAATCAGCACCCACTCCCCATCGAACGCCGCTTCCATCTCCGCGTAGGTCATTATGGTTGCTTGCGTCTTCATGTCGCACTTTCCTCCCAGCGTTACCACTTAAATGCTACCAGATGGCCCGCTGCCCTGCGTGTCTGCTGTGTCCGCGTCCCGGCGGCCGCGGGCCGCCGTCGCCCGTGCGACCTCGTCGCGCGCAATGCTCCCAAGCGGTGCGGCCGGTCGTGCCGAGGGCCGCTGTCTCTCCGCGCACTGCTTTGCTATACTTTGCTAGCTTGAGAGATCGAGACTGCGGGCGTTCGCGTTGCAAGAGGGCGACAGCCGGTGTTGCCGGAATCGTTGGCGCCACGAGGGCCCGCCGTGGCATTCACTTCCAATTCACAAGGAGAGCTATGCATGGGCATCCAGCGCAGATTACGCGTCTTGTTGGCGGCGTTGGTTGCCGCGTTCATCATCGCCGGCTGCGCCCAGGCGGCGCCGGTTGCGACGAAGGAGACCATCGTCTTCAGCGATCTCAATTGGGACAGCGTGCGGGTGCAGACCCGCATTGCCCAGTACATCGTAGAGAAAGGCTACGGCTATCCCACCCGCGCCCTGCCCGGGCCGACGCTGCCGTTGTTCGAGAGTCTCCGTCGGGGCGATAGCCACGTGAGCATGGAGATCTGGCTGCCCAACATGAGTGAGGTCTGGGAAGAGGCGCAGGCGGCCGGCCAGGTGGTGGCCGTGGGTGAGAGCGTGAGCGGCATCCAGCAATCGGCGTTCATGATACCGGCGTATATACAGGAGGCGCATCCCGAGTTGGACAGCGTCGCAGACCTGAAAGAGGAGCAGTATCAGAAGCTGTTCGCTACTGAGGAGACCGATGGCAAGGCCAGACTGGTTACGTGCCCGCCGGGCTGGGCGTGTGAGCCCGTGAACGCGGAAAAAGTCGCGAGCTACGGGCTTGCCGATCACGTGCACGTCGTCGTTCCCGCATCCGAAACGGCGTTGAATGACGAGGTGTTCGCGCGCTACGCGGCAGGGGATCCCTGGCTCGGTTACCTCTCCGGCGACATGCCCGCGGCGCTCAAGCTGGACATGGTACCGCTGGCGGAGCCGGCCTACAGCGACGAGTGCTGGGCCACAACCAAAGCCTGCGCCTATGAACCCGTAACGTCTCTCATCGCGGCGGGTCCCGCGCTGCTGACCGACGCGCCCGAGATTGTGGCGGTGCTGGGCAAGTGGGACTTCACCCTGGAACGCTACAAGCAGGTGGCGATTTGGCGGCTTGACAACGCGGCCGGCATCGACGAGGCCGTACTCTGGTGGCTCAACCACAACGCTGACGTGTGGAGCCAATGGGTCACCCCAGAGGCCGCGGCCGCCATCCAAGCGGCCCTCGACGCCGGCGAGACCCCCGCCGGCTGGCCCGCCGAATAGTCGGCCTGGCCGCAGGCGCCGGTCTGGACGCGCATTCGCTTTCATCGCAATTGCTGACGTGGCGGCAGATGCCGGTTTGGGCCCTGGCGGTTGCCACGACACTCTCTTCCGGCACAACCCCGTGCAGCCCCGCCGGCATGCCGGTGCACCCGGAGTGCAAGGCGTTGACACCAGTGCCGTGTAGTCGCTATAACTAGGCACAGGGCAGCGTTTAGCAGAGCTAAGGAAGGATACCGTCGTGGACAAGAACACTGGAGCGCGAGAACGCATTACTCGTCGCGGGTTCATGCTTGGCGCAACCGCGCTGGGCGCAGGCGTATTCGCGGCGGCGTGCGGCCAGGCCGCGCCGGCCATGGAAGATGAAGAGATGGCGCCCGAGCAGCAGGAAGAGGCCCAGGCTGAGGCCGAGGCCCCGGCCGGCCCGCAGGGCGAGGCGCTCTACTGGCACCGCGGCTTCTTCGATTTCGAACCGTGGGCGGCAGAATTTGCGGACCTCAATCCCGGACTCACGTTCAATGCCGTGGGCGAGTCGGACCGCCTGAACAAATTCGTCGCGGCGGTAGCGGCGGGCAGCCCGCCCGATGCCGTGGACGTGGGCGACTGGCAGACGGTCGAGCTGGGCGTGACGGACATTTCGCAGCCGCTGAACAACTACTACAAGGCGTCCGGCGTCCTCAATCTCGACGAGTTTTGGCCCAGCGTGCTGAGCTACCTCACCGACGCGCCCACAGGCAACTTGTACGGCGCGCCGTACGCGCCGGACCTGCGCGTAATGTACATCCACGGCGATACGTATCTCGAAGTGGGCCTGGACCCGGAGAATCCGCCGACGAGTTGGGCCGATTTCGACACGGCTATCATCCAGACCACCAGGTTCGACGGCGAAACGCTCGTGCGCGCCGGGTGTCCGCCTTTCTGGGGCAGCGGCGGCACCGGCCTGTGGCTGCTCCTGCTCTGGCAGTTGGGCGGCGACGTGATGGCGCCGGACTGGTCGGAAGTCACCATCAACAGCCCCGAGGCCGTGCGCGCCTTGGACTGGCTAAAGAACATCCACGAGGTACAGGGCGGCTGGGACGCCATCGCCCAACTGCGCGGCGACGGCCTGCACCGCAACAGTCACCTGGCCGAGGCCCGCGCGGTGCACTACTACGCCACCTTTGCCGAGCGCGGCCAGTGGTTCCTGGAGAATGCCCCGGACTTGAACTTCGGCTTTACGCCGTGGCCAAAGCCGGAAGGCGGCAAGGACGCCAACCTGGGCGGCAACCACACCGCCACGTTTGCCATCAACGCGCCGAACCCGGACGCCATGTTCAGTTGGGTGGAGTACTTCTTGAGCGCGGACACGAACCTGCGCTTTGCCAAGCAGTACGACCGTGTGCCGGTGCGCGAGGCCACCACCTCCTCGCCGGACTACACGGAGAACGATCCGTTCCGTGAACTCATCGCCCAGCAGATGCCGTTCCGCCACTTCTACTACTCCGGCCCCGGCGGCACCGAGGCCCGCAGCCACGCCGTCGGCTTCGTGCCGGACGTGATGGCGGGCACCATCACCGCGCCGGAGGCGCTCGCAGCCGCCGAGCAGTCAATCACCGAACTGCTGGCCAACTGGAACGAGCGGCTGGGCCGGTAATCACCAAGCTGGTAAGGCCGGGTCTGCCCGCAGGCAGATACCGGTAGAGCAGGCTTTGCAACCCGCGACCGGCAGCGCAGGACTGAAACCTGCAGCCGCCAGCGCGAATCTAAAAGCTGCGACCGGTAGCGCAGGATATGCAGCCCGCGACCGGTAGCGCAGGTTTGCAACCTGCGTCTTACCGTTTGCGTGGACGGTCATGGCGCATGGGCGCCGGCAAGCGCCGCGCATGGCATAGCGGCGTTGCGGGCGGGATTCCGCGCCGCAGCCGGACCGTGCCGAGGGGTTACCCGCAACGAGGGTGCAACCGCGCCGCACGTACGTGTGGCGTGGCGGGCGGAGCCGCCCCTACCGGCGGCCCGCCCTTGCCGAACAGAGGGAGATTCCACCGGAGCGGCGGCGCATTCCCTGCTTCCCTGGGATAATGGGCTGCCGCGCCAGCCAAGGCCGGCTGCGCAGCGGACGCATAGTCCGCGCCCAACCCCGCACCGGATGCGGGAATTTCCCGCCGAGAGCGTGCTTGCAGCCGAGAGAGTTGACGATCATGGCTTCATCCGAACACGGCATTCCGCTAAGCATAGTCAATATCGCCTTCACCCCTGAGTACATCACGGCTGTCATAGACCGGGTATTGCAGTGCGGTGACAAGGCGTCCGGTGGCGTGCGCAAGGGGCTTCAAGCGGCGATCAACAACAGCATCAAGCTGGACGGCTTTCGGAATTCGAGCAAGGCGCCGACGTCCCGGCTCAGGGATCCCATGCTGTGGCAGGTGACCCACGGCGACGACAGGCTTATTGGCGAGGTGCTCAGGACGTGGGTGGAGACGCGGAAAGATCTGCAGGATTCCGTCAAGAACTATCTCACGGACGCGGGCTTCGTGGTCGAAGGCCCGGACCTGCGCGAGGGAGTTTTCTACTCCGCGTGGCTGACGGAACAGTGGCAAGATACGATTGAGAGGGTTTGCCGGAGCAATCCCGAATTCGACCGTGACGACGTCAGGATGATGGTGTGCTACCTATCCGGCATGGTGGAAAAGCTCGCGGTGGGGTCTGAGCCGCTTGCAGAGTGTATCGCCCACCTGCGCAGCCTTCCCGTGGATGCCCCCGATTGGCATGAGTTCGACGACTTCATCGCTATCGTGGGAGAAATCGCGGACAGCAACGCCGGGAGGCGCACCGCATTCTTCGCCGAGCGTTGCCGGGATACCCTCCAGCAGATACAGCGTGAATTCGCAGACGAGTTGCAGTACCTTGAGATCGATGTTGCGGCTTGGCAAGAAGCGGGAGACCGGCGGCCGTATTTCAGTGAGATTGCGCTGAAGATGGCAGACCATTTGCAGGAAATGCTCGCGGAATATCAGGAGATTCGCCCTCAGGCGCCGTCCCGCCAGGTGGAGGAGGAACGCAGGCCCGCGCGCGAGCGGCGAGAGGAGGCTATTCTCGCAGTTGTTGCCGATTGGGAACGCATGATCGCGGCGGCCGACGACCTGAGCGGCGGCGAGAACTCTGGAGCGGACGCCGCCACATCCGCCGCCGACGGCGCCCCGGCGGATGGAGAACCCAGCGCAGCGCCGGCGCCTTCCGACGCCGGGCCGCCGGAAGAAATCCAAGCTCTGCGCGCCGAACGCGAACGCTTAGTCCAAGAGCGCGCGTCTCTCAAGAGCGAGAACGACCGGTTGCAGTCCGAGAACGAGCGGCTCGCCAAAGCCAACACCGGCCTGGAAGCGGACAAGCAAGCGCTCCACAGCGAGCATAGCGAACTGAAAGCCAGGCTGTCGCCGAGCCGCGACTTGGAGGAGTACTGGCGGCGCTTCTACGGGACATCCCCGTTTGAGCAGGTGAGAAACGTCAACGATGCGGTCTTGCGCGTACAGGAGATATTTCCTGAGCAAATCGTGATTGCCCTCAATTCGAGATCGGAGAAGGACTGCCAGTTTCAGAGGCCGGTCGAGGCGCTGGCCGCGCTGGCGTGGCTCGCCACGGACTATCATCATCTGCGGTGGACGAAATCCGGGGAGGACCCGCGCTTCGACGAGCGTCTGAAGAAGTCCTGCCCCGGCTGGTCGTATAAACCGCATCAGGCCAACACGATCAAACAACAGTTCGCCGAGTGGTACACGACCAAGGTGGCGGGCCGGCGCTACGAACTTGGCGAGCACCTGGGCAAAGGCACCAGCGCGGATCCGCAGAAGACGATTCGGATCGCGTTCGCCTGGGACGACGAACGCGGCCAGGTGATCGTCGGCTACATCGGCCGGCACCAGAAGAACCGCCGCTCCTGATACGGTCTGCTACACGGTCTGGCGCACGCTCTGCTGCACACCGTGCTACGAGAACGACACGCAGGCCGTGCGTACTACGCGCAGCACGGTTTCTTGGTTGAAACGCGTCTCGTACTCCTGCGCAATTTCGTTGGTGAGGCGTAGCCCCTCCGCGCCCGGCGTCGTCAGGATGATGAGCACCTTGGAGCGCTCACGCTCGATCACCCCGTCAGAATTACGCCACTGTCCAGCGCCGTCTATGACAGTCAATCCAGCGGGGAAACGCGGCGTTACCGTATCCGCCAGGAACTCAGCCCAGGCTTCATCGCTCACCACCTCCACCCCGCCGCTGCTGCGTCCGAAGAAGAGCTGGTATTCGGCAAATTCGTCGGTACCCGCAGGACAGGACGAGACCGTGTAGGCGCTGCAACCCGCCAGAAACGCGACGGCGAATAAGAAAAGAACGGCTTGCATCAGACGCACAGGAATCCCTCCAAGCAGTGTTTCGGACGGTCAATCGATTTTTCGCTCCCGGGGGAACTAGTGGGAGCAGACATGTTGCCTCTGCGGGGCTGTGCGCATGTAAATTGTATGTTGTGGTAGGTGGGCATATGGGTGAAAGTGAGGAGGTAGCGCCAGGGGCGCGTCGCCTCTTCATTCCGAGCGGAGCGATATGTCATTCCGAGCGGAGCGAGGAATCTAAGAGACTTGCCGAATCAGGACTCATCGTCGCGGCGCCTGTCCTGCGCCCGCCGCAGGGCTCCTCAGCATGACCCTTCGAGGAGCAGCCGCATACGTTGACACGCACACCTGTGCAGCTTGAGCCAGAACCCACTAATCGCGTGCTATCGTTTAGATAGAGGCGCAAGGCGCGGCAACTGAGTCCGGTGTCGCGCACCGGCGGGAGTCCGCATCCCGCCAAACTGATTTTACTCCGGCGCGGTTCCGCTGCGCGCCGGGCCGCCGGCACAGACCACGAAACGAAACCGGTTGCAAGGCGCACAATACGCTCCCAGGCAAGTATACTGCACGCAGGGCGGTTGGGAGGAGGGTGTTCCTCGCCCGCGACGTGTCCGCAGCGAAGTAACCGGCAGCGCGTTCTCGCGCAATTCAGCAAGGATTCTGCAATGCCAGAGCCAAGGATATTCGATGATTCCAGCGCTTGGATCAGGGGCATCACCCGCGCGTGGCAGTTCTTGCCGCCGGTTGACATGCGCGCCGCCATCGAGCCGAACGAAGTCGAAGCGGCCAGCGGCCATACGTTCGTCATCACGTTGACGACGGGGCCGGGCCTCGTCCTGCCTACCGGTGCCCACATCACGGTGGAAATCCCGGACTGCTGGGACTGCCACCTGGGCAATTGCTATCGCCGGGGCGTACAGACCCTCGGCAGCCGCGACCAGATTCGGGCGGGCTACGGGGCCTTCGTCGACGTGGCGTGCGAGAATCCCGACGTGCAACTCGCCGCCGCCGCCTCCTGGGGGCGCCATCTCGATCTCCTGGATGTCGTGGTGCAGTCCGGCGCGCTGCAGGGCGGCGACGAGGTGCAGATTACGCTGGGCGCGCCTGACGGCAACCTCTTGCAGGCCCAGAAGTTCGCGCAGACGACCGTCTTCAGTATTGGCGTGGACGCCGACGGCAGCGGCGTATACCGGCAGATCGCCAACTTCCCCACGGTGAAAGTGGTTGGTGCGAACACGGCCGACCGGTTTCGCGTCTTTGCGCCCGCCGTGGTGCAGCCGGGTGAGACGTTCGACGTGCGCGTGCTGCCGGTGGACGTCTACAGCTTCAACCCTGCAACCGGATACGCAGGTAAGGCGCAAGTCTACGCTACGGAAGGCATCGAGACGGTAGACCGCGTGGCTGTAGACACATCGGCGCAGCCTCTTGGCGAGACCATCACTGCCACTGCCAAGACATCCGGCGTCCAGACTCTCAGCGTATTCGATTCCCAGGCCGGCATCTCCGGCAAGAGCAACCCGATTGGCGTGGGCTTCCTGCCTGGCGGCGATGGCGACAAGGCCGGCATCTACTTTGGCGAGATGCACAGCCAGATGTGGCACAGCATGGGCACGGGGACAACGGCGGAGTTCTTTGCGTGGGGCCGCGACGTGGCCGGCCTCGACTTCTGCGCGCCCGCCAACCACTACAACTGGCGCTTTGAGGTAACCGACGACATCTGGCACGAACTCGTCGACGACTGCAACCGCTTCAATGATCCCGGCCGCTTTGCCACCCTGGTCAGCTTCGAGTGGGGCGGGGTGGGCGGCAGCGGCCACAAGAACATCTACTACCGGGGGGATAGCGGCCCGTTTCATTTCTGGTACCAGGGCCAGCACCGCAGCCCGGACGCGCTCTGGGAGGATATGGCCGCACGCGGCCTGGAGGCGCTCACGATACCCCACCATCCCAAGTCCATGGGCGGCGCGGACTGGCGCTTCCGCAACGACCGCTACCAGCGCCTGGTCGAAATCTGCTCCATGTGGGACATCGCGGAAGAGTCCGGGCCGCTCAGTGTGCAAGCGGCGCTGGCCATGGGACACCGCCTCGGCTTCGTGGGCGGCACGGACAGCCACTTCGGCCTTGCCAACCAGGGCAGCTTCCACGTGAACGACGGCAACGGTCTCGCGTGTGTGGTGGCGCCGGAGCTTACCCGAGAGGCCATCTGGCAGGCGCTCTCCGACCGCCGCTGCTACGCCACCACCGGCGACCGCATCCTGCTGGACTTCACCATAGACGGCCTGCCCATGGGCAGCGACAACGCGGCGGATTTGGGCAGCGTTGACCCGCGCCGCTTGCGCATGCGCGCGGCGGGCACGGCGTCATTCACCCGCGTGGAGGTCATACGCAATAACCAGGTGGTCTTCAGCGCCGACCCGCAGTCCGACGTCTGGGAGGACGAGTGGACCGACACCGCCGACCTCGCGCCAGTCGCCTTTGCGCCCACGTTCCCCGACGACCGCCCGTTCGTCTACTACTACCTGCGCGTGTTTCAGGCCAACCGCCAACGGGCATGGAGCAGCCCGATCTGGTTTACGCAAGATGAATGAGAGCAGGTCGCCGCTCTGCGAGAAATGGCACGGCCGGCTCGTGTCGGTACCCAAGAGCTCGAAAATCCATCTCATCCTGCGCGCGGACCGGCTCAGTTCGGTCACCGGAGCTACAAGGCAGCGGGTTGCTCGCGCCTGACTTGACATGAGTGCCTTCAGGCTGAGTCATTGAGGTAGAGTCCGCGCAGCTATACAAGATTTTGCCTGGGTGCCTGTGTGCGATTCTGTTCCTGTACTCGTTGCGTCATGCACTGCGTCAGCCACAATCACTTGGCCCTGAAGTGACGAATTGAGGGGTAGGTCCCAATAGTCAGTCCTGGGACAGTTGCGCGCGCGGCAAGTAGTCGGGTCTAGTGCAGCGACCGGCACCGGACATGTGCCAATGCCAACGCTTGAATGAGTTGCCAACCTAAGAGGCAAACTGAATTTCTTCATGAGAGAGCACTATGATGGCAAATTGCGGCGCGCGAAAGCGTGCTCAACGTGAGAAGTAGTTTCGAAGACGAATGTAGTTGTTTCAGGTTTCACCTACTAGACGCATGTGAAAGCACGTGCGCTCCGGCATCTCTTGGCGCGGAAGGAGTAGCCGAAGTGATTGAATTCAAGACCGGTGACATTCTCACCGAAGCTGTCGAGGCACTTGTCAATAGCGTCAACTGTGTGGGCGTGATGGGACGGGGTGTAGCGCTCCATTTCAAGAATGCCTGCCCGGAGAACTTCATAGCATATGCCGCTGCCTGCAGACGCCACAAGGTGAAGCCCGGCCGAATGTTCGTCTTCAAGACCGACCGGCTGGCGGGGCCGCGCTATATTGTCAACTTCCCCACCAAGCGGCACTGGCGCGACAAGAGCCGCATGGATGACATTGAGGCCGGCCTCGATGCGTTGGCGGTTGAAATTAGAAAGCGAAAAATCTGCTCGATCGCGTTGCCTGCGCTGGGCTGTGGGCTCGGCGGACTCGATTGGGCGGTAGTACGCGAGCGCATCGAAGCGCGACTGGGGAAACTCGATGGTGTCAGGATCGTCGCGTTCGAACCGGATAGTAAAGTGGCTGACGGCCATGCAATCCATGCGGAGAACCCCAGACCGGCAGTGCCCGGCATCTTTTAGCGATATAGTTTAGGGCTGGTCTGAGTCTGATTCTCAATCGAGTAGCGCGGAGTCGTGAAGAGCATATGCCATGAGTCGCCGGGCCTTGCGCAAGCAGCTTATCGAATCCATTGAGTTGGGCGCGATGGACCGGGTTGCCGAGATCGCGGCGCTCGATCCGGGCATCGTCAATGCGGCGAATTCTCACGGGCACGTTCCCCTCGGCGCGGCCATCGGCGCCGGCTGCCTCCAGCGCGTGAAGGCGCTGGTTGACCTAGGCGCTGACCCGCATCATGTCTATCACGGTCGCTCCCTGCTGGATGCGGCGGCCTACGCCGGTCATGAGGAGATATTTTGCTACCTTGTCTCCCTCGGCCTGCAGCCGACCGTCCACCACGCGGCGGCCATTGGCGATCTGCCCCGGCTGGCAGAGCTGCTGTCCGCGAATCCGGCACTGGGCAAGCCCACGGCGGCGGGGGGCCGCTGGCGCATCACACCGCTGCATGCGGCGGCGATCGCGGGCAATCAAGCGGCTGTGGAGTTTCTCTTGACGCAAAATGTTGCCGTGGATGCCGAAAACCACAACGGCCACACCGCCCTGGCGCTCTGCGTCGAGCATCATCGCGGCAACGCAAACGCGGCAATCGCGCGGTTGTTGCTGGCGCGCGGCGCGGACGTCAACGCCGCCGGCGGCCACCACGGCGGCACTGTGCTCCACCGCGCCGTGACGCATAACGACCGGCCTCTCGCGCGGCTGTTGCTGGAACGCGGCGCCGACCCCAACCGGCAGGACTTTTCGGGCAAGACGCCGCTCCACCACGCGGTAGCCAAGAACCGGCAACTCGTCACGCTCCTGCTCCGGCATGGCGCCAGCCTCGCGCCGCAGACCCGGGCCGGCGAGACTCCGCTGGCGTACGCGCGGCGCTTGCGCAAGCAGGCAATTGCGGTGTTGCTGGAGCGCGCGGCGCGCTGAGCGGCCGGGCGCCTCAACCCCGCCCAAGGCGCGGTCACGCGCTTTTCCCCCCTGGGGCGGTGTGGTAGAATGCTCAAGGCCTTACTGTGCTCTTTCCCCTGTGATCGCTTCCTACCGCCTTTGGAGTGTAGATTGGCGTGGATATTTCCTGGTACGGCAACGGGTGTTTCCGGTTGCGCAGCCAGCTCGGGACGGTAATCACCGACCCGTATCCGCCCTCCTCCGCGCTTCGTCTTCCCAAGCTCAGCGCCGCCATTACCACTGTCAGTGAGACCGGTCTCTGTGACGCGACCGCCGTTGCGCAAGACGACAACGGCCACCTGCTCGATGGGCCGGGAGAGTATGAGATCGGCGGCATTTTCATTTTAGGCGTGCCGCTGCACACCCGCGGCCAGCCGCCGGTGACGGCGTTCGTGTTCGAGTTGGAAGGAATCGCGGTCTGCCACCTCGGCCTGCCGCGGCAGGCGCCCCCCGCCGCCCGTGTCGAGGACCTGGGCAGCGTGGACGTATTGCTCATGCCCGTGGGCGGCCCGGAACGCATCGCCGTGCAGGCGATTGCCGATCTGGCCAGCGAACTCGAACCGAAAGCGCTGATACCCATGTACTACAGTTTGCCCGAGGCGCCCGACGACCGGTTCCATACCCTGGACCGCTTAGCCCATGAACTGGGCGTCAAACTGCCGGAATCCGAGACTTCGCTCAACACCCGGCGCAGAGGCGGACTCGGCCAGGGCACGCTAACGGTGTTGACGAGCAAGGCGCAGACCCGACGCGAGAGCGTAGCCCAGAAGTGAGTAGACCTATGCCGGGAACAGGCCACACTGCCAAGCACATCTTCGTGACCGGCGGGGTCGTCTCGTCGGTTGGCAAGGGGGTTACGGTCGCCGCCATCGGCCGGCTGCTCAAGAGCCGGGGCATCAGCGTCTCCATCCAGAAGCTCGACCCCTACTTCAACGTCGATCCCGGCACCATGAGTCCCTACCAGCACGGCGAGGTGTTCGTAACGGAAGACGGCGCGGAAACGGACCTGGACCTGGGCCACTACGAGCGGTTCATCGACGAGCACCTCACCCGGGCGAGCAATGTCACCGCCGGCCAGGTGTTCGAACACGTCATAACAAAAGAACGGCGCGGCGACTACCTGGGCGGCACCGTGCAGATGATCCCCCACGTTACAAGTGAGATTCGCGAGCGCATCCTGCGTGTGGGCGAGACCAGCCAGGCCGACGTGGTGATCGTAGAGGTGGGCGGCACGGTGGGCGACATCGAGGGCCTGCCTTTCATCGAGAGCATCCGCCAACTGCGGCGCATCCTGGGTCGTGAGAACGTCTTCTACATTCACGTGACTCTGCTGCCGTACATAGGCTCTACCGGTGAGCTCAAGACAAAGCCCACCCAGCACAGCGTGCAGGAGTTGCGGCGGCTGGGCATCCAACCGGACATGGTCATCTGCCGCTCCGACTACGAGATGACGCCCGATCTGCGCGAAAAAGTGGCGCTCTTCTGCGACGTGGACGAACAGGCCGTCATCCCCCTCGTCACGTTTTCATCCATCTATCAAGTGCCGCTGTACCTGGAGAATATCGGCCTCGGCGACCTGCTGGTACAGTCGCTGCGCTTGCCCCGGCGGGAGCCCGATCTCTCCGGTTGGGAGGAAATCGTACTGCACGCCAACAGCAACTACACGCCGTTGCAGGTTGCGATCGTGGGCAAGTACACGGAATTGCCGGACGCGTACCTCAGCGTGGTGGAGGCGCTGGGCCACGCCTGCACCGCCAACAGCGTGAACCTGGAACTCACGTGGGTGAACGCCGAGGACGTGGAAGCGGACGGCCCGGAGGCGCATCTGGCCAACGTGCGCGGCATCCTGGTGCCGGGCGGTTTCGGCCCGCGCGGGATCGAAGGCAAGATCCAGGCGGCGCGCTACGCGCGGGAAAACGACATACCCTACCTCGGGCTCTGCCTGGGCCTGCAGGTGGCCGTGATCGAATTCGCCCGCGCGGTATTGGGTGACGCGGCCAACAGCACCGAGTTCGACCCGGAAACCCCGATCCCGGTGATCGACCAGATGGAGAGCCAGCGGGGCGTAACGAATAAGGGCGGCACCATGCGCCTGGGCGCGTATCGGTGCGATCTGACGGCGGGCACGATTGCCGCTGAAGCCTACGGCGAGTCCACGGTCTCGGAGCGGCATCGCCACCGCTGGGAGGTAAACAATCGCTATGTGGCTGACCTGGCGGAACACGGCCTGCGGGTGAGCGGCGTCTGGCCGGAAGGCGGCTTGGTGGAAATCATGGAGCGCACCGACCATTCGTTCTTCTTGGGCTGCCAATTTCATCCGGAGTTCAAGTCGCGCCCCAACCGGCCCCACCCCCTCTTCGCGGCGTTCGTGCGCGCCGGCACGCAGGTCCACCTGGAAGGCGACCAAGAGCCGCTGCCCATCGATGCTGCAGATTCCGCAATGCCCGTAACTCCGGCGCTGGAGCGCAAAAGACCGGAGACGCCGGTACCCAGCGGCCATCTGTCGCGGTAGGATCGGCCTTTCTCCCGTGCCCATTCGTCTGGCAACGAACCGCCATCCCCATTGGCTATGGCTGGGCCGCAAACGGCGCAAGTCCCGTGATGAGAATTTACCAGTATGGTACACACTCGTACCATGCAGACTGCTTTTTCTCCCCGGCAGTGATTCGTGAGACTCGTATGAAACTGTGAGTCTTCACCGCTGCGTGGCGGCACAAGCAAAGTGCGCCCATGCTGTTGCGTTTTACAGGTCTTTGGCGGCACCCCGACTTCATAAAGTTGTGGGTCGGCTCGACCGTTTCCCGATTTGGCTCCCAGATCACGTTTCTCGCGCTGCCGCTCACGGCGGTGTTGGTGTTGGACGCGACGCCGGTACAGATGGGCATCCTCATGGCGATGGGCACCGCCCCGGCGCTGGTATTCGGGCTGGGCGCGGGCGTATGGGTAGACCGGAGAAAAAAGCGCCCCCTCCTGATCGCCACGGACTACGGCCGCGCGCTCTTGCTGCTCGCAGTGCCGGTCTTAGCCGTACTGGGTCTGCTGCGCATGGAGTTCCTCTACGCCATTGCGCTGGGTCTTGGCATGCTGACGTTAGTCTTCGGTGTTGCCAGCCGCTCGCTGCTGCCGTCGCTGGTTGCTCGTGACGAGTTGGTGGAAGCGAACAGCAAGCTCGCCATCGGCCGCTCGGCAGCGGAAGTTGTCGCTCCCGGTGTCGGCGGCATCCTCGTGCAACTCTTCACGGCGCCCATCGCGCTCGTCATCGACGCCGTCAGCTTTGTAGCATCCGCTTTGGCAATCCAGTCAATGCGTGCCCCGGAGCCAGAATCGGAGCCCTCCGAGGGTGGCGACGCCTTCCTGCGCGAAGCCTGGCGCGGACTGGACTTTGTTGGACGGAACCGTGTGCTGTTGGCGATAGCGGGCGTGGTCGGCGGCATCGCGGTCTTCAATTCCATGTTCGAAGCCGTATGGCTGCTCTACGTCAGCAAGGACCTCGGCCTCGGGCCCGTGACCTTTGGCATCATGTTCTCCGTGGGCAGCGTTGGCTTCCTGGCGGGCGCGGTCGTGGCGGAACGATTGATAGAGTGGCTGGGAATCGGACGCGCCATCGTGATCGGCGTCGTGCTGGCGGGACTCAGTGATCTGGCCACGCCTCTCGTGGGGGGATCGGTGGTCGCCATCGTCATTGTGCTTACTGTGGCGAGCTTCATTTTCGGCATCGGCGCCACGATCTACGGCATTGCCCAGGAGAGCCTGCGCATGGCGGCAACGCCGCAATCCCTCCAGGGGCGCATGCACGGCGTCATGAATACCCTCGGCATGGGGCTGATACCGATTGGCGCGCTCATCGGCGGGTTCCTGGGTGAGACCATTGGGATGCGTCCCACACTGTTTCTGGCCGCCGGGGGCGAACTCGCCGCCGTGCTTTGGCTGCTGCTCACGCCCGTGTGGAAACTGCGTGACCTGCCAAGCCAGGCGGACAACGAGAGCGAACCCTAAACCGCTGCGATATCAATGTCCAGCCGCGATCGTCCAGATGTGGACTCTGCGCTAGACTCCGGTACGCAGGCCCGCAACCTGCGGCAGCGCAGCCTGCGCCAATGCAGGGCCGGTCCCCGGTAGCGCAGGTTTGTAACCTGCGGCGGCAAAACCCACACCCACCATAGAATGTCCCCGGCAGCGCAGGTTCGCACCAGACGTGCGCGTAACCTGCGTCCCCTCCCAGACCCCGCGCGTCCCAAGGGCAAACCCAGGCACATATTCGCACGCGCAGATCGAGTCTTTGCCGACAAGTACGTATATACTCCTTACAAACCGGCAGTCACTCAAAGCGCAGGTGCAATCATGCAAGAACTCGGTGTAGCTGTTATCGGCTTTGGCGTGGGGCGCAGTCACATGCGCGCGTACCGGGAGATCCCCGGCGTGCGGCTGGTCGTGCTGTGCGATACCGACGAGGAGCGGCTGGCGCAAGCGCGGCAGGAATTCGACGGCATCGAGACCACCAGCGACGTGGAAGCAGCCGTCAGCCGCGACGACGTGCACGTGGTCTCCGTGTGCACGCCCGACCACCTGCACTACGAACACTGTCTCGCCGCCCTCGCCCACGGCAAGCACATTCTGTGCGAGAAGCCCATGACCGTCAGCGAGCCGCATGCTTGGGACCTGGTGCGGCGAGTCAGAGAGGCTGACGTGCGCTTTGCCGTCGGTAACGTCAACCGTTTTGTGCCGCAATTCGCGGCCATCCACCAATTTGTGGAAGAAGGTCGGCTGGGCGAACTCTTCTTTGTCGAAAGCGACTACATCCACGACATGCGCGGGGTCTACCAGCGCACGCCGTGGCGCAAAGATGCCGCCAACCCGCAGAACGCATGGTACGGCGGCGGCGTGCACCCCATGGACCTCGTGCGCTGGATTGCCGGCGACGTGGCGGAAATCACCCTCTACGCCAATAAGTGCGCCAGCACCCCGGAGTTTCCCCTGCCGGATACGTACATCAGCATCCTCAAATTCGCGAACGGCTGCCTGGGCAAGGTGTGGGAGACCTCCGCTATCCGCCGCGTGCCGGGGCACGTGGTGAACTTCAACGCCTACGGCGCGGAAGGCACCATGCTCACCAACACGTTGGAGATGGAGGCGAAACTCTGGCTGAACTGGGGCGTGGACGGTCTGGCGGACGCCCAGACCATGCCGTTCCGCCGCACCATCGGCCATCCGGTGCTGGACGAATTGACGCATTTGGTCGACTGCATCCGCAGCGGCGCAACGCCGCTGGTGGATGCCCTGGAAGGCGCCAAGACCGTAGCCACCCTGGCGGCGGGCCTGCGGTCTGCGGAGAGCGGCAAGCCCGAACGCGTCAATTCTGGGCCGTGAACCCTGGCGGGAGCAACCGTTTCCCCCACGGGACGCCGCGCATAACCGCGCAAATTGCCTCGCGCCGCGGCTAGGAGTCTCCCGCCCAGGCCGGGCAGCGCGCCCGGCGCGGGACTAGGCAAGCGCGCCGGCGATGCGGAGCGCCGCGTCCACCAGCAGGCCCTCAACGCGTGGCTGATAGGGGGCCGGCAGGTGGTAGAACCGGTGGGAGCGCGACGGCTCGTAGCCGCCTTCGGCGTACGATTCCTCGGTGCATACATAGCCGATAGTGGCATTCGTGTAGCCAAGGGTCCACGCCGCTTGCCCCACGTGGTTGGCGGTGAGCGCCGCCTCGATCTGCTGGCCGATCTCCAGGAACACCTCCGCGCCCAAGCCCACCAGCCACAGGCCGCCGATGCGGAAGACCTGCACGGGAAAGTCTACGCTCGTTGGCAGCGCCTCGCCGCGACTGAGGATTGCCTGCATAGAGTCGAGCCATAGTTGGGAAAAGCCGTCGTTGTTCGCCGCGGCTTCCCGGCGCAGGCGCGCCAGGGAGTCGGCGTCCGGCGGCGTCTGCAAGGGTAAGGCTACCATCTCGTGGGCCGTCTTGATAGGGTAGCCCACCACCATCGCGGCTTCCCGGGCGGCGCGGGCGGCCAGCGCGCCGATGCCGCGTCCGTGGATGTCGATCTCCGCGCCGCTGCACGGATGGAAGCTCGTCCCGTCCGGCGCGATCACGCGCACGCGCATGTTGCCGGCGCACCCTTGCAGAAAGCCCACCACCGGCGCGCCCCGGTCGGCGAATTGCCGTTCCACTTCCTGCCGGGCGGCGGCGACGTAATCGCCGTTCACGACAGGCTCTCGGTAGGCAAAGCCGGTGGGATGGAACGCCACGGAAAAGAGCATGGCTACCACCGACCCGTCCAGCCGTTCGCAACGCAGCGCCCGCACGCGTTGGTCCACGTTGCCGTCGTAGTTTGGTCCCAACACGACGTCGTTGCCCTCTTGCCGCCGCCGGTTGACGGCAAATGTGCCGCTCGCGTCACCCAGGCGTAGGGCCACCGGTTCCAGGTTGGCGTCGGCGCGGGTCACGGCATCGGCCAGCGACTGAACCAAGCCCTGATAGTAGCCTTGGTCGATTTCGTCGGGCAGGTCTTGCAGGATTGCCGGGCCGAAGTGGTTGTGGGCGGCATTGATCATCACGTTGGCGCCGGGGATGTCCGTCTGCTGCGCCACGCGCTCGCGCACCGCGTTCACCAACACGGAATCCAAGCCCAGCACGTCGAGGCCGACGATGGCCACTTTCTGCGCGCCGTCGCCGAGCACCACGGCGGTCGCGTAGAGATCGTGGAGTACGCTCTCCACTCGCAGGTCGGCCCTGCTTGACTGAAAGGCGCTGCCCAAAGGCGGCGTGATCGCCGCCTTCGCGCCGCCGGCCGTGAGTTCCATCGCCATAGCTGCTCCTCGCTTTGCGGGGGACACCGTGCACCGTCAGCATACCAAGCGGGGCCGTCCAGCGGCTGCTGCGGCTCGCCGCTTTAGGCGTGAAAAGCGGCGGTGCAGTTCCGGCGCGGCCTATGCCAAGCCCGCCGTGGCTTCCCAAGCCGGGTCGGCGCTGAAGCGATCGTCGATTGGCGTATAGTCGCGCGGGTAGATTTCCAGGTGGGCGGTCGCCGGGCGGTCCGGGTCTCTGCTCACCGCGAGTCTGCCCTCTTTGAAGACATAACGCACGTTGGCGTAGTTGACCAGGACCTGAATGTCGCTGGTGGGATCGCCGTCGACTACCACCACGTCGGCCAGCTTGCCCTCTTCCAGTGTGCCGAGCTTGTCGTCAATATGCATGGCTTCAGCCGAACCCTTGGTGGCTACGCCAATGGCATCCAGCGGGCTGAGACCGCAGCCGACGAACTCCTGGAGCTCGAAGCCGCTGTCCCAGATGTCCCAGGGCGGCGTGCTGGGGCAGTCCGTGCCCAGACCCATCTTCACGCCCATCTTGTGCGCCAGGCGCACGCCCTCGCGGTGCACGTGGTAGGCCTCGCCCATCTTGCGCGTTTCCCACGGGCGTCCCGCGCCGTACTTGATCGCCATGTTCTGCCGGGACGTAACCCGCAGCGTGGGCACGAAGAAGAGGTCGTTATCCAGAATGCCCTGCAGGGCTTTCTCGTCGATGAGCGCGCCGTGGTGAATCTGATCGCAGCCGGCTTGTACAGCCATATCCAGGCCCGGTTGCGTGTGGCAGTGCACCACCACGAGCCGCCCGACGCTGTGCGCCTCGTCTACCAGGGCATCCAGCTCTTCCTGGGTGTAGTCCAGCCACCAGGTCTCTTCGTCCTCCGACCAGAAGCCGCCGCTGGCCGCCGTCTTGATGAAGTCCACCTTGGCCTGCACCATCTCGCGCACGGCCTTGCGCACTTCCCACGGGCCATCGGCAACACGGCCCCGCACGTGGCCGTTGGTGCAATCCACCACCGCGCCCACCAGCAGCCGGGCGCACTCCGGGAACCAGCCGTCGGCAATCGCCTGGCGGCAGTCCGTCGAGGCGGGCGGCATGGTGCCGGCCACGTGGGCGATGGTCGTAAAACCGGCCAGCAGGGACTTGCGCAGCTTCTGCAGCGATTGGTACGGCCCCCGCAGGTGCACGTGCAGGTCCATCATGCCGGGCAAAATGCTCGCGCCCGCAACGTCGATGACCTGGGCCTCCGGGGGGATATCCACATCCGTACCCACAGCCTCGATGCGGTTATCCACAATGAGGACTGCGCCATCCACAAGCGGCGGTCCGCCGTTGCCGTCGATGATCCTGCCGTTAGTGAGCGCTGTAGTTGCCACGGTATGCATCTCCTTGCCGCGTCGTGTATGTACTGTCAATCTCTTTGGGGGGTCTTCCGTGTTCGATGTGTATAGTGCGTGCCAGCGTGCCTGTTCCGAGCCTGTTGCAGGGCAGTAGAACCCAAAACCACGTGTCCCTGTGAAACGTGCTAGCGATGCTCTGCGTTCGTGCCGGCCAGTGGCTGCCCCCAGATGATGTCGGTCGTTACGTCAAAAGTGAGAATATCTCCGTCCGCAAAGGGAGTTACCAGTTCGCGGACGGCGGCATCGAAAGCACTGGCGGCGGGCGCGTCCATGCGCTGCCGTGAGAAGCCGTTGCGCGCGTGGAACAACTCGACGTACTGATCAACAGGCATGGTGTATTCCTGCGGCGCCGTGCGCTTGCGGCCCACCTTCGCGAAAAGTTGCCGGCGCTCAAGTTCGTCAAGCAAATTGTATGGCTGGAAGTCCTGATTCGTCGAGTACCTGGGGATAATCCGATTGAGATCGTCTACCCAAGGCACGGTTGCGATCCCGCGTCCGCCCACGATCGCTAGGTACCCATGGTCAGAGAGGGCAACGGCCATCTGCGGCAGGACCGTATACCAATCCATCCAGTGGAGGCTTGCGCCGGTCACAATCAGGCTGTAGCGGGAGTCGTAAGCGAAATCCTCCGCACTCTGACACACCCACCTGATATTCGGTCGGTCGCCGCCGGCGCGAGCCCGGCCAATCTCGATCATGGCCGCCGACGGGTCCACGGCGTCGACGCGCTCCACTAATGCCGCCAGCGGCCGCGCCACGTCGCCGGTCCCGCATCCCATGTCCAGTACAAGGCGCGGTTCGTCTTGGGTCAGCCCGGCAAGCAACTGGAAGAGTTCAGGCGCGTAGGGCGGATAGTTGACGTAAGCCGCAGCCACGCTGCGATCCTTGAACTGATCCGCGTATTCCGGCCCGAGATGTTTGGGCTTGGGGATAGTCACTGTCTGCCCCCAGACGTACAGATCCGGAGGCCCTTTGCCTGAGGAGTCTCATACAGACCCATTCAACGCCTATGGCCCGCTTCCGTGCAAAGACCCATCAGGTCCTGGTTACCGATTCAGAACGATTCTCAGCGTGATAGATATCGATTTCGTCCGGTTTGGTCGAACATACACTACAACTAGACGACTTCCAGTAGGTGATGCGGCGGGGACGGTAACTCGACAGCAATTGGGTCACCGGGTCTCACTTCGCCGCCGGACACCACAATCGACATGATACCGGCCTTGCGGACGAGGTTGCCGGAAGCGTCGCGTTCCAGCACCGCTCGCATCAGTCCCGGTTGCACGGCTTCGAGTTGCCTGCAGGGGTCGCGCAGACCGGTTATCTCCACGACCGCAGTATCGCCAAGCATTAGCCTGGCGCCGCGCGGCAGGCCGAGGAGGTGTATGCCGCGAGTGGTTATGTTCTCCCCCATCTGGCCGGCCGCTATGCAAATGCCGGCTTCCCGCAGTTCATCGTGCAATTCGGCGTGGATCAAGTGGACCTGTCTGAGATTGGGCTGGCTGGGGTCGCGGGCTACGCGTGACCGGTGCTTGACCGTTGTGCCGCCGTGAGCGTCACCCGCAACGCCCAGACCTGCAACCAGGTGGATGCGCCGCCGGCTTTGCTTTGTCATCGAGTGCGTTGGACTGCTGTTCACCGCCTCTACAAACCCTCTACCGCTAGCCATGCTGTTCCTTTGTGGCTGGGGGTTCAGGACAGACCACGATTCTCACAGCTTCGCTCAATGCCAATTCCTTGCGGTGGACACCTGTTCCGCACCAAATCGTAGCAGCGCACTCCCGGACAGGCCGGCAAGCCCCGACCGCGTAAGACGAGCAGCGACCTTCGATCTACGCGGCGCGCCGCTGCCTGACGAAGCCGGGGCGGAACGTGATTGCACGTCTCGCACGAACCTCGACGTAGAGGTTCTCGCTGTCTGTCCGGTTTGGTGTAAGTGTAAGCCGGCCGCTAGCTCATGTTGTCTGCCAGGAATTGGTTCGCGATCTCACCCGCGGTCCTGATGGTTTCCTGCGGCGTCACCTCGCCCGCAATGGCCTTGTACATTTCTGCCGAGACGAGCGGCATGATGGCGCGGATGTGCGGATGCGGGATGTCGTAGTGCATGTTCTGGCTCTGTTCGATGAACGTCGGCATCCAGCCACTGTAGTCATCGGAGACGTAGTCAATGTCAACGTCATTCCGCACCGGCAGGAGAAACACGGTGGCCAGGAACGCCTTCACGTTATCGGGCTTCAGGGTATGCGCCAGCAATTGTATCGCCGCTTCGGACTGCGGGCCATCCGGCACCACCCAGCCGGAGAGCGAGCCAAAGCCAAACTGCTCTTCCTTCTCCCACGCGGGGCTGGCGGCGAGCCAGGGGATCGTCCCTTCGTCAAAGGGGGTTTTCACGTGGGTAGGCGTGCGGGCGTTGATCATGGCAGCGCTGCCATCGAAGTACGTTCCCGTACCCTCCGTTGCAATCTTCTTATTGAACAGATCGGTCAGGAACTCCAGCGCCGCCAGACCGGGGTCTTCATCGAACGTAACACTGCGACCATCCTCCGCAAAGAACTCGCCCCCGGCCTGCCAGAGCACCGGGTTGAACCACGAATTGAGCGTGTTCTTGCTGGTGGTAACCGTCAGGCCAAACTGGCTGGAGCCATCCGCGTTCTGCTTGGTCAATTGCCGCGCGACCTCCGCCACGTCATCCCAATGGGTGGGCGGCTCATTGATGCCGGCGCCTTCGAAGATTTCACTGTTGTAGAGGGGTATGTTCACGCTCTGCCGGTGCGGGAGGAAGTGCAGCACGCCGTCGAACGTGCCGGTCTCGACGATGCCGGGCAGATAGGCGCCAAGATCGCCGAAAGTCCCCGCCTTGGCCGCGGGACCCAGATCCGCCAGGAATCCCCGGTCTACATACATAGCGACAAAGTCGAGAAAGCCCTGCATGAGCGCCGGCGGCGCGCCGGCCGCCATGGCCGCCGGAAACTTCTCGCCGCGGAAATTGCCCGCCGGCTGGGACTGCACGACCACGACGCCCGGATGCATTTCCTGAAACTCGTCCAGCACCGCGCCGGGCAGGTATTGGGAACGAAAGCCCCATACTTGCAGCACGCCGGAAAGCCCCTCCGCTTCCGTGGGCGCTGCGGCCCCGTCGCTTTCCGGCGCTTCCGCCGCCGGCATCGTCTGCACCTGTCCGCAGGCAGCCAGCAACGTTGCCCCAATGCCTGCGCCTACGCCCGCGAGCATCTGCCGTCGATTCATGCGCATCATGGCGCGACCTCCTAGGTGTGACCGTATTCCACCGGGCGCGCGTCGCGTACCTGCTGCCGGGCCACAGCTTTCTGCATGGCTCCGGCGCGCAGCAATCCGCGAGCGCCGCCATCTGACAACTCCGCTTTCGACGAGACCGAGACATGGCAGACTCTGCGCTCGTCTATGCTGAAAGTGTGCTCCCGTGCGCGTGGGAAGTCAAGAGCGCGTGGGCGGTTCACTG
The DNA here is from genome assembly GCA_022824225.1 of Chloroflexota bacterium. Classification (GTDB taxonomy): domain Bacteria; phylum Chloroflexota; class UBA11872; order VXOZ01; family VXOZ01; genus VXOZ01. The sequence continues at coordinate 57,683 of JAJEAH010000005.1, forward strand.
CCGCCGCCACTCCGGGTCCGTGTCCGCGGCGGCACAGTCCCACGTGTTGTGTCCTAGACGCTGCCGCCCAGCAGGTCCAGGATATTGCCGCCCATGATCTTAGCGTAGTCGGGCTCCGGGAACTCCCAGACTTTCACCTTTGCCATTTCGGGCAGAGGCGGGTTGTAGTCACCACCGCCGTCCGAACCCCAGATGAGCTTGCTTGGACCGAGCGCGTGGTAGGCCTCACGGATCATCCACGGGCCGCTGGTGAACGACGTATCGAGCCAGATGTTGTCATGGCGCTTCGCCACGTCGAAGAAGCGCCAGTTCATGGTCTGGTCGCTGCTGGAGCCCAGGTGGGGGATGATGATCTTGGCTTGGGGCACGGCGTCCGCCCAGCGGTCGGGAAACTCCGGCTTGTGGGCGCAGCAGAGCACGATGGGCAGATCGTAGCTCGCGCCAAGTTCGAGGATGGGCAGGAAGAGTTCGTCGGTGATCTCGCCCTGCACCTCGCCGAAGTGCAGCTTCAGGCCGCGAAACCCCCAGTCCTCGACGGCGCGGCGCACGGCGTCCAGGCCCACCGCGCCTTCCTCCGGCGCCATGTGCGCGAACGGAATGAGCCGGTCTTCCCGGCCCGTGATCGCCTTGCGGGTCAACTCATTGGATTCGCGGCTGGGCAGGCAAATGCTGAATACACACGACTTGTCCACACCCGCCTGGTCCATGTAGCGGATGGTGTCGTCGGGGTCCAGTTCGCGGCGGTACGTGTCCCCGCCTTTGACGTGGACGTGGGCGTCGATGATCATGGCGCTATTCCTTCAAGGGAAACGAGCGGCATCGCGCAGATACAAGTCACGGAGCCGCTTGCCCTTTGCCAGCCAATTCCCAGTGTGTGCGCACGGCGCGTCTGCCGTCTAGTATAGACCCCCGTGCCAGGGTCGCGTCCATATGTGAAAATAGGCACAAACTGCCGCGCAGTGCTATAATGTAATTAGCCCCACATAAGGCAACGAGGCGATTCTGCAATGGCGTTGACACACTTCAATCAGTCCGGCTTGCCGCGCATGGTAGACGTGGGTGACAAGCCGGATACCGCCCGTGAAGCGAAGGCTGAAGGCGCGGTGGCGGTGCTGCCGGAGACGTTGGAACTACTCCGCCAACAGCAGGAATCACCGCCACAGGAGTCCGGCCCGCTCAAGAAGGGCAACGTGCTGGCGGTGGCGCAAGTGGCGGGAATCATGGCGGCCAAGTCCACCTGGCAGATGATTCCCATGTGCCATCCCTTGCCGCTGAGTGGTGTGGACCTGGCCTTCACCCTCGATGAGACCCGGAATTGTGTCCGCATCCAGGCCACCGTGCGCACCACGGGCAAAACCGGCGTGGAGATGGAAGCGCTGACCGCCGTGAGCGTCGCCGCTCTCACCATCTACGACATGTGCAAGGCCGTGGACAAGGGCATGCGCATCGAGAGTGTGCGCCTCATCGCCAAGAGCGGCGGAATGAGCGGTGACTACGCGGCCGCGGAAACTGCTGACGCCGCGAACGACGGTTGAGGAACGCGTGGCCGCGCCTGCCCACGGCACCGTGAGCGAGAGCACGCCCTTCTCGCGTGCCGTGCCGCCGGTGTGAAGCAATGCTCCGGTGTGCAGGCGTAGGGGCGGTTCGCGAACCGCCCCTACGTTGGAAGGGTGTTCATCGCGCCGCCAAGCGGAAGCGGACGTGAACCGTCCCTGCGTTGGATGGATGTTTGCCGCACCGCCAAGTGCAGGCGGAGGCGAACCGCCCCTACGTTGGATGGAAGTTTGCGCAAGCAGCAGCAGCGGCGCGAGGAAAGTCTGCTTCTCTTGGCAATGCCGGTAGGGCCCGCAGGTTACAAACCTGCGCTACCGGATTGGGGTTCGCGGGTTGCAGACGTGTGCAACCGGAGCGTATGCGGAGCTGGCGCGCATGTTCCGGTGTGTAGGCGTAGGGGCGGTTCGCGAACCGCCCCTACCGGATTGGGGTTCGCGGGCTGCGGACATGGGCAACCGCCGGGGCAGGGCCCGCAGGTTTGTAACCTGCGCTTCCGGAGTGAAAGCGCTTAGACGAGCCACCGTTTGGGCAATACACGCTGGGGCGCTTCCGTTGGGCCACTGGTTGTGGCAGTAGACAAGTCGCGGAAGCACACCCACGAGCGCCTTTTCTGACCGCAAGGAGCGAGCATGGCGGATACCCTAGAGCCTGACATGGAAGCCGTAAGTCCGGTCAACATCGAAGACCAGATGCAGTCGGCGTACCTGGACTACGCCATGAGCGTCATCGTCTCACGGGCGCTGCCGGACGTGCGCGACGGCCTCAAGCCGGTGCAGCGGCGCATCCTCTACTCCATGCTGGATCTCAACGCGCGGCCCGGCACGGCCTACAAGAAGAGCGCCCGTATCGTTGGCGATACCATGGGGCGCTATCATCCCCACAGCAATGAACCCATCTACGACGCCATGGTGCGCTTGGCGCAGCCGTTCAGCATGCGCTACCCCTTGATCGACGGCCAGGGCAACTATGGCTCCGTGGACGCCGATCCGCCCGCGGCCATGCGCTACACCGAAGCCCGGCTGCACGCCCTGGCCATGGAGATGCTGGCCGACATCGAGAAAGAGACCGTAGACTTCACCCCCAATTTCGATGATTCGATGAAAGAGCCAACGGTCCTGCCGAGCAAAGTGCCGAATCTGCTCATCAACGGCGCCGCCGGCATCGCCGTGGGCATGGCCACCAGCATTCCGCCCCACAACTTGAGCGAAGTAGTAGACGCCCTCACGTACCTCACGGATAAGATGGCCGCGAATCAAGCGGACGACGTGGGTGTGGAAGACCTGATGCAGTTCATCCACGGCCCGGACTTTCCCACCGCGGGCACCATCGTGGGCACGGAGGGCATCCGCGAAGCCTACGCCTCTGGACGCGGCCGCGTCGTCGTCCGGGCGCAGGCGCGCATCGAAGAGATGCGGGGCAACCGGTTCCGCATCGTCGTCACCGAACTGCCGTACCAGGTCAATAAAGCGGCCCTGCTGGAGCGCATGGCGCAACTGGTGCGGGAAAAGAAGATCGAAGGCATCAGCGAGTTGCGGGACGAATCCGACCGTTCCGGCATGCGCATGGTGATTGAGTTGCGGCGCGACGCGTTCCCGCAACAGGTGCTCAACCACCTCTACCAGCATACCGCGCTGCAATCGTCGTTCTACTGCAACATGCTGGCGCTGGTGGACCAGCAACCCCGGGTGCTCAGCCTCAAGGCGCTGCTGCGGGAGTACATCAAGTTCCGGCAGGAAGTCGTCACCCGGCGCACGCAGTACGAACTGGCGCGGGCCCGCGAACGCGCCCACGTCCTGGAGGGCCTTATCATTGCGCTGGACAACCTGGATGAGGTCATTGCCACCATCCGCCGGTCGCGCAACGCCCAGACGGCGCGCAACAACTTGCAGCGAAACTTCGGTCTCAGCGAAAGGCAGGCGAACGCCGTCCTGTCGATGGAGTTGCGCCGCCTGGCCGCCATGGAACGCCGGGCGATCCTGGATGAATACGAGGAGATCAAGCAGACGATAGCGCGCTTGGAGACCATCCTCGGCGACGTGGGCGAGGTCTACAAGATCATCAAGAAAGAACTCACCGCCCTCAAGGACAAGTTTGGCGACGAGCGCCGCACGGTGATCACCGAAGACATAGACTCCAGCTTCTCCCAAGAGGACCTGGTGCCCAAAGAAGACGTGCTCATCACCCTCACCGAGCGCGGCTACGTCAAGCGCCAATCGGCCGGCGACTTCCAAGCGCAGCGGCGCGGCGGCAAGGGCATAATCGGTATCTCCACCCGCGCCACCGACGCCGTGCAGACGATCTTGCTGGTGGACTCCCACGATTGGATGTTCGTGGTCAGCGACCGGGGCCGCGCCTTCACGCTGCGCGCGTACGAGATTCCCGAAGGCACCCGCACCTCGCGCGGGCAAAACATGGTGAACCTCCTGCAAGGCATCACGCGCAACGAGCGCATCACGGCCATCGTGCCGGTGCCGTCGTTCGCGGAGGCCGACGGCGCCTTCATCACGATGGTGTCGCTCAAAGGCCAGATCAAGCGCACCCGACTCAGCGCCTTTGCCAACGCGCGCCGCAACGGCGTCATCGCCATGAACGTGGCCGAGGATGATGCGCTGTTCACGGCTATTCTCACGAACGGCAAGCAGGAAATAATCCTCTTTTCGTCGCTGGGCCAGAGCATACGATTTCCGGAAGCCAACATTACCGCGCACTCGCGGACTGCCGGCGGTGTCAACGGCATTTCACTTCAAGAGAGTGATATGGTCGTCGGCATGGCGCTGGTGGATTCCGATAGCCGCGCCCTGCTCATCACGGAGCACGGCTACGGCAAACAGGTGAATATCGAGGACTTCCGCATCCAATCCCGCGGCGGCAAGGGCATCATCGCCCTAAAGGTGGACGAAAAAAGCGGCCCCGTGGTTGGCGGCCGCATCGTCACGCCTGATGACGACGAGATCTGCCTCATCACGCGCAAAGGCCAGATCACCCGCGTGCCGCTAACCGAGGTCAAGCCGCTCGGCAGAACGGCCCGGGGCGTGATCGTCATGCGCATGCGCGCCGAGGAGGACACCGTGGCCGGCGTAACCCTCATCCCCAAACCCGGCAACCGGCAGCGCCCGCTCTTTGTATAGAGCCAATAGCAAGACCGCGCCCGAAACCTGCCCAAGCGCGTGTTTGCCTGCCCTGCTCGCTCAGGTTGCGGAGCGGTGGCTCAAGCGCGCCGCGCCCGCCTGCATTGACAGATTCTCGCCTGCTACGGCAATATGCGAATGAGTCGAGCCTCTCCTGCTCAAACGGTTGGCAGCAAAATCGACACAGCCACCGTGTGTGTGTGCGGAATTCAGAACTGAGTTCAGGGATTTGGCGTATCGGCTCAAACAGCGGCTGAATCGCCAGACGCTATAACTGGCAGGGCTGGCGATCGCGGCAGGCGGTGTGGCGGTAGCAATACTCAAGTGGTTCCCATAGGGCGCAAGCCGATTGCCGGGGGCCTCAGTCTAAGAAAGAAGACCCATGGCGCGAGCAAAAGGCAAGAGACGCAAAGGGCAGAATCGCAAGACACAGAATCGCCGGTCCATGGCGCGCGCGTGGCGCAAGTGGGTGATTCCGGCGGTGGTGGCGCTGTTCATCCTGGCCCTGGTTGTGCCGACGGTCTTGCCGGGCATCATCGGATCGCCGCAGCCGGCTGAAAGCGAGGGCGCGCTGCCGACGGAGGACACGGGTGAATCCCAACAACCCGCGGGCCTGGCAGCCGGCGCGGCCGCCCCCGGCTTCTCGCTAGAGGATACGGAAGGCGAGACGGTGAGCTTAGAGTCGCTGGCGGGCAAGCCGGTCGTCATCGCGTTCTTCGCGCCGTGGTGTCCCCACTGCCAGGACGAGGCGCCGCGCCTCAACGAAATCCACGCTCAGTACGGCGACCGCGTCCACGTCGTTTCCATCAGCGCGACGCCGTACGGCAAAGACTACTCCGCCCAGAACCAGGACCGGATCACACTGGAAGACATCACGTGGTTCCAGGAAGAGTTCCAGGTTACCTATCCGCTGCTCTTCGACCCGGCCGTGGCGGTTGGCGTCGCTTACAATATCGGCTCGTTCCCCACAACTTACTTTCTCAATGCGCAGCACCGCGTCGTGGAGGTTTTCGTGGGCGGGAGATCGGTAGCCGAGTTCCAGCGGGTGCTGGACGGGATTCTCGACGCGCAATGATACCGTCTTTCGCCCACGCCTCGCAGTCATTTGGTGGCGCGCGTGGCACGGAGGCGAGCACAGAGTAGTAAGGTAGACCAGCATGGCAGTCTTTGACACCCACAAGGCGTTTGAAGCCTTAACGGGCGCAGGCTTATCGGAACGCCAAGCCAAAGCCCTGATAGATGTGGGCAGCGAAGGCTACGGTGCGTTGGCAACTAAAGCCGACGTGCGGGACATGGCAACCAAAGCCAACCTGGAAACCGGACTGCGGGACTTGGCGCAACGCATGATGATTCGCCTGGGTGCAATGCTGGTTGCCCTGACCGGTTTGGAGATGGCGATTATCGCGTTGTTCCTGCGCTAGAAGACACAACGGCGGAAGCGGCAGCGCCTGCCTCCGACCGCGAGCGCAGAAGAGTTTACGGGCTGTCGTCACGGGTGCGCACAATCTCCACTCCCGGCATGCCGGATCGCCCCGTAGTGGGAAAGAGCACCGGCTTGCCGACGCGCACGCGCACCGCTTCACACGCGGGAAACTCCGCAAGCAGCGCGGCGGCAATGCGGTCTGCCAGGTTTTCTAAGAGCCGGCAGCGGTTGCTCTCCGCCACCCGCACAACCTGCTCATAGACCGCCGCGTAATCTACCGCGTCGTTGACGTCGTCGCTCGCGCCCGCCCGGCGCAAGTCGCACCGCAGTTCCAGGTCGAAACGCAGCGCCTGCGGGGTGTCGCGCTCCGCCGCCGTCACACCAATATGGGCGGCGATGCGCATGCCTTCTATGAAGACGGAGTCCTGTGTCATCTGTGGGTATGCATCCTGCAAATAGCTATGGCTCGACGGGTTCTGCTAGTCAAGCGCCGGACACACTTTACTCGCCCGCACACCCCCTCCTAATCTGCCTGTGCTTTTCTCAAACTAAGAGGCGTTCTGCCGCTGCCGCACGGCCTCGAAGAGCAAAATACCCGCGGCCATGCCGACGTTCAAGGATTCCACGCCTCTAGCGAGCGGGATAGAGACTGCGGTTGTTTGCAGGCTCCTACCTATTTCACTGGCTCCTTGCGCCTCGGCGCCCACGATCAGCAGGACCGGCTCACGCCAATCTAGCGTATCGTACCGCGCGCCGCCGCGCGCCGCCGCCACGATACGGTGCGGGAATCTGTCCGCGACCGCAACCACGTCCTCCTCGCTGCGGAGGCTGAGCAGCGCGGTGCGAAAGTGGGCGCCCATGGCCCCGCGCAGCACCTTTGGATTATACGGGTCAACGCTGCCGGGCCCAAAGACCACGCCGTCGGCGTCCGCGGCCGCGGCGGCGCGCAGGATCATACCCGCGTTGCCTGGGTCCTGCACACCATCCAAAAGCACCGCTAGCGTTGCTTGGGGCGGCAAGGCAGTCTCCTCCGGTAACGAGCACACCGCCACCACCCCCTGTGGCGCGGCGGTGTCCGCCAACGTCGCGAATACGTCAGGCGAAACGTGTAATCGGGCATAGGCGGCGCCATCGGGGAGAGATTCGAGGAACGCCCGGGTTCGCTCATGGGCGGCCAGCAATTCGGCACAGGTGAAGAGAGCCAGAACGCGATTGGCGGCCAGCGCCTCCTCCACCAGGCGCACGCCTTCCACCACAAACGCCCCCTCCTTGCGCCGCTGCCGCGACGATTGCCGCAGCGCCCGCACCCGCTTTACCTGCGGGTTGTCCTTGCTCATGATGTAGTGCGGAATTGTGCTCACGATGCGGCTCTTTGCGGTCTACCCTTGGAAACCGTGACGTTGCCGACACGCTCCGACGACTCTCTTCGCGACATCAATCGTTCACTCCTTGCCCTGATCATTAGGAAAGCTCTGCTTTTGCCATCTCTACACATGCAGTCGGGTGGCTGCCTACGATCCGTCATTACCAAGTACACAGCACGACAGGTTCCGTCACTCCTGTAAGTGCTGAGCCATTCGTTGACAGGGCCTCATCCACACCAGACAGCATTGACACTTCATGTCATTGTTGCCTCACTCTCCCTGTCATCGTTGGCTTTACATGATATAGTTTGCTCTCCCTGTCATCGTTTGCTCCCCCTGTCACTGCTGGCCCTCCCTGTCACTGTTGACTCTTCATGTCGTTGTTGATTCTTCCTGTCATCATTGATTCGCCATGTCATTCCGAACGGAGCGGAGCGCAGTGAGGAATCTAGGGTGCTGATCAAATTACGACGGTAGAGGCATGTAGTCCAGGTCCACGCCACAACCGACGCAATTGGCCCGGGCGCCCTTTGCTACCGCGCTCAGAGCTGTCGTATTTGCATCCGCGTTACTTACTAGAAGAGTGACATCTTACCAGAGCGACGTAGAGGCACGACATGTCGTGCCCCCACACCGTTGTGAAAATCTGCGCAGAGACATCCCAATTCTGGTTCTCCACTCTAATGCGACACTATTGAGGCTTGTCCCCCGCACTTGGGACGTGCGTGCCCGGAGCAGAGGGGATGGATTCCCGCGTACGCGGAAGTGACGATTTGGGAGCGCTGGGCCTCACTTGTCCTGCAAGATGGATCCCCACGCGGGCGGGGAATGACGTCTACAAGCCAATCTAAGCACGGCCATGGGGAGTGGACCCCCACGTGGGCGAAAATGACAACCACACCGCAGCGGTGACGCCGATGATCCCGAAAGGCACGCTGTGCGCTCGTATGGCGACCTCGTTCAGTTTTCATTCATCCGACCGGCCCAGCAACGTTCGCAGCGCCGTGCATTGCGTCAGAAAGGCTGGGGCGGCGCGATAGTCATGGGGGTCAGCGTGGACGTTATCGAATGCGGTCGTCGCCGTGGTGGGAGGTCGCGTGAGCACCAACACCCGTTGGCCCAGGAAGACCGCTTCCTCGATGTTGTGGGTCACGAGCACCGTGGTGAGACCGTGCTCCTCGATGAGTTCCAAAACCACGTTTTGCAGGCGCTCGCGGGTCATAGCGTCCAGGGAGTTGAACGGCTCGTCCATGAGCAGCAAGTTGGGCTGAAAGACAAGCGTGCGGGCGATGGCGGTGCGCTGGCGTTGGCCGCCGGAAAGCTGGGCGGGATAGTGCTCGCGCAGCGCCGCGATGTCGAGCCGCTCCAGCCAGAAAGCTACCTGCTCATCTTGACGCGCGCGCGGGATGCCGCGCAATTGCAGTCCCAGCCGCACGTTGTCCCACACCGTCGCCCACGGCAGCAGGCCGTAGTCCTGCAGGATCAGGCCGGTGGTGCTGCCCGGATGCGGCTTGCCCACCGGATTTCCGTCCACGCGCACACTGCCGGCCAGCGGTTGGCGCAAACCGGTGAGCAGGTAGAGCAACGTTGACTTGCCGCAGCCGGAGGGGCCGATGACGGACCACGCCTCGCCGGGCTTGATTTGCCAGGAAAAGTCACGGAAGAGCGGTTGCTCTTCTCGGTAGGCGAAGGCGACGCCGTTCAGTTCTGCGCGGGGCGCACCACCGGCAGCGCTGGGAACGGGTGTATTCGCTTTCTGAGCGTCCCGGCGCTGGGTATCCGATGAGGACAACACGCTCATTCAATTGCTCCAGCCACTGTGGATCGCGGTGCTCGCGGAACTGGGAAGAACACACGCGCAAGACCTCTGTGTTGCGCCAAGGCACGCTTCGACAAGCTCAGCGCGAACGGTCGGGTGCGCCAAGGTGCGCTTCGGCAGGCTCAGCGCGAACGGTCGGGTGCGCTTCGTCAGGCTCAGCGCGAACGGTTAGGTTCGCCAAGGTGCGCTTCGACAAGCTCAGCGCGAACGGTTTGGTCAGCTATGGCGCTTCGACATTCTCAGCGCGAACGGTCAGGTGCGCTTCGACAGGCTCAGCGCGAACGGTCGGGTGCGCTTCGACGGGCTCAGCGCGAACGGTTTGGTGAGCCAGCGCGCTTCGACAGGCTCAGCGCGAACGGTCTGGTGCGCTTTGACAGGCTCAGCGCGAACGGTTAGGTTCGTCAAGGTGCGCTTCGACGTGCTCAGCGCGAACGGTTTAGTTCGCCAAGGTGCGCTTCGACAGGCTCAGCGTGAACGGCTTGGTGCGCCAAGGTGCGCTTCGACAGGCTCAGCGCGAACGGTCTGGCTGTGCTGCGACGTGCTCAGTACGAACGGTTAGGCGGGCCTCTGTGCCCACATAAGTGTCAACGTGCAGCCTGCTGGGCGGCCCCGCCTATCCCGGCAAGAAGCGGGTATCCACCAGCTTCTCGTAGGCAATCGGCTCTTGCAACAGGCCGCGCGCTACCGCCCATTCCCCGACCGCCTCGAATTCCTCCTGCGGCACGACTGCTGCTGCGGGGAACGTGGGCACGGAAAACGCGCCGGCCAGCGGGGGCGGGATGCGGCCCCGCGCTTCCATGAGTTGCTGGTACTGCCCCGGATCGCTGTTGATGCGTGCCACGCCGGCCTCGAAACCTGCCAAGAACCCGCGCACGGTTTCCTCATGGTCGGCGATGAACTCGCTGCGGAACGAGAGGAGCGAAGCGCCGAACTGGGTCTCGGCATCGTCCTTGATGAGCCGCGTTTCGGCTTGCAGGATGCTAAAGCTCACCAGCGGCTCCGGCAGCACGGCGGCGTCCACGTTGCCCTGGTTGATCATCTCCAGGCGCAGGGGGATGCTGGGTACCGCCAGCTTTTCGACATCGTCGTGGCCCAGTCCCACCGTGCCGAGCATGCGGTCCAGCACGTACTCGATGATGGTGTTGGGCGAGATGGCAATCTGCTTGCCCTGAACGTCCTCGAACTGCTCGATATCGGAGTCTTTCTTGGCGATGAGCGCGAAGAGCGACAGTTCCGGTGTGGAGCGGAGGATAACGCGCACGTTGCGGGTAAAATCGCGGTCGCGGTTGAGCGCCGTGGCCGAGACGAAGTCGTTGAGCACACCGTCCACCTGATTCGCGACATAGGCCGTGTCCCGCTCCAAGGCGCTGGAGAACGGCACGAGTTCCACTTGCAGGTTCTCAGGGAACAGGCCCTCTTGTTCCGCGACGTACACCGGCAGCATGTCGATGAGGGGCAAGTCGCCGATGCGCAGCGTCATTGGCTCCGCCATGGGCTCCTGTTCCTCAGCATCGCTGGGAGCCACCGTCACCTGGCCGCAGGCTGCCAGCATGGGCAGCGCCAAAGCGCCAACTGCCGCACCGCGCAAGAGTGTTCGTCGAGTAAGGGCCACGTTCTCAATCCTCCTTAAGTGAGATTCCTTGCGTGCAGCATACCGCAGTTGCCGTTGCCACCACAATCTTGCCCGCGAATATGCGCAATTGGGCCTTTTAGCAATGGAATTATCCACCCTCGGTTGTGGTGACCGGCGGCTGCGTTGCTGGGGATGCGCCGCCTCGCCACGCGCGGGCCCACTTTGGGAACGTATGCGCCTACCGCTGGTAGCGCAGGCGTTCGGGCAGCGCGTCGGGAAAACCCAGCAGCGTCAGCGCGCGGCCCACGCTGAAGTCCACCATGTCCTGGATGTCCTTGGGGTGGTTGTAGAAGGTGAGCATGGGCGGCACGATGGTGACGCCGAGCCGCGCGAGCTTGAGCCAAGCTTCCAGGTGGATGGCCGAGAGCGGGGTCTCCCGGGGCATGAGCACGAGCGGCCGCTTCTCTTTGAGGGTCACTTCCGCCGCGCGGTGGAGGACGTTGGTGCAGATGCCGTTGGCGATGGCCGCCGCCGAGCCGGTGCTGCACGGCACGATGATCATACCCGCCGTGAGCAAACTGCCGCTGGCTATCAACGCGGCCTCATCACCCACGTCTACCAGCAATACGTCGCCCTGCGCCTGCCAGCGCGCCGCGGCGTCTTCCAGCGTTTCGTTGAGTTCTTGCTGCCACACCAGCCGGCCGTTGTTGCTGCACGTGACGTAGAGCGGCACGCCGTGCGCCGCCAGCCACGTAATGCAGCGCTCGGTGAGCGCCGCACCGCTGGCCGCAGTGATGCCGACGACAACGGGAAGATGCGGGACTCTACTCATATATCCACGTAGCCTCACGCGACATTATTTTTGCTACCAATGTGCCTATTCCTCTGCGAACGCGATGCAAGCGCGCTTGCTGCACGCAGAGTAGCACATGACACCATTCAATTGCAGAAATCACCGCAGCAAACGGCACCAATGATCGAGTTGGCCGCAGGAAGTCACGCAGCCACTTTCATGTGCAATTGGGTGGAACCCAGCGATTGCGTCCGTTTGATGCTGACAGATCGGAGCAATAGACATATAGGGAAAGCTGGCGCTAGGCCCAGACCTCCCCATCGGCTTACTCGCATACACCCGGAATCCGATGTGCGTGTGGAAGATAGCTAGCGGGGCTTCTCTAGCTAGCGCCGCAGCCGTTCGTCCTGAGCCTGTCGAAGGACGAACGGCTGCGGCCACTCTGAAGGAGTGCTGTATCTTTCGCTTCTGAAGGAGTGTTGTCTCTTTCGCTCACGGACAGCCTAGCGGGCTGCTCGCCGACCACCCAGCGGGTTGCAGGCGGACAGCCTAGCGGGTTGCTCGCGGACTGCCCGTCCGTTCATTCTTGGCCAACCCCTCTTGAGTTTCCCTGCGAACCGACCACCCGCTCGCATTAGATTCGTCGAACCGTTCGCGGTGGGCTTATCGAACCGTTCGCGGTGAGCTTGTCGAACCGTTCGCGGCGGATGGGGGGACTCTGCTCGCTCTCCGCTTTAGTGGAACTTTCCCCTGCCCTGGATCGGCAGCGTCATCACCACCTCTTCGCCGTGGCAGAGGTGGTATTCGTCGTGGACGGCAATGGTCGTATCGCCGTGCGTGGGCAGCAGTTCCACCGGATCGCCGGGACGGATGGGATTGCTGGTGTCGTCCAGGCGAATGCAGGCGTTTTCCTCGCCTTCCCGGTAGAATTCGCAGTCGGGGATGCTGAGCACCTGCGGCATGCCGAACTCGTTGGTCAGCGACTTCATCCCCACGTCCACCACCACGCGTTCCGGCGTGGGGCGGCTGATCACCGTGCAAATCACCGTGAGCGCGCAGCGAAACTCCGGTTTCAGCGGACGGTAGCGTCCGTCCATGAAGATGTACGAGCCCGGCTGCAACTCGGTGATGCCAGGGTAGCTGCCGGTCAGGTCGTAGGTGCCCGTGCCGGCCGCGGAGACCGTATCCACGGGAATGCCGTGGGAGCGGAGCAGTTGCGCCGAATCCACCAGGCTGCCTTGCGCGGCGTGCACCTGCTGCCGGCGTTCATCAGGGTCCTCGATGAACATGCAGTGTCCCTCGTAGCCCATCACCCCGGCAAAGGTCACGCTTTCCAGTTCCATGATGCCGCGCGCCAGGTCCAGCGTCGGCTCTCCCGGCTGGGTTCCACAGCGCAGCGAACCGCTATCCACCTCGATGAGCAGATGCAGCGTGGCGCCCACGTCCATGGCGGCCCGGGCGGCGTCTGCGGCGCCCGGCAAGCTATCCACGGCCAGGGTGATCTTGGCATAGTGGGCCAGGTTGGCGAGGCGGCGCAGCTTGCGCGGGTCGGCAATTTCATTGGTCACCAGGATGTCCGTGATGCCGCCCTGCACCATAACCTCCGCCTCACTCAGCTTTGCCACGCAGACGCCCACGGCGCCCCGGTTCAGTTGCATGTGCGCAAAGAAGGGATTCTTGTGCGTCTTGGCGTGGGGGCGCAGGTCCACGCCGGCGCCGTTGGCGAAGTCCTGCATGGCGCGCAGATTGTGGCCGACGGCTGCCATATCGATGCAGAGCGCTGGGGTCGGGAGGTCGAATTTGTTCACGGTGTCCTCTCTCCTAAGCACGTGCGGTGTGTCCCGTCTATTATGACGCACCTTTGGCGCGCCGGGCAGAGACGCAGGCGCATGGCACGGCGCGAGAAATTGCCGCGCCTGCCAAAGCAATGCGGCCGGATAGGGTATACTCCTAGCAACGTCTTGATTGGCAGAGATAGGGATTCCAAATCAGACCAACGTGGAGGTGAGCGCGCGCTATGGTAATCGATGTCCACACGCACACGTGCCGCGGGCGGTGGAGTATGGGCAACGCTATCACCATGTCGGCGGACCAGATGGTGAACCGCATGGATAAGATGGGCGTGGATATGTCGGTGTTGCTGCCGCTGGAGAGTCCGGAGTCGTTCCCGGAGTATTTCCTCACGGCGGAGGCATTGGAGGATTGGAAAAAGTACCCGGAGCGGTTCATCCCGTTTGGCGTCATAGATCCCCGCCACGCCACCAACCAGCGCGAGTTGTTGGGCAAGATGGTGGCGGCGGGCATCATGGGCTTTGGCGAGCACAAGAACAGCTTGCCTATCGACGATCCCCGCAGCATCGAGCTCTTTGCCATGGCCGGCGAGTTCGACCTGCCCGTGATGCTGCATCTGGACCTCAACCTTTGCATGGACGAGGACGGGCAACCGGCGCTGGAAAAGGTGCTCAAGACGTGCCCAAACACCGTCTTCATGGGTCACGGCCCCGCGTGGTGGGGCGAGATTTCCGCCGACTACCGGCGCGCCGACCGGGTGGGCTATCCCAAAGGCAAGGTGACGCCGGGCGGCAGCACGGAACGGCTGCTGCAGGAATACCCTAATATGTACGCCGATCTTTCGGCGGGTTCCGGCTTCAACGCCATTTCGCGCGATCCCGATTTTACCCCCGGCTTCATCGAGCGCAATTGGCAGAAGCTCATGCTCGGCACCGACTACCTGCATCCCTGGCAGCCGCTGCCGCAGATCGAATTCCTGCGCAACTTCCCCATGACCGACGAACAGCGCACGGCCATCATGGGCGGCACGGCAGAGAAGGTGATCTTGAAGGATAAGCACCTGCACACCAAGCGGCGGTAGTCGTTTCGCTACCCGCCGGTTTGGTAACCACGTCCGCCACTCGCCAGTTCAGCGACCATGTCCGTCACTCCGGCGGAGGCCGGAGTCCAGATCGGGGAGGGGGCAAGAGTGACGTTCCACGCCGGACCTGAAATTCCTCGACATTCGGCGCGTGCAAGATGGATTCCCGCGTGCGCGGGAATGATGGATTGACAAGCCGTAGGGGCACGATATATCGTGCCCCTACGGCCAGCGGAATGGGTTTGTATACCCCATTGCGCGGGAGCAACCATACGTCGCGCCCCTACTGCTTGATGGCGGTTTTGCAGACGCGTAGGGGCACGACATGTCGTGCCCCTGCGGCCAGCGGAATGGAGCAGCCACAGCCAAACAAATAGGAGAGGAAGAACATGGCCACGAAAATCGAACGCCTAGCGGTGGACGGCGGCGAGCCGGTGCGCGCGACGCCGTTGGAGACCGGCTATCCCGGCGCGCGCCTGATTGGCGATGAGGAGCGGGAACTCGTCCTGGAGGTGCTGGACAAGCGAGCGCCCTTCCGCTTCTACGGCGTCAACGAGCCGGACAAAGTAACGGCCCTGGAACGCGAGGCCGCCCACATGATGGGCACAGCGTACGCCTTGGGCGTGACTTCCGGAACCGCCGCCTTGAAGGTCGGGTTGAAGGCCCTGGACATCGCGCCGGGTGATGAGGTCATCGTGCCGGCGCTCACGTTCATCGCCTCGCCGGGCACGGTTGCCGCGCACCAGGCGATACCCGTATTCGCCGACGTGAACGAATCTCTCACCCTGGACCCCCACGACATCGAGAACCGCATCACGTCCCGCACCCGCGCCATCATGCCGGTGCACACCAGCGGCGTGGCCGCCGAGATGGACACTATCATGGAAATCGCGCGGCGGCACGACCTCCGCGTGATCGAGGACTGCGCCCAGTCGGCGGGCACGGCCTACAAGCACAAGGCTATCGGCGCGTGGGGCGACGTGGGCGCGTTCAGCTTGCAGGTGAACAAGATCGTCACCGCGGGCGAGGGCGGCATCGTGACCACCAGCGATCCGGTCATGTTCGAGCGGGCGGTGCGCTACCACGACCACGGCAACTACCGCTTCGGCCGCATGACTATCGAGACGAGCGCGCCCGACGATACCATGGGCGACTTGACCGCCTATCCGCCGGGACAGCTCGACGCGTTTCCGGGCGAGGTCTACCGCATGGGCGAGCTTGCCGGCGCCCTGGCCCTGGCGCAGGTCCGCAAGCTGCCCGGCATCATCGACCGCATGCGGCAGGCACACAACGCCATTGCGGCGCAGATTCAGGGCTTGCCCGGCGTGACCCCGCGCCACCTGCCGGATCCGGATGGCGTGGCGGGTGTTTCGCTGGGTCTACTGACGGATGACCCCGCGCACACGGGGCCGTTTGTGAAGGCGCTGCGGGCCGAGGGCATTCCGGCCCGGCACGTGTACGGCGGCAAACCGGTGTACACCATCGAGTCGCTGCAAAACTACCGCCCCGCGGCCGGCACGCTCACCCAACACTACGCGCCCGGCCTCTGTCCGCGCACGGAAGCCATCATGGCCCGCGCGGTAAACATCGCCATTGCACCCGGTTACGATGAGGCCGACTGCGCCGACGTGGCGCAGGCCCTTTGGAAAGTCGCGACGCAGGCGCTGGTCTAAGAACGGCGTGAGTGCGGTCCGGCCTGGCAGGACCACACTCGACCAGGGGTAGACGAGGGCCTAGAGTTAGCCGGCGAGTGCGGGCCTGGCATGACGCGCCCGACGAGCGAAAACGGTGACCTGGAATGGCCGGCAAGTGGACGTGCCCGGATAGCGGGGGTGTCAGGCCCAATGCTGTCGCACGAGAGTAGCGTGAGGGCTTGTCCCCAATGCTGTCGCCCAAAACTGATGAGCATTGTTCTCCCCGTTCGTGCTGAGCCCGCCTGTCCTGAGCTTGCCGAAGGGTCGAAGTATGAACGGGGAGAACAATGCGCCACAACCAACCCGCGCCACAACCAACTTGCCGTTCACCATTCGACAGACCTGTATTGAGCATGTCTGTCCTGAGCACTTCGACAAGCCTGTACTGAGCTTGTCGAAGTGCTCAGTACAGGCTGGTCGAAGGGCCGAAGTGCTCAAAGCCTGCCCCGTACGTGATTCGGGGGCGAACGGCTGTGCGCACGCTCATCCATTTCTATAGACTTGGCGGGCCTACAGCGTGCGTGACACTTTAATGCGACAGCATTGGGGCTTGTCCCCCGCAGACGCCGGGGCGCGCGCGACCTTGCCGTCTCCGTGGTGGTATGCCCAGCCTGTCCTCCGCGGACGCCGGGGCGCGGTGCGCCGGCGCAGGTCTGCCCTAGCTTGCCTCCGCCAGCGGC
>JAJEAH010000039.1 GCA_022824225.1 Chloroflexota bacterium
GCACGTTGCGGGGGCGCTAGATTCCTCGCAGGGCTCGGAATGACAAAAGACAGGGAACGCACATCCATGCCACGCCGAACGCAGCACGCGCCCACGCCACGCCGAACGCAGCACGCGCCCACGCCACGCCGAACGCTGCACGCGCCCACACCAAACCGAACGCGGTACGCGCCCACGCCAAACCGAGCGCTGCACCCCCTATGTCTTTCCGAACGGCACTCAAGGTCATTCCGAGCGCAGCGAGGAATCTAGCGTTCCCCGGTCACTAGACTCTTCGTCGCTGCACTCCTCAGAATGACAATATGAGGAGCAGAATTACAACTAGAGGAGCAGCCGTTTTCGTTGACACACTTACCTGTGCAGACCAAGTCAATACCTGCTAATCGCGACAATTCCAGTCGTTGATTTGGGTCTGGCGCGGTGATACAATCGTTGTGCGTGGGTGATTAGCTCAGCTGGTTAGAGCGCTACTCTTACAAAGTAGAGGCCGCAGGTTCGAGTCCTGCATCGCCCACCCGTCACTTGCCGAGATAGCTCAGTCGGTAGAGCACAGGACTGAAAATCCTGGTGTCGCCGGTTCGATTCCGGCTCTCGGCACCCGTTTGTCTGCTACCATCGCCTATCTCCGCCACCTGTCGGCTCGCCTCACGTTGGCCTCAGCCTGATGCAGGCGCGTTTCGCCGACACGATGGTTCTAGCGCTGTGCTCGCGGCGGCAGCGCGGATAGAGGTCCGCTCAGTCGTTCCGGCGCAACGCCGCACTCATGTCAACCTCACCGCGGCCTTGCTACGGCCCAGCTTGCTCCGCCAACCGCAGAAGATCCTCGAGACGGGCGCGGTAGATTGCGTCAACGGTGCTGTAATAGAGCCAGCCGTCGCGGCCCATGGTGACATCCAGGATGCAATTCCTGGAAAGGAGCATCTGCCCCTCCACCTCGGCAAAGTCCGGACCGCCGAGTTGCAGCGCATGCAAGCCTGGCACGTGGTACGCGCAGAATAAGAGCAGATCCGGGCGATCCGCGGGGAAGGCCGCGCCCGTGGGACCGTAGGTGGGCGACTTGCGGTATTCCCCAAAGACGGCAAGGGGATCGACAAACCCCTCCGCGTTGGCAATGCCCATGTGCACCGGCCAGCCGTAATTCTGTCCCGCTTCGATCCTGTTTACTTCATCGAAGCCTCCTGGGCCGTTATCCGTGGCAAATACCGTACCCGTATCGGGTTGGAATGCGATGCCGAAGACATTGCGCAGTCCATACGCGTAGATTGCAGACCCCGCCAGTGGATTGTCTGCGGGTATGCTGCCGTCGAGATTGTAGCGCAGGATGGACCCCGCCAGGCTTGTGAGGTCCTGGGCTGATTCCGAGACGAATATGTCGCCGATGGTCACGTAGAGCTTGCCGTCGGGGCCGAATGCAATGCGCCCGCCGTTATGCGATGCGCCTAACGTAGCCGGCAAGTTGTCCAACACTACGGTAAAGTCCTCACCTACGCCGTTGACGTCGCGGAACCGCACAATCTTCTGCAGCAACGGCAGGCCATTTTCGGGATTCTCCACCACGTACATCGCGTAGACATACGGCTGGTTGGCAAAGTCCGGATGCAGGGCGAGACCCATGAAGCCGGATTCACTGTGGGTGGACACGTTTTCCACCGTGGCGAATGGCTCCGGCAGCAACTGCCCGTCTTGCCAAATCCGTATATGGCCCGTGAGGAGCTCGGCAAAAAAGAGGCGCCCGTCCGGCGCGTGGGCTAACGCAACCGGCCAATACGCGTCGGCAACTTTCCCTTCGGCAACGATGAACTGGCGAGACGGCGCTATTTCACTCTCGAACGGCACGACATAGTCGCCGGTCTGGCGGTCGCGGACGTAAAGGCGCAGGTCCAGCGGGCCGGCCGGCAGATCGGATAGCCGGGCGAACCACCCGCTGCCGTTGTAGCGGGCATCGCCAAGCACGGCGCCGACGTCGGGGCGGTACGTGCCATAGACGGCATCCGTGAGATAGCGTCCCGATTCCCGGGGACCGTCCCAGAGTTCCACGACTCCCACGCCCGTCCCGACTCTGCCGCCAATGGTGGCGGCCCAACCGCGAATTGTCGCCGGCAGTTCCAGGAAAGAATCTGCGGCCGGATAGTCGATGCTGCCCCGCAGGGCCGGGCCAACATTCTCAGGCGGAGGGTCATCGAGTATGGTAACCGGCAGTCTTGCCGTAGCCACCACGGTGCCGTTCTGCGCATAGGCATAGAGCACGATCGTGTGGTCGCCAGGCGGCAGGTGGGGAACCGGGATGTAGAAGTCACTGTGTCGCCCGCGGTACGTTATCTCGGATTTAGACGCCGTGCCGACCACCTGTCCACTGCTCCGCGCCTCTATGCGGGTTGCGTGCAGATATCCGCCAAAGACGCCTAGATCCACCGGTGCGATCGCGCCCTCGATAACTATCGGCGCGCGCAGGCTGGCGCCTGGGACGGGAGCGGGCACCCAAATCTTCGAGCACGAAGGATGCCACGTAGCTATTGCCATATCGGCCGGAATGACGGCAATGGTGCTGAGGAGATAGTCTTCCGGCACTTTGCGTTCATCCTTGAGCCGAAAGACCCCAACTCGCTCCGGGCGCAGTTCGACTATAGCTTCGCCCTCTGGCGGAATTGTAATGTCCAGACCAAGTGGGTCAGCCCTGAATTGATGCCACTCGTTGCCTGACCGGATCACCAACTGGTAGAGCTGTCCTTGCCGAAGTATGATATCGTTCGGCACGATGCGGTACGGCCGTTCAAGCATTTCGATCACGAGAATTTCCGGTATGTCCCGGTCCGTCACTTTGGCCGCGGCTGCAGCCGTGAGGTCGGTGTAGCAGGGCAGGAGCGACTGCGCCGGTGGCGGAACGGGGGTTGGCGTCGGGGCGTGGGTGGGCGCTGGCGCGGGCGGGACAGGCGTGGGTGTAGGCACTTCCTCCTCGTCACCGCCGCAGGCCGCCAAGACCAACATGCCAGCGACCAGGATCAGGCCGAGGATGAGTCTCGCGGCATTGACGAACCGGCCTTCGGGAAACGAGTCTACGTCGAACGTTCTTGCCGGCAACAGTATTCTTTACTCCTCAATGGCAGACAAACTGCGTAGACCACCGGGATCAGGCGTGGCGGCGCGGGCCTGCGCTGAAACGCGTCAGTAGTGGCGGGGACCCATCTCAAGTATAGCGGCAGCACTGCGGTTGTTCTAATGGCCGCCAGCCGGTTTGCAGTGCTCGGAGTAGCCCCAGCGTGTGGTCCGACATGTGGCGGACATTCGCGATCTCGGGAGGCAAGCCACCGGCAGCCGGACTGTGTGCTCGACATAAGACGCTGTTTGAGCTGTCCCATCTGGCGGGGACGGACACGCGGGTGCATTGGCGCATGGCGCGTCGCGTCAACGTGTCGCAGCGCTCTTGCGATGCCGGCGCAACTGACGGTAGCGTCGTCCTCTTGGTGAACGGCTGTGTCCAGGAGACAAGTGCATTGAGGTGAGCACGGCAAACCCCGAGAGCGCCTGAACAAACAAAGTGTGTTCGGCTGCTATACTGCTTGCAGGGCTGGCTTGATTCCCCGCGAGTGCGGCTGCGAGTCTTGCGATCATGTCTCAGAACATCACCGAACTCGATGCTTCCGTCCTGCATGACGTGGATGCGTCGCTGCAGCGTGAGTGGCTGGTGACGAACGGCATCGGCGGCTATGCCAGCGGTGCCGTAGCGGGCGCCAACACGCGCCGCTATCATGGCTTGCTGGTGGCTGCCCTGTCGCCGCCGCTTGGCCGCGCCGTGCTCCTGGCGAAAGTGGATGAGGTCGTTGCCTGTGGGGGTGAGTCCTATGAGATTGGCGCCAACGAGTTTGAGCCGGACGTAGTCCATCCCCAGGGGTTTACTACGCTGGAATCCGTACGACTTGACGGCCAAGTGCCTATCTTTCGCTACCGCTTGGGGCAGAATCTTCTCGAGAAGCGCATTTGGATGGCCCATGGACGCAACACAACCTACGTGGCGTACACCCACGTTGACGGTAGCGATTCCCTGAGCTTGACCTTGCGGCTGCTCACGGCGATGCGCGACTTCCATGCTCTGGCGCGCGGTTCTGAAGATGCGCGGCCGACGGTCAGCCTGCAGAGCACGACCTCAGCGTCGGTGGCGTCGCAGGCGGTCCCTGTGCCCCTCAAGCTCTCTTGCAGCAAGAACGGGGCGTTTACGCGCGCCGAAGAGTGGTACTGGAATTTCGTGTATCGTGTCGAGCGCGAGCGCGCTCTGGACTGCGTTGAGGACCTGTACCATCCGCTGGACTGCACCGCCGAGCTTGCGCCGGGTGAGAGCCTTTGCCTGATTGCCAGCGCGGAGCCCGGCTCTCTAGTCGAGTCAAGCCCCCAGCGCGCTCTCAGCGCAGAGCAGGGGCGCACCAAGGTCCTCCACGCATTGGCCGGGATCGACCCAGAGGCAGACCCCGTGGGAGCCCAGTTGGTGACCGCCGCCGATCAGTTTCTGGTGGCGCGCCCGCTGGCGGACGGCGCCCAATCCCTCACCGTCATCGCCGGCTACCCCTGGTTTGGGGATTGGGGACGCGACGCCATGATCAGCTTGCCCGGCCTGGCTCTGGCGGCAAACCGCCCGGAGGCAGCTCGTGACTTGCTGCGGACGTTTGCCGCCTACGTGAGCGACGGCATGATTCCCAACCGCTTCCCCGATGCGGGGGACACGCCCGAATACAATACGGTGGACGCGACTCTCTGGTACTTCCAGGCCCTGCACGCGTATGTGGAGGCGACGCGCGATTACAAGCTGGTTCGCGAACTTCTGCCAGCGCTCAAAGGCATTGTCAATTACTACTACCACGGCACGCGGTACAACATTCACGTGGATCCCTCGGACGGACTGGTGTGGGCCGGTGAGCCGGGCGTGCAACTCACCTGGATGGACGTGAAGCTTGGCGACTGGCTACCGACGCCCAGAATGGGCAAGCCCGTAGAAATCCAGGCGCTCTGGCACAATGCGCTGCGGCTGCTGGCGCAGTGGTGTGACAAGCTCGGCGCGCCACTTGACGACATACCCCAGTGGCTGGCGGCGGTCGAGACTCATTTCCCGCAGCGGTATTGGTTTGAAGGGGGCGGGTACCTGTACGATGTGGTGGATGGGCCCTCCGGTGACGATCCCGCGTTGCGACCCAACCAGATATTCGCGCTCAGCTTGCCGTTCCCGCTGTTGCCTGAAGACAAGGCGCTGCGCGTATTGGATGTTGTAACGTCCGCGCTGCTCACCCCGGCGGGACTGCGCTCGCTGGCGCCGGGCGATCCGCAATACCGCGGACACTACGGCGGATCGCTATGGGATCGGGAATGGAGCTACCATAACGGGACGGTCTGGGGCTGGCTGGTGGGGCCGTACCTCGATGCGCTCCTCCGCTATCGGGATGACGATGCCGCCGCGCGGGAGACGCTGCAGGGCTTTGTCCCTCACATGCAGAGCGGCGCATTGGGCACACTCAGTGAGGTGTTCGACGGCGATGCGCCCCACGCGCCCCGGGGATGCTATGCTCAGGCATGGAGCGTGGCTGAAGTGCTGCGCCACTGGCGCAAGCTCTGTGCGTAGTGCGGCCCATACGACCTAAATAAGCAGGCCAAACGGCGCCGGGCGTGGCCCCTCCAGGCGCGTGGTGTTGGCCCGCATCGAACAAGCGTACGTCGAAAGTGCGCACACTTTGTGCGTGCGCACTCTGTGCGACCGTTCATCCAGTGTGCACTGGAGTGAATCGGCAGGCGAAATCGTCCCATGGGGCAAGAGCGCTATTACGGGCAGCCGGTCTCGTGGGCCAGAAAGGTAACGCCAACCATGGCACAACAAGCAGTAGTCCAAGAACTTGCCGTCAATGGCGGCGTCCCGGTGCGTGACACCACCCGGCGGCCTTTTCCGCGCTGGCCGGTTTTCTGGGACGACGAAAAGCAGGCGGTGCAGGACGTGCTGGATTCCGGTCACGTTAACTACTGGACCGGTGAAGCCGGACGCCAGTTTCAGACCGAATTCGCCGCGTACATGGGCGTGGCTGAGGCCATCGCCGTGAATAGCGGCACGAGCGCCCTGCACGTTGCCCTGGCAGCCGCGGGCGTGGGGCCCGGGGACGAAGTAATCGTGCCCGCCCGCAGTTTCATCGCCACGGCGTCTTGCGTGACCAACCAGTATGCGGTCCCGGTCTTTGCCGACATCGATCCGGTCACGCACACGCTTGCCGTAGACTCAGTCGCCGAGCGCATCACGGCCCGCACGACGGCCATCATCCCCGTGCATTTGGCCGGTCTGCCCGCGGACATGGAGGCGCTGCTGGCGCTGGCCGAGCGGCGCGGTCTCGCGGTGGTAGAGGACTGTGCCCAGGCGCACGGCGCGAAGTATCGAGGTCACAGAGTTGGGAGCTTTGGCACGGTCAACGCGTGGAGCTTCTGCCAGGACAAGATCTTCACCACCGGGGGCGAGGGCGGCATGGTCGGCACAAACGACGCCGCTGCCTCGGAAACGGCTCGCAGCTTCCGCGATCACGGGTTCCGCGAAGCCGAACGCCGCAGCGCCTTGGCGCGGGGCGCGCTGAATCAATATACTCACTATCGTGTCGGCTACAATTACCGAATGACGGAGATGCAGAGCGCCATTGGGCTCAAGGCTCTCGGCCGGTTGGACTGGCACCTGCAACGCCGCCGCGAAAACGCCCACTACTTGACAGCGGGCCTGCGGGAGTTGGACGCTGTGCTCAGTCCTTCACCGGAGACTCCGGAGTCTGAGCATGCATTCTACTGCTACTACGTCACGCTGAATTTGGAGCAGCTTACCTGCGACCGCGACGCCTTCGTGCGCGCGCTGCAGGCGGAAGGCGTGCGCGCTGCGCGCGGCACCAGCGCCGAGCTCTATCTGGAGCCGGTCTACCAAGAGCGTGTGGGCTACGGCAAGACGCACAAGCCGTTCGATGCCATCGACTACGCCGGTGTAGCATGTCCGGTCGCGCGCGACATCGGCCAACGCGCATTTCGGTTGGAAGTCTATCCGACGCTGCAAAACGAGGACTTGGACGACGTGCTCGAAGCCATCAGAAAGGTGGCGGCGGTGTACAGCGTCTAGTGTGCGTGTCGTTCCTGCGGACTCGAGGTCGTGTTGCCAATCGATGGAAAGAGAGCGCCAAGCATGGCTGCTGGTTCTAGCTGTGCGTCGGACGGCGCGGACACGGAGTTGCGAACAGTGCGCTTTGCGGCGAGCTACTAGTCAATGATAGAGCCGGCTTCTCCCACGCTGCCTGCTGACCATGCCAAAGAGCAGGTTCCCAGCTACCGCTGGCTATCGTGGCTCAACTACGCTCTCGTCATCCTCATGGGGCTGGGTTGGAACCTCATCGGTCCTGCGCTGCCAGCCGTACGGCGCGAGTTCTCCCTCTCTTTGGCCAGCGTGGGCATCATCTTCCCCATAACGACTCTGGGTTTCGCCCTCGCCGTCATGGGCGCCGGTTACGTGGTGGATGGCTACGGGCGGCGGCCGGCGCTGGTGGGCGCGAGCCTGATGCTCGGCATTGGGTTCTTGGGCTGGGGTCTGGCGCCCAGTTGGCCTACCATGGTCGCCTGCATGCTGTTCACCGGCGCCGGACTGGGCTGTATCGACATAATCACCAATGTCACGGCTTCCGATGCCAGTTCCGGCAACCGTGTGGCCGACCTCAATCGCCTGCACATGTACTTTGGGCTGAGCGCCGTGCTCAGTCCGCTGTTGATCGGCCTATCGCTCGATGTGAACTGGCGCTTGCCCATGTTAGGCATCGGAGTGCTGGGCTTTGCGTGCTTGCCGTTGGCGTTGCGGGTGCAGCTACCGCCGCCCGCCAGCATCGAGCGTCTGAGTCGCGCCAATGTAATGCCTTTGGCGCGCAACGGCCTCATCCTGATGGTAACGGCCGTGCTTGTCCTCTATATCTGGGTGGAAGTCTCGATGATGGGCTGGAGCGTTACGTACCTCACGGACGTGTTTGCGGAACCTTATGACCGCAGTACCGTGATCGTATCGCTCTTCTGGGGGGCGATCTTCCTGGGGCGGCTGGCGATGGCGTGGCTGGCGCAGCGGCTATCGACCGAGCAGATCATACAAGCGGCTCTCATCGCGAGCGTACCTCTGTTGTTGGTTTTGGCGCTTGCTCCCTTTGCCTGGATGGCCTACGCCGCCGTATTTCTCATCGGCTTGTTCATAGCGCCTGTTTTTCCCACCATGTTTGCTTTGGCTCTACAGCGGTTCCCCCGGCGGCCGGGCACCGTGGCCATCTTGCTCCTGCTGGGCGCGGCGGCGGGCGGGTTGCTGCCGCCCTATGTAATTGGCGTCGTGGCGGAGACCCTCACCTTCCGGGTGGCAATGCTGAGCCTCGTGCCGGTGGCGATCTTCATGCCGGTCTTGACGTTTTTCGCATTTCGGCGGTCGCGGCACGAGGCGTAGCCGACACGCGCGGGATTCCGGCGGCGCGCCGACGTCCATGGCGCCCTCTCAGCGGCCTCAAGCGGATTTAAGGCTCGGCGCTTCAGCTTGCGCCGGTGGCGGAGCGGTTCCGGCGGTATGCAGGTCGCGCTCCAGGAATAGCGCCACCAGGTCCGGATCGAGTTGCGCAACGGCCATTTCCCGCAACGTCGCTACCGCTTGCGCTTGCGGCCATGCGGGCCGGTACGGTCGGTCGGCGGTAAGGGCGGCATAGACATCGGCGATGGCTACGATGCGGGCGGGCAGCGGCACGTCCGAGTCGGATAGCCCGTCAGGATATCCGGAGCCGTCCAGCCGCTCGTGGTGGCTGCGCACGGCGGTAAGAGCGAGCGTCAAATCGCTTCCCGATGCCGCCGAGTGCTCCCACGCCTGTGCCAACATGCGCGCGCCGGTGACCGGGTGTTCCCGCACCATGGCCCGTTCCTCGGCGTCGAGCGGTCCCGGCTTCTGCAGGACGTATTCAGGCACTAGCAGCTTGCCCGCGTCGCGGAGCAGTGCGCCCAGACGCACGGCGGCCTGTTCATCACGACTCAATCCAGTTGCCCCGGCCAGTGCGCCAGCCATGGCGCAGACCCGTGCCGCGTGGTCGTCGGCGTAGCCATCGCGGGCGGCAGCCGCTTGCGCCAGGGCAAGCGTTGCGGATTCGTGCCCGCGCAACGCGAGTCCTTGGGCATCTTCCAGCAGCGTGCCGTATACGAGATTGCCCAGTAAGCGAATGCTGCTCATGACGTTTGCAGCCGTAGCAAGCTTGCCGGGCACCGTGCCACTGAAGTAGAGACACGCCACTGCGTAGTCCTCGCCCCGATACGTCAGCGGGACGGCCATCGCGTCACGGACGCCCGCCGCGTGGAGGAGGGGGTTCAGTTCTACCTGCAACGCGATAGGCGAGGCGGATGCAGCAATTACCTTGCCAGTAGCAAGGGCATGTTGCCAGAAGTGTTGCTCGCAGGCCGCGCCCTCAGCGCTGCTCAGGGTCTCCGCGGCCGCGGCTGGACACGACGCTTGGAGAGCCTCGCGTGCGCTATCGGAGAGCATGCCGGGCCGGAGAAAGTGAACGCAGGCATATTGGGCTTCGAAGTGCGCTTGCAGCGTATTGATGAGCAACGCCGGCAACGCATTCCCGTCACTCTCCGCGAGATCCTCGGCGACGAGCAAAATGCGATCGAGCAGCCACTTCGGCCGCATGAATCTATCCAGGAGTCCCCAGGCCATGGTGTCCGTCTCCGCAGCCGGAATGCACTGCGCCGGCGTCCGGTCTAGTCCAGCAGCCTCGGCTGACGACCAAGTGTTGCGGCTTTGCCTAGGTCCGGCTTTCCGCGGCCTTTTCCGCCGCTAGTTGGACCTTTTGCCAGTCATAGTCGATGGCGGGATAGAACTTTTCCGGATACTTGACGCGCCAGATCTGCTTGCGAATGACGAAGTTGTCCGGCTCGATGCGCAGCGCCTGCCCCCAGGCGCCGAGGGCTTCGGTAGAACGCCCCAGTTCATTCAGAGCGGTGCCGAGGCCAAACGCCGCGTTGGCGGAGCCGTCGTCAAGTTCCAGGGCCCGGGCAAAGGCGTCTGCCGCGCGCTCGTAGTTGCCCTCTTGTAGATAGGCTTCGGCGAGGCCGAGTTGGATGTCCGGGTCATCGCCATGTGCCGCGGCTTGCTCCAGCCACACTTCCAGCTCGAACGACTGCTGGACCACGGAAGGCGCGGGGGGCGCGGCGCCGGGCGGCGTGGCCAGCAGTGTTTCGAGTTGCGCAACCACCTCTTTGCGGTCCACGCTAAAGCCCGTGAACAACATGAAACGGATTACGCCCGATTCATCCACGTACACACCATTGGGAACAGCCGAAAAGCCGTAGAGGCGAAAGAGCAGTCCGCTGGCGTCCACAAGAGTGGGAAACGTCACGCCGTACTGCTCCACGAATGCCCGCGGTTGCTCGAAGCCGCCGCCATCCATGGCCACGGAGAGCATCTGGAAATTGTCGTCAGCGTGCTTCTCCGCGAATTCCTGCCAACCTGGCAGTTGGTCCCGGCAGCCTCACCACGACGCCCACATGTACAAGAGGACGCGCTTGCCCCGAAACTGGCTCCACGTCCAGCGCTTGCCGTATACGTCCGGCAGGCTGAAGTTCGGCGCTATTGCGCCGACGTCGGGCTTTTGCAGTGCTACGCTCACGAGCGTTGCCCCCTTTTCACAGCGTTCAGACCATTTGCATTCACGGTGCCTGCGCCGCGCTAGCGGCGCGGACGGCGCCGGTGCGCCAGCCTCATGCTATACGCCGCGTTCGTTCAAGGCAAGTGGGCGCACGCGGATCGGGCAGTCCCGCAGCACTACACTGGGGGACGATCGAGACGCGATCGTCTCACCGATCTGGCACACACGGCTCATGCACTTCTCAGACAGTCAGAGTAGGTTTAAGGTATAAGAACCGGCGGGTACGATGTCAGGAGCAGGGACATGGCAAAGCACTGGAAACTGGCGGCGGCGGTGGCAATCGTCTTCATGGCGGGCTCCGCCCTCTTCTACTTCCGCTCGCTCATATTCGGCTCCCAGTTCGGCAGTGAATACGAAGAACCGGCGCATGACGTGGTTCTGGAGGACGGCGACATCCAAGTGCGCCGGTACGAACCCTACGTAGTTGCGGAAGTTACGCTGTCCGGCTCGTTCGACCGCGCGACGCAGGACTCTTTCGGGCCGCTCTTTCGCTACATTTCCGGCAACAACCGCAGCCGCCAAAACTTGGACATGACTGCGCCGGTGTTGGTAGAGCCGGCGGGTAGTCCCTCCTCGGAGAAGCTCGCCATGACGATCCCGGTCTTGGTGGAACCCCGCAGCGCGGACGGGGCCGGAGCGGGACGGCGCCTGGCCGGCGACGGCATCGACACCTGGACCATGGCGTTTGTGCTGCCCGCGGGCTACACCGCCGAGACTGCACCGCTGCCGGCCAGCAGCAACGTCGTCATTCGCCAGGTTGCGGCGCACGAGGTGGCGAGTGTTCGCTATAACGGTAGACTCTCCAACGAGAGCGCCGAGCGTCAGCGGGCCCGCTTGGAAGCCTGGCTGGCGGTCCGCGGCATGGATCACCAGGGTGACTGGCGCATCGCCACGTACGACCCCCCGTTCACGCTTCCCTGGTTCCGCCGCAACGAAGTGCTGGTGACGTTGCGCTAGACGGCCTATCGCCAGGGGCGCCGGGCCCGGCGCCCCTGGCGAGTTCCGGCACCGGAGTTCTTAGCCGCGCCTCGGGCACCGGTAGTCATCTGCACTGCGGCGCGGCCTGCTCGCGTAAGCCCAAACACCCTACCGCGCGATCCTCACACGAGTAGCTGACTGCCAAACCACGCGGCCGATGTGCGAAGTGCCGATTGCTCAGCCCTACAGCCCGTGATATACTCCGCTTCAGAATAGGGGCAAGTAGCTCAGCCGGTTAGAGCGCCACGTTGACATCGTGGAGGCCGGAGGTTCGAGTCCTCTCTTGCCCACCCATCATGACGAAGTCAAGGATCTTCGTGTTGAGGCTCAGCTTGTGGCTTGATTAGCTGTGCTCAACGAGTGTTCCCCACTTCCTTTGCGGGTTCTGGAAGCTCGACTCTCAATCGGAACCCCCTAGCCGCCCTCTGTTGAACAACTCCACGATGCCCGATACATTCCCTGTATCGGATCGACACCGGCCTAGAGGCGGAGCACAATGGCATGACCCGGTTCCTGATTGCAATGTTGCAGTTGACCGTCAACGCGCTGCGCGATCTGGCGCCCGTCATACTCGTCATTGCATTCTTTCAGATTGTGGTGCTCCGCCAGCCATTCCCCGATCTACTGAACGTGCTCATAGGACTGCTCTGCGTGATCGTCGGGCTGACGCTCTTCATTCAGGGACTCGAAAGCGGCCTCTTTCCCCTCGGCGAGGCGCTCGCGCAGGGCTTCGCCCAAAAGGGCAGCGTTACCATCCTCCTCGCCTTCGCCTTCTGCTTGGGTTTCGGCACTACGGTAGCTGAGCCGGCCCTGATCGCCGTCGCCGCCGAAGCCGCCGACGTTGCTGCCGAAGCCGGCGCCATTGTCGATGACGACCCCGCGCGCGCCGCCTACGCCTTGGAACTGCGGATGGTCGTGGCCGTATCCGTCGGCGCCGCGCTCGTGCTGGGCGTGCTGCGCATCCTCAGGGGCTGGCCTATCCACAGGCTCATCATCGTGGGATACCTGCTGGTCACTGCCATGACGGTCTTTGCCCCCGCGGAAATCGTCGGCGTGGCATACGACTCAGGCGGCGTGACCACCAGCACCATCACGGTGCCGCTCGTGACGGCGCTCGGCGTGGGACTGGCCACGTCCATCCGGGGGCGCAACCCCATGGTCGACGGCTTCGGTCTCATAGCCTTCGCCAGTCTCACACCTATGATCTGCGTCCTCGCCTACGGGATGCTGACCTCATGACCGACTTTCCACGCGCGTTCGCCGATGCCTTGCTTTCCACCGTCCTCGACGTCGCGCCCATCGTCGTCATCCTCCTCCTGTTTCAACTGCTCGTTCTGCGTCGCAAACCGCCCAACCTGCGCCGGATAGCTGCGGGGTCCGTCCTCGTCCTTGTGGGACTTACACTGTTCCTCATCGGCTTGGAGAACGCGCTCTTTCCGATTGGCAAGACCATGGCGCGCCAGCTTACTGCGCCCGAGACCATTGGGGCGGCGAGGCTGGCTGACGGCGTCGACTGGCACGACTACCTGCCCGTTTACGCTTTCGCCGCCGCCATCGGCTTCGCGACGACCGTGGCTGAGCCCTCCCTCATCGCCGTGGCGATCAAGGCCCGCGACGCATCGGGCGGCGCCGTACATGCCTGGGGGCTGAGAATCGCCGTGGCCGTCGGTGTCGCGGTGGGCGTGGCGCTGGGCTGTTTCCGCATCGTTACCGGTACTCCCCTCCCCTGGTACATCATCGCCTCATACGTCGTCGTCATAGTGCTGACGTTCCGGGCCGGCAGAACCATCGTGCCGCTCGCCTACGACAGCGGCGGCGTCACCACTTCGACCGTCACCGTGCCCGTGGTCGCGGCACTTGGACTGGGCCTCGCCGCGAGCGTTCCGGGACGGAGCCCGCTGATCGACGGATTTGGACTCATTGCTTTCGCCAGCGTCTTCCCAATCGTATCCGTGTTGGGATACTCTATTGTCGCGTCCTGGTTGAGCCGCAGGCGGAAGTCGAAACTTCCTGAGGAGGCCTGAGCTGTGAGACTAAAGCTGATTGTTGCCCTGGTGAGCGACGATAAGGCCGACGTCGTGGTAGAAGCCGCGCGGGCGGCCGGCGCGACCGGCGATACGATCATCACCAGCGTGCGGGGCGAGGGCCTTAAGCCGGAAAAGACCTTTTTCGGCCTCGATCTCGCCGCCAAGCGCGATGTTATCCTGTTCCTCGTGGTCGAGACCCGTGCCCGTGAAATCCTCGAGCGCATTCGCGACGCGGGTGGCCTCGACTCCGAGCCAGGCGCCGGAATCGCCTTTCAGGTACCTATAGAGGATGCCGTGGGACTGAGCACGCAGTTGCCTACAATTCTTGAGGAGTTGGAGTCCGAGATATGACAAAGAATAGCTCCGTCAGGGTTAGGGACATCATGGTCGAAGATGTGCACATGATCGACGGGCTGGACACCGTCGCCGCAGCCATGGCGCTAATGAAGCGGCACCGGGTCAGCTCGCTCGTCGTCAATCGGCGCAACGAGGACGACGAACTCGGCCTCGTCGTGGTCGCCGACATCGCCCGTGACGTGATCGCCGACAACCGCGCGCCGGAGCGTGTCAACGTCTACGAGATCATGTCCAAGCCGCTGTTGACACTGCCCGAGGAAATGCTCGCCAGGTACGCCGTCCGCCTGCTCGTGCGTCTCGAGTTCTCACGCGCAGTGGTGGTCGACCACGATCGCAACGCCATCGGCATTGTGACCCTGCGCGACCTCATCATGAGCTACGCCGCTGAGTGACACCCGGGTCACAGTGAACGCTGTCCGTCAGCGCGGGCTTGCCCGCGCTGGTCCAGGCGACAAGCTAGGATGGCTGGATGCGTCAAAGGCTGCGCAGTCTAGTGTGCCTTCGGCAGGAAAAGGCTACTGGGTGACTCCGAACCGATATGGTTACGGGGCCTCCCTAATAGGAAACTGTTGAGTTGAGCGTAGCTGAGGCGCCAGAAATCGGTCAATGGCACACCAAACTTGCAGATTGACTACTCCCTGGCTACAGTCCCGACTTGAGCCCTGTGCTATACTCCGCGACAGAAGGACAAGCAGCTCAGCCGGTTAGAGCGCCATGTTGACATCGAGGAGATCTGAGGTCCGTGTCCTCCCTTGCCCCTCAGTTCATAGCTATGAACTGAGGGGAC
The DNA here is from genome assembly GCA_022824225.1 of Chloroflexota bacterium. Taxonomy (GTDB): domain Bacteria; phylum Chloroflexota; class UBA11872; order VXOZ01; family VXOZ01; genus VXOZ01. The sequence continues at coordinate 14,853 of JAJEAH010000039.1, forward strand.
TCGAACCACTCCACGGTAGCATTTGACCAGACCCGCCTTGTGGTTCCGCCGACTGTGGCCGCTGACCATTGTGAGGTTGCTTCTTAGGGCTTTGACAATACTGAGAGTAAGAACGGAACCGTGTTAGGGAAGGTAGAGGGTCGCCCGTTCGCTAGCAAATCATGGACCCCACGCAAGCGCATGTCTGCTGCCTTGGCAACGCTCTAGTAACAGAGACCGAAACCAGATACCCGCGATTGGCGCTCCGGAGCGGCAAGGCAAGTTCTAAGGTGGCGCATCGTGGTGGACAACCGAGGCGGTCGGTGTAGGCTAGAGTCAGAGCCTGGAAAGAATGTGGCATAAAGGCTGTTGCGTTTATTCCAGCGTGTGTGTAACAGGGAGACTGCTCATGAACGACCACGAGCGCTACATGTTCGACCTTCAAGGCTACCTTGCCGTGCCGGGAGCACTGGCACCTGAGAAGATCGCCCAGCTCAACAGCGTGCTCGACGAGCACATCGCTGCTGAGTGCCCAACAGATATGCGCACCCACAGGTTTGGGCCGCTGCTCGACTGGTCCAAGGACTACCGCGACCTAATAGACAATCCGGCTATCACACCCTACCTGGCCGAACTGCTTGGCGATCAGTTCAGGCTCGACCACGTCTATCTCGATGTCATCAGGTCGGGCAAGGGCCCGATCGGGACGAGCCTCCACGGCGGCGCCGCCCCCTTCCAGCCCATGTTCTACTACCGCTTCCAGAACGGGATGATGCACAACGGCCTATCCGTGGTTGCCTACAATCTGAAGGATGTCGGCCCCATGGACGGCGGCTTCGGCTGCGTGCCAGGCTCGCACAAGAGCAACTTCAAGTTCCCCGAAGAGTGGAGAGAGATGGACGAACCGGGCCCATTCGTGGAGCGGGTAACCGGACCCGCCGGCACCGCCATCATCTTCACCGAGGCCCTTACCCACGGCACCCTTCCCTGGAACGGCGCCGACGAGCGCCGCACTATCTTCTTCAAGTACAGCCCGCACCCGCTCTCATGGTCGGCCAGCTACCTGGACCCCGATGACTATGCAGACCTGACCGACTCCCAGCGCGCCATCCTTGAAGGGCCGAACGCTCGGTACCCAACCCGCGCGAGCGGTACCCTAGTAGGTTAGCCCAGGTGATCTGCCCTTCCACTATCTGCCCAGGGCGCCTGCTCCTGCAGCGTAAGGGACTTCCGTAGTCGTAGTCCTTGAGAAACTCGTCCATGTCCCCGGCGAAAGCGGCGCTGAGATCGGCGCTATCCAGGAGATTCCGCCGCTCAGCCGGTTGCGGGCCCGGTGCAGGGCTCTCGATGGGCTCAAGGCGCAGCCTCAGTCCCAAATGAGACCTTTACATAACTCCGTCATTCCGGCGAAAGCCGGAATCCAGAGATGCTTTTGCAGCGAGGGATAGTATGATGTCAATTCATTTCATCCCTATCCCAACCTTCCTCCTCAAGGAAGAAAGGGTTTCGCAAAGGTCTCCAAATGGACAGCGGTACTAGCCGTCGTCATCTCCTACAGGAGATCCTCGCCCGAAGGCGTACTCCTCGCCTGGTGAACTTCCTGTCTGGAAACTCGTCCAGTTTCCTCCGGTTCAGCACCGTGCGGCCGCTGGCGCTGGCGCAGCACGCGAAATCTGAACGACCACGCAGGCTGCCGCGCGGGCGTGTGTTTGATTTCGAGTGCGTAGCCGGGCGGGTCTAAAGCGAGTTCGACGGTGTGGACGATCGTCAAGAGCGTGAGGGCGATCTCGACCTCGGCGAAATTGCTGCCCAGGCAGCGATGGGTTCCCAAGCCGAAAGGAGCAAAGGCGCCCGGTTGCAAGTGCTCCGCCCGTTCCGGCGCGAAAGGAACCCATGCGCACACCAACTTTGGTTGCCAAGGGCCATCGCACTGGCCTCTTTGGGAAGGTCTGCAGTCCCACCGACAGCAATTGCCCACGTGTAAGCGCCGTGCTATACTCCGCTTCACATGTAGGGCAAGTAGCTCAGCCGGTCAAAGTGCCACGTTGACAGTGTTGAGGTCGGAGGTTCAAGTCCTCTCTTGACCACCCAAACTATACAGAGTCAAGACCCTTCGTGTTGTGGTTCGAGTTGGCAGTGTAGGAGACTATATGGACCAGAGACACCCAGACGAGGCTGATAGTGCGCAACCACGTGCTGGACAACCGTGAATGCAAGGTCGTTGACTACTTGCGGTCGCACCTCGCTGATGCAGACAAGTTCAGCATCGTATCGGCCTATTTCAGCATCTACGGCTTTGAGCTCTTGGCCGACAAGTTGGCCCATGTGCATGAGACGCGTTTCCTATTCGGCGACCCCTCATCCGTGGACGATCTCGACCCGGGCCTTAAAGACGCGAAAGCCTTCGACTTCACGGAGCGCGGCCTCGTTCCCAAACAGGCGCTCAGGCAAAAGCCCTTGGCGATGCAGTGCTCGGAGTGGGTGAAGAGCAGTGCCGTCGCTGTCCGTTCCGTGAGGCGGTCGAACTTCCTCCACGGCAAGATGTATCTCACGGCTCGCGCTGGGGTCGTTGGAAGTTCCAATTTCACGAAGAATGGTCTTGGGGGCAGCGACAGACCCAACCTCGAAATCAACCTTGCAGTCTCCGACACTGAGCTCTTGGCTGAACTGCAAGGGTGGTTCGATGATTTGTGGGCAGACCAGTCGCTGACCTACGACGTCAAGCAGCGGGTCTTGGACGCGCTGAGTCGTCTCGGTCAAGACTACGCCCCGGAGTTCATGTACTTCAAGACTCTTTACGAGTTGTTCAAGGACAGGCTCGATGCGCAGCTCGACAGTGACCGGAGACTGCGGGACCATCACCTTACAGAGACCACCATCTGGAACAAGCTGTATGAGTTTCAAAAGGATGGCGTCAAGAGCATAGTCACCCGCCTACAGGAGCACAACGGCTGTATCCTAGCTGACAGCGTTGGCCTGGGCAAGACCTACACAGCACTCGCGGTCATCAAGTACTACGAGCTCCGTAATGAGAACGTCTTGGTACTGTGCCCTAACAAACTGCGCCAGAATTGGATGCTCTACCAAGCCCATCTGATGCAACAGGGCAACCCCTTCGTGGAGGACCGGTTCCGCTACTCTCTTCTTGCCCACACTGATCTGTCTCGCAATGGCGGCCTATCAGGTGGCATAGATTTGGCCAACTTCAACTGGGGGGCCTTCGACCTTATCGTGATCGATGAGTCTCATAACTTCCGCAACGACGAGGGGAAGCGCTACGAGAAACTGTTGAACGACATCATCAAGAGCGGGGGCAGAACCAAGGTGCTCATGCTCTCAGCCACCCCGGTAAACACATCGCTCATTGACCTTCGCAATCAGGTCTACCTCATGACCGAGAAGAACGATGTGCACTTTCGGGAAAGCCTTGGGATCGGCCACATTGGGAACATCATGGCCGTGGCGCAACGGGAGTTCAGGCAATGGGAGAATGAGAAGGTGGGGGGAGGCAGCGGGGACAAGACTAATCTCCTGGCGCGGCTTGGCGCAGACTTTCTACGACTGTTGGATGGCGTATCCATCGCCCGTTCACGGCGGCAGATCACGCAGTTCTATGAGGCGGAGATGGCACGTATCGGCCAGTTCCCCCATCACACCGCACCAGAGAACTATTATCCAGCAACCGACTTGAATGGGACGCTCTCCTACGAAGAATTGGCGGATCAGATCAGGGAATTCTCCCTCTCCATATACCGTCCCTCCGACTACCTGGTGGACAGGGTACGCCAGTTGGCACTGGAGATAGAAAAACAGGAGCGCAACTTCAATCAAAGAGACCGAGAGCACTACCTAGTCGGAATGCTGCGGACGAATTTCCTCAAGCGCCTGGAAAGCTCCCCGCGCTCTTTGGATCTGACGCTGGGGCGGACCATAGACAAGATGGGCGTCCTCTTGGAGCGCATCGCGGCCTATGAGAGCCGGGGAATTGACAACGGAGATCTTGGCAACAACGTGCCCGACGAAGACGAGGATGACGAGGAGTTCCTCGTGAACCGCGCTCGCCACCCCTACCGCCTTGGCGATCTTGACCTGTCCCAGTGGAAGGCGGACATCAAGGCTGACAGGGAGACCCTGACCGCTGTGCGCCATCGAGTCAGCGCCATAACCCCTGACCGGGACGGCAAGCTTCAGCAGCTGAGGCAAGCCCTACGCGATCGAGTAAGCGACCCCACGAATGATGTAGACGGCAGACCCAACCGTAAACTGCTCGTGTTCACTACCTTTAAGGACACAGCCCTGTACCTATACGACGAATTGAGGTGCGACGCAGCGGAACTCGGCCTGCGGATGGCGATGGTATCCGGCGATGAGGTGCGAGACGGCTCACGAACTGGGGACTTCAACGCTGTCCTAACGGACTTCGCTCCAATTGCGCGAGGCCGGGGAGAAAACGGTGACAGTCTTGAAATCGACCTCCTAATCGCTACAGACTGCATCTCCGAGGGCCAGAACCTCCAAGACTGTGACACCGTCCTCAACTACGACATCCATTGGAATCCCGTCCGCCTCATCCAGCGCTTCGGGCGCATAGACAGAATCGGCAGCAGAAACGTTGCGGTGCACATGGTCAACTACTGGCCCTCCAAAGACATGGACGCATACCTGAAGCTGGAGAATCGCGTCATGGCCCGCATGGCCCTAGTTGACGCTACCGCGAGTGGCAGCGACGATCCTTTCACCGAGGAGGATCTGCGTGAAGGCGTGCAGTTGGAATTGAATTTCCGTGACCGGCAATTGCTACGGATTCAGGAAGAGATTCTTGACCTGGACGACCTCTCCGATAACGTCGTGATGAGCGACCTTTCCATGGACTACTTCCTTGCTCAACTGCGACAATACATTGAATTGAACAAAGAGACATTGGAAGCAATCCCCTGGGGAGCATATGCCATAGCGCCTGCGCCCCAAGATGGACCGGGGCCGGGCGTTATCTTTCTGCTGCGCCAGCGCAACGCCGCCTCGGTCGGCCCTCGTCAGCGGTTGGCCAGTCCCGTTCACCCCTTCTATTTGGTTTACATTAAAGCCGATAACTCCATCAGATATGGTTGTTCAAATGCGCGACAGGCCCTCCAAGCTTTCGAGAGCGCCGCGAGGGGCAAGACTCAGCCGTTAAAGGAACTGTGCGATCGATTCGACCGGGAGACCAACCGAGGCGAGGAGATGTCGCACTACGGATCATTGCTTGATAGCGTGATCGCTCACATCCGGCAGAGCGTGGCCACCAATGCTGCCGCAGGCCTTGGCGAGGGCAGTCCCCGGGACTTCATGCTGCCCAAGACGTCCGAAACGCCCAAAGACCCCAGCGACTTCGAGTTGATCACGTGGTTGATAATCGCTTAGACCTCCAACAGGCAATATCTGCCGCCTTGCACTCTATGCAAGAAGGAGACTTCGCTGAGCAGGCGGCGAGACTGCTTGCAGTCCTTGGCTACCGCAGCGAACGCACGCTGCCCGATCAATCCGGCAGTGTAGACGATTTCCTAAAGAAATTTTCAGCACTACCCCCGGGCGCGAAGTCCGAGTTGGAGTTTCGGAAAGCTGCCTCATCTATCTACGTATTGTTTCAGATAACGGACGAGGAGATTGAGGAGGCGGGTGGCAACCGGAGACTGTTTAGGGATAACGAGTTTGATACGGGCAACGTCAAGAGTTTTCTCTTCACCGTCGTTGAACTCCGGGGCGACACGTATGCAAAGGGCCGTTACGCCGCCTTCACCCGGGAGATCAACAAGTGCTTTCCCACCATACCCGCTGTCGTCCTGTTTCGTACTGCCTCCGGGCGCGTCACATTGTCATTTGTCCACGTGCGCCCCAACAAACGCAACCCGGAGCGTAATGTGATCGGCAGCGTCTCGCTCATTCGGGAGATTATCTCGAGGCAGCCCCATCGCGCTCACCTGGACATCCTCGCGGAACTCTCTCTAGAGTGGCGCCTGCGATGGATGGACGCTCACAGGAAGGAGCGCAACTTCGACGGCCTCCTTGGCGCGTGGCTGGACGCGCTCGACACAGAGGAACTCAACCGCCGGTTCTACCGCGACTTGTTCGGCTGGTTCAATCGTGCCGTCAAGGAAGCGAGTTTCTCAACTGGTGGAGCGAAGAGTTTGCAACCCGAGGAGCACGTCATCCGGCTCATTACCCGACTGCTCTTCGTCTGGTTCGTCAAGGAGAAAGGGCTGGTTGTCGAGGGACTCTTCGTCGAGCCGCAAGTTGCCCCCCTGCTAAAGGGCTACGACCCTGCAACCGGCGATTCCTACTACCGCGCTGTCCTCCAGAACCTCTTCTTCGCCACCCTGAACACGGAGATTAGCCGGCGCGGCTTCAGCAGCCAGGCAAACGTCACCCATCGGGACTTCTCCCGCTACCGCTATGCCAGCGAGATTGCCGACGCCGACGCCCTACTGGACCTGTTCGCCAAAACGCCCTTCATCAACGGCGGCCTCTTCGACTGCCTCGACAGCGAGGAAGCTACCGGCGGCGGTGGATGGCGCATCGATTGCTTCACCGATAATCCCGCGCAGCGCCGGGGCTATTCCATCCCCAACCGTCTCTTCTTCGACGACGCGGGCCTGATCAGCCTGTTCAACCACTACAAGTTCACCGTGGAGGAGAACACCCCCGCAGAGCAGGAAGTGGCGCTAGACCCGGAACTCCTGGGCAAGGTGTTTGAAAACCTCCTAGCCGCCTACAACCCAGAGACCCGCGAGAGCGCCCGTAAACAGACCGGCTCCTACTACACCCCCCGCGCCGTCGTGGACTACATGGTGGACGAAGCGCTGACCGCCGCACTGGCCCAGAAAGCGCAGCCCGCCGACGGCGACGCCGCCTTCTGGGAGGAGCGCTTGCGCTATCTACTAGACTACAACGACGCGGGGGAACTCTTTAGCGAAACCGAAACTGAGCAACTCGTCCGCGCCATTGCCGGAATTCGGGTGCTCGATCCCGCGGTAGGATCCGGCGCATTCCCAATGGGCGTCCTCCATAAACTTACCCTCGCCCTCCGCCGCCTGGACCCCGATAACCGACGCTGGGAAGCCCTCCAGAAGGAACTTGCCGGAAACCGCGCCGCCTCTGCTTTCGATACGCAGAACCAGAAGGAACGCGACGCCGAACTCCAAGAGATCAGCGGTACTTTCGAACGCTACCGGGACTCCGACTTTGGGCGCAAGCTCTATCTTGTCCAGAACAGCATCTACGGCGTGGACATCCAGCCCGTAGCCTGCCAGATTGCCAAGCTCCGCTTCTTCATCTCCCTGGCCATCGAGCAGCATCCCACCGGCGACCGTGACGACAACTATGGCATCCACCCCCTACCCAATCTGGAGACGCGCTTCGCCGCCGCCAACGCCCTGCTGGGGCTAGACGCAGCGACCCAAATACCTCTGGGCGGCCAGAACCGGGTGTCTGAACTGAACGACCAGTTGCGGCAGAATCGCGAGCGTCACTTCCACGCGGGCACTCGCCATAAAAAACTGAGCCTTCGCCAAGAGGACGCCCGGCTGCGCGTCGCATTGGCGGAGGAACTGGGCAAGGCCGGCATGTCCGCATCAGACGCAGGCAAAGTGTCCCGCTGGGACCCCTACGATCAGAACGCCCACGCCAACTGGTTCGACCCCGAGTACATGTTCGGCGTCACCGACAGGTTCGACGTGGTTATAGGTAACCCGCCATACGTGGAGTCTCGAAATAGCCTCCTATCCGACCAATTGAAAGACTCATACTCAGACCAAGTCATGGCTGATTGGGGACAAACATTGCCCCGAGGCAGTGACCTTCTCATGTATTTTTTTCCACGGGCTGCGAAACTTCTACACGACACCGGTGTTGGTTGCTTTATCACGCAAAATGCTTGGCTTAGCACCGACTACGGGCAGGAGTTTCAACGGTTCTCGCTCGGACGTTTTTCCTTTCGAAGAATTGTTGACACTCGCGCGAAGTTTTTCCCTGACACCAACAGTCAAAATATCAATGCAGTAATCACCGTATTCTCGAAGATTCTGGCCGACAATATAGAATACAGTATTGCAGACGGTGATATGACAGTCACGCCAAGTCGAGCAATTTCGGCAAAGCACACAATGAAATGGGGACATTTGTTTGCAATGCCACAGTTCTTTGCCGAAACCTTGTCTCAGCTGTCCGCCGTATCCAGCAAAGGATCGTTCGTTTCTTTTGGGCAGGGCCTGAATTTTCCACTGAAGAATCTCGACCAATGTGGAGCCAGTATTCCTGTCATTGTCAGGGGTGCGCGATTTGTTGCCCACTTTGCGGATGGGGCTATTACTGAGGTTAGTGCTAGCAGGAAAAGTAAAATACCGGCTCTCATTATGCCACGCGGTATCGGCAAGCGATACTATTGTACATTTAACCATTGCAGAGCATTCTCGTACAGTCATGTGGAATTGTATTTGCCTGATCATCTGTGGGAATCAGATGATCACTATTGCCTATGGGCATACATGAACTCATCGTTCGTATGGCTGTTTAGAGAAGCTACGGGCCGAAGGAACCTTGGGGGCGGTCTGCTAAAAGCTGAAGCTACAGACATGAAGGCATTGCCTATTGGGTTCAAATTTGATTTTGCTAACGATGCCAGAAGCGTTTTCGACATTATCAGGAATCGAGAACCACTTCCTGTATCGCAGGAAGTCTACACTAAAGAGCATTTGCTTATTGATGATATGGTTGCCGATTGTCTCGGTTTTCGTAATGTTCAAGATAGCATTCGACAAACTTTGGTAGAACAAATAGATTTCCGAATAGCGAGGTCCCGTCCGAAAGGACAATTACCTAGTTGACCGCATCCTGGCAGCTAAAGACGTAGACCCGTTGGGGGACACGGGAGAGTTAGAGGGGGAGATAGACCGGCTGGTCTATGGGCTGATGGAGGAGGAAATTGCGGTGGTGAAGGGCAAGAGGTAGTCCCTCAGATCTGGATCTGAAAAGTCAAGGCCACGAGTCTCGCTGCGCATGGCATGGGCATTGGTACACCCTTCAATCATCTTCTACCAAAGAGCTTGTCCAGGAGCCTGTTCCCCCGCCTGTGGAGTTTCGCGCCTAGGAATTCCTCCAATTCCTTGCGGTTTAACACAGTCCGCCCGCCGACGCTGGCGTTGTCGTCGATGAGGGTAGAGGGCACGTTTTCCCAGTCGAACTCGCGCCGGCCGAAGGTGTCGGTCTGTTCGATGACGATGACCTTGTCCGCTTCCAGTATCCAGCCGGTGGATTGGTCGCCCTCCTTCTTCATGCGGGTAGCGCGCCGCAGCAGATGCTCGAGCTGCGACTTGACCCGCTCGTGGCGCTTGTCGGCGTATTCATCCCAGGTGACGGGAGCGCACCACTGGGGCGGCTGCTTGCCCAGCAGTTCTCCGATTAACTCGGCGAGTATGGTGGACGAGAACGCGAGCCAATCTTCCGGTTGGGGGTTCTCGTCAAAGCGAGCGAGCGTGCGGCGCAGATACTCGCGGTAGAGGTTGGTGGAGAGGCCGCGGCGCACTTCCTGTATCTTCAGGTGCAACTCGTGGCGCAGCTTATCTTTGTACGAGGGTAGCGCGGTCGTGGTGTAGATCATCAGGCTGCGCTTGACGATCTGGTCGGTAAAGGCCTTCAACTCCTGGTTCATCGAAAGCACGAAACAGGGGTATTCGGAGACCAGCGGCGGGTTTTCGTCCTTGATGACATCCTCGCCGTGGCTGCGAATGGCGGTCCTGCCAATGTCGTCGAACACCGCCGGAAACCGCTTGTAGGCGTGCTGGATGTCGCGCAGCCGCCTCCTAGTGAACTCGCGCTTATCGATGCTGTACGCCTTGCCGAACATGGACGTCATGAGGGTCTCGATCAGGCTGGACTTGCCGCAGGAGGGCTTGCCGTAGACGAACGCGAAGACCGGGAATCGGAATATGTCGCCCCGGTGCCCGGCGATGGAACGCAGGTCGCACATGAACGGCGAACAGTAGAGCCAGCACCAGAGGATGAAGTAATCGCGCTGCAGGCGCGGTACGCCCAGGCCGCCTTCGAAGGTACCCTCGTAGTTGGCGAAGAACTCCAGCAGCGCCGCAGCGTCGCGCCCGGCCGATGCGGGGTCAAATTCCAGCGGGAACGGGTCGCCGAGCAGTTCGATTGATTCCGTGTCGCGGTCAATCGAGAGAG
>JAJEAH010000020.1 GCA_022824225.1 Chloroflexota bacterium
AACACTGTCGCCAGACCGACGACGCTGGGCGCGTGTCAGGTGCGGTTACAACTGTCTACGTTGTTGCTGCCGATGACGGCGCGCGTGAACTTCTGGGCAAGGTAGTTGACTTCGTTGGTGGCCTTGGAGCAACTAAAGAGCCCAAACGTCTGCGGCCCATGCGTGTCAATCGCTCCGCGCAGGCCTGTGGCGACACGCTCAAGCGCTTCGCCCCAGCTTGCCGGTCGGAGCGAACCGTTTGCGCGCACCAACGGGGTTGTGAGCCGAACCGCTTTACGCTTACCCATGGCCTTTGACCTTGCGTGCTGTTGTGTCAGCCGTTTTGGTGAACCCAGTATAGCAGGATTGCGCAGACCGTTTGAGCCGCCGCAAGTGTGCGTAGGCGCGGGACCCACCGGCGGTGCTAGGATGAATGAGAGTGCGGTCTCAGTCGCCGCGCGCGGCCAGCGGGTGCGGATAAAGGAGCAGGTGCGAACGTGACAGCCGAGCGTGTTACCGGTGTGATTCTGGCCGGAGGCAGAAGCCGCCGACTCGGGCAGGACAAAGCGATTCTGCCATGGCCGGAGCCAGACAGCGCGACAACGCTGCTGGCGCACGTGCACACCGTGCTCGCGGCTGTGTGCGCGGAGGTGCTGATAGTCGGAAGCCGCGACGACTTGACCGGCTATCGCGTCGTGCCGGACATTGCGCCCGTGCGGTCGAGTCTAACCGGACTGGCAAGCGGACTCCAGGCCGCGAACACGCCCCTTGTGCTGGCAGTGGCGTGTGACATGCCGTTCCTCAATGCCGGCCTCCTTCGGGCGCTCATCGCTGCCGCGTCGGCGGACTGGGACGCGGCGGCGCCGCTGATTCGGCGCCAGCCGGAGACTCTCCACACGGTGTACCGAAAACGGTGTCTGCCGGTGGCGTTGGATATGTTACAGGCGGGGGACTACAAGCTGGGGCGCCTTTTGCAGAAACTGCGTGTGCACACGATGCCGGAATCCCAGGTGCGCGGCTTTGACCCGGAGTTGGCGTCACTTGAGAACATTAACACGCCGGAAGACCTTGCCGCGGCGCGGCAGCGGGCGCAGCGGCTGGCTCGCAGAACGGCGGTCAACCGCGCTGGCGGGCGTTGACGGGAGCCGCACATGCTATGGGGGGAACGGGTCGCCCGGAATGCGGTCTTCGCGCCGCGGGCTGTTAGTCCTCCACATCTTCCACGGTCGCTTCCACGCGCCAGAATAGCCAGAGCGCCGCGAGGATCAAGGCGGCGGAGGATGCGACGAACACCGCCCGGATACCGAGCACCGCGCCCACGTATCCGCCCACCACCGGACCGACGGCATTGCCCAAAGATGACGCGCTGGAAGCGATGCCGAACGCCAGGCCGCGCCGCGCCGCCGGCACACTCAGACCCACGGTCGCGCTATAGGTCGGCGCCCAAATGCCGTTGCTCAGCCCCATCAGGATGCGCACGAGCCAAAGTTGCACCAGGGACGTGACGAAGGCGTGTCCGAGATTGGCGAAAGCGCTGCCCAAGACCGCCGCAATCAGGAGCAGACGAGCACGCTGAGAATCGATGAAGCGTCCTGTTACCAGGGAGCAGAGCGTGGCCACGACGCCGGTCGTGGCGATGAGCAGTCCCGAGAGCGTGGCCACGAAGTCTGTGGTGGTTAATTCGGCGACGAAGAGGGGAAAGACCGGTCTGGCGGCCATGAGGGCGAACTGCACGATGAAGATCGCCGGCGCGAGCAAGAGGACTGTGCGCAGCGCGCTGTTGCGAAACGGATTGCGCAAGTGTGGTACGTGAAACGTAGGCTGGTCCGGCGTGGCCGCTTTGGGTTCGTGCACCAGTGTGAATACGGCTATGGAGGTGGCGAAGCAAATGACACTGGTCGTGATGAAGGCTGCGCGGAAGCCGAGGGTATCGGCCAGAACACCGCCAACGAATGGGCCGATAGTAGTGCCGGCGAAGACGGACATCTGCAGCGCGCCCAGCGCCCGCCCCAAGTGACTGCGCGGCGTGATGGATGCCACCAAGGCGCTGACCGCGGCATTGGTGCCGGTCAACGATCCCTGGATTGTGCGCAGTATCAGCAATTGCAGGGCCGATTCGGCGAACCCCATCAGGAGCAAGGTAACGGCAGCCCCTACCAGGGCGCGTTCCAGCATGAGCTTCTTGCCGAAGCGGTCCGCCAACGTGCCCCAAAGCGGCGAGAATACCGCCATGCTCATGCCCGCCCCGCCGGCAACGATTCCCGCCCACAACGCGGCTTGGCGGGGATCCTCGATGCCGAGTTCGAGGATGTAGAGCGGGATGAACGTCAAACTGCAACCGAACGCCACCATCGTGGCGAACTGCGTGACCCAGAGAATCCGAACCGTGGCTTGCCACGAGGGGGAAGGTTGCGTGGATTGCATATGCGCATGCTAAGGCCAACCCACCGCCATGCGCAACTTGCCCGGCCGGCGGCGCTTGGACGCTGTGGCAGACGTTCTTTAGAATGACGACTGGACCGCAAGGTTACACCTTGGCCCTACGGCGGGAGGCAAATCGGATCTTGAAGGATATGCTAGTCGAAGGGGTGTCCCGCCTCTTGCATCCGCTGATGCGCACGGCGCCCGCGTCCCCGCCCACCCCGGGCAAACGCGACAACATCCTGGTCGTAAAGCCCGCCAGCTTGGGCGACGTGCTCATGAGCACGGCGTTTCTGGCCGAATTGCGGGCTAACTTGCCTCAGGCACAGATTGCCGTGCTGGTGACCACGTGGGCAAAGGAAGCGTTGGCCGCCAACCCCCACTGTGACCGGGTGATCGATGCCGGCAGCGTTGGCTTCCCGGGTCGCTACGGGTGGCGCGACTACCGCGCCTGTATCGCGCGGGTGCGGCGGGAGGGGTTTACGCACTGCTTCGTTCTCGACCGCTCTCCCTTAATGGCGCTGCTGCCTCGGCTGGCGCATGTCCCGTGGCGAGCAGGACTGAACAGCGCGCACCGGGGCATCGCGTTGCACGTGAGCGCGCCGTGTCCCCCGGACCGGCATGAAGCGGACATCTACTTGGACGTTCTGCGGGCGGCCGGCCTGCGGGTAACCGAGCCGCGCCTGCACTTTCGGCCCCAGGCCGCCGACCGGGAAAACGTGCGGCAAGCCTTGAGTAGGCATGGGGTCACAGACGCGCGACCGCTCGTCGCGATTCATGCCGGCGGCGGCGCGAATCCCGGCCAGGAACTCGTGAGCAAGCGCTGGCCGAGCGCGGCCTTTGCCGCGTTTGCCGACAGAATAGTCCAGGCCCGCGGCGTGGGCGTAGTGCTCGTGGGGGGGCACGACGATACCGCCGTCAGCGCGGACGTGGCGCAAAAGACCACTGCTCCCGTCGCAGACCTCACCGGCACGCTGTCGTTCACCGAGTTGGGCGCCCTCATCGAGTCGTGCCGGCTCTTCGTCGGCAATGACTCCGCCCCCATGCACCTGGCCGCAGCCGTGGGCACGCCCACCGTTGCCCTGTTTGGCCCCACTTCACCGGCGCAGTATGGGCCCTACCGGGTGCCGAGCTCCGTCGTGCGCTTTCGCCCGGGGCGGACCGGTGAACCGGACCCCGCTGAGGTAGAAACCGCCGTTGCGGCGGCAGTTCGTCTGTTGGAACTCTAATGTCAGTCGTGTGAGGCGTGGCGACGTAGCGGCGCTGAATATTGCAGGTGGGAAATGGCCGGGGATCGCCGCGTCAGAGACGCCGCCGAGAGGGCGAGAGGCCAGCAATTTTAGTGTTCGGCCACCCATTGAAATGACCGAATCATCCGCGCCGAGCGACAAGCCGCGCCGCCTAGCGGTGCGGGACTACTCCGGCGCTCACAGCGGATTCGGCACGTCGATGAATGTCGCGGTTACGCCGAATTGCGCTTCCAGCAGGCGGCCGACTGCCTGCACCCCCAGCTTTTCCGTGTTGTAGTGGCCGGCGCCGATGAGGTTGATGCCAAGTTCTGCCCCGGCGGCGGGCGCGGGTTCACTGAGCTCTCCGGTCAGGTAGGTGTCGCACCCACGGGCCGCGGCTTCCGCAACGTGACCGGCATGACCGGCGCCGCCGGTTACCAGTCCCAAGCGCGAAGTTGCAGCCGGTCCTGTGGGGAAGAGCCGCAAGTCGCACCCAAATACTCTTCTCGCCCGCCGCGCTAGGTCGTCCCACGGTACCGGTGCGGCGAATTCGCCCACGTATCCGACCTCGACGAGAGGAGATTCTAGCTCCACCGGCGCGGCGCCGAGCGCACGCAGGCCAAGCACGTTGTTCCCAATCTCAAGGTGCCGGTCCAAGCAGAGATGGTACCCGAGCAGGCTGATGTCGTGGCGGAAGAGCAGTTCCAAGCGGCCCCGCATGACCGGGCCGATGACGCGGCTCTCGTTGTCCCAGAGAAGACCGTGGTGCACGATCAGCATGTCGGCGCCCCGCGCCGCGGCGTGCGCAAAGCAGGCACGAGAGGCGCTCACGGCTACCGCGACGCGTTCGACCTCAGCTTTGCCCACTACTTGCATACCCATGGGGCCGTAGTCGCGAATACCGCCCACGTCCAGGTAGTCGTCCAGGAATCCGATGATGCGGTCTCTCGCTACGGACATGCAAACTCCTCGGTCTGCTTGGCTGTCTCTAGCGGCGGGGCGGATGGCAGACTAAGCGCTCTCTTCCACAGGCGTGGGGGCGTTTTCGACGGGAGCGACCTGCTGGTGATGGCGTCCCTCGCGAAGGTTGGGCGCCAGGAGCGCAGTAGCCCCCATGAAGGCCACGATGCCCAGCGCCGCGGCGCTAATGACCAGCGGCGCGCCGTATCTGTCCACCAGAATACCCAGCGGCAGCGTGAAGAGGGTCATGAGCGACCAATTCATCATGTAGATGCTCATCACCCGGCCGTAGAATGCTTCTTCAGTGCGCAGCATGAGGAGCGCGCTGTTGAGACCCGTAGAAGCGTTACCCGCAAAGCCCACAACCCCCACGGTGAAAAGGCTCAGCGTGAAGGCCGTGGTATTGGCAAACGCGATCATTGACAGGCCGAAGAGCGCGCCCATGCCAAGCTGCATCAAGTGACTGAACTTGCTTTCCGCCATTGGGGCTACCATGAGCGAGCCGATGGTGCCCCCGACGCCTACGGCTGAGAAGAGAAAGCCCAACTCCAGCGAACCCACGTTGAGCACGTCAGCTTGGAAGACCGGCAAGAACGACGAAAGCGGCATGCCGAGCACGATAGGAACCAAGCCTATGATAAGAAGGATGCGCAGTGTGGGTTGCAGAAAGATATAGCTGAAGCCGCCCAGCATCTGCCGGGCAAATGCTATCTCGGCCTTGCCGCGCCCCTCAGCCAAACTCTTGGGCAAGCGCAGCATGAGCAACGTTGCCAATACGTAGAAGAACGCGGAGATATCCAACGCTCCGGCGGAGCCCAGCCAAGGCACTGCGATCACCCCGCCGGCAAGCGCCGGGCCGATGACCGACATGAGGTTGCGCCCGGAATTCGTCAGACCGATGGCGCTGGCAAGCATGGGCCTGCCAACCAGGTGGGGCAACGCTGATGACCGCGCCGGCATGTTGATGGTGAACAGAAGGCCCTGCGTCAGGGCAAAGAAGGCGAGATGCCAAATCTCGATGAGATCAAGGTGAATGAGGGCGGCGACGAGCAGCGACGACACGACCATGAATATCTGGCTGTCGATGAGGATGCGCCGCCGGTTCATGACGTCCGCCAACACGCCGCCAACAGGGGAGAGGAACAGCATGGGAATGCCCGCGGCTACGGTCACGATGCCGAGTATGGTAGCGGAGCCCGTGAGTTCGTACGCCAGGTAGCCGCGCGCGACCATGCCCATGTACATGCCGATGTAGGATGCCAGCATGCCGATGAAAAGGTCGCGAAACGCCGGCACGCGCATGGAATCGAACATTTGACCTGCGACGCGCAGGCTGCCTTGGGACATTCGAGTCTTGCGCTTGCTCTCCATGCCGGGTCCTTGCGGCTGGTCGTGCGGGACTATACGAGAATCAAGGCGGTCGATTGGTCGCGGCGGCTTGTGCTGCCGTTGGCTGCCAAATCGGAACTACGCAGACGCACGCTGCGAATGGGACTCGCTGCCCCTGCGTGCCTCTTGGCGCAGCCCACTGCCGCTTGCCCGGATTCGAGGTGGGAAGGACCCCCTGGGTGGCGTGAGCAAGAGCAGGTGTGAATATATCAACAGTACTACCTATGGGAGAATCCTGCAATGCAGCGGCGGCGTCGCTGACTTTGACCGTGGCGGTTGTTGGTACGTCCCGCCGGCTCTGACCGAGTCTGACCGAGAGCGTGTTCGCCTTGTGCTACCATGCAACCAAGGATTAGACGGGTAGGCTTGGTGACGGAAAGAGATGCTAGCAAATCGAGGCCGTATCTTGGCGGGCGCCGAACGAGGCGACCGCGACGCGTTTCTCGGGCTCTACGACCAGTTTGGGCCGATGCTCTATCGCCTGTGCTTCTGGCTCACGGGCAACGAGGCTGATGCCCGCGCCCTGGTGGTTGCCACGTTTCGTGACGCGTTTCGCGCGTTTCACAAGCGCCCGCGCGACATGGTGCTGGACACGTGGTTCTATCGCGTGGCCGTGCGCGCATTCCTCTCTGCTACGCGCTGGGACGCGCTCCTGCGCCGCACGCCCGGCCCGGCGGAGATCGAGGACCGCACTACGCCGTGGCGCAATGCGGTACTGGCGTTGCCGCCGCGCTTGCGGGTCGTTTGGCTGCTTGTATTCGCGGAAGGCATGCCGCAGAGCCAGACGGCAGAGGCCGCGCGGGTCTCACTCGACCGTGTCGAAACGATGTTGGAACGCGGTCGCGCGGCGTTTTCCCCGCCGGAGCCGGATGCGGATCGCGCGGCCATCGAGCGGGCTATGCGCCAGCTTAGCGCGCCGCGTCCCGGCGCTACGCTGCGGGGTGAGGTCGCAGCCGTCCTCGGCACGGGGGGCGTGTCATTGCGTGTTCGGCTCCTGCAGGCCGGAGTCGGCTTGATGGTGTTGGCCCTGGTGGCTTCAGCCGCCTTTTCGTTCTTGCGTGGCGAAGACGAGGAGGAAGCAGCGGGTGAGCAGGCTGAATCTGAACCAAAGACTCTGGTGGTGCTCGGCATGGCGGACACCGGCGCTCTGGTGGCGTTCAATGCCCTCGACCTCCGCCCATCGGGCATTGTCGGCATAGGCGAAGAGCCGCGCGCGCTGGCGCTCTCCGCAGACGGCGAGACTCTCTACGTCCTGCAGGCGGAGGGACTACTCACTGTGGACGCGGGCTCGCAGCAGATCGGCCGGCTCTTCTCATTGCCGCCGCAACAGTGGAGCGGCCTCGCGGTAGCGGGACAGTTCGCCGTGGTTGGGTCGCAAACGGAACCGGCGCTGGCGGTGGTGGATGGAGATGGCGCAACGGTGGCGGAGATTCCTTTGCCGTGGCCCGTGGATGAACTGCTCCGCTTGAGCGACCGCGCTGTCCTCGTTGTTGCGGACGACCGCACGCAGGTGGCTACCGTGGAGTTAGACACATTCACCGTCAGCGCGCCCAAAGCCATTGGCGAGCGTCTCGTCCTCGGCGCTATCGTGCCGGTCGAGGACGGTAGCGCCGCCTACGCGACCACACCGGAAACTGGGGAATTGTGGCAGCTAGAGTTTGCCACGGGCGACGCCGACGTGCTCACCGCCGCGCCGGCGGCGCGCGCGCCGTTTGGGGCGTTGTCGGCGGACGGCGCTAGTCTCTACCTAAGCAGCGGTCTCACAGCGATGCCGGAAGCGCCCGCCGCGGCAGGCGCTGCATCAGGTCCGCAAATGACGAGCGGGGAACGGGTCGGCCAGACTCTGAGCCGGCCGCGGTCGAGTGGGGACGCCGGCGATGGGGACGACACGGCTGAAGCCGCGCCGCCGGCGCTCACGATGCTCAGTACCGCCGACGGGAGTGTGGAGCGCGAACTGTGGCAGAGCGGGGGCATCACCCGGTTGGCGCTGGATGCGGAACGCAACATTCTCTACGCCCTCGCGCCGGAAGCGGGCGCCATTCTGGTCCTGGACTCACGCACGTTCCACGTGCGCAACGTCATCCCCCTGGCTGTGCGGCCCGTGGCCTTCACGCTCTTGTCCCCAGGCGCCTGAGCCCTGCGCGACTTTGCGGTGCGGCTCTCCGGCGCGGCTGGTGCCGCGTCTAGGCTTCGTGCCACACGCGCCGCAAATGGGCGGCGCACTCTCTGAGACCGAACGTTGGTGTACCCCGGCGGGAGCATTCCAAAGCAAAGGCGCCGCTGAAGTTCCGGTCCTTCAACACGCGAAAGGCCGGCCCAAAATCAGTATGTCCGCAGCCGGGCAGGTCGCGATTGCTGTCCGCCAGGTGCACGTGGGCAACGTAGGGCAGATTCTCCGCGAGGCTGTCGGCAATGTCGGCTTCTTCGATGTGCATGTGAAAGAAGTCTGCCATGACCCGTACCGAAGGATGCCCCACGCGTTGACAGATCGCCGCACCGTGCCCAACGGTGTTGAGGAAGTGGGTCTCATAGCGGTTGAGGGGTTCCATCACGAGCGTGACACCGTGATTTGCGGCAATTTCCCCAATCTCAGGCAGGATCGTTGCCAACAGTGCTTCCTCAACCTCGACCACCGAACGCCATGGGGAGAGGTCCGGGACGCGCGGGCCGCCAAAGACCGGCACGATCACGACGGCTTTCACCCCAATCTCCTCGGCCAACCCGCACACGCCTTTGAGTTGCTCGATCTGCGCTGAGCGGGCCTGGGGATCGGCGGCAAGGAGGTCGCGAGTGCGCCCGCGCATGCTCGGCGCCGTGATGCCGGTCTCCGCCATGGCTCGTTTCAGTGCAGCGGTTTCTTGGCCCGCGATGTCCGGGAAGAGTTCGATGCCGTCGTAACCGTTGTCACGCAAGTGGCGAAGTTTTTCGCCGTAGCCGGCGCCAGGTATCATGTTTTCCGATACGGCTAGAAGCACTTGAGGATCTCCTTCACTGAGATGTGCATAGTAGTGTCTAGCTTAGCAGAAGACTTGGCCGTTACGACAAGCCGCTACCACTTTGGCAAGGGGGCCGCGGCGTGAGCAGACTCTTGGTCGATCAAACAGCCATCGTGACCGGGGCGGCGCGGGGAATTGGCAGAGCCGTTGCCTTGGCTCTAGCGCGACAGGGAGCGCACGTCGTGGTGCACTACCATAGGTCGGCCCAACGCGCTGAAGGCGTGCGTCGTGAGGTTGAGGCCGAGGGCGTGGACGCGGCGCTGGTACAGGCTGACCTGCGTGACGAGGCGGCGGCGGCGCAGATTGTGGCGGATGCGCTCGATGCTTTTGGCGGGGTGGACATCCTGGTCAACAATGCCGGCGTCTTCAGCGGCAAGGCTGCCGCCAACATCACTGCTGAAGACTGGCGACGGGTGCACGCCGTCAACTTGCTCAGCCCGTTCTTGCTGTGCCAAGCGGCGTCGGATGCTATGCGCAAGCGCGGCGGCGGCGTGATCCTCAATGTGGCGTCGGGCGGCGGCATCAGCCCCAATCCCGCCTACGCCACCGGCGCCCACTACGCCACGGCCAAGGCGGGCTTGATTATGCTCACCAAGCGGCTGGCTTTGGAATGGGCGCCGCAGATTCGCGTCAATTGCCTTGCGCCCGGCATGATCGATTCCAAGCCCACGCCGCTGCCGGAGGCCTGGCGCAAGAAGATCCTGCCGCACGTGCCGCTGGATCGTATCGGCACGGTGCAAGACGTGGCCGGTGTGGCGGTGTTTCTCTGCTCTGACCACAGCGCCTACATGACGGGACAGATTATCAACGTAGACGGCGGCATCCTCATGCCGTGAGAGGTTTGAAACGAAGCGCGATTAGTAGGTACTGACTTAAGCTGCACAGGTATGGGTGTCAACGTGAACGCCTGCTCCCAGAAATGTCATTCTGAGGAGTGCAGCCGAGTTGTCATTCTGATGAGTACAGCGACGAAGAATCTAGTGTCGGGAGCACTTCAGATTCCTCGCTTCGCTCGGAATGACATGAGACCTAGCCCAACACATGAGATCTAGCCCAACAAGGTAATCAAGTCAAGAGAAACTGATTCCCAAACGATGGGACTTTGCAACTCTGTCGGCGCTCTGCCGGAGAGGATAAGACACCTGCTGTGTATGTGCAGTGGGGAAGACCCGGAGCACGAACAAGGATGTGACTAGGAGCACGAACAAGGGTGTGACAATGGCTGAAGACCGTGTAGTGGCAATAGACGAACTGGAGCGATTCTGCGCCGACGCGTTCTCAGCGCTGGGCGTCACGGCCAGCAACGCGCGGATGCTGGCGGGGGTCCTGGTGGAAGCGGAACTGCGCGACCACGCCAGCCATGGCGTGCGACTGCTCCCGTACTACGCCCCCGCCGTGAGAAACGGCGAGGTCAAGGCGAGGCCAAAGACGCGGATGCTGCGGGAATCGCCGGTAAGCGTCTTGGTGGACGCCGACCGCGGTTTGGGGCCGGTGGCCTGCACCCGTGCACTCGATCGCTGCTTGATAAAGGCCGGCACCAGCGGCATTGGCATGGCCGGCGTGTACAATTCCAATCACCTCTTCATTCCGGCGCACTACGTTCTGCGCGCCGCCCGCGAAGGCTATATCGCCTTGTGCACCTCCGTGGCAATGCCCATCATGCCGCCGACCGGTGGGATTGGACGTGTGCTGGGCAATAACCCGTGGGCGTTCGGCATTCCGGTGGGAGAGAGCGATCCCATCGTGCTGGACATCGCCCCCTCGGCATCGTTTGCGAAGATTCGTATGCATGCGGCGTCAAACGAACCCTTGCCCGAAGGCTGGGCGTTGGATGAGGATGGGCAACCGACGGTGGACGCCGCGGCGGCGCTGGCGGGGACGCTCGTGCCCCTGGGCGAGCACAAGGGCTACGGCCTGGCGATGGTGTCGGAGTTGCTGGCGGCTGTGCTGACCGGCGCGGGCTACGGCCCCGAGAGCGGCATGAGCGGACAGGTGGGTCACTTTCTCCTGGTCTTGGAACCCAGCCTGTTCATGGCCCGCCCTGACTTTGAGCAGCGGGTGGAAGACTATGTGGGCAAGATCAAAGCGACTCCCCGGCAGCCCGGTGTGGCAGAGATTTTCTACCCCGGCGAGCGGGCCGGACGCTTGGAGCGGGAAGCCCGCGCCCGCGGCACACACACTTTGCCGAGCATCGTCTGGGAGCCCCTGCAGCAACTTGGCGCCGAATTGGGGATGGAACTGGCATTCCGCAGCTAGCCGCAAGTGCGTGCATGGAGGCCCGCCGACGTCAGACTAGTTGGCGGCGGCGAAATCGCTTTCTGGGCCGTTGGTGAGCCGCAGTCTGCCTTCAGTAGTGTGTGCCTGCGCAGCGCTTGCTCACCACAGAGTGACTGTAGGTCAGGGGCGGGATGAATCGGGCTCAGATTCAGGGCGGCTGAATTCCCATTTGCTACTACAAGGATTCCGGCGTTCGCCGGAATATTTGGAATGCAGCTTCATCGTCCAACGGGAAAACATGGTTCGAGGAATCTGGCCAGGTAGCGCTTTCTCACGTAGGGCTGAATCTTGCTTTCATTGCCGGGCGGGTCGCGCCCGGCAGGGCAGCGCCCAGCGTGTGAGGAACCTTGCCGTCCCCCGCGCTTCCCTCGTGCTCAATGAAGGAAGCGCCCAGCCTGTGAGGAACCTTGACTGGCGGCCTCATTCAGCCCAGACTGCCCACGCGCCAGTTGCCCAGGTGCACCGCGTATCCGTTCGTGCTGAGCTTGTCGAAGCATGAATGGACGCGGTACACCATGGCTATGGGCGGCGCCGGACGGCTCGGTACGAGGAGCACTGGACCCGCTGCTCTGTGGTTAGCCTAAGCAAGGCTGGGCGCAGGTACGCGATGGCGAGAGGCTAATCGGGCGGGCGGCTCGGGGACTACTCGCACCTCTATCTCCGCTTTGGCGGTAATGCGTGCTCTGCCATCAACCGCACAGACCTTGCCTTTTCACCTAGGCCAGGCCCAACTCCCGCTCCACCTGCTGGCAGTAAGAGCGACCGGCCCGCAAGGCGACGATGGCGTCGGCCGCGCGCTCGTATTCCAAGCCGTGGGCGAAGATGCAGAGCGGGTCTGTGTACCCAATCTCGTGCAGCGTGCGGAACATGGCGGGAAAGTCGATAACACCCGTGCCCGGAATTTGCTCTTGCGGGTCTTTCCAGAATTTGTCCGCCGTCGGGCCCCAATCCCAGGCATAGAAGAGCGAAATGCGCCCGGCAACCGCGCGAATGGCCTCCGGTATGTCTTCTTGCGCCATGTGCACGTGGATCGGCGCAAACGCGATACTTAGCGCCGGGCTCTCCACCCGCTCCAGTAGTTCCCGCATCGACGCCGTGCTGTTGATCACCGATCCGCGATGGTTTTCAATGCCGATTTGCACGCCCAGTTCCTCGGCGCGCCGTACGTAGGGCATGAACGAATCCGCGAATTCGGCGACCGTCATGTCTTCCGGGCCGCTGCCCCGCACGAGCACCTTGCCGCCCAGGGCGGCCAAGTGGTCCAGCCGGGCCAAAACCATGTCCTCCGTGTCTTTGCCGTAAGCCGAAATCGCGCGGCAAGACTGCCCGTGGGCGTCCAGGGCGCTCTTTACGGCGCCCAGGTCCGGATTCGCGTCGTCGTCGGGCGGCAGGTGGGCGCACCAATTCGCCACGGACCAGATGTCCACTTCCCGGACGCCCGCCTCTTGCAGGCCGGCACAGGCGTCCCCGAAGCTCTGCTCGGCAAAAGCTACGCTCGAAGCAAAGTAATCAAACATCGGCGTCCACCGGCTTCAAGTCTTGCATTGGCGAATGTTCCCATGCGGGCAGCGGCCACGTGACGATTTCCCGAGTTTCCGTGGAAGCGCAAAGGGCTTCGAGCATCTCGAAGCTATAGAGCGGGCGAATGCCTCCTGCCGGGGGATCGTAGCTTGAGTCTTCCGCAGCGCGAATCACCGAACCGGAGAGTCCCGCCTGGGCGCTGCCGAGGTTCTCGGTGTCAGTCCAACACTCCGGCCAACTGGTGGGCTCGGTTTCGCCGACTCGCCACGCGCGTGCGCCGATGGGCAAGTCCACCTGGCCGCGCCCCCGCGTGCCCCAGACGCGGAGTTGCAGGCGCATCCACGAGTCTTCGCGGCCCAGCAACTGGGGCGCTTCATCGCCCATTTGCACGTACGCCGTAATGTCGTTGGGAAAGCGAAACTGGCCGAGCGTATAGCGCGGCCCGGCATGGGCGCCGACGTAATCGCGCCAGCCGACGCTTTGACCGACTGCCCACAGGGGCTGCACGTCGCCGCCAAACTGCAAGACCATGTCCAGCACGTGGGTGCCCTGGCTGGACAGGTTGCCGTAGGACGACGCGTCGATGCGCTCGATTGTGCCCAATTCACCGTCGGCGCACAGTTTGGCAAGGCGCTGCCACTCGGTGAGGTGCCGCTTCTGGTGGTTGATAACCAGCGGGACGCCGTTTTCCGCGCAAACGCTGTGGATTCTACGCGCCTCGCCCAGGCTCAACGCCATGGGCTTTTCACACAGAATGCCGCGAATTCCCGCTTCCACCGCGGCGGCGACGGCCGGCTCCCGCAGTTCTGGCTTGGTCGAAAGCGAAATGAAGTCAAGCTCGGCGTTGTCCAGCATGTCCGAGAAGTCCGGATACCGCTGGTCCGGGGCGACGCCGTGGGTGTTGCCCAGAGCGTCCCGGCGTTCCGCGATAGGGTCTGCAACCGCCGCGATGGACACTCCCGCATTCGCGACCCAGCCCGCGGCGTGTGCGGTTGACCGCGCGCCGCACCCGATGATGCCAACTCGATAGGACGGCATATTCCACTCCTCAGCTTTTCGCCTACCTGCAACTAATGACTAGCAATTGTGCATTATTGTAGGCACGCCCCGCATCGCACGCAAATGCAGCCGGCGCTAGGCGGGGACGGCATGGTACCCACACGGGCAGGAAAGGCGCCAAACGAGCGCACGTAAATTGGCGCTAACACCGCGCCCGCCGCTCATCAAACTTGGGAACCCTTGCGGCCAACCCGCGCTTGACTGTGGGCGCTGCCTGCGATGTAGCAGCGCCAGGGCCACTGGGCGGCAGGGCTCTTTGGGTTTAGCCCTATCCTCGCTCCGCGTGCGATGCGGCTTGGCGGCATTGGCGATTTACCCACCTCCAGCCACAAGATATCGCCGTCCAGCAAGATGCCGTCGAGGCGCCTGTCGATGTTCAACGCCGCGCAGAGCCGGGCGGGGCCATCGGTACGCCCGCTGATATGCTCAAGAGGCTCGAGCGCGCGCACGAGAATGGCGGCAGGGGCGCCCGCATCGCCGGTGACGATGTTGAAGCAGAAGTGCATGCCGTAGATGAAGTAGACGTAGGCCGCGCCGCCCGGACCAAACATGACGGCATTGCGCGCGGTCTGGCGGCGGTAGGCGTGGCTGGCCGGATCGTCGCTGCCGCCGTAGGCTTCGACCTCGATGATGCGACCGCGCTGGATGGCCCTGCCCCGGCGGCGAGCCAATACCATGCCCAACGCGTCCTGCGCGCGGTCGAGGACGGGGCCGCGCCAAAAGGAGCGAGGCATCTTGTCCGCGGCGCCGAGTTCTTGGGTGTGCTCTAGCGGCACTGGCGTTCCCTCCCGGTCCCTTCCAGTATACTGTGCAGGAGATCGGTCAACGTGTTTGAGGGATTAGGACATGGCACGGTTGACAATTCTCGGCATGGGAGAGGCCCTGGCGGAGTTCACGCAGGTAGGCGATTACGCGCCACTGGCTGCGGAAGGCGCGTATCGCGGGCCGTTTGCCAGCGGCGCGCCCCTCATCTTCGCGACTGCCGTATCGCGCTTGGGCGGTCGCGGCGCGTTTCTCGGTACAGTTGGGGATGATGCGTTCGGGGAGGTGGTTAGCAGCTTTCTGACGCGCGAGGGCGTGGATCACAGCGGGCTGGCCCGCACCGGTGACTTGCCCACGTCTGCGTCATTCGTGGTGAATCACCCCGACGGCACGCGGTCGTTCTTCTTCCATATGCGCAACGGCGCTGCCGGCCGGCCGCCGCCACTGCCAAGTCCGGCGTATCTACGGCAGGTCGCGTGGGTGCACGTCAACGGCTCGTGCCTGGCCATGAATGACGCCTGGTGGCAGTACTGCGTCCTGGTGGCGCGGCTTGTGCGCAATGCCGGGGGCCGAGTGAGCTTGGACCCGAATCTCCGGGCGGAACTAGCCGGACCGGAGCGCATCCGCGCGCTGGTCGCTCCCATAGTGGATATTGCGAGCATCGTTTTCCCCAGCGGTGAAGAGGCGCAACTGATTACGGGTGCGGCCTCTCCGGCCGCGGCCTGCGCCGCTTTGCGGCAGGCGCCCCACAATGAAGCCGTAGTGCTCAAGCAAGGCGCGGCAGGCTGTACCGTGTACACACAAGACGGGACGGTTGCCGTGCCGTCGTTTCCTGTACAAGAGGTGGACGCCACCGGCGCCGGCGATTCGTTCGATGCCGCGTTTCTCTGGGCGCTGCAACGAGGAGCGTCGCCGGAGTCCGCCGCGCTTTGGGCGAACGCGGCCGGCGCTCTTTCCGTAACGGTGACCGGGCCAATCGACGGAGCGCCGCACCGCGACACGGTGGACGACTTCCTGCGCCGCAGCGGCAGGCGGACGCAAGGAATAGGGAATCTGCTGGACGACACCCGCGACGAATAGGAACCCCTTAAGTGCGGGAGCGCTGCCGCGCCGGCGCCATGCCGCGCGCGGCAGCGCTCTTAGTCGTTCCCCAAGTTTGCTCGAGCGCAGTATTTGCTGCCGTTGCCTTACTTGTCGTCCATGGCGGCAACGCGGTCCACCGACGAAAGCAGTGTCTCCACGTCAAACGGTTTCTGGAAGATCTCCTCCACGTCGTCGCGGACCTTGTAGTTCACGCGAGTCGAGTAATTTGACATAACAATGATGTGGGTCTTTTTCGCTTCCCAGTCGCCTTTGATTTCTTCCAGCAGCTTAATGCCGTCGGCGTCGGGCAGGGCTACATCCATGATCATCGTCTTCGGCTTCTCGGCCTTGAGGAACTTGACGATGTCCCGTGTTCTGCGCAAGAGAATTGATTGGTAACCATGGTCGCGCAACCGGCGCTCGATCTCATCGACGAGCTCCGAGTCGTCCTCAAGAATTACTACCTTCCGCACATCCAAGTCATTTGGCATCGGTGGTCCTTCCTTACTCCAAGCGGCATGTCCATCGGCCCATGTGGCGACGTGGATTTGTGTCAGCTTTCTATTGTAAGTGGAGAAACGCTTATCTTCAAGATTCCGCGCGCAGGAAGAGGGGAGGTATGGGGAGGAGCGCTTCGACAAGCTCAGCGCGAACGGGACGTGGGGACTGTTGTGAGACGTGGGAGGGGCGCTTCGACAAGGTCAGCGTGAACGGGTATTGGGGGCAGTTGTGAGGCTGTGGAGGAGCGCTTCGACAGGCTCAGCGCGAACGGA
>JAJEAH010000058.1 GCA_022824225.1 Chloroflexota bacterium
CGTGTTCTGGGTACTTGCTCGCCCGTGCCTTTCCCGCACTTCGACAAGCTCAGTGCGAACGGGCATAGGGCGCAAGGGGGGAATGCCTACTTCGGCTCTCATGCGCTTCTCCCGCTGTCTGCGCACTTCGACCCTGCGACAAGCTCAGGACAGGCGGGCTCAGTGCGAACGGAAATCGGTGACAACAGGCTTAGGCGTATTCTGGGTACTTGCTCGCCCGTGCCTTTCCCGCACTTCGACAAGCTCAGTGCGAACGGGCATAGGGCGCAAGGGGGGAATGCCTACTTCGGCTCTCATACGCCTCCCCGATGTCCGCGCACTTCGGCCCTGCGACAAGCTCAGGGCAGGCGGGCTCAGTGCGAACGGATGGGGGGACGGCGGTCCTCCCAGTTAGTGCCCGCGCCTTAGAAGTGCCCCGCCTTAGAGCCAGCGCCGCAGCCAGTCCACGGCAATTGTCCCGTGCCACTGGTGTTCGCCCGCGAAGACGTCGAGGGCCAGCCGCTCCTGGGCGTCGAGCATTGCATAGACCTGCGCCAGCTTGCCATGGGCGTCGTGCACGCCGGGCAGGGGGAAGATGGGGTCTTCCGTGCCCGCCTCGATGAGCAGCGGCCGGGGCGCGATCAAGGCACCCACGTCGGCCATCTCCGCATGTTGCAGAATGCCCGGCACGTAGTTGTCCTCGCAGTGGCGCATGGCCATGATGGACCACTGCCACGAGCAGAAGTAGCCGCTGATCACCGCCGTCGTAATGCGCGGGTCCATGGCCGTGGCAAAGGTCGTAATCGTGCCGCCGCCGGAGAGTCCCACGCACGCCAGCGTGGCGAGGTTCGCCGCGCCCGTCCGGCCCGCGTAGTCTTCCGCGAAATCGATCACGCGCATGACGTCCCACACCCGCATACCGCACATGGTGCGGCCCAGCAGCAGGGCATTCATGCTCGCCTGGCGGCAGGATGACTGGCCGGGCGCTTGGGCAATGTCCTCCTGCTCGCGGCGTTCGCCAAAGCCCCGCTGCTCCGGAGCAAACACCAGAAAGCCCTGCCGCGCGAGTTGGCGTCCGTAGTCGTGATTGCAGCGCCGCATGTGGTCGGCAATCTGCTCGTCCTGGGGTTCGCCGATGACCTCCTGCACACCGGAGCCGTGACCGTTCAGGGCAATGACCGCGGGATAGGGCGCCTGACCGGACTGGGGCGTGAGCACGTAGAGCGGCAGGCGCACGCCCGGTTCACTCGTGATTTCGATCTTCTGTTGGGTGTAGCCGTCTTTCTCAACCGTGGCGAGCACCTGCGGGGCAAGATCGCCGCGCGGAGCGCTGAAGCCGCCGAGCAGAGCGGCCACCTTGGCCCGCAACTCGGCTTGCCACTGCGGAAAACCGGCCTGGCCCACCGCGCCGTAATCATACAGCGGGACAGTCCGGTCGTAGACCTGGCGCACGTATTCGAGCGGCGCATACGCCGCCGGTGTGGTCGCATCTGCCATCGAATCGCCTCCGGCATGTATTGCAGGGACTGGACATAGGTTGGCAACGGTAGTACGCAGCATTATACTTGAATCTGGAGCGCAGAATACTGTTTTCCAGCGCGCAGCGCGTGTACACAGGACCATATAGTCCATGCAGCGCGCGCCAGAGCCGCAACCGGCCCACGAATCGCACAGCCTAGACGATATACAAACCTCTCATGGATGATCTGATATACCTCGACCATGCCGCGACCACGCCGGTGGACCCGCCGGTGCTCGACGCCATGCTGCCGTATCTCACCGAGCAGTGGGGCAACCCTTCCGGCATCTACAGTCTGGCCCGCCAGGCGAAGCAGGCGCTGGAGGACGCCCGGCAGGATATTGCGGACGTGTTCCTGTGCAGCCCCAATGAGATCGTCTTTACCGGCAGCGGCAGTGAGGGGGCCAATCTGGCGCTGAAGGGCGTGGCGTACGCCCGCCGGGATGAGGGCAGGCACATCATCACCACCCAGATCGAGCACCACACGGTGCTGCACGCCTGCCACCTGTTGGAAAAAGAGGGCTTTGCGGTCACGTATCTGCCGGTGGATGAATATGGGGTCATGGACTTGGATGCCTTGCGCGCCGCCGTGCGGCCGGACACGATTCTGCTCAGCGTAATGACGGCCAACAATGAGGTGGGCACCGTGCAGCCGCTAGGGGAAGCAATCGCGCTGGCGCGGGAAGCCAATGAGGAGATTGTCGTCCACACCGACGCCGTGCAAGCCGCCGGCTGCATGGAGTTGGACGTGGAAGAACTGGACATCGACCTACTCTCTATCGCCGCCCACAAATTCTACGGCCCCAAGGGCGTTGGCGCGCTCTACGTGCGCCGGGGCACGCCGCTCATCCCCTTAGTGCAGGGCGGCGGCCAGGAACGCAACCGGCGGGCCGGCACGGAAAACGTGCCCTACGCCGTCGGCATGGCAAAGGCCCTCACCCTCGCCGCGCTACACCGCGACGAACGCAACGCCCACTGCGCCGCGCTGCGGGACCGCCTGCTGGACGGCATTTGCGCCGACATCGAGATTGCCGAACGCACCGGCCATCCCACCGCGCGGCTGCCTCACGTGGCGAGTGTTACGTTTGCCAACGTGGAGGGCGAGAGCATTCTCCTCAACCTGGACCTGCACGGCGTGTGCGCTTCCGCGGGTTCCGCGTGTTCGGCCACGTCGCTGGAGCCCTCCCACGTACTCCAAGCCATGGGCGTGCCGGTGCACCGGGCGCGGGGCGCGCTGCGGCTGAGCGTGGGGCACGGCAACACGGCGGAGCAGATCGAGCGCGTGTTGGACATGCTGCCCGGCATCGTGAACCAATTCCGCGCCATGGCTGTGGTGTAGCCGGCCACCGCCTTGCATTCCGGTCTCTGGGCGGGAATTAGTAGATATAGACTTGAGCTCCTTGCTGGGCTATATCTCATGTCATTCCGAGCGCAGCGTCGAAAAGGGTTCGCGGATTCTAGTGTGCTCCCGACACTAGATTCTTCGTCGCTGCACTCCTCAGAATGACATTTCGAGGAGCAGCCGTTTGCGTTGACACGCATGCCTGTGCAGCCTAAGTCAATACCTACTAATCGCGCTCTGGGCTTCCCGCCCCGCCGGCCCTGCGCGCAAGTCTTCCCGGCGCCGCCTCCGAATTGGCCCACTAGCGCGCGGCCGCTTTCTACGGTTGCCTTGTGAATTCGAACTCCCGGCCGCGGCCCCATGATTGACCGCCGCCGCGGCCCTGCCGTATGATGGCCTCGCTCACGCCGCCTCCGGGTGGGACAGGCCTCTCTTGCCACGCCATGTGTACCGACGTCCCGTTCCCGTCCGACGAGTAGACAGGTCCATGACGACACCATTCATGAACCGCGCCCTCGCCCTTGCCGAACGCGCCCAGGGCCGCACCTCGCCTAATCCGGCAGTGGGCGCGGTGGTTGTTCGTGACGGTGTTGTGGTCGGCGAAGGCGCAACGCAGCCGCCCGGACAAGCGCACGCCGAAGTGGTGGCGCTGGCGGCAGCCGGAACCGCCGCGGCGGGCGCGGACCTCTACGTTACCCTGGAGCCCTGCGCCTTTCAGGGCCGCACGCCGCCGTGCACCGACGCCATCAGCGCCGCGGGCATCCGGCGCGTGAGCATCGGCGTGCTCGATCCGCACCCGCAGGTGAACGGACAAGGTGTGGCGCGGCTGCGGGCCGCGGGCATCCGCGTGTCCGTCGGCGTGCAAGCTGACCAAGCCCGGCGCTGCCACGAGGCGTATCTCCACAGCGTGCAAACCGGCCTGCCGTTCGTCACCCTGAAGCTGGCCATGAGCGCCGACGGCAAGGTGTCCACGGGCAAACGAGAGGATCCCTATCTCACCGGCCCACAAGCCCTCACGCGTGTGCATGAACTGCGCGACCGCAGCGATGCCATCGTGGCGGGCGTGAACACGGTGATCGCCGACGACCCGCGCCTCACCACGCGATTGGCGCGGCCGGACGCGCGCCACCCCCGGCGATTCATCCTGGACAGCCGGGGCAGAACGCCGCTTGGCGCGAAAGTCCTCCAAGCCGATCTCCCGGGCAGCACCACCATCGTCACGACGGCGTACTTGCCGGCGGAGCGGCTGCGGGCGTACCGGAAATGCGGCGCAACGGTCTGGTCGTTGCCGACCGCTGGGGAATGCGTGGACATCCTCGCCTTCCTGCGGCGTTTGGGTGCGGAAGGCGTCCTGTCCGTACTTGTAGAGGGCGGCCCCACCCTCGCCGGGGCGTTTTTGCAGGCCGATTGCGTACAGAAGCTGCTCTTGTTCGTCGCGCCGCTCCTGGTGAGCGATGACGTCGCGCCTTCGCTGCTCAGCGGCTTCAGCGCCGCGCAGCCGGACGCCGGCCCCCGGCGATTCGCGTTTTCGGCCGTTGAGCGCATCGGGCCCGACGTGCTGCTGACCGCCTACCTCAACGGCATCGAAACCTCGTGAGCCACCGCCTACGGCGGCCCAGCCGGTATAATCGAGTAAGAGGCACAAAGGGGGAACCGGCATGTTTACGGGTATCGTACAAGCGCTGGGCGCCGTCACGGACGTGGCGGTAACGTCCGCGGGCGCGCGCGTGGCGATTGCGTCGCCAGAGCTTGCGGACGCGCTCAGCCTCGGCGAGAGCGTGGCCGTCAACGGCGTCTGCCTCACCGTTGCCGCCCTCGAACCCCCTGAATTCGCTTGCCAACTTACGCCGGAGACCCTGACGCGCACCAGCCTGGGTGAACTTGCCACCGGCGAGAGGGTCAATCTGGAACCCGCCTTGCGCGTCGGCGACAGTCTGGGCGGTCACGTGGTGCAGGGACACGTGGACGCTACCGGCGCGGTGCTTGCGCGCGCAGCCGTGGGCGATTCGGTGGTGATGCGCTTCAGCGCGCCGCCGGACGTCATGCGCTACGTGATCGTGAAAGGGTCAATCGCAGTAGACGGCGTCAGCCTGACCGTGACCGAGGCGGACTCGCGGGAATTCGCCGTTTCCCTGGTACAATATACCCAGGAGCACACGAACCTGACCCAGAAGCCGCGCGGCGCCCAGGTAAACTTGGAAGCGGACCTGTTTGCCAAATACGTGGAACGCCTGCTTGAGTACCGGCAGGACCGCTAATCCTCGCAATAGGTGGCGGGAGAATGGCGGCTGAGCGCAGCGCCCGGCGTCCTTTGGGCATTCGCTGGCTTGGTTGGAGCCCGGACGTAGCTAGGGGATGGCCGGGGTCCTGATGGCGGCGGCGGGCGCAGCGGGAGGCGCGAGGTCGCCGCGAATGGCGCGAGGTCGCCGCGAATAGCGCGGACGCGATGCGCTGCCGGTCAAACGAGCACTCGCGGTACGGTACGGATGCGGGACCTGCCGCGGCGACCCAGCCAACGCGGCCGCAAACGGTGTGATAGTGGCAACGTGAACGGAAAGAGCAATTGAATGCCTTTGGCCACCATCGAAGAAGCCATCGAAGAGTACCGGCGGGGCAACTTCGTCATCATCATCGATGACAAAGACCGGGAAAACGAAGGCGACTTGTGCATTGCCGCGGAGAAAGTCACGCCGGAGAAGATCAACTTCATGGCGAAGTACGGCCGCGGCCTCATCTGCGCGCCCCTCACCGGCCAGCGGCTGGACGATCTGCGCATTCCGCTCATGGTGCAGAACAACGACACCATGTACGGCACGGCCTTCACGGTATCGGTAGAGTCGCGCCACGGCGTCGCCAGCGGCATTTCGGCCGCGGACCGCGCCACGACCATCCAGGCCCTGGTAGACCCGCGCACGACCCCGAGCGACCTCATCATGCCAGGGCACATGTTTCCCCTGCGCGCCTGCGACGGGGGCGTGTTGGTGCGCGCCGGCCACACCGAGGCCAGCATCGACCTGGCTCGTCTCGCCGGCCTCTATCCCGGCGCGGTGGTCTGCGAAATCATGGACGAGGACGGCTCCATGATGCGTTTGCCCCAGCTTGAGGAATTTTCGGCCGCCCACGGCATCACCATCATCAGCATCGCCGACCTCATCGCGTACCGCTACCGCACGGAGACAATCGCCCGCCGCGTGGCCCGCAGCCGCATTCCCACGGAATACGGGGAGTTCACGGCCCTGGCCTACGAAAGCACCGCCGATTGGCAGGAAGGCATCGCGCTCTTGGTGGGCACGATCACACCCGATGAGCCGGTGCTGGTGCGGGTCCACTCCCAATGCGCCACGGGCGACGCTCTGGGCTCCCTGCGCTGCGATTGCGGCATGCAACTGCGCCTGGCCATGCAAATGGTGCAGGAGGAGGGCACGGGTATCATCCTCTACCTGAACCAGGAAGGCCGCGGCATCGGCCTGATGAACAAGATGCGGGCGTATGAATTGCAGGATGACGGCTTGGATACGGTTGAAGCCAACCACCGCCTGGGCCTGGGGGCGGACCAGCGCAATTACGGCTTTGGCTGTCAGGTGCTGAAGGACCTCGGCGCACATAAGGTTCGCTTGCTCACCAACAGCCCCATCAAGGAGGCGGCGTTGAGCATCTATGGCTTGGAAATGGTGGAGCGCGTGCCCCTGAACATCCAGCCAAACAAGGAAAACCTGCGCTACCTGGAAACGAAACGTGATAGACTCGGTCACGATCTGTCGTTCGCGGCGCAGGAAACGGAGTAATCAGGCCTGTGGCACGCATTCTTGAAGGCAAGCTGAAGGCGGGCGACCACCGCTTCGCCATCGTGGCGGCCCGCTTCAACGAACTCTTCGTCGACCGGCTCGTGCAGGGCGCCGTGGACGGCCTCACTCGCCACGGCGTGCCCGACGACGCCATTGACGTGGTGCGCGTGCCCGGCTCGCTGGAAATCCCCATTGCCGCCCAACGCCTGGCCGCCAAAGGCGCGTACGACGCCGTCATCTGCCTCGGCGTCGTGATTCGCGGCGCGACCGTGCACTTCGAGCACGTGGCCGACGGCGCGGCCAGCGGCATCGCCCAGGTTGCCCTCGCCCACGACACCCCCGTCATCAACGGCCTCATCGCCGCGGAAAACCTGGAGCAAGCTATGGAACGCGCCGGCACGAAACAAGGCAACAAAGGCTTCGACGCCGCCATGGCCGCTATCGAGATGGCGAACCTGCTACAACAACTGTAGTCTAAGTGCCTCCTACTACTGACGAATGGCCAGTTACAGTCCTCTAGGAGAGGGAAAGCAACCCTATGAGCACCCAAGTATCTCCCTTTGAGAACATTGGGCAAGAAGTTGAGCAAATCCCCGTACACATCAGCTATGAGATCATCCACCTGTTTTCTGAGGGACTCTACAAGAGTCCACACAAAGCAATTGAGGAGTTGGTAACTAACAGCTATGACGCATATGCGAAACGGGTTCACATTTTGCTACCGGAAGCCGATGAGAGAGGCATCAACGCTCAATTGCCACTATGGGTAATTGACGACGGCCATGGAATGGATGAGGAAGGTTTTCGTCAACTCTGGCGGATAGCCGAATCAAACAAGGCTGATTTGCCTACGCAACACGAACGTCCGATGATTGGTCAGTTTGGCATTGGAAAACTGGCTTCGTATGTGCTTGCCTGGAATCTCACGCACATAAGTCGCGTGAAAGGTAAGTTCTTGCTGACATCAATGAACTTCCACAACGTCACAGATCATCGCCTGAGCAACGGTGATCACATGTCCATCTCGCTACGTGAAGTTAGTGAAGAGACAGCGAGAGAGCATCTCGCGGAAATTGAGGAGCGCGACAGTGCGGCTTGGGAGTTCATGTTTGATACAGAAAACCATTCGGCATCATGGACCGCAACCGCACTCTCAGAATTCAAGGACCTGTACCGTCGATTGCGGACAGGAACGCTCAGGTGGGTGTTGAGTACAGGGCTGCCCTTGCACGCCGGATTTCAGATTTGGCTAAATGGTGAGAAACTGACCTCAAGCAAGGAGGCGATGACGCCCCTAAAGACCCTTGAGATTGACAAGACTGTGCCCGGGATTGGCCCAATCAAAGGTGAGGCCACCATCTACATGAACACCCTTACCGGTGGCAAGTCAGATCAAATTGCCCGCAGCAATGGATTCTTTGTTCGTGTACGAAATCGGGTTATTAACCTCGAGGACGAATTGTTTGGCCTTGAAGCTCAGAATCATTCTGCTTGGTCTCGATTTGCACTTGAGATAGATGCAGACGGATTAAGGGATTACCTGCTTTCATCTCGCGAGGGAGTACGCGATTCTGACCCTATTAGGGCCTTTCGAGAAGAACTCAGAGCTGCGTTTAACAAGTGCCGGGCAATCTACGAGTCAAGGAGTACTCAAGAGACTCTTGATGTCTTGCAGCTTCTTGATGACACACCTAGCTACTGGGTATGTGATCCTCTAATACTCAGTGTGCGGAACATGAGCGATTTTGGAGCGGAGTCGTTTTACGTCAGTTCTCCGCACGACTTACAAAGTGACAATGTATCGCTATGGTTGCAAGATATCGAAGACAGGATAAAGGAAAGGCCCTTCGAAAGGATGATCTTCAGGGGATTTGGACAAAACTCGCCCGTAGTTCGATACGAACCCGATAGTAGGTACCTGGTCGTGAATGCCGACCATCCGTTCATCAATAAACTCAGCGATGAAGGTAAGCAAAAGAGACTAGCGAATCTATTTGCTACATCGGAGAGTTTGCTTGAAGGTCAACTCCAGGACCACGGCATCAGTCGCGCGGTGATAGCCAGCTTGCTAGACGATAGGGATAGAGCGTTGAGGATGTTGGCAGGCTATGACTACCCGACTGCTCAGGAAGTTATACGTCGGCTGAAGAACGCAACCCATGACTACGCAGCGCTTGAGCGCGCAACGGGAGCTGTTTTTCAACTGCTGGGTTTCAGCTACGAGCGCAAGGGCGGAAACTTGCCGGGCGCCGACGGAGTATTGAGTGCCCGTCTAGGTCGGCAAGGGGATTCTGCTGCTGACTATAAGCTAGTTTACGATGCAAAACAGTCAAGTCAACCGTCAATCCCGGCTGAGAGAATCAGCCCATCGGACCTAGAAGTGTTTCGAAAGGACTCGGGCGCTGACTTTGGTTTCTTCATAGCTGACAAGTTTCAAGGTGAGACAGAGCAGAACAGCAAGCTCAATCGGAAGTTTTCAATAGCAGCAGAGAAATACCCAAGACTGACCCTATTGAAAGTTAGACACCTAGAGGAGTTGGCGAAATTGCACTACTTGCACGGTGTCACGCTTTCTGAACTTCGATCCCTCTTTGAGGATTGCTGCATAGTGCCCGAAGTAGATAAATGGATTTGCGATCTGCAAGCAAAACGCGCCGAAGGAAAGCAAATACCCTTAGGAGTGCTATTGAATGGCCTAGAAAAGGAAAAAGCAGACCTTAACGCAAGGCCAAACATCGCCGTTGTGCGATCAAAGATAAGAGATCTAGAGAAGTTCACACCTGAGCGCCTCAGGGCTAGACTGAAAGCAGTAGAGAGCATTATTGGAGCTCACTGGATTCAAGTTGATGAAGACTCATATGAAGTGACCATGCACCACAATTCAGTGGAAATCCTGAAGGAACTCGAGCGAAACATCATCGATCTAAATGGCGGACTCACTCCACTTCAGGTCAACTAGTGATGCTCACACCTATTCACCCGTTCCCTGCTCGAATGGCTCCTGAAGTCGCTAAGGAGTCATTAGGTACGTTGGGAGGTGGTGGTCGAGTACTGGATCCCATGTGTGGTTCAGGCACGGTTCTTCGAGCTGCGGTGGAAGCGGGCATCTCTTGCACAGGCGTCGACATTGACCCCCTAGCGGTGCTCATGGCGCGAGTGTGGGTGACACCCCTAGCCCCATCAAAGCTAGTGGAGACCGCCAAAAGGGTAGTTGAGACTGCAAGAGACATTCGGGTTGACCCGATCGAGATTTGTTTCGACGCTGAATCTCAGAAATTCATAGCCTTTTGGTTTGCGTCCAATCAAAAAAAGCAACTACTCCGTTTGGCTACAGCCCTACGAGAACTTGACAAACTGGAAAGAGACGCTCTTACAGTTGCACTGAGCCGCACAATAATAACCAAAGAAATGAAGGCATCGCTTGCCCGGGACACTTCGCACAGTAGGCCGCACAGGGTTGCGTCTGAGAATGACTTTGATGTATTTCAAGGATTCTTGAGGGAGACTGCTTACTTGGCTAAGCGGCTAGCCCCGGAGCGCATAAGAGGAAAGGCTAGTGTCTTTAGAGGTGACGCTAGGTCTCTTGAGGAACTCGAAGATGAACCCTATGATCTTGTTCTAACCTCGCCACCCTACCTAAATGCTATCGACTACCTGCGTGGTCACAAGCTAACCCTAGTCTGGCTGGAGCATGAGTTGTCTTCCATTCGAGCAATAAGATCTGCAAGCATTGGCGCGGAGATTGCTCTGTCCAAAGCAGCAGTGAAGATGGATGTTTCGCGATATGTCGTTGTTTCATCCGATTCCGCGATCACAGAGAAGCATCTTGGATGGTTGAGGCGTTACGCTCTTGATATGCAAGGTGTCTTTAGCCAACTTGCCCGTGTGGTAAAGCAGGGCGGAACAGTGGTAATGGTTGTGGGAAACTCTTTTTTGAGAGGTGCTACCGTAAACAACGCTATGCTGGTCAGGGATATTGGACAAGAATTAGGGTTCTTGCACGTGGAGTCAAGAGTCAGGTCAATTCCGGCTCGACGGCGGTACTTGCCACCCCCCGGCAATGGAAACAGCATGTTGGATACGCGAATTAGAGAGGAAACTGTGCTTAGTTTTCGTCTTGAAGCAGGCTATCGCATTGTTGAGTCAGCTAGAATCACTTAGACGCCTGCAAAGTCTTTGCAGCATTTCCCTCGTTTAGCACGTGCGGTATTTGCGGTACAGTGGATTCAAGGGATTCGATGCGGCAGAGGCAGGGCATTGATGAAACATGGAGCGCTCACACTCTTTCGGTTGGCGGGCATCGAGGTGCGCCTGCACTTCACGTGGTTCATCGCGTTCTTCCTGATCGCGTGGTCGCTGGCCCAGGGGATCTTTCCCCTGCAAAATCCCGGATGGCCGGACTCCACGTATTGGGTGTTGGGCAGCACAACCGCCCTGTTGTTATTTGGGTCCGTGCTCTTCCACGAATTCGCCCACTCGTTCATGGCGCTGGCCCGCGGCTTGAAGGTGGACAGCATCACGCTCTTTGTCTTTGGCGGGGCCGCGGCCCTCAAGTCCGAGCCGCGCACGCCCGGCGACGAGTTCCTCATCTCCATCGTGGGGCCGGCCAGCAGCCTGCTCCTTGCCGCGTTCTTCTGGCTCCTCGGCGTCGCCATACCCGATAGTGTGCCGGCGCACGCCCTCGTCGCCTACCTGGGGCTCATCAACGCCAGTCTGGCCCTGTTCAACCTGCTGCCCGGCTTGCCGTTGGACGGCGGCAGAGTCTTCCGTGCCCTCATTTGGGCCCTCACCGGCAGCATGAGCAAAGGCACCACCGTCGCGGCGTTCGTGGGCCAGTTCTTCGCCTTCGGGTTCATCGCGCTTGGCGTCTTTCTGCTCTTTAGCGGGTCGTTCTTTGCCGGTGTTTGGACCATCTTCATCGGCTGGTTCCTGAATGGGGCCGCTACATCCAACCGGCGGCAGGTATCGTTCGATGAGTCTCTGCGAGAGATTCCCGCTGCCAGCCTCATGCGCCCCGATCCCGCCGTGGTGCAACCTGCGAACAGCCTCGACCGGGTGGTGCTGACCATGCTCCTGCGGGATGGCGTTCGCGCCCTGCCGGTCATGCAGGATGGGCGCGTGGTGGGCATCATCACGGTCAACGACGTGCGCGCCGTGCCCCAGCACACCTGGTCGTATCGCACGGTTGCCAGCGCCATGACGCCCTGGCCGCTGGCTTCCGTATCCCCCGACGACTCCGTCCTGCGCGTCATGCAACTCATGGAGGAGTCCGCCGTCCAGCAAATGCTGGTGATGAAGGACGACAATGTGGTGGGACTCCTGAGCCGCCAGGACATCGTGCGCTTCCTGCAACTCTCGCGGGAACTGGGCGGCAAGGCCAAGTTGGGCCGGCGCGGACGAGCGAAAGACCCCGCGGAGCATCCTGCCGGCTGAGTGCCGGGCTAATCGCCACCGCCCAGAGCGGCCTGTCTTTCGCGCCGGATCGCGCAGACTCCGTCGCGGACCGTGACGTCTGGCAGGCAGCGCCGCCTCCCATAGCCGAACCGCACCCTCACCGTTTGCGCGGCAGCCTGCCAGGGCGTAGAATGCACGTTAACGTGCACGTCAAAAAGTGGTGGCTCGCAACGGCGTGCGCGCGTACTCCCCGCGGCGGCTGGCGCGCGTGTCGGGGGGCTTACCGCGTGGGATAGAGGTTGGCGGAGGGGCGACGCCCTGGCAGATCAAGGTTCAACACGACCAGAGGATGGGCCCGTTTCCGGGGCGGATTCCCCGGCGGGTGAGTCCGCGTCTGACGGCGGGCGCGAGACCGGCGGCAAAGGCCCGCCGGCCCTGCGGGTATTCACACAAACCTTCGACGCGCTGTCGGTGCCGGCCTACCGCGACATGTGGCTGGGGATGATCATTTCCTTTGGCGGCCTGCAGATCGCCATGATCTCGCGCGGCTATCTGGCATACGACCTCAGCGGCTCCGCCGGCATCCTTGGGCTCGTGGGGTTCGCCATGGGTCTGCCCATGCTCTTCTTTTCTCCCATTGCCGGCGTGCTGGCCGACCGCGTCGACAAGCGGCGGCTTCTCATCGGCTCGCAGGTCTTCATGTTCGCGGTAGCCGGTCTGCTGGCGCTCTTCATTCACACCGGCATAATCGCCATCTGGCACCTGATCGTGTTTGGCTTCTTCCAAGGCATGGCCTTTTCGCTGGGCATGCCCACGCGATCTTCGCTGATTCCCGCGCTGGTGGGGCGCGAGCGGCTGGGCAACGCCATTGCGCTCAATAACTCCGGCCGGAACATGATGACCATTGTCGGGCCCGCCGTGGCCGGCATCGTGATCGTCACGCCGTGGTTGGGGGTAGCGGGCGCCTTCGATATTACGGCGCTGTGCTACGGTCTGGCCACGTTCTTCATCATGCGCCTGCCTAAAGCGCCGGAAAGCGACAAGAAGACGGATCCCGGCAAGTTTTCGTCGCAGTTGGTTGGCGGTTTCAGCTACGTCCTCACCGACCGGACCATACTGCTGCTCTTGCTCCTGGCCTTCGTGCCGATCTTGCTGGGGCGCCCCTACCAGATGCTACTCCCTGTGTTCCAGGCGGACGTGCTCGGCGTAGACGCCCGCTGGCTCGGCTTCCTGAATGCCGCCGCCGGGGCGGGCGGTCTGCTGGGATCGCTGGTGGTCGCCTACTTCGCGACAAGCCTGCACGCCAAGTTGCTGCAGACCGTATTCGGCGGGTTGTTTGGCATCTCGCTGGTGCTCTTCGCCAACACTACCTGGCTTCCGTTGAGCCTCGTGCTGATCGGGTTCGTGGGCCTCACGGCAAATGCCTACATGTCTCTGAACAATACGCTCGTGATGCTGCACACCGACCAGGCCTACTATGGCAGAGTGATGAGCATCTATATGATGTCGTTCTCGCTCATGATGTTCGCCGGTCTTCCCATGGGGATGTTGGTGGACCGCTGGAGCGCGCCGCAAGTCGTAGGCGTTGCGGGCAGCATTATCCTGCTCTTCATACTGGCTATCTCGCTGGCAGTGCCCGGCATGCGCAAGAAGGGAGCCAGCGAGCCGCAGGCGGCGCCACCACCGCGCAGAATGTCCGCGCCGCTCTAGCTGTGGGAAAAGCAGAGCACAGACCGCCGGCGACCCGGTCTTGGGGCAATGGGGAAACCTCGGCCGGCGGATGGGCCGCACATTCTGGAAGTTGCCGACCGGCGTCCTGCCGCTTCACGCTACCTCATATGCCCTGCGTTGCGGCAGAATGAGCAGCGCCGTTTGCCGGGCGGTTGAGGAACACGCCCCCAACGAGATGCGGTCTGGAGTTGGCCGCGTTGCACCCCCGCGCGGCAGCGGCCTAGGCCGTGGCCGACGCATCCTCGTCGACCGGAGGGGCGTCACGCCCGCCGCCGGTTTTGGGCCGCTTATTGTCCGCCGCGACCAGCAGCGACTTTGCCCGCTTGCCGATGACGTCAGCCGTGACGATGACTTCACGCACGTCGCTGCGGGACGGCAAATCGTACATCACGTCCAGCAGCGCTTCTTCCAAGATCGTTTGCAGGGCCCGCGCGCCGGTGGTGAGGTTTTGCGCCATTTGGGCGGCTTCTTCCAGCGCGTCGTCCTGGAAGATCAGATCGACATTGTCGATGGCGAACAAGTGCTGGTACTGGCGGACGGGCGCATCGCGCGGCTCGGTGAGCACCTGGATCAACTCATCGTGGGTGAGCGCATCCAGCGCCACCGTCACCGGCAGGCGGCCGACGAATTCGGGAATGAGGCCGTATTTCAGCAGGTCGTCCGGCGAAATCTGGCGGAAGAGGTCTTTTGCCTCTTGCGCGCGCTCGGCGGCGTTCATGGCGCCGAAACCGATGCGCTGGTTGCTGCCCACGCGCTTGGCAATGACCTGATCCAACCCCTCGAAAGCGCCGCCGCAGACGAAGAGGATGTCGGTGGTGTCGATTTGGATGAATTCCTGGTGGGGGTGCTTGCGCCCGCCTTGGGGCGGCACGTTCGCCACCGTGCCCTCGATGATCTTCAGCAGGGCCTGCTGCACGCCTTCACCGGAAACGTCCCGCGTGATCGAGGGGTTGTCCGCCTTGCGCGCGATCTTGTCGATCTCGTCGATGAAGACGATGCCCCGCTCGGCGGCGGCCGTATCGTAGTCCGCGGCCTGGATGAGGCGGAGCAGGATGTTCTCCACGTCCTCGCCCACGTACCCGGCTTCGGTCAGCGACGTGGCGTCGGCGATGCAGAAGGGCACGCCCAGAATGCGGGCCAGTGTCCGCGCCAGCAGCGTCTTGCCGCAGCCCGTGGGCCCAATGAGCAGCACGTTGCTCTTGCCCAACTC
The DNA here is from genome assembly GCA_022824225.1 of Chloroflexota bacterium. Taxonomy (GTDB): domain Bacteria; phylum Chloroflexota; class UBA11872; order VXOZ01; family VXOZ01; genus VXOZ01. The sequence goes on from JAJEAH010000058.1 coordinate 14,961, forward strand.
CACGTCGTCGCGGCTCTCGCCGCTGGCCACGCGCTTATAGTGGTTGTAGACCGCGACGGCGAGCACCTTCTTCGCGTGCTCTTGACCGACGACGTATTGGTCCAGGAACTCGTGGATCTCTCTGGGACTCAGCAAGCGCGGGGGGCCGGTCTCGCCCTTGGGCTTGGTTCCGCCCTCCTGCTCTTCGTGAATGAGTTCCCGACACAGGTCAACACACTCGTCGCAAATGTACACGCCGTTTTGCCCCGAAATCAGGCGGCGCACTTCTTCTTGCGCCTTGCTGCAAAACGAGCACCGGTATTGGCCTCGCGGGTCACGACGACTTGGCAAAACTGAACTCCTTCGTGTTGCGGCGCCGGAGCGGACCGGCTAGCCGCCGGCCACTCCGTCTGTCTCTGGCGTCTTGACGGCAGAGGGCAGGACGTCATCGATGAGGCCGTATTCCTTGGCCTCCGTGGCGTCCATCCAAAAGTCGCGTTCGCTATCGCGCTCGATCTTGGCGAGGTCTTGCCCCGTGTGATGCGCGATGATGGAATTTACCTGGTTGCGGGTGCGCAGGATCTCCCGCGCCTCGATCTCCAAGTCGCTGGCCTGCAGCGGACGCGAAGCCTGGGTCCACGGCTGGTGGATGAGCATCCGGGAATTGGGGAGCGAGTAGCGCTTGCCCGTCGTGCCGCCGGCCAACAGGAGGGCGGCGATACTGGCCGACAGGCCCATGCAATAGGTGGCCACGTCATTCTTGATGTACTGCATGGCGTCGTAGATCGCCAGGCCCGAATGCACGCTGCCGCCGGGCGAGTTGATGTACAGCCCAATGTCGGCGTCGCCGTCTTCACTCGAAAGCAATAGCATCTGAGCGATGATGATATTCGCCACATTGTCATCTACCGGCGTGCCCAAGAAGACGATCCGGTCGCGCAAGAGTCGCGAGAAAATGTCCATGCCGCGTTCGCCGCGGTTCGTCGTCTCGATAACGTACGGTATGAGCATGCATTTCTCCTTCTGTCAACAAACTCTTCAGAGAGTTAAGGCTAACGGTACTTACTTGCTCGGTTGGTCTTCCGGCCCTGATCGCAATGCCGCTTCAGCTCACTTCTCACCGCACAATGCCGGACACTTCTTTGGCTCTTCTCGCGCCAACGCTCCGCTCTTCCCGCGCAACTACTCGCACTTCCTGGATCGGCCATGCCATTGCCAGCCACACACGAGCAGTCATCTCGTGGTCGGCTGTCTCACTACCGGCCATGCTCTTCCGGGCACTTCATTCCGGGCGCAGCGTCGGACCTTTTACGCGGAATCCAGTGCCCGTTCCTCAACCGTCCCGAGGGGGCCGGCACTCTAGATTCCTCACTCCGCTCCGCTCCGTTCGGAATGACATGCTTGCCGGCGTTGCGTTGCGAATGGCGTTCCTGCTCTTCCTTTGCCACTTCCGCGCGGCGAACCGTGTCAGACCTCTCTATTCCCAAATTGGCGCCACGTCCGGCGCAAGATCGCGCGGGCGGCGCGCCTTCGCCTGCCTCGTTCCATTATAGACCGCTGCCGAACAGCGGTCACTCCGCCGGTGCCCGGCTCTGCGCACGAAGCGGCTGACTCTTGGTGACGCATACGGGGTCACTCAACCTGTGCGCGGCTCGGCGTTTTCGGCGACGAGGCGGTCAGCCGCAGCAGCCGCGCCCACTTGCGGCACGACGCAGCCTACGCGGACACCTCAGTCGCCGCAGTCTCCGGGCGCTCCACCCGGTCGTACAGGTCTTCCAGATAGTGGGTAGCGGCCACGGCGGCCGTGGTAGCGTCACCCACCGCGGTCGTGATCTGCTTCGTCAGTTGCGTGCGCACGTCGCCGGCGATGAAGAGTCCCGGCACGTCGGTCTCCATGTGCGGCCCGCCGATGAGATAGCCGTTTTCGTCGCGCGCCACGGGCTCCTTGATGAAGTCGGTGTTGGGATCGAACCCGATGAAGATGAACACGCCGCCGGTTTCGTGCACCCATTCCTCGCCGGTATGGACGTTGCGCAGGCGCATGCCGGTGACCGCGCCGTCGTCGCCGAGGATCTCATCCGCCACGGTGTCCCAGATGATCTCGGTCTTGGGATTGGCCATGAAGCGGTCTTGGAGAATCTTCTGGGCCCGGAGTTTGTCCCGCCGGTGCACCAGATAGAGCTTGCTGGCAAAGCGGGTGAGGAAGACTCCCTCCTCAACCGCCGAGTCACCGCCGCCGACCACCGTAATCACGCGGTCGCGGAAGAACGCGCCGTCGCACACGGCGCAGTAGGACACGCCCCGGCCCCCGTACTCGTACTCGCCGGGTATGTTCAGCGGGGTCGGCGTGCCGCCGGACGAGATGATGACCGCGCCGGCGCGGTGCTCCTCGCCCTCCGCCGTGCGTACCACCTTCTGCCAACCGTCCGAGAACACTTCCGTTACTTCAGTCGTCAGAATCTGCGCGCCGAACGCCAGCGTGTGCGACACCATCTTCTCGATGAGATCGGCGGCGTCGATGGACTCGAAACCGGGGTAGTCCTCGATCAACGACGTATTGATGAGTTGGCCGCCGGGGGCCATCTTCTCCAGGATCACGGTTTCGAGCCGCGCCCGCGCGGTGTAGAGCCCGGCGCACAAGCCCGCCGGACCGGCGCCGATTACGATGACGTCGTGGTACGCTCCTGCCATGTGCCTCGCCGTTCCTTTCCCTTGCGCACGCCTGGGGCGCGCGGGCCCATTCCCAAACTGCGCATGCCGCGCAATAATCGCCTTGCACTCGTTCCTTGCCCGCGCCGTTGCGGCGGACTTCTCCCTTTTAGGGTACCAAACCCCGCGCACCCGCCGCTATGCCGACGACTGCGGCAAAACGGGGGCTTGCTTGCCCAAACGTATCTTGCGGCGGTTCATGGTATCCTACGATTGCTGCGGCCGTAGGTTGCAGTAAACGTAGACTGCGGTAAACCCATGGCTGCTGCATTCTATGGCTACCGCCCCATACGCGGCGCCAGCAGAGCCTTCCATTCCGGTAGCGCAGGTTTGTAACCTGCGGTTGCCAACGCCATGTGTGGCGCCAATCGATTGATTGACCCCGTGGGCAAGGAACATTCGCGCTACATCTCGACACCCGCCGGCGGGGCACAAGGCCCCGCGCTACAGGGAACAAACCGGCATAGCAGGGCGGGCAAGCCCGGTCCAAGACTGTGCCCTCGCTACAGGGCACGAACCCGCAAAGCCAGCGGGGCACAAGGCCCCGCGCTACAGGGAGCTAGTCTGCTGGCGGGGCGAGAAACAGTGCATCACATTGCGCCCTGTGCTAAAGCAAAACCCTACTATCGAAGAACCGGACTTTTCGCAGTGATCGGGCAAGACTGCCAAGGGGAGGAACAGCATGGCTGAACAATTGCGCGCAGGCGCGGCGACGTCGAACATCACGCCCTGGCTGGGCATTCCCATGCGCGGCGCGTTTCGGGACGTCACCCTGGCCGATACCGTCCACGACGAACTGTTGGCGAAGGCGCTGGTGCTGGACGACGGCGCGCGCCAGATTGCCTTCGTCCTCTGCGACCTCACGATGATGACGGGCGCCATGATGGCTGCCGTCAAGGAGCGCATCGCCGAACGCGCGCACATCCCGCCCGACCACGTGTTCATCGCCGCCACCCACACCCACTCGGCGCCTGCCACGGTGAGTATCGGGTTCATGGACGAGGAGACCGAATACACGGCCTGGGCCACGCGCAAGATCGCCGACGCGGTGGAAATCGCCGCGCAGCGCTTGCAGCCGGCCCGCGTCGGCTTTGCCAGCGTCCAGGAGCCGCGCATCGTCTTCAACCGCCGTTACCACATGCGCAACGGGCAGGTGCACTTCAATCCCGGCGTGGGCAATCCGGACGTGCTGCGTCCCGCCGGCACCACCGACCCGGAATTCACGCTCTGCTACGTGGAGAGCGCCGCCGGTGACGCCATTGCCGTGCTGGGCAACTACGCGCTGCATTACGTGGGCACGGATTCCGGCGCGGAAATATCCGCCGACTACTTCGGGCACTTCTTCCGCGCCGTCCAGCGCCTGCTCGGCCCGCAAACCGTGGGACTGCTCTTCAACGGCGCGTCCGGCAACATCAATAACACGAACGTGTTCGCGCCGTGGCCCAACCGCGGCCACGCCCAGGCGGCGCGCATGGCCAAGGTGCTGGCCGGACACGCGCTAACCGAAATCCAGTTGATGGAAATGCACGACCACGCGGCGTTGGGCGCGGCGGTGGGAGCGTTCGACTTCGCCCGCAAGCAGACCACCGACGCGGACGTGAACGTGGCCGACCAGGTGCTGAGCGGCAACTACGAATACACCGAGGGACCATTTTCGGCGGTGACCGGCCAGCCCATCTATCCCCGCTGGGCGCCGGCCTACGCCCGTGAGATCAAGGTGCTGCACGCCATGCCGCAGACTCTCACCTCCACCGTGCAGGCGCTGCGCGTGGGTCCGGCGGGGTTCGCCGCCCTGCCCGGGGAGATCTTCGTGGAGATCGGCCTGGCCGTGAAGGCGGGTTCGCCCTTTACGCCGCAATTCGTCATGAGCCTGGCCAACGACTACCTGGGCTACGTGGCCAGCGACGAGCAACTCGCCCTGGGCGCGTATGAGACCTGGCCGTCACGCTCGGCCATCGGCGGCCCGGGCATCGGCCAGGCCATGGAAGGCAAGGCGCTGGCATTGCTGAACGGCCTGGCGGACGGCTAGCAATCCTGCGATATGTGCCAAAGTCATGCGTGGGAAAGCGGCAGGCTACCTGCCCCCTGCGAGAATGTAGGAGTTGATTGACTATGTTCGACGGACTGCAGACGGGCTTACACAACATCGCGCTGCTCTCGGATGCCGAGACGCGCTCGATAACGGCGGAAAATCCCACCGGCGCACGCGGCGGCGGCGCCAAGGCCGAACCCGATGGTGACAGCGCGGCCTCGCTGCTGGGCGCGGGCTGGAAGGTACGCCCCTCCATCAAGCTGCCGCCGCAGAGCACGACCACGATCGCCGAAATCGAGGGTCCGGGCACAATCCAGCACATCTGGCTCACCGTGCGGCCCCAGGCGTACCGCAGCGCCGTCTTGCGCTGCTATTGGGACGGCGAGGAGACGCCCTCGGTGGAAGTACCGCTGGGCGACTTCTTCTGCAACGGCCACGGCCTGCGCTACAACGTGAATTCCCTGCCCATAGCCGTAAACCCCGTCGGCGGCTTCAACTCCTACTGGCCCATGCCGTTTCGCCGCAGCGCGCGCATCACCATCGAGAACGAGTATTGGGAAGAAATACCGGGCTGCTACTACCAGATCACCTATGCGCTGGCGCCGGTGCCGGACAACGCCGCGTATTTCCACGCGCAGTGGCGGCGGTCCATGACCACCCGCGAATATCCCGAACACGTGCTGCTGGACGGCGTTGCGGGACAGGGACAATACGTCGGCACGTTTCTGGCCTGGTCGCAATTCTCCAACGGCTGGTGGGGCGAGGGCGAGGTGAAGTTCTACCTGGACGGCGACACCGGCCATCCCACGATTTGTGGCACCGGCACGGAGGACTACTTTGGCGGCGCGTGGGGCTTTGGCGACGAGACGTTTTCCACGCCGTTCCTGGGCTACCCGCTCTACCGCCGCGAACCGGCCGAAGTGCCGCAGCACGGCCTCTACCGCTGGCACATCATGGACCCCATTCGCTTCAAGCACGACCTGAAAGTGACCGTGCAGGCCCTCGGCTGGTGGCTGAACCGCAAGTTCGAGCCCCTCACCGACGACATCGCCTCGGTCGCCTACTGGTACCAGACCACCCCCCACGCGCCGTTCCCCGAACTGCCTGCGCTGGCCGACCGCTGGCCGCGGGGTTAATCGCCCGCTTGGCTGCGTTCTCACCTTGGCCGCGCGCTCAATTGCAGGCAGCGGAAGCCCTCGGTGCTTCCGCTGTCTGCTCTGCGTACTGCCATGGGTTGCGCCGCCTCTTCCATGGCGGCCCACAGGCCGCGGCAACGCTCTAGCGTGAGACTTCCGGCATAGCTTCTCCGGCTTGCGATAGGAACGTCCGCTCGGTGGGCAGGGGACACGTTTTCCTCTCGGCTTGCGCCGCGCCAACGCCTCATAGCGAGGAGTGGAATCCGCAGCAGACCGTGTAGGAAGATAGTCACTTTCCTGCCGAGGGTGGTTGACAATGTTGGCATTGCGATATATCCTTACCACAATATCGCGACATGGCAACAGCCCAGGGAAAGGAGGCCGCTACAACAACGCAGACATCCGGTGCGGCGCTCAAGTGTCGCAAACGCGCAGTGACCGTACGCGACGATAGCTCTTGCAAGCAGGGGAGAACGCTCAATCGTGGATACCGACGAACGCTCCGTTCGCATACACCCGACACGCCGCCAAATCCTGGCAGGCGGTGGTATCACACTCACCGCAGCCTTGCTCATCTCCTGCGGCCAAGCCGCCACGGCCATGCCCGCCGAAGACGCCCCGGCTGAGCCGGAAGCGGAAGAGCCGGCGGAACAGCCGCAGGCCGAGGCCGCCGATATCACTGTTTGGGTCTGGTGGCCCGACCCCGTGGCCTCCGTGGAGCAGATGGGCGCGAATTACGCGGAGGCCAATCCCGGTGTGAACGTCACCGTGGAAGCGGTCTCAGGCTACTGGGACAATCTGCAGTCCGCCTACGTGGGCGGCACGGGCCCGGACATCTACTTGATGAACAGCGTGAATTACTTCGCGTGGTCGAATAGGGAAATCCCCGCCGACATCACCGACCAGTTCAAGGCCGATCCCATCGCCCAGGACTTCGCCGCCAACGCCTGGGACACCGGCATCGACTTCTATACCTACAAGGGCCAGAGAATGTTCGGCGTGCCCGGCATGATGACGAGCATCATTACGCTCTTCAACGAAGACGCCGTAACTGAAGGCGGCTTTGCCGTGCCGTCGGACCTGGGCACGGATTGGGACTGGGACCTGATGCAGGAGTACGCCATCAGGCTCACGGAGCGTGAAGGCGATCAGGTGACCCGCTACGGCGCGTTCGCCCCCGACGCCATCGAGCAGGGCTGGCTGAACTACGTGCGCGCCAACGGCGGCGACTTCTTGAACGACGACTTGCGCTGCGTTATCGACAGCCCCGAGTCGATCGAGGCATGGCACTTCTGCGTGGACCTGGCGCTCAAGCACCGCGTATCGCCCACCAGCGAACAGATCGCGGAGCTGAGCCAAGGCATGGCGGGCCGGGGCGGACGCTTCGCCCTCTTTGGCAGCGGCCAGGTCATTCTCTGGACGGCGGCTTCCAACAACGTCAAGTTCCTGAATGAAGCCTGGCCGGGCTCCGGCTTCACCTGGGACTACGGCTACGTGGCGTCGTCACCCAATACGGGCCATCCGGGCGGCACGACGAACATCGTCGGCTGGTGCATCAACTCGAACACCAAGACCCCCGACCAGACGTGGGGCGTCTTCGCCAACATGATGACGAAGGACTCCCAGGATATTCTGGCGCGGGCGGACGTGCTGCGGCCGGCGCGGGATGACTCTGCGCAACTCTACTACGATCCCGAGGTCACCGACGGTCCCGCCAACCGCATTGCCGCGTTCGAGATGTTCGAGTGGACGACGAACCTGCCGACCCACGACGTTGTCTCCTGGGGCGAGATGCTGGGTCCCATGCGGGTTTGGAATCCGCAGATCTTCTCCGGCGCCGTGAGCGTGGAGGAAGGGCTGCAGAATATGGCGGCGGAGACCAACGCGCTCTTCGAAGCCGCCGCGTCCTAGACAGCGCGACGGACCGGTCACGCCAAATCTTGTTCCTGAATCACAGGGAGAAACCGGACACTGAGGCTACGGGGCGGCGTGCCGTAGCCTCAGAGGCGCGCGCCGCCAACCGGTGTGTGTCGCAAGCGCTGGGCAGCTTGCCGCGGCGCCGGTCGCACCGCGCGCGTGTGGCTTGCAAAGCCGTTCGCGCTGAGCTAGTCGAAGCGTCCACGGTTGCCAAGCGCGCGCTTGGCTTGCAAAGCCGTTCGCGCTGAGCTAGTCGAAGCGTCCACGGTCGCACCGCGTGCGCTTGGCTTGCAAAGCCGTTCGCGCTGAGCCAGTCGAAGCGTACACGGTCGCACCGCGCACGTGTGGCTTGCAGACCCGTTCGCGCTGAGCTAGTCGAAGCGTCCACGGTCGCACCGCGCGCGCTTGGCTTGCGGCCCCCTCTGGACCCGGCTGCGCCATGCTGTCCAAACGGCGGCGAGTTGGCATAACGCCCGTGTGTGCCAGAATTGCACGGCAGGCCGCGAGGCGTACATCGTCCCTACGGCGGGCGCTCATCATCACGAAAGGAACGACAGCCTGATGGCGAATCTTGACTACCGCGCCGACGAGAAGGTCTACGCCTTTGAAACGGCGGCGATTCAGGGCGTCTTGCGTCCGGGCAACGAGTTTCCCCATCACGGCCTGACGCACCTGGTGCACAAGGCCACCGGCGTTGAATTCGTCCATCCGCTCTACGCCATCCTCAATCTCTACCGCTTCATGCACCGCGCGGCGGACGGGGCAACCGGCATGGAGAGCGACCTCGGCAATCCACGGCAGGGCGAGCGCGAAGTGGAGGCCAATGCGAACAGCGTGACCTTGCGCTGGGCGCTGCAAGACCCCAGCCATCCCGCCATGGCCATCCGCTACGAGATTCTGGAACCGGCGACGATTGACATGACTGTGACCGTAACGCCGAACGCGGAGGCGCGCGATTTCGAGGCCCTGCTGGCGTGCTACTTCGATCCGGCGCACGTGCCGCACGTCTATTTGGCACGGGATAGGTTTGAATTAGAGGACGAGCCGGGCCGCTTTACCGACGAGCCGGAGCTTGCAGCGGTCAATGTAAACCCGGTCTTTCGCGGCGGGGTGCTGGTCTATCCGCGCGATGAAGACGCCGTCGGCATCAGCGTGGACGGCCGCTGGCGGGACATCGCCCGCTTCTCGCCGGTGCGGCGCTACAAAGTGCCTGTCTGTTTCCAGGCCGACCGCCAGCGGCGCGTGGCGGCGGTGCTGATGTCCCGCCCTGAGGACTGTTTCGCCGTCTCCAGCGGCTACGACAGCCCCGACGCGCGGGACCGCTTCCACAAGCACAATCCGCTCTACCTCTCGCTCTTCGGCGGCGCGCTGGAACCCGGTGTGACGCGCACGGCGCGGGCGCGGCTGGTGGTGACCGAGCTTGACGAAAGCCGAGCGCTGCCGCTGGAGCACTATGCCGCCTTCTTGGCAGAGACGGGCGGCGCATAGCGATGCAAGCATCTGGCGTGAATACGACTAAACTCCGCATCGCCGTCATCGGCGTCGGCGCGGAACCCGGCTCACGGGCGCGGCAGTTCATCGCGACGATCGCGCGCCTCACCGACCACTACGAGCTTGCCGCCGTCTGTGACCGCAGTCCTGAGGCCCTGGCCCAGGTCGGCGCGCAGTACGGCGTGGCGGGCCAATTTGCCGACGTGCGCGCGCTCTATGCCGAGGTGAAGCCGGATGTGGTGCTCAGCCTCGCGCCGAAAGACTCCCACATCGTCATGGCGCTCACCGCCGCCCGCCACGGCTGCCACGTGATTACGGAGATTCCCGTTGCGCTGACGCGCCGCTATGCCGACGCCATAGCCCAGACCTGCGCCGAGCACGGCGTGCTGTGGGAAGTGGCGGAGCAGGTGTGGCTCTGGCCCAAAGAGCGGCTGAAGCGGCAGATTGTCGACACCGGGCTGCTGGGAGACGTCACCCACGCCCGGCTCTGGTATCAGACCGGCCAGTACCACGGTTTCAGCGGCATCCGCGCGCTGGTGGACGCGCCGGCCAGGCGCGTGCTGGGCTACTGCGGCGAAGTCGCCACCGAACCGTACACGGCGTACGGCGGCGAACCGGAGAGTTCGCTCAAGTGGGATTCCGGCGTTATCGAATTCGCCAACGGCGTGGCGTGCCTCTTCGAGAAGCCGCCGCGCATCTTCCCGTTCCCCCACCGCTCGTTCCGCGTCGGCTGGCAGGTGGAAGGCACGCGCGGCCACTTCGACCGGGATGTCTTCGTGCAGTACACGCCGAGCGAGTCTCGTTCCTACCCGATCGAGGAGCGCTACGCCGAGCACAATGGCGCGCGGGTCTTGCAGTCGCTTGCCGTCGCCACGGATCCGCCGGTGGTGTGGCAGAATCCGTATGCGGACTACGGCATCGCCACGCCCGACGATGTCTCCAAGGCCGCAATACTGACGAGCTTCCACCACGCGGTTTCGACGGGCGGGCAACCGCAGTACGGCGCGGAGGGGGGCGTGCGCGACTACGAGCTTTGCCTGGCGGTGCGGGAGAGCGCCGACCGGAGCAACACGTGGGTTGACGTGCCGCTGGGCGCGCCAACGGCGCTGGAAGAGCGAATCGAGGCGGAATTCCTGCGGCGCTACGGACACGATCCGATCGAGGAGACTGAGGCGCTGCTCGACGCGCCGTTCACCCGTGCGGCCACGCTCTGGCCGGTAGCCCACTGGCTGTGACCGGTTGGCAACGACTGCCGCCGGCAGCGTAGGAGTTTTCTCCGGCAGCGTAGGAGTTTTCTCCGGCAGCGCAGGTTTGCAGTCTCTGCTTCTCGTGCTGGCTGCACCCCGAGGAGGTCTTGCCCGGTAGCGCAGGTTTGTAACCTGCGGCTCCCGGCGGCAAGGATGCAGCGGCAGTTTCTTTGGGGATTGGGCAATCCAACCGGTGGCGCAGGTTTGTGACTGCGCGGCTTTGGACACGATGGACCGAGCCGAAGTTTCTCCGGTAGCGCAGGTTTGTAACCTGCGTCCGATTCCGGCAATAGTTAAACGCACCGCCACAAAGGCGAACACCGCCCCTTGAAATCCCCTGGCGGCGTCCACCCGGTAGCACAGGTTGATAGCTTGCGTCTCCCGGCGGCAGTGTCCATCCGGCAAAACAACGCATGGCGCACGACACGCCGCCACCGCCGCAAGCATCCTCTATCCGGTAGCGCAGGTTTATAACCTGCGAATCCCGGCAGCAAGGACGCAGCGGCAGTTTCTTTGGGGATTGGGCAATCCAACCGGTGGCGCAGGTCCGCAACCTGGATCCGATTCAGGCGGCATGCCGCACTTCGCGGCAACGACTGGAGTTGAGGCAAAACCCGTGAATTCGCTCGCCGGCGCCGTGGCCCTCGTGACCGGAGCCTCCAAAGGCATCGGGCAAGCCACTGCCGTCGCGCTGGCAGCCGCCGGCGCGGACGTGGGTGTCAACTACCGCGCCGACCGGGCGGGCGCCGAGGCCACGTGCGCTGCCGTCGCGGCGCACGGGCGGCATGCCTGGCCGCTGCACGCCGACGTGAGCGACCGGGCGGCTGTGCAGGCCATGTTCGACGCCATCCGCGCCCGATTTGGCAGGTTGGACATTCTCGTCAACAACGCCGCCGTCGGCAGCAATCACCGGGGGTCCTTTGCCGACTATCCATTCGAAACATGGCAGCGGGTCTTTGCAGTGAATCTGGACGGCGTCGTACACTGCACGCAGGCAGCCTTGCGTATCATGCTCGCCCAGCAACCTGACGACGCGCTGCCGCAGCAACCGGAAAGCGAATTGCCGCCGCTGGGAGGCCGCATCATCAACATCAGTTCAGCGCACAGCCTCGTCTTTCAACGCCGCGCGACACCGTATGTTGTGGCGAAAGGCGCGCTCAACACGCTGACGCAAGCGCTGGCGGTGGAGTTCGGCCCGCAAGGCATCACGGTCAACTGCATAGCCGCGGGCGCGGTCTCCACGCCCGGCTGGCCCGCCTCGGCCCCAGGCAGAGCGGCATGGATCCGGCGCGCCCCCCGCGCCCGCATGGGCACGGCGCAGGACATTGCCGACGCCGTCGTGTTTCTCGCTTCGCCCCAGGCCGACTACATCACCGGACAGATTCTCTGCGTGGACGGCGGCTACGTGCACAGCGTGACGCCCCTGCCGTGAAAGGACACCTAAGGACTGCGCCATGAGCACCGCACCTGAGCCGCTCGATTACCAACCCCATCTCCCGCCCAAGCGCGACTACGGCATCGGCGTCATCGGCGCGGGCAGCATCGCGCGGGCCGGACATCTCCCGGCGTACCGCGGGGCCGGTTTCACCGTGGCGGGCATTTACGATGAGGATGCGGCCAAAGCCGCAGCCCTGGCGGCGGACTTCGAGACCGCGGCCTTTCCCTCATTGGAGGCGCTCCTGACAGCGCCGGAGGTGGCGGTGGTGGATATTGCCACGCCCACGATCACGCACCCCCCGCTCGTGGATGCCGCCATTGCCGCCGACAAGCACGTGCTCTGCCAGAAGCCCCTGACGTATGACATTGCGAAAGCGGAGTCCATGGTGCGCGACGCGGCCAATGCCGGGGTGCGCTTGGCCGTGAACCAGAACGGCCGCTGGGACCAGGCCTTCCGGTCGGTGTACGCCCTGAAGCAACGCGGCGACCTTGGCGAACTGACCTACGTGCAGATCGACCGGGTCGGCCCTCTGAGCTGGGACCTGTGGCCGTGGCTATGGAACCGTCCCCGGGTGCTCATCGTGGAAGACGCCATCCACTTCCTCGACGTGGTGCGTTTCATCTTGGGTGAACCCGAATGGCTCTTTGCCGCCGGTTTTCACGCCGGTGACGAGCGCATCGAGGGCGAAACTTCCGCGGTCATCACCCTGGCCTGGCCCGGCGGCGCGCACGGCTTGCTGCTCAACCACGCCGGTCTCTGGGACGACGACGCCCACGCCACCTACCGGTTCGAGGGCACGGACGGCGTCGCGAAAGGCGACTTGGGGGTTTTCTACAACTTCCCCTACGGCCGCGAAGATACGTTCGCCTACCGCAGCAAGCGGTACGGCGACGCGTGGGTCGAACCGCCGCTGCGGGGCAAGTGGATACCCGACGCCCTGGTCGGCCCCATGGCTGAGCTCTTTGCCGCCATCCAGGAAGACCGCGAACCCATGAACAGCGGCGCGGACAATCTGCGGACGCTGTATTTGGTAGAAGCGGCGTATGAGTCGATTGCGGAGAGGCGAGCGGTGCGCCCGCGCACGCCGCCGAAAGAGTAGGCACAGCACAATGCCGATTTTGCAAATGCGGGCAAACGAGAGTTTTGGGTGGGACATGCGGCCCAACTAAGAAGAAGATGGATTCCCGCTTTCGCGGGAATGACGGACTGCGGGAATGACGGGCTGCGGAGGTTTTGTCTTTGTAGCGCGGGGGCTTGTCCCCAATGGTGTCGCATTAAAGTCGAAAGCGAGCGATAGACAGTCGCCACTTGGTTTGTCAAGCTGTCGTAGGGGCACGACATGTCGTGCCCCTACGAC
>JAJEAH010000079.1 GCA_022824225.1 Chloroflexota bacterium
GGAGTTTCACCACAGCACGCTCCACGCCAAAGGCCCGGATACCGGCACGCCCTTCCCCATGCACCAGGACTACCCCTTCTATCCCCACCAGGACGGGCGCTACATCGACGCCATTGTGCACGTGGACGGCGCTGATGACACGAGCGGCTGCTTGAAGTTCCTGGAAGGCAGCCACAAGCTGGGACCGCTGGAGCACAGCCGCGAGGGCTCGCCGCACCTGGATCAGAACGTGTACCGTCTGGAAGACGCCGTTTCCGTGCCGGCGGACCCGGGCGACGTGGTGCTCTTCAGCATCTGGACCATTCACGGTTCCGCGCTCAACGTGCAGCCCCGCTGGCGGCGGGTGGTGCGCTTCGGCTACCGCAACCCGCGCAACCTCCAGGTAAGCGGCCAGGCCATGGGCCGCCCCGGCATCATGGTGCGCAGCGTCCGCCCCAAGCTGGAAAACCAGACCATCGAGGTCTACGGCAACTGGGGCCCGCAGGCTGTGGCGCCGAGAGACGACGACTAGCTTTTGGCTACTTGCGCCGGCGCAAAGGCGCGCTATGCATGCGGCCGGTCTAGTCGGACATTGAGAATTTCTGCAATTGGAGGGACTATGATTCGCTTTGGCTATCGCACGCCGGGGTTGAAGGCGTTTTCGTTTTGGGAGAAGGTAGAGCTGGCGTCGGCCTTGGATTTGCCCGCCATTGAGGTGGCGCGGACGGAGTTTGATTCGTTGGCGGACTGTGACGCGTTGAATGCCGCCTGTGCGGAATTCGGCGTGGAGGTCACGTCCGTGGGCGGGGCCATGACCCTGTGCGATCCGGCGCTCCGCGCAGAGACTATGGAGCAGCTCGACTTTGCCCTGGACGTGTGCCAAGCCTTGGACGTGGACATCTTCTTCACCCGTGTCATGTGGCCCGCGCCGGGCGTGCCCCAGGCTGAGACGTGGGAGGCGTGCACCGAGATTACGCGGACGGTGTGCGAGCGCGCGGCGGAGCGGGGCATTCGCTTTGCGCTGGAGGCCGATCCGCCGTGTTTCGTGCACACGCTGGAGCGCGTCGAGCGGCTGATGGAACTCGTAGACCACCCCAACTTCTGGCTGAATTACGATCCCACCAACTACTACGTCGTGGGCAGCGACCCGCTGCTGGTGATCGAACGCTACGCCGACCGCATCATCAACGGCCACGTGAAGGACGCCGTCTACCACACCGACGAGAAGGAAGAGCGTCCGGTGGGCGAGGGCGAGGTGCCGTACCCCGAGATCTTCCGCGCCATGCTCGACCGGGGATTGGGCGTCGCCATGCACATCGAGCACTGCAACACCGTCGAGTGCGTTTCAAGTGCGGCGTACCACGTCAAGAGAGTGATGGCGGCGCTCTAACGCCGATGTACGCAAGGCGCTATCCGTGCCTTCAGTTTGGTAGTGTGCGGCGCGGCGCGTAGTTTCCCGCGACGCGACCATGAACGGCGCTCTCCGGCGTGAGCGGCGCTCTGCGGGTTGTATCTGGATGTGCGCCTGCTCACTCCGGCCGCTCCGTTTGCTAGAGTCCGAAATGTGACCTTTCCACGGCGCACACCGTTCTGCAGAAAGCCACGAACCCGTACCGTCCGGGTGTGACCGCTATGCCGCTCTTGGATGAGTTTCTCGCATACCTCCGCGACTTCCTGCCTTCTTTGGTGGGAGCGGTGGTCATTGCCCTCATAGGCTGGTTTGGCTCCTATTGGGTCAAGCGCAGCGTCGACGGTCTGGTTGAGCGCGTTGGCTGGGACGAAATCACGTGGGGCTACGTCAGCACGCTCGCCCGCTATTTCTTTCTCGCGCTCATGTTCATGGCCGCGCTTAGGCAGATCGGCTTTCCCATCGAGTCGTTCTTGGTCTCGGGGGGCCTCACGGGCATCATCATCGGCATGGGCGCGCGGCGTTCCATCGCCAACTACTTTGCGGGTCTCATGATGTTGGGCGCCAAGCCGTTCGACAAGGGCGACCTCATCGAGTTCGGGCCGCCGCAACAGATCGGGTTCGTCACCCACGTGAACCTGAGCTACACCGGCCTGCTCACCTTGGACAACGCCCGCATCGTCGTGCCGAACTCCGTGCTCTGGCGAAATAAAATCATCAATCACTCCAGCTACGACATGCGCGTGCTGCAAATTCCGCTGGCGGTTGACTATGTAGTGGACCTCGATTGGGTCAAAGACATCGCATTAGCCAAGCTGCGCGACCACCCCGCGATCTTGGATGAGCCGGCCCCGCGCTTCAAGATGCTGGAGGTCACGGCGGAAGTGGAAAGAGCGCAGTTGCTGGCCTGGACGGCTGCGGATTCCGTGAACCTCTACGGGGAAGTGATTACGGAATTGCGCACGGAATTTGCCGACGCCGGACTGGAAGTGACCATTCCGGCGAAGGACGTGAACCTCACGGGTGAGGAATACCTATGGCAGAAGCGGGCGGGCGCTCTGTAAGAAACGCGCCGGATTCGCCTGCGGGCGGCCAGCCGCGCGATGACGCCGCGCTGGGTGTCGCAGACGTCATGGCGCGGCTCTCGCTGACTCGCGCCCAGGTCTATCGCCTCGTCAAGGACGGCGTCCTCAAGGCCGGCAAACCGGACGCGCAGTTGCAGTTTAGCGACGGTGACGTGGCCGCGGCTGCCGAAAAGCTCGCCGAGCGCCGCAAGTATGTCGATGCGCTGCTTCATCTCCTCACGGCCAAACTTGCCGAGCACGGCATTGACGACCTCGCCGACGACATTCCTGAGGACACCGATGCTGCCCTGGGTGAGGCGGCGAATAGGTTACTCCTCGCGAGTATGGCGGCGGGCGCGGGCGACATCTACGTGTTGCCGAGCGGCGGCGGCATACGGGTGCTGGCTCGTTACGAGAGCGGGCTTCAGGAAGTCGCCCGCGTGGATGGCGACCTAGGCAACCGGCTCAAGGAGAAACTGAAGGCGCTGGCGCCGCTCCCCGCCGCGGAAGCCGGGCAGGATTGCGCGGCCATCTTCAAACACACCGGCGGCGATCTAGCGGCCCAGGTGCGCGTGAGCGTCACCGCGACGGTAGCCGGTGAGCACTTGCACCTGCGGTTCTTCTATTCCGGCGAGGAACGCACATTCGAATCGATTGGCTTCACAGCCCGGCAGGATGCTGTATTGCGGGGAGTGCTCTCAGGGAAGCCGGGCCTCTTTGTGCTCGCCGGCAGCGACGAGCGCACCATGCAGCCGCAGCGCCAGGCTTTGGCGCATCACCTGGCCGCGCTGGACAAGCTCGTCGTCGCCATCGACCGCGTGCCCAATTACCTATCTGAAAACGTCGTGCACCTCGACGGCAGGCAAACCGATGAAGCCGACGGTGCGGACCTATGGCTGACGGCGATAGGACTTTGCCCGGATGCAATTCTGCTGGATTGGGTTGCGGAAATTACCCCGCTCGGGACGTTGACTGCGGCGCTCGCGGCAGGGATTACGGTCATCGTCCAGGCGCCGGCCGCGACGTGCGCCGCCGCGCTGGAGCATCTCGTTGCGTTAGGCGTTGGCCGCCTTGACCTGGCGCGCTACCTTGCCGCCGCCAGCGAATCTGTCGTGATGCCCATGCTCTGCTCCGCTTGCCGCACGCCGCGATCAGTCACGCCGGCCGATGCGGAACTACTCCGCTTGCCTGCCGGCGCGCAGGTCTATGCGGCGGTTGGCTGCGAACAGTGCGAAAATGGTTTCAATGGCAGGCGCGTGGTGTGGGGTCTCGTCACCGGCAAGGAGGCGGAAGGCCTCGTTGCCCATGCGGGGGATGCAGTGCCAAGAGCGGCGGCTAGCAACCCTCCACAGGTGGCGGACAGCGCCCCGCCGACTGCAGCGCACGGCGACCCATACCGGAGCGACACGTCCTTGGCTTCCGCCCTCCGCGAGACCGTCTTGGCCGGTGTCGTGACGAGCGAGCACGCCGCGCGGCACCTGCGCTTTGTGGATGCGCCCATGCGGACGGCAGGGCAGACATAGCCGCGCCGCACGTGGGCTGCGTGAGCGCAGGCGCGGTCACGGTTTTTGCCCAACCGCCCTGGCCGCCGCGTTCCGGCGAGTCCGCGCTAGCGCGTGGTACCATAGCCACCGGCACACGGCAGGAACAAGCGCGCCGTTCCACGCGGCGCGATTTCGTTTTGTAGAAGGCAATCGCCTCGTGCAGAACTCGCAGGATCCCACGGCGGTCACGAGTTACGTCCACGCGTTGCGGCTCTTTAGCCGCAACGTGCGCATTTTCCTGCTCTGCTCTTTGCTGTTGGGCTTTGCCTTCTTTGGCGTCTACGCCGTACTCCTCAACCTCTACCTGTTGCGCCTCGGCTACGGCGCCGGTGTCGTGGGCTTGGTCAACGGCATGGGCATGTTGGCCTACGCCGTGTTCAGCCTGCCCGCGGGCGCGTTGGGCGCGCGGTACGGCAGCCGCCAGATGCTGCGGGTGGGCTTCATCTTCATTGCTCTCGGCATGGGGTTGCTGCCCGCGGCGCAGTTTCTGGCGGGCACTGCGCAGGTGGCGTGGATTGTGGTCACGTACACGGTGACGTCCATGGGCCTGGACGTGTACTTCGTGAACAGCAATCCCTTCATGCACCAGTCCACCACGCCCCGGGAGCGCATGCACCTCTACTCGCTGCGGGTGGGCACCAGCCCCATTGCCGCTTTCGTTGGCGCCTTGGCCGGCGGCTTATTGCCCGGCATTCTGGCCGCGCTGCTGCCCGTCTCCGAAACCGGCTCCTTTGCGTTGGCGCTGCTGGTGCCGGCGGTCGCGGTGGTAGTTGCCGTCGCGGCGCTCTTCCGCACTGAACCAACGCCGCCGCCGGCGCAGGAAGAAGCGCCGCGACCCACGGCCAGGGGCAGCGCGTCGGCGGCGCTGCCCCTGCTCGTCATCACGATGATGGGTCTGGTCATTATGCTGCGTATTGCCGCCGAGGGAGCGCAGCGCAGCTTCTTCAACGTCTACCTGGAAGAGATCCTGGCGATGCCCACGGCCCAAATCGGCCTGTTGGCCGGTACCGGACAGCTTGTCGGCGGATTTGCCGCGCTGGTCACACCGGCCCTGACGCGCCGCTGGGGACTGGAGCGCGTCATCTTCTGGGCCAGCCTGGGTATGGGCGCCAGCACCGCCCTCTTTGCAGTGGTGCCCCATTGGGCCGCGGCCGCGCTCGGCTACGCGGGACTCGTCAGCTTTACCTATATCCAGCGTCCGTGCAGCCTGCGTTTTACCATGGAAGTAGTCCCGCTGCGCTGGCGGGAAGCGGCGGCAGGGGTGGCCAACATGGTAGCCGGCATCGGGTGGGGCGCTATGAGTTTTACTGGCGGCTACGCCGTAGGCGCATTCGGCTTTCAAAATTACTTTCTGGCCAGCGCGGTTCTTACCGCGTCCAGCGCGGTGCTGTTCCTCTGGTACTTTGGCATCCCGCGCACCACGCTGGGCGGACGGCAGCGGGCCGGTTCGCTAGGTTAGCTGGGGCCAGTCCGCGCCGTGGCGCTGGAATTGCTCCCGCAATGAGTCCAGCGCCGCGGCGGGCAACGGACCCGCATCCACCTGCCGTATGTTCTCCTGGAGCTGCGCGAGGCTGTCGATGCCGACGATGGCCGTGTCGATGTAGTCGAACGAGCGGCAGAAGCGCACGGCCAGCGCCGCGCCGTCCGCCGGCGCGCCTTCCGGTACCGTGAAGTGCTGTGCACGCTGCCAGTAGGCGTCGGCATAGCTGTAGGGTGAGGCGGGACGGTTGAACGCCGCGTTGGCGATGGGGCGTTTGGCGATGATGCCCATGCCGGCAGCTTCTGCGGCGGGGAGGACCTCAGCCAGGCCCCCCTGGTCGACTACGTTGAACGACGTGAGCAAGGTGGCGAACACGCCCATGCCGATGGCCTCCAGCGCCACGTCGTTGTCGCCGCTAAAGCCGATGTAGCGGGTCTTGCCCGCCTGCTGGGCGTCTTGCAGGGCGCACAGCACGTCGCCCCGGCGCAGCACCTCCAGTTCGCACGTATGGATGTGAACCAGGTCGAGATAGTCGGTCTGCATGCGGCGCAACGACTGGTCCACGGCCTGAGTGACCGCGTCCGCCGTCCACTCCGGCGCCGTGATGTCGCCTGCCTGGTGCCCGCACTTGGTGGTGAGCCAGTAGTCGTCGCGCCGGTGGCTGAGGTACGTGCCGAGGGTCTCTTCGCTCTCGCCGTAACAGGGGGCGGTATCGATGTAGTTGACGCCGCTATCGAGGAGGGCGTTGAGGAGTCTCTCGGCTTTCGCAGGCGAGCCGGTGTCCGTGGCGATCCGCGCCGCGCCAAAGCCCAGCCAACTTACGTCCATATCGGTTCGGCCCAATTTGCGTATTTCCATTGTCGAATTTACACCTTGGCTCCAGAGTCGTGCCTGCACTGGTCTAGATTATACTGCTCTGGGCCTCAGTCGCGTTTTCATTCGTGCTAACGTGCGCCGCCGCCGTTTCACCGTGACAGCGGCCTATTGGTAGTCCGGAGCGAGTCGCGGGTCCTTGAAGCAGAACGTGATGCCCAGGGCGAGCAGCGCGAGCACGAGGGTCACCGCAAAGAATGGGAGGTAACCTGCGAGGTCGATCATCGCGCCTGCGCCGACGGCGGACAGCCCAAGCACCGGCTGGGCAGCCAAGTAGACGACCATCGTGTACGTCCCCTTGTCGCCCGCGGGCGCGAGGTCCATCGCCAAGTTGATTCGCGCAACCATCATGGCGAAGAGGGCAGCGTTGCCAAGTATCCAGGCCAGGTAGAAAGCCGGTTGCCAGGTAGGCAGCAGGAAAAGCAAGGAAACGACGTAGACGGTGAGCGCAATGCGCAGCAGAGCGCGATGGCCTCTTTTGTCACCGACCGGGCCGCCGAGCAGGGCGCCGAACGCGCTGGCGATGAAGCCTACGGCAGCCAGCAACCCCGCCGCGGCCAACGGCACGGCTACCGTATCGAACGCATAGACTGAATAGAAGTTGAGCACGGATTGGAGGAGACCGGTCAAGGCAACCACGACCAGGAGCCGGGTGAAGTCTTGGTTGCGCGCTACTTGCTCTGCCAGGGCCCGTGTATAGGCGCGCAGCGACGTGAACGACGCGCGCGGCGTTGTGGCCGGTTCGACGACGCGCAGCACTATGAGATTGCACAACATGATGACGGCGCCGCCCAGGACAAAGACCAGCGTGAAATTCGTCGGCCAGGCCCAGGCCGCTAGCAGCCAGGATGCGATGAGACCGCCAACCACGCCGGCAATACGGTGGACGAAGAACTGCCAGCCGCTCACGGTGCCGTAGCGGCGGCCGAAGAGAATGCTGAACAACTCGAACGCCGGTGCAATCAAGGCCCCGAATGACAGCCACGTGAGGGCAAGCAGTATGAACAGGAGGAGGATGGCTACTCCCGGCTGCTGCCAGAGGAGCCACACCACCACGCCCATCAGAGCGTAGAATAGCCCAACGCACGCGTGTAAACCGGCAATGACGTGACGCCGTGTTCGGAGCCTCTGGTTCAGCATGGCGGCCGGTATCAAAGCCGGCAGTGAGGCGGCGTGGGCGAGGTATACCAAGCCGACAAGGGTGCGCGAATCGGTCAACTGCAGGAGCAGCGCGTTTATGACCGGCGGCGCCACGAACGCCAGGCCGCAGCCCCACATGCCTTCCCAACTCAGGAGCACCAGTAGGTTACGGCGAAAGGTCCGCTCGTTTGACGGCACGTAGAATAGCGAACCCAACGAGGAACCGATGCTTTTCACGGCACGCTAACCGCAGCGTAGCGCGATGCGCCTATGGGACGTTGCTCCGCACGAAACTCACTTGTCATCTTGCGGTATGGCGTGGGGGTAGTGGCCGCCGCTGTCGTCGAACGGCCGGTGCTTCTCGGAAAGTTCGTAGCTGAGGATCTTTTCCATAGTGTCGCCCCATACGCCCTTCTGAATGTCAGGCGGCACGCCGAGCACGTCCATGCAGTTGCGGTAGTCGTTCATCACGTCTTCCATCAGGAAGTACGGCACGTCGGTGCCAAAGATGATCTTCTCCCAGGCGTCACGTCCCCAGGGATCGCGGTATTGGCTGTCGCGCCGCCACCAAAGAATCTTGCCCACGTCTTCCGGCGCAAGCATTTTGAGGGTAGAGCCGGTGATGTCCATGTAGAGGTTGGGGTTCCAGCGCAGCACCATGCCGCCCTCGTACCACCAGGGATTGCCCAGGTGCGCGCCGATCATGACGAGTTCGGGCACCTGGCGGGCAATGTAGTCGAGGTGCACGGGCATCATGCGGCCCGAGTGCACGTCGTTCTCGATGTCGTTAGCATGGCGCGCCACGATACCCTGGTGAAAGAGTATGGGCATCTCCAGGTCGGCGGCCTTTTGATAGGTGGGCAGGTAGGAGCGGTCGTCGTAGGCCTTGCGGGTCTTGATGAACTTCAGGCCCTTGAAGCCATGGTCATGGAGCGCCTGCACGGTGTCGACGGCGTTGGGGTCCAGGGCCGGGTCCACCCAGCCGAAGCCGATGAGCTGGTCCGGGTGCTTCGTGATGGCCTGCTCGATTCCCTCGTTGCTGCTGCCCGGCCCGCTGGTGCTTGTGGCCAGTAGGACCGTCTTGTCTACGCCGAGTTTGGCCATGGTGTCAATGAGCTTGTCGGCGTAGTCTTTCTCTTGGCCGAGATGGTGATGGGCGTCTATGACCACGGGTGCTCCTCCCAGACGGTGTGGTGCGTGGTTACGGCAGTCAATGGGGATTATATATCATTGTCCAAGACTAGGAGCGGTAGCGCTTCGACAAGCTCAGCGCGAACGGATTGGGGGCGGCAGCGCTGCGACTGGGCTCAGCGCGAACGGGTTTGGGGGGCGGTAGCGCTTCGACAGGCTCAGCGCGAACGGGATTGGGAGCGGAAGCGCTTCGACTGGGCTCAGCGCGAACGGGTTTGGGGGCGGTAGCGCTTCGACAGGCTCAGCGCGAACGGGTTTGGGCGCGGTAGCGCTTCGACAAGCTCAGCGCGAACGGGTTTGGG
>JAJEAH010000059.1 GCA_022824225.1 Chloroflexota bacterium
CCGCGCAACGTGCCGCCCGCTTGGCGCGGCTCCTTAGATTCCTCACTGCGCTGCGCTCCGTTCGGAATGACATTCGATACGCCCTTCGCGCAACCTCTTCACCCTCCCCCGTCTCCCCGCCTTCTACAAGATACAAATGACATGAGATATAGCCCAACAAGGTGATCAAGTCAAGAGCTACTGATTCCCGGCAGCGGGGCATTTGACCTGAAGCCCGCCGGTATGCTGTGCTGGCTACGAACTAAGCGGTAGCGCAAGGAGCAACGGAGCACCGATGGTACGACAACTGGCTGAGGTTACGCTCAAGAGCGGTGAGACGCTCCAGTGTCTCTTGGTGGAGGAACCGGAAGCGCGCTGGGCGCAGGATATTCGCGAACTACTCGTGCACAAAAGCGCACACGTGCACTGGCACATCGACCGCTGCGTTGCGGGGCCGCTGGACGACCTGGAAACACGCTTCTACCTGGGAGTCCTGGACGGCAGAGCGGTCGGCAACATCATGACCGTGGAACACGGCGGCATCGGCATACTCGGTCACGTCTTTACGCGGCCCGAACAGCGGCGCAAGGGCATTGCCAGCCACATCATGGCCGGCCAGATGGCGGACTTCCGGGCGCGGGGCGGGCGCGCGTTGACGCTGGGCACGGGGTTCGATTCGCCGCCGTATTGGATCTACCACAGCTTTGGCTTTCGCAGCAATTTCCCCGGCAGCGGCGCCATGGTCTACTGGTCGCAGCCCGACCGCGAAGCTGACCTGTGGCGCGCAGCGCCCACGGGCAGCGTGGCGCTGCGCTGGGACCACTGGCCGTTGCTGAACCTGCTCTGTCACCAGCCCGACGGCGACGTGATGCGCCACGCGGCCCGGCGCGTGTGGGGCCAGCGCAATTTCGAGGGCGACTACGTGGACTATAAGCGCGCGCTGGATGCGGCGGACTCCGGACTGGCGGCGCGGGTGCTGGAAAACGAGGCCGGACTGGTGGTGGGCTGGGCGAGCGTGGAGGATGACCCCATCTGGCGCGAACAGGCGGCATTGCTCGACCTCTTCGCGCATCCCGCGGCTTGGGACGCCGCCAGCGACCTGCTAGACGCGCTGCCCCTGCCGGCGAAACCCATATTTGCTTACGCCGACGCCGACTCGCCAAAGAACGACCTCCTGCGCGCCCACGGTTTTGCGCAGCAGGCCGCATGGCCGGACTGGCTTACCGTCAGCGGCCAACAAACCGGCGTAAACTGCTGGCTGCTGCGGCGTTAAATTCTGGAGCGAAAGCCGCACGGCTGCCCCATGCTGGATTCACTTAGAGGCCCTGCCCTGGCTCGAAGGTTCCGCGCAATCGCAAGTCACATTCCGCAAACTCCTGCCATGCCGAGACAGGCCTGGGAACAGACGAGCCTCGATGGAGTTGGTCTGCCGAGTCTCTGGTAGAACGCTTGCTATGGATTCTGACTTGGCCGATTGAGATCTTGCGCTACAATAGAAAACGTGGGCTTCAGGGCCTTCAAGTTGCGCCGATTGGCTGTGCGGGAGATGGAAGGGAACAGGGTAGTGTGCTGACTGAGAATATCGCGATGCTTTCACGACGGACACTGTTGGCGGGCGCAACGGCGCTGGCAGCGGCGGCTTGCGGCGCCCCCGGGTCTGCGCCGCCGCTGCCGGCCCGACAGAGCGAGGATGAACTCATTTGGGCGTCCCTGACGTTTGCCGACCTGCGCATATCGACCGGTTTTATGGGGCGCGTTCCCAATGCGATTCAGCAGGTGACGGCAGCACTGGTTGAGGACACGGAAAACCCCAACGGACCCGCCAAAGGGGGCTACACCCTCAGATCGGGTTTTGCCAGCCCCGAACAGGCCAGTATCCGTCCCCGAAACCGGACTGAACTGCTCGCGTGGTACCGGGACTTCGACGCGGACGTATTCACCGTGGGCCCGCACCAGGCGCAATTGCTGGGAGAGGAGGGCGTGCTCGCGCCCTTGGATGAACTGATCGCCGCCGACAATGCGGCGCTGCTCCAAGCGCACTACCCCTACCTGGTCGATCAGTTTCGGTCGGCGGGCGCGCTGTTCGCGTTGCCGGTCGATGCGAACCCCACCATGGTCTACTATGATCCTGTGTACTTCGCGGAACGGGGCGTGCCGCCGGTGGACGACAGTTGGGGGTGGGACGACCTGGCGGCGAACGCGGCCGCATTGACCCAGCGCGATGGAGACGGAGAAGCGCAGCGCTGGGGTCTGTTGACGCAAGAGGACGGCTACTGGTGGGCGTTGTGGCAAAACGAGGCGGAACTGGCCGACCCGGCGACGCTGGCCTGCCGGCTGCAAGATGCGGCGGCTACGGAAGCCCTGCAATTTTGCCGCGACCTGCTGCATACCCATCGTGTTACGCCGCCTGCCACGGGATTGATCGAGTGGCAGGTCTCCGCATCGTCGTCAAGTTTGTGGCCGGCAATGCTCTACCTGCCACATCAGAATTTCTCGCGAGACGGCTATCGCTGGGCGGCGCTGCCGCGCGGCAAGGTGCGCAGTGTGCCTGTGGCCGGCAACTTGGGCATTGCCGTTGCCGCCCGCGCTAAGAACACGGAAACGGCCTATACGGCGCTCAAGGGCCTTGTGGACGTCATGCAGCCGCTCGCCCTCGTGCCCGCGCGGCGAGATGCGGTGGCGCGACTTGGCGACTTCGAAAAAGACCTGCTCCCCGCGGAAGTCGCGGCCATCCAGCAATCACTGGAACACGGCCGCGGACTGCCCCCAAGCCCGGTCATGTGGGAGGCCATGCGCAGCATCGTGGCGGGCCTCGCGCGGGGTGATGACGTCGCCACGGTGGTGAGTGAGGCCTGCTCGGTAGTTGAAGCATAGCTACACACCTCGGTACGGGCGCTCAGAATACCCGTGCTCGAGTTTGACTCTGCTCCTCTTTCCCACCCACGGGAGAGCGACGGTATGAGGAGTGAGGTCGGCGCGACCGAATACGGAGCGCGGCGCTCTCCCTCGCTTCGCGACACCCTCCGCGACTCTCGCCTGCCACTTGTGCCTGTGTCAATTGACAACGATAGTCCGCATCGCCTGTCTGTTGGACATAATCCTAACTCTTATCTATTGGAACTATAGACTCATTGCGACTAATGCGGTTTTGTGTAGTAGGATTTGTCAATCTACTAGGTGTGGAAGGAGGTGCGACGTGGGCTGTCACTGTCCGTCGCTTTCTATGGGCGGCAAAGAGCAGGTCGTTCCTTAGCTAACAGGGAGGTTAGCCATGCGTAATCTGATTGGGGCACTTGCGGTCCTGTTTTTAATGGCAGCGCTGACCGTCCCCACAGTCTCTGTCCCCCTGTTCCGCGGATCTGTGGTATAGGCAATTTGATCCTACATCTCGTAGTTGCTAGCAGCCATTTGGTGGAGAGCGAGATCAGGCATGAAGGGACGGCGCGAGTCTTGAGTCTCAAGGCGGCAATGTAAGGAGCGCTAGAGTGCTTACGCGCAGAACCTTGATGGTGATTACGGCGACACTAGCCGCCAGTTGCGGCCCTTTTGGGTCTTCGCTGGAAGTACCGCAACTGTTGCAGCCAATTCCGCTGACTTGGCACGCAATGCCGGACGTCTATAGGTTTAGGGTGGGCCAGAGTTACCGAAATCCAGGGAGAATGCTCTCAGAGATTGTGGGCGCATTGGAGGAGGATGTGGAGAACCCACATGGCCCTCAGTCCGGACACTACACGCTGACAGGACACGCCTTAGAGTACCCGGCGCCGATTCCAAGGAGATTTGAAGAGATTGCGGAGTGGATCGGTGGCGTGGAAACGGACATACTTTCTGTAGATGCCAGATTGGCGAGTGCCCTGGGAGAGCGGGGCGTGCTGCTGCCCCTGGACCGATTCCTCGCGAACGATACGCCGACCTTCACAGAGTCGTTCTATCCGTATTTGCTCGGGCAGTTTCGCGGGAACGGCGGGCTTTACGCTCTACCGGCAAGCGCGGAACCGTTGCTGCTCCACTATGATGCCAGATACTTTGCGCAAGAGAACGTGCCGCCGGCGGACGAGAGTTGGGACTGGGACGACTTGGTCGCGCACGCGAAGAAGCTGACGCGGCGTAGTGAAGACGGGGAATTGCTCCGCTGGGGGCTTATGTCCCACATGCAGGGGTTCTGGTGGGCACTATGGCAAAACGAAGCGGATGTCTTCGATATGACGACTGGGCGATGCCGGTTGCAGGAGCCTGCCGCTGGCGAAGCCCTGCGCTTTTGTTACGACCTGCTGCACACGCACCGAGTTTCCCCAGCTATTGGCGCGCAAGAGTCATTTCGCATTTTCACATTGCCAAACGAATCATGGCCGGCAATGTCTTATATTCCATACCAATCAATGTGGCAGCAAGGTTACGGCTGGGCGGAGTTGCCCAGGGGCAACCTGCGCAGCGTGCCGGTCCGGGCCGACGTGGGACTCGCCATTCACGCGCAAACGAAGCACACAGAAATAGCGTATATTGCGCTCAAAGGTCTGCTTAATACCATGCAGCGGTTCGTCCACGTGCCCGCGCAGCGTGATGCGGTCGCGCGACTGGAGGAGTTTCACCCGAATCTCCCACCCGAAGAGGCGGCGGCCCTGCAACGCTCCATGGAACATGGACGCGCCCTGCCGTATAACTCGGTAGGTCCGACTATGTACCAGATTGTTGACGACATCGCGCGTGGCGCCAACGTGGCGACCGTGGTAGACGAGGCCTGCTCCTTCTTGCGAGAGGGCAGCTAGCCTGAGGTTAGATTGCAGCTAACGTCCTAGCCAACCGGCCCCGCCTCACCATGGCTGGTATTCGCCATTTGTGTCCGGCTTCCATTCTGGACCGACTAGCCCCGTTCCACGAAGACCGGCGCGAGCATGTTGTCCACCGGCGCGTAGCTATCGGTGAGGATCACGGCCGGGCGGCTGTCCACGTACTCCCGCAGGCGCTCAGGGTCGAAGAACGTGCTTACCGGGCCGTCCGGCAGCAGGTCGCTTGCTGCGCCATGCAGCGCCGCTTCTGTGAGCGGTTGCTTGCCCGCCACCAGCACGAAGGTGTTGCGGCCGGCTTGCTCCCAGCCCGGGCCGTCCGCCAGCAAGTAGACGTGGGGGAATACCTGCTCCAGGGTCAGAATCATCGATGGCAAGAAGACGCCGTGCTTAAACGTATCCACCAGGTTCAGCATGTAGTACCCGTCTGGGGTCAGCAGATCGTGGACGCTCTGCGCGAACTCTCTCGTGGTGAGGTGGTACGGCACGGAGAGGTCGTTGAAGGCGTCCCCGATGACGGCGTCGTACCCGCCTGACGGCAGGCGCTTCACTACCAGGCGCGCGTCCTCGTTGTAGGTAATCACGCTCGTGTCGCGGGGGAGCCCCATTCGGGCGTGGGCGATTTCGGTGACGGCCGGGTCTATCTCCGCGACCTCTATCACCGAATCCGGGTAGACCACTTCCAGATAGCGGGGAAAGGTATAGCCGCCTCCGCCAATGGAGAAGGTGCGGATGCCGGTGCGGTCGCCGGCGATGTGCTTGACCAGTTCGGCGTATATCTTTACATAATCATAGTCAAGCCGGGTGGGGTCTTCCAGGATGCTGTAGCTGTGGATGAGGTGGTCGAGCACCAGCCGGCGTTGGGTGACGTTCTCGGCCAGCTTGCGTTCGGTCACGCGAATGCAGTAGTAATTCGTCTCCACGTGGCACGGCGCGGCGAATGCGCCGCGCGGCGCCAGCGTCAGGGCATCGCGGGTCATGGCCTGGACGTACGCCAGCCCGAACGGCAGGTTGTAGGCGTCGCGGCCGTAGCTATAGACGCCGACGGCCAGGAGCAGGAACACGCCGCCCACCAGCAGGCCGCGCCGCTGCCACAAGCCGCCAAAAAGCAGCGCCACCGCCAGCAAGAGCAGCGCCGCGAGCAGGATGATGGTGCGCGTGCCGAACCACGACACCAGAAAGAAGCCGGTGGCAAACGTGCCGGCGATTGCGCCCACGGTGGAGACGGCGTAGATGCGGCCCACCACGTTGCCGGTGCGGTCCAGGTCTTCCAGGGTTAGTTTGACCACCACCGGTGTAATCGTGCCCATGAAGACACTGGGCAGGAAGAAGACGACCGTGGTGAAGAAGAGAATCTTGAACATGAGGTGCACGGGCAAGTCTTGCGCCACGCCGGAGAAGATGGCGGTCAAGGGCAGGATGGTGAGCGTCAGAATGCTGGAAAGCAGGAAGAGGACGCCGACCGTGGCGGTTGCCGGGAAGCGGTCGCCAATGCGGCCGCCGGCGTAATTGCCCAGGCTGATACCGGCCAGCATAACGCCAATTACGCTGGTCCAGGTGTAGAGCGAAACTCCCAGATACGGGGCAACCATCCGCCCCGCCGTGAGTTCCACCACCAGCGTGCAGAAACTCGCAATGAAGACGACCGTGCCCGCCCGCCAGGTTCCGCACATGGGTTGCCCTTTCCGTGCTCCGATCGGCGTTGTGTGGATGGTGCGCAAATCGCCCGCACACAGGCGCGAGTGCCGGATGCGCTTGCGCTATTCCCCCATTGTAGCCGTGGACGTGCCCTACTCGCATCCCGGCACGCGCTTCGCTACACTTAGGTGCAAGCAAACGAACAAGCGCTCAGCTTGCATGAAGGACACGGTAATGGGCGGCATCACGGCAAAACAACGAAAAGACATGATGGCGGTGCTGGCGGCGGCGTTGGAGGCGGTGGACCCGGCGCAGGCGGTGCGGAACTGCGTCCGTCGCGAGGGAGCCCGCTTAGTCATTGGCGACGATACGTATGATATCGATTCCTACAGGCGGGTTTTCGTCGTGGGCGCGGGCAAGGCCAGCGGCCCCATGGCCCAGGCGCTGGAAGAGATTCTCGGCGACCGCCTGGCGGGGGGCGTGGTCAACGTAAAGGATGGGTACGCCGTGCCCACGCGGAAGATCGAGCTCATCGAGGCGGCCCATCCCGTGCCCAACGAGCGGGGCCTGCTGGGCACCGACCGCATCCTGCGGCTGGCCGAGGAGGCCGGCCCCGACGATCTGGTGATTTGCCTGATCTCCGGCGGCGGCTCGGCGCTCATGGAACTGCCTGCCGCCGACATTACCCTGGACGATTTGCAGCAGCTCACGGACCTGCTCTTGCGCAGCGGCGCCACGATCAACGAGGTGAATACGGTCCGCAAGCACATTTCCCGGGTCAAAGGCGGCGGCCTGGCGCGGGCGGCGGCGCCGGCCACGCTCATTGCCCTCATTCTGTCCGACGTGGTGGGCAATCCGCTAGACTTCATCGCCTCAGGTCCCACCGTGCCGGACACCACCACGTTTCAGGACGCCTGGGGCTTGTTGGGCAGATTCCGGCTGCAGGACGCCGTGCCCGCTCGCGTGCGCGCCCAACTCCAGCGCGGCCTGGCGGGTGAGATCCCCGATACGCCCACGGAAGGCGACCCCATCTTTGCGCGCACCGCCGCCGTGCTGGTGGGCAGCAACGAAATCGCGGCGCGCGCAGCGCTGGACGCCGCGCAGAATCTGGGGTATAATGCTCTCCTAGTCACCACCTGGGTGGAAGGAGAGGCGCGGGAGGTTGCCAAGGTGATGGCTGGAGTCGCCAAGGGTCTGATCCGTCACCATTCCCCCCTACCACCACCGGCGTGTCTTATCTTCGGTGGGGAAACTACCGTAACCGTGCGCGGCGACGGCGCCGGCGGGCGCAGCCAGGAGATGGCGCTTAGCGCCGCAATCGCCCTGGACGGTTGGGAAAACGTGGCAGTCATGGCCGCCGGCACCGACGGCACCGACGGCCCGACCGATGCGGCCGGTGGCATTGCCCACGGTGAGGTGCTCGCGCGGGCGCGGGCGCTTGGGCTCGACCCACAAGCATTCCTGGACGCTAACGACTCCTACCACTTCCTGCGGCAAACCGATACGCTCTTAGTCACCGGCCCGACCAATACCAACGTAAACGACCTCGTATTCGTCTACGCCTTCGACTAGTCCCGTTCCGCCCCTTCCCTCCGCTCGCTCCTTGTCTTGATTCCCCCTTCGTTAGACTCCGCAAGCAATGGCAGGAAACTTCCCCATGAAGTCGCAGGATGATTCACTCTCTCACCTCGACACGTCTTTTCTTCCCCGGGCGCCGAAGCAACGGTGGCACTCCGTTAGCCGGCGCAGCGACTTGCGTCCCCTGTCCCAGGGCCGCAGCTTCCGCAAGCCCCTGGCCGTAGTCCTGGCGATCGTCATGCTTGCGTTCATTGGCAGCAGCGCGGCGTGGATTGTCAACCGAGAATTTGCCAACGACGAGCAGGTCACGTCGGCCCAACCGGAAGAATCCGTCATCCCCACCCCCCAAGCGCCCACCGTCAGTCCGGCAGCCGCCAGTACCCCCGTGGCGTCGATTACGCCTGAATTCCACATCGTGCAGCCCGGCGAAGTGCTAAGCGCTATTGCGAGCAAGTATAATACGACTGTGGAAGTCTTGGCGGAAATAAACAACATAGAGAATGTCGATACCATCCGGGTTGGGCAACGGCTACGCCTCGTGCCTGCGCAACAGTAGGCCGGGGAAAATGGGCGCCGGCCGCGAGCGCGCGATCCTTTCCGTGCCCATGGCGCTGGTTTTGGCGCTGGCGTTCTGGCTTGTGATGTTTGGCGCCGCCGGCGCTGCTTCCGGCACGCCATGGCACACCCAGGCAGACTCTCTCTCCGGAGTCGTGTTGCTCAATTGGCAGGTGTGGTCGCGGGCATTTGCCGCGGAAACGTGGTCGGGCGACGCCCAGACCTGGCAGACCAGCGACCTCCCCTGGCTCGTGGCGCTGCATCCTACCACGGCCAATGCCGCGCTGGCGGCCCACGCGCAGGGCGTGTTTCGGACGACGGACGGCGGCGTCACTTGGACAAAGTTGCCCGGCATTGTCGATCCCGTGCTCGCGCTGGCGCACAATACCCAGTCCGCGAGCATCGTATATGCGGGGACGGAACTGGCCGGTACCTACCGCAGCGCCGACAACGGACTGTACTGGCGCAGCATAGACAACGGTATGCCCCGTGACCGCCTCGGCCGCGTGGCCGGCGCGGTGGCGCTGGCGGCGGATCCCATCTTGGCCAATACGCTCTTTGCGGCCACCACCACGGCGGGCGGCCTCTATCGTTCGCGAGACGACGGCGCCACCTGGTCGCTGGCAAACAGCGGATTGCCGGCAGAGTCTATCCTCGGACTTGCCGTTACCCACAGCGGGCAAAGCCGGCTCTACGCCGCCCTGACCAGCGGACTGTACCTCTCCAACGACCGCGCGGAAACCTGGACGCCGGTTGGGTCCTTGCCGACGGATACGCCGCTGGAGTTGCTGCTCGAGCCGGATTCGCAAAGTACGCTGCTGCTCGTGGCGGAGGATGCCCTCTACCGGTCCACCAACGGCGGCGTAACGTGGATAGATCTCGACCTTCCGGCAGAGATGGCGCCCATTGGCGACGCCCTGTATACGGCGGACGCGGACTTTACGTATCTCTTCGTGGCGGGCGCCGGCGGAACGTATTGGCAACGCATCACGCCGGTATCGCCGGTATCGCCGCCGCAAACGGAATTGGATACGGAATCGTATGCAACCATCACCGGCCACACGATTCGCGGCGGCTTCCTTGCGTATTACAATGAGAACGGCGGACTGGGGCGATTCGGCTATCCGCGCACCGATGCCGTGACGCAAGACGGCGTGACCGTGCAGTACTTTCAGCGGGGTCGCCTGGAGACCGTCGTTGAGGACGAAACGGAGCGTGTGGCGCAGTCGCCGTTGGGCGCGCTGCTGCGGGAGGCCACGTCACCGGGCGCAATGCAGTCCAGCGGCGATTCCGACCAGACACAGTACGCCGTCGACCAGGTCTTCGCGAGCTTCTACGTGAGCAACAACGGGCAGGAGGCGTTCGGCGCGCCCCTTGGACCGGCGGCGGACGAGGAACAGGTCAATGGTGGTACACTCTACACACAGTACTTTGAGTTCGCCCGCTTGGAACACCATCCGGGCGCGGAGAGTCCCGTCTTGCTGGGTCTGATCGGCGACGAGTACCTAGCGGAAATAGGCTGGCTGGAGTAACCGTCATGCGCCGCACGCGGATCGTTGCCACCATTGGCCCGGGTTCGGCCAACGAAGAAACGCTCCGCTCCATGCTGGATGCCGGCCTGGACGTGGCGCGCATCAATTTTTCCCACGGCAACCACGATACGCAGTCTCGCGCGATCGCCTTACTGCGCCGCCTGGCGGCTGCCCAAGGCGCAACCCTCCCCATTATTGCCGATCTGCAAGGCCCCAAAGTGCGCGTGGGGGCTATCCCCGACGAGCCGCTGCAGCTCGCCCCCGGTGATTTGCTCATTCTCACGGCGGAAAGCGCGCCGGCGTCCGAGGATGAGGACGTAGCCGCGCCGGAGGATGGGCAGGCCGACGCAAATGGCGACGACGTCGAAGACGAATGTCGCCGGCAGTTGCTCGAGTTTGCCGCCACACTCGACCCCGCTGCGCCCAACGCGGCCATTGCGCCGGTGCGTTTTCCCCGCTTGGCCGCCGAGACCGGGCCCGGCGACACCATCTTGCTCGATGACGGCTTGATCGCGGTGGAAGTGGTGGAAAAGCGCATTGCCGCGGGGCGAGAGGCCGTGGTCACGCAGGTGAGCCGGGGCGGCGACTTGGTGGGCGGCAAAGCGGTGGTGGTGCGGGGGCGCAGCCTTAACGTGCCCAGCCTGACCGCAAAGGACTGGGAAGACGTGCGCTTTGCCGTGGAGCAGAAAGTGGACTGGGTGGCCCTCTCCTACGTGCGGGCGGCAACCGACATTGCCATTCTGCGGCAACTGATGCAGAACTACGGCGCGACGATCCCCATCATCGCCAAGATTGAGACGCAAGAGGCGCTGGCGCAATTCGATGACATTCTGGCGGCGGCGGACGGGATCATGGTGGCCCGGGGCGACCTGGGCGTGCAAGTGCCGCCCGAAGACGTGCCCCTGCACCAGAAGGACATCATTCGGAAAACCCGGGCATTGGGCAAGCCCGTCATCACCGCCACCCAAATGCTGGAATCCATGATGAGCCACTCGGTGCCCACCCGGGCGGAGGCCAGCGACGTGGCGAACGCAATATTGGACGGCAGCGACGCGGTGATGCTCTCCGGCGAAACCGCCGTGGGCGCGTATCCCGTGGAAGCCGTGGCGGTCATGGCGCGTATCGCCAACCGTGTGGACCCGCACGTGGAGAGCTACACCGCGATTGACGACGCGAGCGACGCGACCGATGCCATTGCCGCGGCGACCCACCGCATTGCAATCAAGTTGGGCGCTACCGCCATCTTTGCCCTTACGCAATCGGGCTATACGGCGCGCATGTTGTCCCGCCTACGCCCCCACGTGCAGCTAATTGCGGTTACGCCCGACGAGGCGGTGTGGCGCCAACTCGGCCTGAGTTGGGGCGCCGAGCCCCTGCTGGCAACGGTGAAGACCGACACGGACCTGGCCCTGCGGGAGGCGGTCGCGCTGGCCAAGGCGGCGGGACACGTGAAGGACGGTGATACGGTGGTCTTCACCGCGGGTATGCCGTTCGGCGTGGGCGGCACGACGAACCTCATTCGCATCCACGAGATCGGCCAGCCGCTGAGCTTGAGTGGCGATTAGGCTGCCAAAACGCCCCAAACAAGACTCTGGTTGAGTGTCCCCCGCGTGTCGTGCGGACGCGGTCCCCCCCATGGCTGTGCGCCGGGGCTTTTTCCGTTGGGCTTCAACCGCAGACCGGCGCTGACCAATTGCTTACCAGAAGATGGAGTTGACACATGCATCCGGGCGTTCAACCCGTTGGGGTCTATCTACAAGAGGGGAGTTGCGCGCCGCGCAGCGCGTACGTATTGGAAGTCCTGGCGCACGCGGGCATTCCCTTCACCCGCGTCGACGCCGCGACGTTGCCTGAAGCGCTGGCTACGTTGCACGTGCTCATCCTGCCCCACCATGACGTGGCCACCCCGGAAATGGGACGGCTGTACGGCTTCGTGACCGGCGGCGGCGTGCTCATCGGGCTAGGCGGCACGAGCGGCTTGGATGACCTCTTTGGCGTGCGCGTGCAGACCGGGACGCATGAGGCGTTTCTCCGGGTTGCCCAGCCGGACCACCCGCTGGTGACCGGCCTCCATTCGTCCTTGCGCGTGTGGGACGCGGTCACAGCGCGGGCGGCGGGCGCGAGCGTGCTGGCCAATCTCAGCGATGAGGCCGGCAAACGCATCGGCGTTGGTGTGAGCGTCTACCGGCTCCAAAAGGGCGTGGGCGTCTTTTGCGCCGCAGACCTGCCCTGGTGCATCCTACACATGCTGCTCGGCACACCGGTCCACCGGGACGGCGCGCCCGCGCCCGATGGGACGGCGGACATCGACGAGGGCATACTCAAGTGCGACGACGGCGTGGTGCTGGACTGGGAAATCGAACGGACTGCCGGCACGGAGGCGCCTTTCTTCTATGAGGCGGTGGGTGATGAGCTGCGCGCCATCCTCTTGCGCAGCGTCTTTTTCGGCGCGCTCCATACCCGGACCTCGCTCCCGTTGCTCTGGTACTGGCCCAGTGACCTGGAGGCCGTGGCCCACCTCTCCCACGATTCCGACAACAACATTCTCGACCGCGCGTTTCAACTCCTGGAGAACACCCGTGCGCTGGACGTGCACTCCACGTGGTGCATCCAGTATCCGGGCTACCCGCGTGAACTCTACGACGCCGTCAGGGAGTATGGGAGCGAGGTGTGTCTCCACTTCGATGCGCTCTCGGGGCAGGAGCCGACCCGCTGGCGCTACGACGACCTGGCGTTTCAAGCGGAGTACTTGCGCCGGGAAGCCGGACTCGACGTAATCGTGAGCAATAAGAACCACTACACGCGGTGGGAAGGCCACCTGGAATTCTATCGGTGGCTGGAAAAGGTGGGGATCGCCCTGGACCAGAGCAAGGGGCCGTCGAAGCGCGGCAACACCGGACATCTCTTTGGCAGCACCCATCCGTGGTTTCCCATGGACCCGTCCCAGGGCCGCTTCTATGATGTCTTGGAAGTCAATTTGCTCACCCAGGACATGGTGCACACCATCAGCGATCCGGAGGCGCCCGTCGGCCTCTTTCCGCCTTACGCCATCGCCGAGCCGCTGGTGGACCGGGTCAAGCGGCATTACGGCGTCGCCCACTTTCTCTTCCATCCGCAGCATGTCTACCGGCCCGGCGTGCCCACGGCCATGGCCGATGTGGTTGCGTACGCCCGCGATCAAGCCATGCCGTGGTGGACCGCGCAGGAGATCAACGCCTGGGAGCGCGGCCGCCGGCAGTTGACCTTTGGCGACGTGGGTCCGGCGGACGCCACCGTGCGCGTGGGCGCCGACCTGCCCGAGGCAACTCTCATGGTGCTCCAGGGCGGCACGCAGGCCCACGGGATCTCTGTGGACGGCCGACCGGCGTCGGGGCGCAGTGTGGAACGCTACGGCTTTCGCTTCCAGGCAGTGACCGAGACTCTGACGGCCGGTGACCATGCGCTGTGCTGGCGCAATGGCGCCTGACGTTGCGCGCTTTCTGCGGTGGCAACGGCTAGAATTGGGGGCTATGAATGCGCTCTGGCGGCGCAGCCGCGCTATCCTGTACGATGGAGCGGGAGATAGGGAATGCGTATCGTTATCGGCGCCGACCACAACGGATTTGGCAGCAAGGCTGCGGTGCGGCAATGGCTTGAGGCCGCCGGACACGTCGTCACGGACGTCGGCCCGCATGAGCTCGACCCGCACGACGACTATCCAGACTTTGCCCGGCTCGTAGGCGAGGCCTTGCAGCGCGGCGAGGCCGATCGGGGCATCCTGCTCTGCGGCAGCGGCGTGGGCGCGAGCATTGCCGCCAATAAAATGGTGGGAATTCGCGCGGGTCTCTGCCACGACGCGTATTCGGCTCACCAGGCCGTGGAACATGACAACGTCAACGTACTGTGTCTGGGCCCGCGCATCGTGGGACCGGCGCTGATGGAAGACCTGGTGATGACGTTTCTCGCGGCTACGTATTCGGGAGAGGAGCGGCACGCGCGCCGTTTGGCGAAAGTCACGGCATTGGAGCAGGCAGAGCGAGTCCCCGCTCAGGGCCAGCCGGAGGAGGCCGCTCCGTAGGTGAGCCCCCGTGACGTCCGCGCTAGCAACGTGCTGTGAACGGTGTCCAGCCAACCACACGGTGGGAGGCAGGGAAATAGGCGGGTGGGTCCTGCGGTGAGAGAACAGATTACACTCCGCGCGCTGGCTGACGAATGGTTCTCTGTCTGGTCTAAGATGCGGCAAGATCTCTGGAATGATTGCGACACGGAGCAAAACGCCGACGACTATAGGGCGTACGTGCGACGGCAGGCAGAGGGAAACGCGCTTACACTACTCGCGTTCAATGCCGCTGGAGCAATTGGCTTCATCGAGGCCGAGCAGCGGGCGGACTACGTCCCTGGCGCGAAAGGGCGGCCGATTTGGTACGTAGAGGGAATATTCGTCGAGAGTGATTACCGGCGGCATGGCATCGGCTCGATTCTTATTCGTGGCTTGGCCGAGCGGGTTGGCGCCACGGAGATTGCCAGTGATTGCGAGATGGGCAATGAAGCAAGCCGTCTCTTTCACGAAGCTGCCGGATTTCAGGAGGTCGGCAGGAGCATTCATTTCTGGATGAGCCTCGAAGGTGACGCGGATTCCGCCTAAGTGCCAAATGGGATTGGCGGCTGGCCTGATCGGCATGGCAGCGAATGCGTCCGTACCCCGTTTCGATCTGCGCTAAGGGATTTGCCTCTACGCGGTTTGATGGTTGCTTGGACTCTTTACAGCGTGCTTGGGGGGTGCGCTGAGCTATGAATGAGATGCACAACGCCAACCGACGTTACTGGGACAACGCCGCTGAGGGTTGGGAGAAGCTGCGCGACGAGGACGGCCTCTGGCTGCGGTGCCCCCGCGAACCGGAGCTTGGCTTCGCGGGCGGCGCGCTGCGGCTGATCCGCGAGGCCGCGGGTGACCTGGCCGACAAGGACGTGTGCATCGTTGGCAGCGGTGACAATTACGCGGCCTTCGCACTTGCCGGTATGGGAGCACGTGTTACCTCGATAGACATTTCTGAGAAGCAACTCGCGGTAGCGGCCAAACGGGCAAATCGCCTGGGCCTGGCAATCACCTTCCTGCAGGCCGATGCGGCCTGCCCGAGCCCGGTGGAAACTGAGACGTTCGACCTCGTCTGCACTACCAACGGCTTCTTCGTTTGGCTGGCCGACTTGCGCGCGGTTTTCAGTGAGCTCTATCGCATCCTGCGGCCGGGCGGACACTATATTTGCTATGACATCCATCCCTTCCAACGGCCTTGGAAAGACCAAAAGGGACCGGTTGAAGTTGGGAAGCCCTACTGGGAGACAGGCCCTTTTCGCGACTCGAAAGACGGCACGTTCGAATTCAACTGGACTCTCGCGGACATTCTCAATCCACTAGCGTCGGCGGGCTTCATCTTGCGGCGAATGTTGGAGAGTCCCGCCGGAGATTCCAGATTCTGGCAGGGCCACTCATACCTGCCGGGAACCGATGAAGACTTGCTGCATTGGCGTGAAAACCCCCGGTCGGCGCTGCCTGTTTGGCTTACACTAGCTTTGCAGAGACCGGCGCGGGGCACGTAGAGGCTCACCACGGCTTCAGCCGGCGGGCTGTGTTGAAATCGCACTCGCCAGACACTCAGGGGGCGGACCTGCGGGGAACACGTTGCCCGTGTGGCCAATTGGGTGAAGAGTGCGTGCGCAAGAGAGTGAGCAAGACTGGCATACCGGCTGAGCAGAACATATAGAGGAGACGACTATGGCCGAAAGAAACCGGCTTGTACAACTGCAAGACTACGACCAGAGTGTGTGGCTGGATAGCATCAGCCGCGGCCTGATCCAGTCGGGCCAACTGCAAACGCTCGTTGACAACGACGGCCTGCGGGGCATGACGTCGAACCCCGCTATTTTCGAAAAGGCCATCAGCGGCAGCGACGACTACCGCGAGCAGTTGCGCGCGTTGCATGAAGGCGGCAAGAGCACGGCGGAAATCTATGAAGCGGTGGCAATCACCGACATTCAGGCAGCGTGCGACGTGCTGCGGCCCGTCTACGACGGCAGTGACGGCGAGCATGGACTGGTCAGCTTGGAGGTCTCGCCGGAACTGGCGTTCGATACCGACGGCACCATTTCCGAGGTGCGCCGCCTGTGGCAGCAGGTAGACCGCCCCAACCTGATGATCAAGAGTCCCGCCACGGACGAGGGCCTGCCCGCGGTGCGGCAAATGCTCACCGAAGGCTACAACGTCAACATTACACTGATGTTCTCGCTCACGGACTACGACAACGTGGCCGAAGCCTACATCTCCGCCTTGGAAGCGCGGGCGGCGGCCGGCAAGCCCATCGATCGAATTGCTTCCGTGGCGAGCTTCTTCGTGAGCCGCATCGATACGCTGGCCGACGAGTTGCTGGAAGCGCGGGCGGCGGCAGGCGAGGCCCGCGCCCAAGAACTGGTGGGCAAGGTGGCGGTCGCGAATGCGAAGATTGCCTATCAGCACTTTCTCGAGTTCTTCAAGTCGGAGCGTTTCGCCAAGTTGGAAGCCAAAGGCGCCCGGGTGCAGCGTGTGCTGTGGGCCAGCACCAGCACGAAGAACCCGGCGTACTCCGACGTGATGTACGTGGATGACCTCATCGGCCCGCACACGGTAAATACCTTGCCGGACGACACCATGGACGCGTTCCGCGACCACGGCACGCTGGCGCAGACCGTAGACGTGGGTGTGGTGGAAGCACAGGCCGTGCTCGACGCCTTGGCGGATGTCGGCGTGGATTACGACGCCATGACGCGGCAACTCCAGCAGGAAGGCGTGGAGAAGTTCGTCCAACCGTACCGGGAACTCTTGGCGCGTATCGAGCAGGTGTGCGCTGAATTGGTCGCCGCGACGTAGCCATGGCAGGTGAAGGCAACACGTACGCTGCCGTCGCCCAGGCAGTGGCGGCGCTGGCACAGTCGGATGCCGCTGCGCGCCTATGGCGTCGGGATGCCGGCCTGTGGAGCGGTGCCCCCGCCGCACAGGCAGCAATCCGCGACCGGCTCGGCTGGCTGAACGTCGTCGCCGACATGCGCCAAACTGGTCTGGCGGAAGTCACGGCCCTGGCGCGGGAGGTCCAGGCGGCAGGCTTCACCGACGCTGTCGTGCTCGGCATGGGCGGCAGCAGCCTCTGTCCGGACGTGTGCCGCGCCACGTTTGGCACGGCTCCCGGCTGGCTGCGGCTGCACGTGCTCGACAGCACCCATCCCCGCGCCGTGCGAGCCGTGCGGGACGCCGTGGACGTGACCCGCACGCTCTTCGTGGTCTCGAGCAAATCCGGCACAACCGGCGAATCCAACGCCTTCTACCGCTACTTTTGGGACCAGGTCGTCCGGGCCGGCGCGGCTGATCCCGGCACGCACTTCATCGCCATCACCGATCCCGGTACGGTATTGGACGCGGAAGCCACCGTGCGGGGCTTTCGGCACGTGTTTCGCAATCCGGCCGACATTGGCGGGCGCTACTCGGCCCTCTCATTCTTCGGCCTCGTGCCTATGGCGCTCTTGGGCATGGACGTGGGTGGCTTTCTGGACAGCGCAGCGGACATGGCGGCGCGCTGCGGGCCGGAAGTCCCGCCGGCCGACAATCCCGGCGCCATGCTTGGGGCGCACATTGCCGGCCATGCCCGGGCGGGGCGGGACAAGCTCACGCTCGTGTGCGCGCCGGAGATGGAAACGCTGGGCTGGTGGCTGGAACAACTGGTGGCCGAAAGCCTGGGCAAGCAGGGCATTGGCGTCGTGCCCGTCGAGGGCGAGGAGCTTGGCGAATCGGAGACCTACGGCGCCGATCGGGTCTTCGTGCACGTGGCGTTGCGGGGCGGGCCGCACGCCGCGCAGGCGGCGCGCCTCCGGGCGTTGGCGTTGGCGGGCCATCCTGTCATCCGTTTGGAATTGGCGGACGTGCGGGATTTGGGCCAGGAGTTCTTCCGCTGGGAAACGGCCACGGCGTTTGCCGGCCATCTCTTAGGTGTCAACCCATTCGACGAGCCGAACGTACAAGAGAGCAAGGACAACACGTCCGCGCTCTTGCGGGACTTTGAGCGCCAAGGCGCGTTTCGCCAAGCAATTCCTACCGTCACTGAAGGGAGTCTCTCCCTCTATGGGGATGCGGAAAGTGACTCGGTGGTAGCTGGGTTGCGTGCCGTCTGCGCCCAGGTGGGTCGGGGCGATTACGTGGCGCTGATGGCGTACCTACCCCAGGAAGACGCCGTGCATGGCCGCCTGCAGACGATACGCGGCGCGCTCCAGGCTGCCACACGCGCCGCGACGACGCTGGGCTACGGTCCCCGTTTCCTGCACTCCACCGGACAACTCCACAAGGGCGGTCCCAATACCGCCGTATGCTTGCAGCTTACTGCCGACATTCCTGACGACGTGCCCATCCCCGGCGAATCCTACACCTTCGGCACGTTCCTCGAGGCCCAGGCGATTGGCGACGTGCGGTCATTGGCCGGACACGGCCGGAGGGTGCTGCGGGTGCACCTGGGCGCTGATTGCGAGGCAGGACTTACCGAACTGGCAAGCGCTTTGCGTGAGCTGAATTAGGCGAACTGAGCCGGAGCCGGCGACGCTTATCCACACGTGCTCCCCCCTACGGCCTTGGGCCTGCCGCTAGCCGGCTTTCCTGCCGCGCCCA
This sequence comes from Chloroflexota bacterium, assembly GCA_022824225.1. GTDB lineage: Bacteria > Chloroflexota > UBA11872 > VXOZ01 > VXOZ01 > VXOZ01. The sequence continues at coordinate 18,726 of JAJEAH010000059.1, forward strand.
TTGGCGCCAACGGGTGGCGCTGACCCGACTGCACATGGTTTGCCAAGTCCGGGGGCCGCTTGGCGTCCGTGAGACTTCTCCCGTTCGGTCTTTCCCCGCGCGGGATGTGCCCGCACCTTGCGTCAACGTCATGGCCGTGGCGGTCCGGAAGTAGCCGGGCGTCGTGGACTACGCGCTATAATGTCTTCCAGGAAGATCGCAGGCAGCCGCAGAGGGGATGACAGCTATGCAAGTCGCGACGCGCGTCGCAGAGCAGCCGGCAACGGCGACGGCGCAGCGAGAACTTACGGGCTGCGCCATTGTCATCTTTGGCGCTACCGGTGACCTGACCAGGCGTATGATCGTGCCGGCGCTGTACAAATTGCAGCAGCGCGGCCTGCTCCCCCATGATTTCGCCATCGTAGGATTCTCCCGCAGCAAATGGAACACCGCCGTCTTTCGCGACGAGATGGCGGCGGCCGTCCGGCAAGACGCGGGAGCGACGGCCTTTGACCGGGAGTCGTGGCAGAAGTTCGCCAAGCGGCTGCACTATATTTCCGGCAACTACGGGGAAGAGGCCGACTTTCACGATCTGGCCGCGCTCTTGGCCGACGTATCCAAAGAACACAATTGCGGCGCCAACTACATCTTCTACCTTTCCACGCCGCCGAGCGTCTACTCCGACGTAATCCGGCAGCTTGGCGTCGTGGGGCTGCACCAGACCCCCGCCGGCGCGGCTCCTTGGCGGCGCGTTGTCATCGAAAAGCCGTTTGGCCGGGACCTCGCCACTGCCCAGGCCCTCAATGCTCAGATCGCAAACGTCTTCGATGAGTCCCAGACATACCGCATCGACCACTATCTTGGCAAAGAGACGGTGCAGAACATCCTTGTGTTTCGCTTGGCGAACCATATCTTCGAGCCGCTGTGGAACCGCCGGTATGTAGACCACGTGCAAATAACGGCGTCTGAGAGTCTGGGGGTCGAGCACCGCGCGGGCTATTACGAGGAATCCGGCGCGATGCGCGACATGTTCCAAAACCACCTCTTGCAGCTCTACTCGCTGGTGGCTATGGACCCGCCGGTAGTCTTCGACGCGGAGGCAGTGGGAGCGGAGAAGATAAAGGTCTTGCGCGCAACGCGCCCCATCCCGCTTTCGCAACTCGACCAGTGGGCGGTGCGCGGGCAGTACGGCCCGGGCTGGGTGCAGGGCGAGTACGTCGAGGGCTATCAGGAAGATGAGAACACGGATCCCGGTTCAGACCGGGAGACGTATGCCGCGCTGAAACTGCACATCGACAACTGGCGCTGGGAAGGCGTGCCGTTCTACCTGCGCTCCGGCAAGAGCATGGCCAAGAAGGTGACGGAGATTGCTATCCAGTTCAAGCGGGTGCCGCACTTGCTATTCGGCCTCACCCCCGCCGATGTCCTCAATCCCAACGCCATCGTCATCCGCGTGCAGCCCAACGAGGGGTTTTCGCTCCAATTCCGGGTGAAGTCGCCGGGGCAGACCATTCGCGTGCATCCCGTGAGCATGAACTTCGACTACGAGTCGCTCTTCAACGGGGAAGCGCCGTCGGCCTACGAGACGCTGCTCCTCGACATTATGCGCGGCGACCGCACGCTATTCGCCCACAGCGAGTGGATCGAGTACGCTTGGGGGCTGATTACGCCCATCATAGAGGCGTGGGAATCCAGCCCGGCCAGCAACTTCCCGAATTACGAGGCTGGAAGCTGGGGGCCGCCGGAGGCGGATGCCCTCATAGCCCGCGATGGCCGCTCGTGGCGGCGGCCGTAAGCGTGGGCGTCGAATCGTACTCGCCGCGGCAAGTCTCAGCCGTCCCGCGTCCCCCTGGCTGCGCGCTTCCGCGCTGACGTTGGTCGGTCGCGGGCGACCATGGCCGATCGCCGGGAGAAAACTCTCTCTGATTCGCTGACCTGAAGATATGTACAGTGGAGCATACTGCCAACCATGAGACGATCAACTTTGCTGTGTGAGACCCTCCGCGACGATCCCGCGGAAGCGGACGTGCCCAACCACCGGCTGTTGGTACGCGGCTGCTACATTCGCCAATTGGCATCCGGCATCTACAGCCTGCTGCCTTTGGGGGCCCGGGTTGCGGCCAATATCGAGCAGGTCTTGCGCGAGGAGATGGACGCCATCGGCGGACAAGAACTCATCATGCCGGTGGTGCAGCCTGCCGAAATCTGGCAGCAGACGGGCCGCTGGTACGACATTGGCGATGACTTGGTGCGGCTGCAGGACCGGGCGGAGCACGACCTGGTGCTCGCCATGACCCACGAAGAGGTTATCACGAGCCTCATCGGCTACAACGTCCATTCCTACCGCCAACTCCCGGTAATGCTCTACCAAATCCAGACGAAGTTCCGCGACGAACCGCGGCCGCGGGCGGGGGCGATTCGCCTGCGCGAATTCACCATGAAGGACGCTTACAGCGCCCACGTGACCCAGGAAGACCTCGACCGCTACTACCCGGAGGTGTATCAGGCCTATTTCAACATTTTCCGCCGCTGCGGTCTGGACGTCATGTCGGTGGATTCCGATGTGGGCATGATGGGCGGTACCATGGCCCACGAGTTCATGTCGCTGACGCCGGTCGGGGAGGATACGCTGGTGCTCTGCGACGCGTGCGGTTTGAGCGCCAACCGGCAGATTGCCACGTTCCGCAAAGACGTGTGCGATGGCGGCGCGCCGCGCCCGCTGGAGGAGGTGGCCACCCCGGACACCAAGACAATCGCCGAACTGGCGGCGCTGCTCGACGTGCCGGAAAGCAGCACGGCGAAGGCGGCCTTCTTCATGGGCGACCAGGGCTTCATCTTTGCGGTGGTGCGGGGCGACATGGACGTAAACGAGACGAAACTGATGAATGCGGTGAAGTCCACCGCTGTGCGGCCCGCCACCGAGGGCGAACTGCGCGACGCTGGCATCGTGGGCGGCTATGCCTCGCCTATCGGCGTGCCCGACGTGCAGGTGGTCGTGGACGACCTGGTGGCGGAGTCTACCAATCTGGTGGCCGGCGCCAATCGGGAGGGCTTCCATCTCTACAACGTGAACTACGGCCGCGACTACCAGGCGGATATCGTGGCGGACATCACCAGCGCCTACGAGGGCGCGCCCTGCCCCCGCTGCGGCGGCCCGGTGCGCTTGGAACGCGCCATCGAGGTGGGCAACATCTTCAAGCTGGGCACGAAGTACACGGCGGCGCTTAAGGCTCAGTACCGCGATGTGGCCGGTCAACAGCACCCGATGGTCATGGGCTGCTACGGCATTGGCGTGGAACGGCTCATGGCGGCCATCGTCGAGGCTTCACATGACGAGCGCGGCATCGTCTGGCCGGTGGCGGTCGCGCCGTATCACGTCTACTTGGTGGTGCTGAACCAGAACGATGAGACGGTCATGCAGGCGGCGGAGCAACTCTATAGCGACCTTGGCAAGGCCGGTATGACCGTGCTGTTCGACGACCGCAACGAAAGTCCGGGAGTAAAGTTCACCGACGCCGATCTTCTGGGTATGCCGTTGCGTATCACGGTCAGCCGCCGCACGCTGAAGAACGAGGCGGTGGAACTGAAGCTCCGCACGGACAAGGACTTTTCCCTGGTGCCCCTGGCGAATGCCGTCACCGCCGCGCAAGGGCGGATCGATGCGCTGCAGTCAGCTATTGACGAGCGCGTGGTCGAGGAAGAATTCGCGGTGGGGGCCGGTTCACAGTCTTGATTGCCCTCCCGCCATTGTGCTCACGCGCAGGCGTGTTACCCTAATTCGTCAGCGGCGCCTTGCCTGCTCCTGTGGCGCCATACCTTGTTGGTGGCAGATCGCTCCGGCGGTGACAATATTCTCCTGTCCTAGCGTTGCGCCTCCTCACCATTCATGCTTCGACAAGCTCAGCACGAACGGTGAGGAGGCGGAGTGGGGGTCACAGGTGAGGAGGCGCAGTGGGGGTCACAGGTGAGGAGGCGGAGTGGGGGTCACAGATCGACGGCCAACCATGGTCGCTTCATGTGGGCGAGCCCGGCGGTTGTACCTCTAGTTCGATCCGCAGGTCGAGGGTCCAGCGCACCTCGCGGAGGTAGGTTGCGAAGTCCCTTGGCTGAAAGCCGAAGGTTTCCTGCATTGCCCCAACGTCCGCCGTAAAGCCTTCTTTCCACAGCCAGTCGTAGTAGGCCGCGTAGTCCGCGCCCATGCTCTCGGCCACCCACTCCGGCGGCAAGGGATAGAAGTCGATCGTGCGGCCGATAGCCGAGCCAATCGCGTTGGCGATTTCTTTCCATGGCAATGAGTCCCCGGCCAGATCGAGGGTCTTGCCCACCCACACTTCCGGTGCGGCCAGCACCGTGGCGGCGGCGCGGCCGATGTCGTCCACGGCGACGAGCTGGGTAGCCACGTGGGGCGGCATGGGCGCGTGGAGCCGGCCTGCCAGCAGGTTGCCCGCCAGCGCGTCCGCGCCGAAGTTGTCCATGAAGAACACCGGCCGCAGGATCGTCCAGGGCAAGCCGCTGCTCTGGAGATACTGCTCGGCGCGCAGCTTTTGCGCATAGTGGGGCACTTCGGTGAGGTCTTGCGCACGCTGCACCGAAGAGTACACGACGTGCTGTACTCCCACAGCGTGTGCCGCGTCGATGCAGGTCTTGAGTTGCTGCCATTCCGCTTCCGGGCCGTCGGCATAGGGCGTGCCCATGAGAAAAAGGAATTCTACGCCCTGGCAGGCGCGTTGCATCTGCTGTGAATCGGTCATGTCGCCCACAACGACCCGCGCTCCGGCTTCTATGAGCGTCTCGGCGCGGGCAAAGTCACGCGTGAGCGCACGCACGGTCATTCCTGCAGACAAGAGCGCGCGCGCTACGGCGCCGCCTTGTTGTCCGGTAGCGCCGGTTACGAGTGTGGTTGCAGGCATAGCCGTCGTCACCCCCAATTGCCTTGGCCGTAGATAGGAGACTGTTCGCGTAGAACCGAATGCAGATTCTCCGCCCGTATGCATCCTTGGGCGGTTAGGGTCTCCCTCAGTTTCGGCCTGCTGAGCTCAGCGCAGCCGACGAGAACCAACCGGTGTTACGGTGCGGGCACGGGCATGCCGGTAGTGTTCAGCCGCACGCGGTAGAGGCTTGTGCGCGCCGTCACGTAGAGCGTCCGCCAGTCGTCATCTCCCCAGGCCAGGTTGGCGGGTTGTTCGTCCCCAATTATCCTGCCCAGCACGCGACCCGCCGGATCCATCACCCAAATGCCGCCTGGGCCGGTGCAGAAGACGTTGCCGTTGCGGTCGACTTTCATGCCGTCCGGGCTGCCCTCGTCCGATGAGGTCATGTCCGTCCACACGCGGCTATCGGACAACGTGCCGTCGCCGCGCACCGTAAACGCCCGAATGTGCCGCCGCCGGCTGTCATTGACGTAGAGCGTCCGTTCATCGGGCGCAAACGCCAGGCCGTTCGGCCGGTCGAAGTCCTTGACCAGCGCGTGCAGCGCGCCGTCGGCCGCAATCAGGTAGACGCCGCGAAAATCGAGATCGGGCGCGAGACCGAGGCCTTCCACGCCGTAGGGCGGATCGGTAAAGTAGATGCCGCCGTTGCTGTGGGCCACCACGTCGTTGGGACTATTCAGCTTCTTGCCCTGATAGTTGTCGGCCAGGGTGACGTAGGAGCCGTCGGCTTCCTGGCGGCTCACCCGCCGGGCGGAGTGCTCGCACGAGATCAACCGGCCCGCGCCGTCCAGCGTCAGGCCGTTGGCGTTGCCCGACGGCGTGCGGTACGTGCTCACCGAGAAACCCTCAGCGGACTCCCGCCAGCAGACGGTGCGGCTGTTGGGTATGTCGTCGAACAGCAGATAGCCGTCGCGCCAGACCGGACCCTCGGTGAACGCGAACCCGCCTGCCACGCGGTCCAATTCCGCGTCACGGGGCACCAGGTCGAAGAAAGCCGGGTTGCGTACGTCGCATGCGGTTGCCATAGTGCGTTGCTCCAAGCTAACGGTGGGAGACTGGTCTCACGGGCGGATGGGCGTCGTTTGCATTAGCGCCGCCGAAAGACGTGCACGGCGCGGCGGTCTACGTCCCACGCCGCTTCCATGATGGCCTCGGCTACGGTGGGATGCGGGTGGACGTTGAGGCCGATTTCCGACGGCGTCGCTTCCAACAGTTGGGCCAGACCCATCTCAGCCACGATGTCCGTGGCGTTGGGGCCGATGGCGTGGGTGCCCAGGATTTCACCGGTCTTGGCGTCGCAGACCATCTTGACAAATCCCTCGGTCTGCCCCTTGATGAGGGCTTTGCCCAGAGCGGCAAAGGGGAACCGGCCCACTTTCACGTCTTTGCCTTGCTGTGCGGCTTCTTCCTCGGCGAGTCCGATGCTGGCGATTTCCGGACGGCAGTACGTGGCGCGGGGCACGCGCAGAGGATCGATAGGAAACGGCTCCTCACCGGCAAGGCGCTCGACCACCACGTGGCCCTCGGCGGTGGCTTTGTGGGCGAGCAAGTAGCCGCCCGCCACGTCACCGATGGCGTAGACGTGGGGCACGTTCGTGCGCCCGTAGCCGTCAACCGGGATCACGCCCTTTTCCGTGTGGACGCCGACGGCCTCCAGGCCGATGCCCTCGACGTTGCCGGTGCGGCCCACGGCTACCAGCAGCGCGCTGGCTTGCAGGGCTTCCTGTTTGCCGTTGACGTCGATCTCTACCGCAATGCCGTCCGCGCCCGCCTGTACCGTCTCAACCAGCAGTTTTGCGTTCGCCTTTACGGTAATGCCGCGCCGCGTAAAGGACCGGCCGAGTTCCTTGCCGACGTCCTTGTCCTCCAGCGGTACGAGTGTGGGCATCACCTCGACGACCGTTACGTCCACACCAAAATCGTGGAGAAGGCTGGCCCATTCAACGCCAACGGCGCCCGCGCCCAGGATGATGATGGATTGCGGAAGCGTCGTAAGTTCCAGGGCGTGATCGCTGCTGATGACGAAGCGGCCGTCGATATCCAGTCCCGGCAGGCTGCGGGGACGCGAGCCAGTGGCGATGATGACGTTGGCGGCGCGCAGGTCTTGGGCCCCGTCCTCGTTTTCCACGCGCACGGATTGGGGCGAGGTGAGCACACCGGCGCCCGAGAACACGTCCACTTTGTTGCGATTCAGCAGCCCTTCCACGCCTTTGTGAAGTTGCCCCACCACCTGGGTCTTGCGCGCCAGCACCTTGGCGTAGTCAAACGAAACGTCCTTGGCCACGACGCCAAAGGCCGCGCTCTCGTCCCGGGCGTCGTGGAGGTGCTCCGCGGATTCTAGTAGGGCTTTGGTGGGGATGCAGCCCTTGTGCAGGCAGACGCCGCCGAGCTTTTCTTTTTCGACGACAGCTACCTTGAGCCCGAGTTGCGCGCCGCGAATGGCGGCGGGATAGCCCCCCGGCCCACCGCCAATGATGACAACGTCATAGGTATTTTCCGGCATAGTCACTTTCTTTCACCATAGTGCGCCGCACCCAGGCGGGCTTCGCTCTTGTAATTTCCTAATGTGGCGGTCCGCGCGCAGACTCCATCTTGCCGAATGCGGAGCCCCGGAATCAAATAAGGCGAACCGAGCGTTCGCCCTATGGCCCTGCGGCGCGGGTGCGGCGGCATGCCGCTTACCCGAGTAGATTGTAGGGATTCTCCAGCAGGTCCTTCAAGTCGCGCATGAACTCGGCGGCGGGAGCGCCGTAGAGGATGCGGTGATCGGCGGAGATGCTGAGATTCATCATTTCCCGCACCACGATTTCACCATCGCGCACCACAGGCCTGGGCTCGATGCCGCCGACGGCGATGATGCCGGCTTGGGGCGGATTCACGATCGCGTAGAAGTCCCGGACGCCGAACATGCCAAGGTTGGAGACCGTAAACGACCCGCCTTCCAGGTCGCCGGGCCGGTTCTTGCCGGCACGGGTGCGCTCCACCAGCACCTTAGCTTCCGCCGCCAGTTGGCGCAGGGGCTTGGTATCGCAATCCTTGAGCACCGGCACCAGCAAGCCGTTGGGTACGGCCACGGCGACACCTATGTTCGCGCTTTGGTGGTAGGCAAAGCCGCCGTCTTGGTATGAACCGTTTGCGTCCGGATGCCGCATGAGGGCCAGGGCCGTGGCGCGGATGATGATGTCATTGAAGCTGATGCGTTCTTCCTCGCCCCAGGCCGCATTGATCTGGGCGCGCATCTCCTTGGCCGCGCTCATGTCTATTTCCAACGTAAGGTAGAAGTGGGGTACGGTGGTCTTGCTCTCCACCATGCGGCGGACGATGGTGGCCTGCATGCGAGAGAGCGACCCGACTTCCGCCGGAGCCGATGTTGCGGGAGCGCTGCTACCCGCCAGGGCCGCGGCTGCGTCCTCCACGTCTTGCTTGACGATACGGCCCCCAGGCCCGGTGCCGGCTAGGAGTGAAAGGTCAACGCCTTGTTCGGCGGCAATGCGGCGGGCGAGGGGGGAAGCCTTGATACGCTCGGCGGGGCTTGCGGGCGGCCGCGACTCGGCCTCGGGGGCAGCGACAGACGGCCGGCTTGGATCTTGCCCGTCGTCTGTGGCGCTCGGCGGGGGCGAGTCCGTGGCCGGCGCGCCGGCCGCGGGAATTGCGGTGGGTGCGCCTAGTTCGCTCGGATCGCCAACCAGCGCGATGGGCGCGCCCAGGGCAGCCGCGCCGCCCTCGGCCACGAGAAACTGGAGCAGCGTGCCCTCCTCCACCGACTCGAGGTCCATGACAGCCTTATCGGTCTCGATTTCCGCAAGCAACTCGCCCTTTTCGACACTATCTCCCACCTGCTTATACCATTGCAGGACTTTGCCCTCTTCCATGGTGTCGCTCAGGCGGGGCATGGGAATCTCGCGTGCCATAGTGCGTCTTGATGCTCCTCTTGCAGCGGGCTCAGCGGCCCAGTGTCGCCCGCACCGCGCCGGCGATTTTCTCCGGGCTGGGTATCACGGCCTGTTCCAAGGGTTTGGAGTAGGGCATGGGCACTTCCACGCCGCCCACGCGGGCGATGGGCGCGTCCAAATAGTCGAATGCTTCTTCGTAGATAGTTGCCGCTACCTCGGCGTTCACGCCAAACGAGCGGTGCTCTTCTTCCGCAATCACGCAGTGGTTGGTCTTCTGCACCGAGCGCACCAGGGTCTCCACGTCCAGGGGCCGGATGCTGCGCAGGTCGATGACCTCCACGTCTACGCCTTCTTCCGCCAGTTGGGCCGCGGCCTGTAACGCAAACAGGACCATGCGGGAGTGGGAGATCAGGGTGACGTCCGTACCGGGGCGCTTGACGTCCGCTGCCCCAAACGGCACCGTGTGCTCGCCGCCCGGCACCGCGCCCCTTGTGTTGTAGAGAGCAAGATGTTCCAGGAACATCACCGGGTTTTCGTCGCGGATAGCCGTCTTGAGCAGTCCCTTGGCGTCGGCGGGCACGGCGGGGGAGACGACTTTCAAGCCCGGAATATATGCGAACCACACGTCCAGGCTGTGGGAATGTTGCGCCGTGAGCTGTTGGCCGCCGCCGCCGGGCGCACGAATGACGATAGGACACTTGAGCCGGCCGCCGAACATGTAGCTGATCTTGGCGGCGTGGTTGGCAATTTGGTCCATGGCCACCATGCCGAAGTTGACGGTCATCAATTCGATGACCGGCCGGAGCCCCGTCATGGCCGCGCCGGCGCCAAGGCCGATGAAGCCTTCCTCGGCGATAGGCGTATCCACCACCCGCTTTTCGCCAAAGCGGTCCAGCAGTCCTTCGGTGACCTTATACGCCCCCTGGAAGACCCCTACCTCTTCACCCATGATGAATACGTCGGGGTCGAGGTCCATTTCCTCGATGAGAGCATCGCGGAGGGCTTCGCGGTACGTTATCTCAGGCATGCGTGGGTGTCCTTGACGGTGTCCGGATTCTTGCCGCTGTAGGCGTTGCGGCGAGTTACTCGTCCTCCGCGTACACGAACCGGTCCAGTTCGGCCACGTCCGGGAATGGGCTTGCTTCTGCAAAGTCCACGGCATCCTGCACGCGGGCGAGCACGTCCGCCTCGCACGCTTCAGCGTCCTTCTGCGTGAAGATCTCGCCCTCGATCAGGCGCTTGCGGAAATTCTCTACCGGATCGCGCTCGCGCCAGCTCTGCACTTCCTCGTCGGACCGGTAGTTCTTCCCCGCGTCGGCCATGGAGTGACCGCGATAGCGATAGGTCTGGCATTCCACGAAGATCGGCTCGCTGGTGCGTCGGACTTCCTCGACAAGCTTCTTCGTGAGCTGATAGACGGCCAGGACATCCATCCCGTTGACCTTGTAGCCGGGGATGTCGTAGGCGATGCCCTTCTTCCAAAGTTCGGTGACGGCGGAAGCGCGGTCCACGCTGGTGCCCATGCCGTACAGGTTATTCGTGCAGATGAAGAGGGTGGGCAACTTCCATAGCGAGGCCATGTTGAGCGCCTCGTGAAACGCGCCGATGTTGGTGGCGCCGTCCCCAAAGACGGACATGACGATTTCATCGCCGCCGCGATACTTGATGGCGAACGCAACACCGGTGGAGAGCGGAATGCTGCCGCCCACAATGCCGTAGCCCCCCATGAAGCGGCGGTCGGGGTCCACCAGGTGCATCGAACCGCCGCGGCCGCGGGCGCAGCCGTCACGCTTGCCGAAGAGTTCCGCCATCACGGCTCCGGCCGGCACGTCGCGCACCAGGGCGAAACCATGTTCGCGATAGCTGCCGAAGAAATAGTCGTCTTCTTGCAGGGCCTTCAGCGTGCCCACCACAGTGGCTTCTTCGCCAATGTTGAGGTGGCAGTAGCCGCCAATCTTTGCACGAAGGTACATTTCGGCAACGCGCTCTTCGAAGCGGCGCACGAAGAGCATGTTTGAATAGAAATCAATGAGTTGATCGTTAGCGTAATTCGCCAAATCACCAGCGTCGCGTACGGGTATATCCGTGTCGGTTGCCTGGTCGATCGGCTCTTGGCTCTGGCTCATTTCTGTGTTACCTCCTCTGGCGCCGCAGGTGCTCGTCCTGCGGGGACAATGCCGTAACACACGCTAAGCGGCGCTTCCCAACCCCTCCCGGGAGGCGCCCGCCTCGTTTGTTGACAGGTTGTCCGGCCAGCGCACACCTAATCCAGTGGCGGCAATCGTGCCGGCAAAGCCGCGGCGGCTTCACGTATCGCCGCATATTGCGGCACCGATGCCCCACAATTCCTGCTCTCATTATAGCGTAGTCGGCTGACTCGCTGCCCGGTGAGCAAGGGGCCGCCAAGTGCTATACTGGCCACGATTGGCGGTAGCGGCTGGATTCCCCAATAGGGTACGCCTATGTTGGCTGTGGTGCAACGGGTCAGTGAAGCGCGAGTTGAGGTCGGCGGCAAGGTGGTAGGCGCCATCGGCCGCGGTTTGGTGGCGCTGGTGGCGGTCAAGGCGGGCGACGGCGCGGACGCAGCGGCGTATATTGCGGCGAAAATTGCGGCGCTGCGCATCTTCAGCGACGAAGCAGGCAAGATGAACCTATCGGTGCAGGACGTGGGCGGGAGCGTCTTGGTGATTTCGCAGTTTACGCTCTATGGTGAGACCCGCAAAGGCCGGCGCCCCAGCTTTACAAGGTCCGCGTTGCCAGCCGCGGCCGAGCCGCTCATTGAGGCGGTGATCGGCGCTGTGCGTGACCAGGGCATACCCGTTGCCAGCGGCGAATTCGGCGCCATGATGCAACTCTCCCTGGTCAACGATGGGCCGGTGACCATCATAATCGACTCGGACGACCGCGAAACACCCCGGCGCCGGGCCTAGCGCGCCGCGCGACAGCGGCGACGTAGACCGGTTAGCCAAGCCGAAAGGGCGCGGGCCGCACAGTATCTGTGCGGCCCGCTCCCTTCTCTTGTTCTGCCGGCCGGCGGGACGTCGTGTTTTCGCACAGACCCCCGCGGCGACCGCCTACACTTGGAAGTCCTCCGGAGTGGCTTCCTCGCTGGCGTCCTCGAACGCTGCCTGGGGTGCGGACTCCTCGACCGGCTGGTCGGCGGCAGCGACCGATTGGTCGCCTTCAGCAACGGGTTGGTCGCCTTCAACGACCGGCTGGTCGCCTTCCTCGCCATCTCCGCCTTCGAAGAAGCGCGCCGCTTGTTCCTGCAGCGTCGCCACCGGTGTAGCGGCGGGCTCGTCTCCGGCCATCTGCTCCTCGCTCTCATCGGCAAAGAGTGCGGCAGCGGCCTGTTCGGCAGCCAGCTTCTTGCGCAAGGCCGCGGCCTCTTCTCGGGCGCGGATGCCGGTGCCAGCCGGGATGAGCTTGCCTATGATGACGTTTTCCTTCAGGCTGACCAAACGGTCTACGGTGCCCTCCAGCGCGGCGTCGGTTAGCACCCGCGTCGTTTCCTGGAAGGAAGCCGCGGCCAGGAAGGAGTCCGTCTGCAGGCTCGACTTTGTAATGCCGAGCAGCATTTGCTCCGCAGTGACGGCCTCGCCGCCTTCGGCCAGCACGCGTTCGTTGGCCTCCTCGAACTTGAGGCGGTCCACGAGTTCGCCCGGCAGATAGTCGGTATCTCCGGCGTGCTCGATACGGACACGGCGCAGCATCTGGCGCACGATGACTTCGATGTGCTTATCGTTGATGTAGACGCCCTGGGAACGATAGACTTTCTGCACTTCGTCCACCAGGTAGCGCTGCACGGCCTCGCGGCCCAAAATGCGCAGCACGTCCTGCGGATTCCGCGATCCCTCGGTCAACTGGTCGCCGGCCCGGATGGAATCGCCGGCCTTGACCAGGAGATACGCCGACAGCGGCACGCTGTACTCGCGCTCTTCGGTTTCCTCGAAGTGCACGGACACGACGCCTTCTTCCAGGCTGACGCGACCCGCCACGTGGGCGAACACTTCGCGCTCCGCCAGTTCAGCGCTGTCCTTCTTGGCCTTTGCCTTGGTCTTGGCCTTCTTCTCGTCGCTGTTGCCCCCTTCGTCGGCGGAGGCCAGAAGACGGGCAACCGCGTCGCCGTATTCCACGTGGTCGCCGTCGGCCACTAACAGGGAGAAGCCTTCGGGGACTTCGATGCGCTCGATGAAGCTCTGGACGGACGTGACCGTGATCTTAAGTTGATCGTCGGCCCGGTCGATGCTCACCTCGCCGTCGATGTCGCTAATGGTGGCGACGCCCTTCGGCAGGCGGGCCTCGAACAGCTCTTCCACGCGGGGCAGGCCGCGGGTGATGTCCTCAGTGGCCACGCCGCCGGTGTGGAACGTGCGCATGGTGAGCTGCGTGCCCGGCTCGCCGATGGACTGGGCGGCGATGATGCCAACGGCGGTGCCCTGGGCGACTTCCGCGTTGCGGCCGAGGTCGCGCCCGTAGCACTTTGCGCACAATCCAACCCGCGCCTGGCAGGTAACCGGACTGCGCACCTGCACGCTTTCCAAACCGGCTTCGTCGATGGCGAGGGCCGCTTCATCGTCGATGAGCGCGCCCGCGTCCACGATGATTTCGCCGGTTTGCAGATTGAGAATTGGGTGCAGCGCAAAGCGGCCGTTCACGCGTTCGCCGAGGGAATCGGCCACGTCGCGGTCCTGGGGCGCTCGGGTGGTTATGCCGATGGCGGCGCCGCAGTCGTCTTCCCGGATGATGACTTCCTGCGCCACGTCGATGAGCCGCCGGGTCAGATAGCCGGAGTCCGCCGTGCGCAGGGCGGTGTCAGCCAGACCCTTGCGCGCGCCGTGGGTTGAGATGAAGTACTCCAGCACGCTCATGCCCTCACGCAGGTTGGAGCGCACCGGCAGCGGGATGACGTTCCCATGGGGATCGGCCATCAGGCCGCGCATGCCCGCCAACTGCCGCACCTGCTCGAAGCCGCCCTTGGCCGCGCCGGAGGCGGACATCATGTGAATGTTCCCGCCATCGCTAAGGTTGGTCTTCACGGCCTCGGTGACAGCATCCTGCGCTTGCTTCCACGTGCGAATCACCAGGTCGTTCTGTTCTTGCTCCGTGATGATGCCCCGGCGATATTGTTGTTCGATGAGGGATACGCGCTTTTCGGCATCAGCGAGGATTTCAAGCTTCTCACCCGGCATTTCGATGTCGGACATGGCGATAGTGGAACCGGAAAGCGTGGCATAGTGAAACCCGATTTCCTTGATGTCGTCCACCAACTTGATGGCTTGATCGGGGCCGGCCCTGCGCAACGCAGCGTCCACCACGTCCTTCAGGTTGCCTTTATCCATCACTTCCTGGCGGAAGCGCAGTTCGCGGGGCAGGATGCGATTGAAGATCACACGGCCCGGCGTCGCGTCATACAGTTCGCCGTATTGGAACGAGTTGTCCGGATTCTCGGCGTTGTCCGGCACGTCGGTGGGATTTGCCCGGATCTTGATGGGCTCGCGCAGGCCCACCATGCCCATTTCGTGCGCCAGCATCACTTCATCGAAGTCATTGAAGATGCGCCCCTTGCCGTTGTCGGTGTGGGCCATTTCTCCGTGGGCCTCGGCGCTGCCGTTGCCGGCGCCATTAACGGGCGTCTCGACGCTGGTCAGGTAGTAGCTGCCCAGCACCATGTCCTTCGTTGGGCTCACCACCGGCGAGCCGTCGGCGGGCAGGAGCATGTTGCGGGACGAGAGCATGAGTTCATAGGCCTCCGCGCGGGCTTGGCGCGAAAGCGGCACGTGCACGGCCATCTGGTCGCCGTCGAAGTCGGCATTGAAGGCCTGGCACACCAGCGGATGCAACTGCACGGCGTTGCCTTCCACGAGCACGACCTCGAAAGCCTGGATGCCCAGTCTGTGGAGAGTGGGCGCGCGATTCAGCAGCACCGGATGGTTCGTGGTCACCTCTTCCAAGGCGTCCCAAACCTCGGACGCGCCGCGCTCCACCATGCGCTTTGCCATCTTGACGGTGGCGGCATGGCCGTTATCCACCAGGGCGCGCATGACGAACGGCTTGAAGAGCTCCAAGGCCATGCGCTTGGGCAGGCCGCACTGGTGCAGCCGCAGGTCCGGCCCGACCACGATCACCGAGCGGCCGGAATAGTCCACGCGCTTGCCGAGCAGGTTCTGGCGGAAGCGGCCCTGCTTGCCGCGCAGCAGATCGGAAAGGCTCTTGAGCTTGTGGCCGGTAGAACCCGCAACGGCCCGGCCGCGCCGCCCGTTGTCCACCAGGGCGTCCACCGCTTCCTGCAGCATGCGCTTTTCGTTGCGGATGATGATCTCCGGCGCACCAAGGTCGAGCAGTTTCTTCAGCCGGTTGTTGCGGTTGATGACGCGGCGGTAGAGGTCGTTCAGGTCGCTCGTGGCAAAGCGCCCGCCGTCAAGCTGCACCATGGGCCGCAAATCAGGCGGCAGTACCGGCAGCGCGGAGAGGATCATCCACTCCGGCCGGTTGCCGGAACGGCGGAACGACTCCACGATGCGCATGCGCTTGATGGCTTTCTTGCGCTTTTGGCTGGAGGTGGTGGAACGCACCTCTTCCCGCAAGTGGTCTGCCAAGGCGTCCACGTCCAGGTCGCGCAGGATATGCAGCAAACCCTCTGCGCCCATGGCTGCTTGGAACAAGCCTTCGCACGTCTGGGAGAGGCGCTGATATTGGGTTTCATCCAGGATCAGCAGGCGTTCCAGCATCTGGAGGTCTTCCGACTTCTGGGCCATGAATTCGGGCAGCGCCGCCAGTTCTCGTTCCATCTGCGTCTGCGCGTCAGAGATTTCCCGATCCGCCTGCTCGCGCAGTCCCGTTTGGCTCTCGGGCAACTGCGTTTTGAGTTCTTCCTGCTCCCGTTGGACGCGCTCAGCGATTTGGTTGAGGTAGGCGTCGCTCTCTTTTTCGAAAGCCGTCAGGTGCTTCTTTTCCACCGCGTCGTCTTCGGCAAGAAATGGGTCTTCCTGCCAGGGCACGATGAGGTCGAATTCGGCGACGCCGCCGACCCAGTCGGCAAGGTGGTCGCGAATCTCCGTGACGCGATGGTCTTCCGCCACCGTGGCTTGCTCGATCAATTCTTCGAGTTGATCGTCATCTGTAGCGATGGCGTCGTCCAGGGCTTGCAGGTCCGCGGCCAGTGTCTCTTCTATCTCCTGAATGCGCTCCTGCGTGCGGGCATCGAGTTGTGTGCGCCGGTCCTCTTCCTCCTTTTCCAGGTTGGCAAGGGTATCCTGCACAGTCTCTTCTTCTACTTTGCTGATGATGTAGGCGGCAAAGTAGAGCACGCGCTCCAGGTTGCGGGGTGAAATGTCGAGCAACTGCCCGATGCGGCTGGGCGTGCCCTTGAAGTACCAGATGTGGCTCACCGCCGCGGCGAGTTCGATGTGGCCCATCCGCTCGCGCCGCACGCGGGAACGGGCAACTTCCACGCCGCACTTGTCGCAGATGATGCCCTTGTAGCGGTAGCGCTTGTACTTGCCGCAATAGCACTCGTAGTCTTTCGTGGGCCCGAAGATGCGCTCGCAGAAGAGTCCGTCGCGCTCCGGCTTGAGCGTACGGTAGTTGATGGTTTCCGGCTTGGTCACTTCGCCGTAGGACCAGCTCAGAATCTGTTCCGGCGACGCGAGGCCGATGCGTAGGGCGTTAAACTCGTTCACGTCGAGCATAGGTATATACGCCTCCTAGTGCTGATGAGGAAAAGCTGTGCCGGCGGCGGCGAAACGCCGCCTGGCGGGCACAGGATCCACGCCTGTGCTATTCGTGGTGCTCTCGACCCTGAAGGTTGATGCCGCCCAGATCCGGGAGACCGTCCGCTTCGCCTTCTTCGGGGAAGCGGATTTCTTCTTCGTTCTCGTTGAGAACTTCCACTGCCAGGGCGAGGCTCTGTAGCTCTTTGACAAGAACTTTGAATGACTCCGGTATGCCCGGTTGGAGCACTTCTTCCCCTTTGACAATGGCTTCATAGGTCTTGACACGGCCATGCACGTCGTCAGACTTGACCGTGAGCATTTCTTGCAGTGTGTGCGCGGCGCCGTAGGCTTCCAACGCCCAGACTTCCATTTCGCCGAAGCGCTGGCCGCCAAATTGGGCCTTGCCGCCCAGGGGCTGCTGCGTGATGAGCGAATAGGGGCCGGTGGAGCGCGCGTGCACCTTGTTTTCCACGAGGTGGGCGAGCTTGAGCATGTACACCCAACCCACCGTGACCTCTTGGTCGAAGGCCTCGCCGGTGCGCCCGTCGTAGAGCGTATCCTTGCCGGAATTGGGCAGGCCCGCGGCTTCCAACGCGTCTTCGATTTCATTCTCGGTCGCGCTGTCGAATACCGGCACGACGGCCTGGTAACCGAGTTCGTGGGCAGCCCAGCCGAGGTGGGCTTCCAGGATTTGACCGAGGTTCATGCGTGAAGGCGCGCCCAGCGGACTCAAGACGATGTCCACCGGCGTGCCGTCGGCGAGATGAGGCATGTCCTCAACGGGCATGATGCGCGCCACCACGCCCTTGTTGCCGTGGCGGCCCGCCATCTTATCGCCCGCCATGAGCTTGCGCTTGGAGGCAACCGACACCCGCACCATCTCGTTGACGCCGTTGGATAGCTCGTCGCCCAGGTCCTTATTGAACTTCTGGACGTCCACCACCTTGCCGTGCTCGCCGGCCGGCATGCGCTTGGAGGTGTCCTTTACGTCACGGGCGTCTTTACCGAAAATGGCGCGCAACAGACGGTCCTCGCCGGTGAGGTCGGTCTCGCCTTTGGGCGTAACCTTACCCACCAGAATGTCGTCGGGATGGACCTCCGCGCCGACGTAGATGACTCCGTTTTCGTCCAGGTTGCGCAAGGCTTCCTCGGCGACATTGGGTATGTCCCGTGTGATTTCCTCGGGTCCCAGTTTGGTGTCCCGGGCCTCGCACTCATATTTCTCCACGTGAACCGAAGTAAAGTAGTCTTCCTGCACCACGCGGTCGCTGATGATAATGGCGTCCTCGTAGTTGCTGCCTTCCCAGAACATGAAGGCGCAGAGCACGTTCTGTCCCAGGGCCAACTGGCCGCTATCGGTGGAAGAGCTATCCGCCAGCGGCTGGCCGGCCGCTACACGCTCGCCCTTGCGCACGATGGCGCGCTGGTTGAAGCAGGTAGCCGCGTTCGTGCGGGCGAATTTCTTCAGGGGATGCGTGTGCACCTGACCGTCGTCCCCCAACACCTCCACTTCACGGGCGGTCGCCTTGCTCACGATGCCGTCTACGGCGGCGCAGAGCACCTGCCCGGAGTCGGCCGCGGCCTTGGCCTCCATGCCGGTGGCTACCAGCGGCGCTTCCGGCGTGAGCAGCGGCACCGCCTGGCGCTGCATGTTGGCGCCCATCAAGGCGCGATTGGCGTCGTCGTGTTCCAGGAATGGTATGAGCGACGTGGGCACGCTCACGATCTGCTTGGGCGAAACGTCCATGAAGTCTATGCGCTCCGGCAGTTCTTGCAGGAATTGCCCGCCGGCGCGGCACGCAACGCGGTCTTCCACAAACTCACCCACGTCATTCACGCGGGCGTTGGCCTGCGAAACGACGTAGAGGTCTTCCTCGTCGGCGGAAAGATAGGAGACACCGTCCGCGGCCATGCTGGCATAGGGACGCACGGCAATTTCCACGCCGTCCAGGCCGGCCTCTTGCAAGGCGGTAACGTCCGCGGCGCCGATCACCGTGCCGGCGGAAAGGACGACGCTATTGCCGCTCGTCACGTCGGCGGTGACCGTGTGTCCCAAGAGATTGGCGCCGTCGCCCTGTAGAGTCAGGGACTTGTACACGTGCCGGTAGGGAGTCTCGATGAAGCCGTAGTCATTCACCCGCCCGTAGCTGGCCAAGCTGCCGATGAGGCCGATGTTCGGGCCTTCCGGCGTCTCGATGGGGCAGATGCGGCCGTAGTGTGAGTGGTGCACGTCGCGCACGTCGAAGCCGGCGCGGTCGCGGGAAAGGCCGCCCGGGCCCATGGCCGAGAGGCGGCGCTTGTGCCCCAACTCGGAAAGCGGGTTCGTCTGGTCCATGAATTGGGAAAGCTGGCTGCCGCCAAAGAACTCGCGCACCGCGGCCACCACCGGCCGGGTATTGATGAGCGCCGCCGGCGTGACCGTGGCCGGGTCTTGCAGCGTCATGCGCTCTTTGATGACACGCTCCATGCGCAGCAGGCCGATGCGGAACTGGTTCTGCAGCAGTTCGCCTACGGCGCGGACCCGCCGGTTGCCCAGATGGTCGATGTCGTCCGGCGGATGCTGCGAGGTGTTGAGCTCGATGAGCCGCCGCACGATGTACACCAGGTCTTCCGGTGTCAACGTGCGCACGTCCGGTGACGTGGGCATCTGCAGGCGCTTGTTCAGCTTATAGCGCCCCACCCGGCCCAGGTCGTAGCGCCGGGAGTTGAAAAACGTCGACTCGATGAGGTTCTTGGCGTTTTCCAGCGTGACCGGATCGCCGGGCCGGATGCGCTTGTAAACCTCGCGCAAGCCAGTCTCATGGGAGTTCGACGGATCGCGGCGCTGGGCGCCGTCCTGCCCGCCGATGGTCGTGGCAATGAACGGATGGTCCGGGTCGGTGTCTATGTCCTGAAAGAGGTCGAATATCTCTGAGTCCGAGCCGTAGCCCACGGCGCGCAGGAGCGCCGTCACCGGAATGGTCCGGCGTTTATCTACTTTAACGGTAAGAATGTCTTTGGCGCTGGTCTCGAATTCCAGCCACGCCCCGCGATTGGGGATGAGCTTGGCGCTGTAGAGAAAGCGGCTGCCGGAGGGGTCCTCGCGCCGGGTATAGTATACTCCGGGTGAGCGCACCAACTGGCTAACGACCACGCGCTCGGTACCGTTGTAGATGAAGGTGCCGGCCGTGCTCATGAGCGGAAAGTCGCCCATGAATACGGTCATTTCCTTGATCTCGCCGGTCTGCTTGATGAGCAGTTTGGCTTTCACACGCAGCGGCGACTGGAATGTGAGATCGCGTTTGCGGCAGTCGTTCTCGTCATAGGGCGGCCGGTCGAATGGATTCTCCGGCACCTCGAAGCTCAATTCGAAGTTCCTACCGGTAAAGTCCTCGATAGGTGAAATCTCAGCGAAAACCTCGCGCAGGCCATCGGTCTGAAACCAGCGGAAGGATCGCATTTGCAGTTCTATAAGGTCAGGTAGCGGTAAAATTTCAGGCAACTTGCCATAGTTGCGTTGCTCGCGCCCGACGGACGACGATGGCGTCCCAGGGACGGAATCATGCAATGCGTTACCGCTCATGGCCATAATTGCTTTCCTCTCTCGAAACAAGGGAACTGTCCGCAGCGACTATTGCGCCAGGGTACACTATTCCCATGGTACCAGTTTGGGCGCGCGGGAACAACTTCCGGCGGGTGGGGAAGCAGGGATAGGCTTGCGTAGGTAGAGGCTTCCAAGCGCTGCAGGCAGCGTTCAAGTCTGGTGACGCTCGAGCCGGGCAGCCACCAACCCAGGCGGCGCCCAAGCCAGACCGCCAACAGGCCAGACTGCCAATAGGCCGGGCGGCGGTTTATGTCATTTCTATGTTGTAGAAGGCGGGGAGACGGGGGGTGAGAGGAAGCGCGAAGGGTGTATCGAATGTCATTCCGAACGGAGCGCAGCGCAGAGAGGAATCTAAGGAGCCGCGCCAAGCGGGCGGCACGTTGCGCGGGCGCTAGATTCCTCGCAGGGCTCGGAATGACAAAAGACAGGGA
>JAJEAH010000006.1 GCA_022824225.1 Chloroflexota bacterium
TCCCTTCGACTATGCTCAGGGCGAACGGCTCCATTCCCACCAACCTCCCCTATCCGTTCGTGCTGAGCTTGCCGAAGCACTCTTGTCCCGTTCATGCCGAGTGCTCTACGTCGATTCCCTGTGGATCATGAACCATACCAGTAGACTCAACGGGTCATCAGTCTCTAAGCGGAGGCCGCCTCCAACTCTCGCGCCACAAAGTCACCTATGTCAAGCCACTCGCCGTTGCGTCGGATCGACTCCTCCGCCGCCAGGCAGATCACGGTGCTTTCCATGCCGGCTTCCGGAGCCACCGGCGCCGGCTTGTCATTTGCCACACAATCCAGGAACCGAAACGCCTGCGTCAGGTCGCCTGAATGCCCCGGCATATTGCTGTCGCGGCTCACGTGATAGACGGCCTTGTCATTGAGCGGACGGCGGCCGTAGACCTCCACCGAGCCGCCCTTGACGATGATGCGCCCGTTGGCGCCGACCGCGTCCAAGACCGCACCCGGGCCCGTGGAAGGCGGCGAGAAGAGACAGAGCTGCAGGCAGCCCTTCGCGCCGTTGGCATATTCCACCAGCACCCAGGCGTGGTCGATGATGTCGTTGTTCTCCGTCAACACGTGCTGACCGCCGATGCCCATCACGCGTTGCGGTTTGGAATCGACAAACCAGTTGAAGAGATCGAAGCTGTGGCAGTCTTTCTCGTTGAGCGCGCCGCCGCTCTGGGACTGGCTGTAGCGCCACGGCGTCGGCGCGAACGGCGGGCGTATGGTGCGCGCCAGGACCATCTGCGGCTGGCCGATCTGACCTGTCGCCACAATCTCCCGGCCCTTCGTCACCGCCGGATTTGAGCGCTCGTTGAAGCCCATGAAGCACTTGCCGCCGCTGCGGTGGGCGGCGTCCACGATGGCTTGGCAGTCCGCTACCGTAGTCGCCAGCGGCTTGTCGCACAGCACCCAAGCGCCGGTTTCCAACGCCCCGACGGCGATCTCCCTGTGCGTAAAGTTGGCGCTGACCACGACCACGGCGTCCAGGTCGGCCTCGTCCAGCATGCGGCGGTAGTCGGCAAAGGCCTTCGGGGCATCCTGCCCGAATTCCTCGGTGAGAATCTCCCGAGCCGTCTCTAGGTGGTCTTCCTGCACGTCGCACACCGCTACGATGTCGGCCTTGAGATCCCGCGTTTCTACGATGCCGTATTCCTCGAGGCTGCGCGCATACTGCTTGTACATCTCCTCGGGAAACGCAATGTCGCGAGACTCGCGCAACTCCGTGCCCCAATACGAAGTACGTTTCGTGTGGCTCCAGTGCCGGTCGGCGCCCAAGTAGGCGCGGCGGTCGACCTCGCTGAGCCAGCGCAGGTAGTTCTGGCCTCTGCCGCCAATACCGACAACACCGACGCGAATAGCGCTCATAGTGGTAATTCCTCAATTTCTGGCCGCCGCACGGTGAAGCCAACTCTAGACTAGGCAACGAATACGCATCTCCGCAGTCCATGGGTCTGCGGAGATGCAATTCTGGACTAAGCGGCTGCTACGGGCGCCGGACTACTGTGGCGCTAGCCCCTGCCAGTCTCTTGCAGGCGTGCGAGCCACAGGGCATCCAGTTCCCGCGCCACCTCTTCCACGGAGGTCGTGCCCTCCCATATCTTCGGCAGCAACTCCTGAGCCGCCCCCTGGAATGAGACACCGTCCCAACTGTGTGAGAACGGCACGATGGCAAAGTCCGGGTTCTGCAGGAAAACATGCCGGTTTGCCGGTCGTTGCAGGTGCGTGTTCCAGAAATACTCGTTGGCCGCAATGTGCGCCGTCGGGGAGCCGGACACAAACGCCACCTCGCGCGCCAGCGCCCATTCGCCGCCGTCAGAGTTGCAGAACCACTTCAGCACTTCCCACGCCGAGTCAGCCGCATCGGTGTTGCTGAACATGCCGGCGCCGCCGGGAATGAAGAAGGTCACGCGGCCCTCCGGCCCTTGCGGCATGAGACCGATCTCAAAGTCCAGGCCCTCGACCCCGGCCAGCCGCACCGCAGCCCATTCCGGCAAAAAAGCCATGGAACCCATCCCCTGCGAGATGCCGTCTCTCCAGCCCAGCGTGGGATAGGGATGGACGCGGTCCTTCAACATCAAGTCGGCCAAGTACTGCAGAGCCGCGATCGAACCGGGTTCGGTGACCACGGACTTGGTATTCTCCTCGGTGAGAAAGCCGCCGCCGAACGAGCGCAGCACGTGGTCGAGACGCGCCAGGCGGAACTCCACGCCCCAGGCTTCCGGCTCGCCGTCGTTATTCGCGTCTTTGGTCAATTTGCGGGCGGCTTCGGTAACATCGTCCCAATTCCAGGTCTCGTCCGGCTCCTCTACACCGGCCTCGGCAAAGTGCTGCTTGTTGTAATACAGTCCCTCGGTGGCATAGTTCCAGGGCAAGCACCACAAGCCGCCTTCAGGCACCCGGTAGTAGTCGGTAACACGGGGATAGTAGTCCTCGATGTCGAATCCGGCGTCTGCCTTAGCATAGTCATCCAGATTGACGAGGTTGCCATCCACTGCGTAGTTGAGGTGCGGACCCGACATGTGCACCACGTCCGACGCCGCGCCGGCAGCCACGAAGATGCGGATGTTCTCTTGGTAATTGCCGGAGCCGGCCACAATCAGATTAATCTCGATGTTTGGGTTCTTTTCGTGGAATCCGGCCCGCAGCCGGTCGAATCCCTCTTGATTGCGGCCCGCGAACGGCCCGATGAAGAAATCCACTACGGTTATCTCGGCAGGTTCCGGCGCCTTTTCTTCTTCCTTGGGCGCCATGGCTTCCTGCTCTTCCGCAGCCGGGGCCGGCGTGGTCACCGTGCCGCACGCGGCCAGTCCCAGGATGCCAAGCGTCCCGCCCAGGCTCTGCAAGAGCCGACGCCGGTTCAATTCGACTGTGTTTGCGTCCATGCTGGCATCCTCCCAGGTGACATCAACACGCTTGAATTCACACGTATAGCAGTATACATGGGGGTCTCGTTGCATGCGACCTGATCGCACATGTTTCACACCTGGGGTACCTGCGCACGCAGGTCCGTCATGTGTCGCCACCGTGGCAGAGACGTACTCTAGGTAAACGTACCTCCAGCCGACGCATGCCGCTCGTTTCGCTCGATTTTCAGGGAAACTGAGAATCCCGAAGCTCAAGACAATCTGCCAATTGCCAAGTCCCTGCCGCCAGCCCGGCCTAAACTCCGAATTCTGTATTCGCTGTACCAAGCTTAGAATCTGAGAAGTCACTTCGGCAGTGCGACGCGGGTGTTGCTCATTTTCCCAGCGGACCGGTCAGTCTTCCCTACAGCCTCCCTTGCTGCGGCCCCCTGTATGGCATAATGTGTAGCGCTGCAGCGCTGGCAACGTGGCTGGCGCTCACGGACTTGATCTAGAGCAGCCGCGCCCTGGGCTGAACAAGACCGGCGGGCCGCCTCAGCGTGACCGCGCGTGAGTGGCTTGACGCGGAACCGGAATCACCCATATGCCCCAGCGGCCGTCTCCACAACCACAAGCGCCGCGCCGTAAAACCGGGCCATGGCGCGCACCACGCCATGAATTTCGTTGGCATTCTCGGTCTACACATCGGGCTATTTCTCCTCAACCTGGAGTACAGGTAGTTCGCGTATCCTTGGTCAAAGGCGGAGACGAGCACGTGAATCCTCTCGAACAGGCTAATCTGATGCTCCATCCGCTGTTTGCCCGCGCACCGACCGCGCGGCCATGACCGTCCTAGCGCTGGCGCTCGTGCTTGCGGCGGCTCTTGCCCATGCTACGTGGAATCTCCTCCTGAAACGCAGCGGCAGACCCCTCATCTACACCTGGAACATCTGCGTTGCGGGCACCCTCGTTACTTTGCCGTTTGCCGCGTACTACCTGAGCCGAACTGAAATTTCACCCACCGGTTGGGGCTTCTTTGCAGGAACCGCCATAATCCACGCCTTCTACTTTGTGCTGCTCGCCCAAGCCTACGAGCACGGCGATCTTTCGATCGTGTATCCCCTGGCCAGAGGGGTCGGCGTTGCGCTCACGCCGATCGGTGCGGTGCTAATACTGGGCGAGCACATAAGTATCCCCCAAGGTCTTGGCATTGCGGGCATCGTCGCGGGACTTCTCATACTCCAGATTCCCCCAAATCTCTCGCGTCACACCCTCGCCGCACAGTTCCGACCGGCAGCCGGGCTCATATTTGCCGCCGTCACCGGCATGACCATCGCGACGTACTCGCTGTGGGACAAGGTGGGCGTGTCCCACGTGCCGCCGCTCATGTACGTCAGCGGCGCTTTTCTGGGTCCGGCGCTGGCCATGTCGTGGCTGCTGCGCCGCCGCATCGACGAATTCTTGCAGGCATGGCAGGCGTTCCCGGTCACTATGGCCGCGGGCGCGGCGCTCTCGCCGCTGGCCTACAGTCTCGCGCTGGTGGCGCTAACCATCACACAAGTGAGTGAAGTCGCGCCGCTGCGGGAGGTGGGAGTTGTCATCGGCACGGTCCTGGGCATCGTGGTACTCGGGGAACGGTCGCCTGGGCCGCGCATTGGGGGCGCAACCGTGATTGCTCTCGGGGCAATCGTGCTCGCCTATAGCAGCATTGCCGCCTAGCGGACTCGATTGCTTGCTCCGGTTTGCGATGCGCGGCGCGCGAGCAGGCGGCGGCAGCGCTTCGCAATTCGTGGTCGTTCTTCTCGGCGCGAATGCTTGGCCTGTCTTGAACGTGCCGCAGGGCCAGAGACCTGCGGCACCGGGGATGTCAAGCGAGTTTTGCCAGTCCTAGACCGATTCCCGGCCCATTCAACAGATGCAAGGCGAAGAGACGTGCCCTAAGGACAAGAGCACTCCGCAGCGTGGCGGCTTCTCCCTCTCCGGCGTCTCAGGGCGGTCACCGGAAAGTCTCCGGGTAGAGACGCAGAATGCAAACCTGCGCTACCGGAGTACGTCGCCGCGGCGACCCTGGACGCCGTGCCGACGTTGGTCGCCGTGTCGTCCTTGGGAACTCCCCCAGTCACAGACTCACGCTTCTCACAAGCGACGTTGCCCGTTGCCGTGCTGCTTGAATCGCACGGCGTATCAGATGAGCCGATTCCGCGCGGCGTGCAGCCAAACTACGCCGCTCCGGCCAGCACGGCGTCCAGCGCCTCTTTGGCGATGCTCACCGCCACGTCGCGCTCCTGGTTGCGAAACGCATCGTCGAAGATCTCGATGGCGACGTAGCCGTCGAAGCCGGTAGCGGCAACCGCCCTGAACCAGCCCCTGAGGTCGATAACGCCCTTGCCGGGCAGCACCCGGTCCGGGTCTTCCAAGCGTTCCAGGTCACTGTGCGGCGCGTCGTTCACGTGCAGATGCACGATGTCCTCCGACCGTAACGAGCGAATTTGCGCCAGATCACCGCCGCTGGTGAAGTAGTGGTACGAATCGAGAATAAGGCCGACGTTCGGTCTGCCGGTTTCCCGCAGCAGCGTGATCGTATCGGGAACGTTGTTGATGAAAGCATGGGGTTCTTCCAGGCGAAACGTGCGCAGGCCGAGGAATTCCAGGCCGATGGCAATGCCGTGGGGTTCGGCCAGTTCCGCCAGAGCCGCCGTGCGGTCCCGCAAGATGCGCCCCGCCTCCGCGGCGGGCAGGGGGATGCGGTTGGGGAAGTACGTGCCGGTACGCCGGCACCCCACCGACGCCGCAATTGCGCAATTCGCCGCGAACCCAGCCAACGACTGGGAGAATTCCGCTTCCGGCGCAAAGATGCCGGCACTCATCAGACCCATACACGACGGAGCGGCGTCGTGGGCGGCAAAGAGGTCGCGCACGGCCGCGGCGGACGTCTGCTCCACCAAAGCGCGCACCGCGCCAAACGACGCGTCCACTCCCGGAAATCCAAAGCGCTGCGCCAAGGTCAACATCTCTTCCAAAGTGTATCCGGACTTCATGATCGAGCCATGCAGTGACGGTCGCGGCAAGGACATGCGATTCTTCTCCAGGACTATTCTACAGTTGCGGATTCAAGCCGCGGCCAGCTTCTCAGGCCTTCGCGGCGTAGTCAAACTCCCAAAACACTTCTTCCTCACGGAGCACCGTCGGCAGCGCCGGCCAGTCGGCGGCGCCGGTGCGCGCGGCATAGAGGTCACGCGCCGCCACTTTTTCGGCCGGGTCGCCGACGGCAACGCGTTTGTCCGGCGGACTCTGCCCGTCACTCTCCAAGCCGTATGCTAGTACCAGCGCGTTTGGGGGGGCCGTTTCTCGCAGCGAGCGGGCAACGAGCCTCCCCGCGGCGGCCACCGTCTCGTCCCCGCTCTCGCGTGACGGCAGGTAAATCTCGCGGGGATTCAGTTCCACCAGCACGTCGTTGAGATCGCGCATAATGTGATTGAACGAATACGGAAAGCCAAAGCCCGATCGCAAGATGCGGTAGGGCGTAACGTTGGGATCGTGCACGCCGTCTTTTTCGGTATAGGGCGACCGGATGACGTGGTCGGGCGTGTTTTCGTCCAGCAGGTGCAAGACACCGTCGGGATAAGACAAGAATATGAGGTCTTCTGGGTCAATCCCATACGCGCTCGCCGCCACCTTGAGCGCCATTTCTTGGAGCACCGCCGCGCCGTGCAGATATTGGTGGGGGGCGGGTGTGGTGTCGGCAGGCAAACCGGCCAGCGCTTGAGCAACCGATGTCTGTGCGTCACCGTCTGTAAGGTAGACGACGACGACGCGCTTACCGTGCGCCAGCGCCTGGTTGATCGTGGCATGGGCCGCCACCACCACGTCGCCCGGCCGCGCGGCAAAGACGACGACGTCCGCCTTGGCAATCGGGTCGGCGTCTCCGGCGGCGGGCTCCGGCGCCGCAACGGCCGCGGGCCGGAGATTGGGCTGATTGCGCACGGCGTCGTAGAAGCGGCTTAGCCGCTCCTGGCTGCCGGCCGGGGCGCAGCCCGCCAGCCACAGAACAATGGGCGCAATCAGCAACCACCCACGCGCGCTGTTAGCCATCAGATTCTGCCCGCCAGCTCGATGAGACTGTCTCCCTTCAAACAGATCGTCGTGCCGTCGCGGCGCACGGCGCGGACACCGTCGCAGGGATAGGCGTCGGCGTGATCAGGGGACGTGTACTGCAAACACAGTTCATAGGGCGGCGCCACGGCAAACGGCGCAAGGTCCCGCCCACGCCGGACCGCCCGCGACGCCGCAGCCTGAATGCGCCTGTGCTGCTCGTCTATCGGCAGTATCTTCGCGGCATGGCGTCCCAGCCCAGACTTTACCTCCACAAACTCAGGACCGTCGCCCAGCAAGGCGCGGGCCTCGGCGCACAGCTTGTCGTCGCCGACGACGAGACCAATGGGAACGCCGTAGACGCCTGCGCACGCGGCGCTCAAGCCCAGTTCACCGATAGGCAGCCCGTTCAGCCAAACATTGCTCCAGCGCGACGAGCCCACGGTGTGGTCGCGAAACGCATGCAACGTGCCCTGCGCGGCGTGGTAGCCCAAGCAGAAGTAAACGTCTACGTCGGGCTCCAGCAGGGCGTGCTGGGGATAGGGCAGGTTTCCCATGTAGACCGCCGCGCGCGGATCGAGGTCCTCGATGACCATGTTCATGCTGCTGCCGTGATTGTCGTGCACGACCACATCGGTGGCGCCGCCGCGAAAAGCCCCTTCCACGGCAGCATTCACCTCTGCCACAACCAGCCTGCGGCCCTGCTGGTATTGTCGTCCGCCCACGTAGCGGGAAATCTGCTCACGCAGGGCAACCCCGGCCAAGCCCTCCATGTCAACGCTCATGTACACTCGCACGCGCGCCTGCCTCCGCAAAACCGGTCGTTCCGTCTAGTATCGCCTACCACACGATTCTACGCTACACTAGAGAGAGGCGCCGCTCTGGGCTCCGTTCCGCTTCTGGGTTTCCACCGCGCGAGGGCGCTTTGCTCCTAGTCCGTATTCTGCCCCGCCTCACTTCTCAGCACCACCGGTATATTGTCCCATGATTACGCCCGTGAGCCGCGTCCGCACGTGCATCATCGGCGCAGGATCAAGCGCCCGCAAGCACATCATTGGCTGGCAGGGCGTGCCTGATGCTCACGTTGTCGCGATTGTGGACCTGGACGAGACCCGCGCCGCCGGACTGGCTGAGGAGTTTGGCATACCCACAGTTAGCACGAGCTATACCGCTATGCTGAAGCGCGCCGACGTCAACATCGTCTCGCTCTGCACACCCACAACGTGGCACGGGCCAATCGCCTTGGCGGCTGCCAACGAACACAAGCATGTCTTTTGCGAACGCGGCATTACGCACACACTGGACGAGTGCGACACGCTCCTGACGCGTGCGCAGCGCAACCGCGTCGCCGTGGGTATGAGTTTCCCGCGCCGCTTTCAGCCCAGCTTCTTGCGCATCCGCGAGATGCTCGATGGCGACGCCCTGGGCCGGCCCGCAATCTACCGCGCCCATTGCCTCATGCCGGCGGACGACGGCTCGCCTTGCACCCGGGCGTCGAAGGGAATGCACGTCTTCCTGGACCGGTTTGCCGATCATTACGACTCGTGGTCGTGGCTTTTCCGCAGTGAAGTCGCTCAGGTGACGGCGCGCGGCTTCCGCTGGAGCGCACCACAAGCAGACGGGCGCAAGCGGCTCGCCGCCGCTCCCGATACCGGCGTGGCGCTGATCGAGTTTGCCAGCGGCGATCTTGGCGTTATCACTACCTCCTGTGGAATGCCCCAGGACTACAAGCCACGCGTATGTGTGGAAGATGAGCTGATCGGTCCTCTGGGAACGTTCTCGCGCATTCAGGCAAACCAGTTCATTTACCGTGACCAGCGAGGCCGGGAGAACGAAGTCGCATTTCAGGCCCAACCCGCGTATTCCCAGGCAATACAGGAATTCGCTTCCCGCATTCGGCGCGGCGAACCGCCGCGCGTTTCCGGGGATGACGGCAGGCGCGCCTTGCGCATCGGCCTGGCGATCTGCGAATCCATGGAGACCGGCGCGACGGTGGCATTGCGCTAGTGGCAGCGGAACAAACCTCGGCCAGCGATTGTTTGCGCGGTCGCCGCGCGGCCAAGGGAGATGGGGACCGGGCGCGACCGTCAAATCAGTTTGAATCGCATGAGCGCCGACAGGGACCGCGCTTCACATGTCTTACTCCCGTCCATGGCCGGACGGGCCCGCAGACAACGGAAAAGGCGCATATCTCGCAACGCCAGTGCGTGTGCGCATAAGCGGCGCACACCCGGCTAAACCGGAGCAATGGAGAACAGGGACTGTTACTTATGTCAACAGAAGAGCCTCGACCCCACATTACGAACGACGTGCTCGTCGAAGGCCTGCGCGAACTTGGCCTTGCCGACGGTGATGTCGTCATCGTGCATTCATCTCTTTCTCGCTTTGGGTACGTGGAAGGCGGCGCGGACACGGTCGTGGACGCGCTGCTGGCGGCGGTGGGTCCTGGAGGGACGGTGGCCGTTCCTACTAGTCCGGTCACGTGGCGCGGGGGTTCGCACTTGGAGTACATCAAGGACAATCCCATCCTGGATCTGCGTGTGACGCCCTCGAAACTTGGCGCCATCACCGAAGCGCTGCGGCGCAGGCCCGAGGCGCGCCCATCGCTATCCGCCTGCCACACCCTCCATGCCATAGGCGCGCGCCGGGACTGGTTGCTCACCGGCGCAGAGACCGCGGTCTATCCCACCGGTCCCGGCACTCCGTGGCATAGGAACTGCACCGGCGGCGGCAAAGTGCTCTTGCTGGGCGTCGGCCAGCACAACAACACCACCATCCACACCATCGAAGAAACGGGCGGCGCGCCGATTCTCAGCAAGGAGGTCTACTATCCCATGGTGATCGACCTCCAGGGCCGTATCGTCACGGTACCCACGCGCGCCCATCTGCCAAATCATCCTCGCGCATTCGAGAAGATGGATGCGGTCTGCCTGGAGCACGGCATCATGCGCGTGGGCGCCATCGGCAACGCCACTCTTCGTCTGATCGAAGCCAAGCCGTTTCTGGAGATAGGCGTCGAGATTGTCAAGAAGGACCCGCTCTTTCTGCTGGCCTGACCGCCTGCCGGTACTCGTGCGCAGCCAACCGGCGCCTGAATTGCGGGGCGCTGTGTAGCCAGTTGCTCAATTCCCACTCACGGCGACCTCCCCTCGTGGCATATGCTATGATTAAATGGCTAGTGATTGGGTAGGAATTAGCTGTTGCGTTGTGTTGCATGACTGAACCCAATAGACCACGCGCCCCGAAAGGAAAGTCCACGTTGGCTGCCGCGCGCTCACAACTTGCCACGCCGAATGCCAAGCGTCTTCTGCGGTCGTCAGGCCGCCGCTTTACGCGCCAGCGCGAGGCGATTTTGAAGATCATCCGTGAGCAGCCCGGTCATTTGGGCGCGGACGAGGTCTTTCAAATTGCGCGCCAGCGGGGTCACCGCGTGAGCCTTTCAACGGTCTACCGCACACTCGAACTCCTGCGCGAACAAGGCTTGGTGGAAGCGGCCAACCTCCAGCAAGACCACCGCCACTTCAAGGCCGCCGGCGATGGCGAGCACCACCACCTCGTCTGCACGTCGTGCGAAAAAGTGATTGAATTCAGCAGCCCGCACATCGAGCGTCTCAAACAGTCGCTCGAGGAAGACCACAACTTCACAATCAGCAACTTGGAGCTTGAAGTCGGCGGGGTCTGCACCAAGTGCGCCAACGCCGCGAGCGGCTGATGGATCCTGGCGCGCGGGCCCGCGCGCCCACTCCTCGCCAGCGCATACCCTCTGTGGGACGCCCCACGCTCATTTGCGCCTACCAGTGTTTACTATTCCCACCTCCGGCACTTCTCAGCCCCATGAGGGCCAGGCAACCGCACCCGGCTCTTGCCCCGCCGTAAGAGCCTGTTTACGATCGTTTTTTGCACGACCAACGTTCGCCCCCGAATCCAGTACGGAGCAGGCTCTGAGCACTTCGACAAGCTCAGTACAGGCTTGTCGAAGGGTGAGTAGAACCGCCGCAAGTCGGCAGATAGCCGTCGATGATTCGACAAGGGCTTCGCGCAGCCCTCAGCGCGAACGGCATTCATCAGCCTTGTAGACCCCCTCTAAAGATGATCGCAAACAGGCTCAAAGCCATCCGGCTAGCCTCCGGCCACTTCCAGGCAGCGCTGGTGGGCCGCGTTCTCCAAGGCGTCATCTAGCGGCGGCAGCGTCGTGACGCCATAGCGGCGCTCCAGCGCGCGTCCCAACAGGTGGTCCGCGAAGGCGGGGTTCTTCGGCAAGAGCGAACCGTGTAGGTAGGTGCCATAGACGTTCAGCCGCTGCGCGCCTTCCGTGCCGTCTTCGCCATTGTTGCCAAAGCCGCTGACTACCCGTGCCAGCGCGGACGCGGGATCGCGCAGGTAGGTGCGTCCACCGTGATTTTCAAAGCCTACCAGCTTCTGACCCCGCCATTCGGTGATGACATTGCCGATGCACCGGGGCCGGTCGGCGCCGGGGTGGACGGTGTACGCGGGCAGCGCCTCGATGCCGCGCAGCTCAGCGCCCGTGTGGTCGCGGTAGAATTCCCCAAAGAGCTGATACCCGCCGCAGACCGCCAGCACGACGAGTCCATCCTCAATTGCGCTCCGCAATACCGCGTGCTTAGACTCAAACAAGTCCTGTGAGGCCAGCAACTGCTCACGGTCTTGTCCGCCGCCAATGAGGAGGAGGTCGAGATCCCCGGCATCCGCCAGGGGGCCAGGATGGATGCCCCGCACTACCACGTCGATGCCGCGCCAGCGGCAGCGTCGTTCCAGGCAGATTACGTTGCCGCGATCGGCGTACATATTCATGAGTCGTGGATAGAGGTGTCCGATCACGAGTTTCATGGTTCCGCCTCCCAGAATCGGCGTACGAGTCCCCGCTCAGCCCAAACGCTCCGCAACGCCAGCATTCCCGTGTAGGTTGCCAGCACGAAGAGCGTGCCGCCGGGCGCTACGCGGGCCAGGGCTTCATCGAAGGCCTGGGCGATGGGCCGCGTAACGGTCACTTCCGCCGCGCCGGTGTACTTCAGGCGCACGGCCATGTCCTCCGCCCGGCGGCCGCCGGCGGTGAAGGTAGCGTCCGCCAGTTCTTCGAAGTCCACGTCCCATATCCAGGACACATCGTGTCCGTCCGCGGCCCTATCCTGAAGAATGGCCAGGATGTGCAGCGGACCCTCTTCTGCCACAAGCAGCCGCAAGACCTGGTTCGCGCCAACTGGATTCTTGATGAGAAGCAGCCACGCGGTGCGCCCTGATACCGCGACCGCTTCGGCGCGGCCAAAGGCGGGCGCGGTGTGTGCCAAGCCTTGGCGGATTGCCTCCGGTTTCACCCCTACGTACCACGCCGCGCCGGCCGCTGCCAGCGCATTGTACACATTGTAGAGGCCCGGCACGCCTAGCGTGGCCTGCACGGTCGCTTCCGGGAAGGCCAGGGTTACGTCCGCGCCGGCCAAGCCGTGCAAGTCTACCTCAGTGGCGCGCACCGCACGCTCCGGGCGGCGCCAACCGCAGGCGTTGCACGTATAAGAGCCAAGGTGTCCGTAGTAGGCCGCGTTGTAATCCAAGGGCTGCGCGTCGCGCGGGCAGTAGTGGGAATCAGCCGCAAGTTCCACGCCCTCTCGCGCCAAACGCAGGTCGTCGAGCCCAAAGTAGTGCACCGGGCCGGCCGATTCTTCACCCAGGCTGGCCACCAGGGGATCGTCACCATTGAGGAGCAACGCCGTGGACTCCGTCAAGCGCGCAAATGCCGTCCGCAGGCCGGCGGCAATCGTCTGAACTTCGCCGTAGCGGTCGAGTTGGTCGCGAAAGAGATTGGTCACCACCACGCAGCGGGGCCGATGCTGCCGGAGCGCGTGCACGATCGCCGCTTCGTCCAGTTCGAGCACCGCCATACAGGTTGGCGCCAGCCGCAGCCTGCCGTGCCAGGCCGAATGCTCGAGCAGCATGCTCAGCACGCCGCGCGTGAGATTCGAGCCGGTGGCATTGTGCAAGACCGGCTGCCCCGCCGCGTTCAGGATGTCGCGCAGCAGCGCCGCCGTGGTGGTCTTGCCGTTGGTGCCGGTGATGAATATGGCGCCCGCGGGCACCTGGTCAAGCAGGAATCCCAAGAGTGTGGGAGCGACGGACTCCGCTATCAGCCCCGGCAGCGCCGTGCCGCCGCCGCGCCGCAAACGGCGTGAGACCGCTCCCGCCGCGCGGGCAGCGAGAATCGCCAGGACCCTGCGTAGCGCGGAAAAAGAAAAGAGCGTATCCACCACGTCCGCTTCTCATCGCACTTGACCCAACACCAAGGGCTAGTTCAGAAAGGAATAAGAGGGGCTGATCGAGAAAAGCACACGCGCAACCATGCCCACGCCCGCATTGTGAACATACCGGCAAACGCACACACCTGCGAACGCACTTGCTTGCGGTAGCGCTTGCCGGCGAACACCCGTTCACAAGCGCACCCATACCAAGCCAAGGAAGTTGCCGTGGGCCGCGCATGTGTCGTTTGCGCGGGCGGATCAAGGCGATATGGTTGCCCGGATCAGAAGCGTTCGAACCGCTCGACGTCGAGCACGAATATGACCGCGCCGCCCACCTGCACTTCCACCGGATAGGGCATATAGAACTCGCCCGGTTCCATGGCTGGCGGCATGGGATTGATGTACTGCATGCGGGTCGTGCAATTGCGGCGTACGATGACCAGGACGTCGCTGACCCGTTCTTCCTCCACGCCAACTAGGACGGTGGCATTGCCCCGCCGCAAGAAGCCGCCGGCCGTATTGATGCGAGTCGCGCCGAAACCTTCCTGCACCAAGCTATCGATAAGATTCCCCGCATCCTCATCTTGCACGATCGCGACAACAAGCTTCATGCTATCGTCCATGCTTAAATGCTCCTCGGCAAAGGTCTACGCGCTCTCGGCAGCGGGAGATCCGTGTTGCGTGCGGCCCCGCTCTGCCGCGCCGCCGCTTACCTGCGGTCATACGTCTCGCAAAAACCAGCCGCAAACCGCCGCGTTGCACGATTCGCAATTGTGGTCCGGCCATCGGAAGTGCGCGGCCCCGGGCGTAGATGCGCCCTAGCCCAAGCGTTCGATGAGCGCATCAGCCACACCGGAGGTGGTGGCCGCAGTCGGATCGTTGCGATCGGGCTTCATGTCGTAGGTTACGTGCTTGCCCTCCGCGATAACCTCGGCCATGGCCGTCTCCATGCGGTCCGCCGCCTCGCGTTCCCCCAGATGCCGCAGCATCATGACGGCGGAGAACATCTGCGCCATAGGATTGACCTTGTTCTGGCCCGTATACTTCGGCGCGCTGCCGTGAATCGGCTCGAACAGCGCCGCCTGATCGCCAATGTTCGCGCCCGGCGCGACGCCCAATCCGCCCACCAATCCGGCACAAAGATCGGAGAGGATATCGCCGTAGAGATTCGGCATGACCATGACGTCGAACTGCTCCGGCCGGCGCACGAGTTGCATGCAGGTAGCGTCGACGATCATGTCCCAGAACTCAATCTCGGGATAGTCCTCGGCAACTTCGCGGGCCACCCGCAAGAAGAGGCCGTCTGAGTGCTTCTGGATATTGGCCTTATGAATGGCCGTAACGCTCTGGCGACCGTTCGCCCGGGCGTACTCGAACGCAAACTTCACGATCCGCCGCGAGCCTTCCACCGAAATCGGCTTGATGGTGATGCCGGAATCCAGCGGGATATGGCTGCCGTGATGGTCGCGAATGAAGTGGATGAGTTCGAGCGCGTTGCCGGCGCCTTCCTCGAATTCGATGCCTGCGTAGAGGTCTTCCAGGTTCTCACGCACCACCACTATGTCAATTTCATCGAAACGTGACTGGACCCCCGGATAGCTCTTGCATGGCCGCAGGTTCGCGTAGCACTTGAGTTCCTTGCGCAACGTGACGTTCAGGCTGCGGAAGCCGGTCCCAACCGGCGTAGTGATCGGCCCCTTGATTCCCACCGTATTCCGGCGTAACGACTCGACAACGGACTTTGGCAGCAGTTCGCCCGTCTCCTCGAAGACGTGCAAACCCGCTTCCTGGACGTCCCAGGAAATGCCCACGTCCAGGGCCTCGACCACGCGGCACATGGCCTCTGTGATCTCAGGCCCCACGCCGTCACCCGGAATGAGAGTAACCGTATAACCCACCAAGCAATCTCCTATATTCGTGCTCTAGATCGTCACGTTTCGCTGGCCGTCGCTGCGGCGCGACATCGGCAACTGCGCCACCGCCCGCTCGCGCCACACTGTAGGCGGCAGCAATTCAACCAAGGGGCGCCCGCCTCCTGGTTGGCGCGGCTCATGAGTGGCGCGGCCCCACGACAGCACCCAGATTCGCGGTCTGCCAAGCCGGCCCGGCTATACCCGGGGTACCGTCCGGCAAACCTGCTTCACCTTGCCATTCCTACCTCGCATTATATACTGAGACCAAGCGCCGCGCTATTTGCCGGGTTGCGTTGGTATTCGCGACGCCGTTGGCAGGGCCCTAGGCACGGACGCCGGATGCGCGGCCGTGATGGAGGAGCATGCACTGTGAAACAGAAGCTCACGTGGGTTTTCGTCATCGCGTTCTCAGGTCTGATTGGCCTGTTCCTGTTGTTGCTCACCGCGCCTCGCAACCACGCATACGATCCCCGGATTGATGAACGCAACACGTCGATAGTGACTGTGCGACCGCAGGAGTTTCTGGATTCCGTACTCACCCGCGCCGACGGCTTGCCCAAGCAAGACATCGAGTATTCCGAGACGGCAGGCGCACTGCCAGCGCGCGTACGCTACTATCCGGTACGGCGTTACACCGTCACGCGCGTGCGCATCCGCGCCCACGAACCCATCTGGCTCGACGCTTTCACGGTGGCGCCTACGTATGAGTACATCATCACGGCGGACGTGGAATACGCGGATCGAGACTTGCGCGAGATTAAGGTGACCATCATCCGGCCGGGCATGTTTACGGGATTCTCGATTCGCACGTCGTTGTTCACGCCGTAGGCGGCGGGGCGCGGGTGACGTCGTTGAGCCGCCGCTGCCGGCGCAGCACCGCGACAGGCGATGGCACGGGATCCAGGCGCGCTATCATCTCCTGCGGCGAGATGCGCCGCGGTGAACTGTGCCGCGTTCGCCCGGTGGTCACGTGGGATAATTTCCGCAGGGCGGCAACGCGCCCCTGGAGGGGCGCTAACGTACGGCCCGCGGCCATGGTCAGCGGCATCCCGGCCAGATCGTAGAAGAGCACGGCGGGCAAGTACCGCAACAGCGCCGGCCGCGGATAGTTCTTCGCCAATAGCCAGACCTTGTTGCGCCCCAGGAACCGTAGCTTGAACGCCGAACCTTCGCGCGAGGTGCCGGAGTAAGCGTGGAGCACTGTGGCTTCAGGCACGTAGAGCGCCCGCCAACCGGCCCACTGCGCCCGCCATGCCAGGTCTACGTCTTCTAGGTACGCAAAGAAGCGCTCGTCGAAGAGGCCTATATCGTCCAGCATCTCGCGCCGATACAGCGCCGCGCCCCCCGAGGCGCCGAAGACCTCGGCGCGATCCGCGCCGGCCGCCAGCGGCTGGCCGCACAGGCGATCCCAGGCAAGGCCCGCGCGATCAACGACGATGCCGGTCGAGTTTATCAAGTCCGGCTGCTGCCAGAAGCACATCCGGGAAGCAAATGCGCCATGCTCGGGGTGGGCGTCCGCCGCCGCGACCAGCGAGGCCAGCCACCGTGGGTGCGGCTGGGTGTCATTGTTGAGCGGAGCCACGAATTCGGCCTTGGTTGCCCGGATGGCGGCGTTATTCGCGGCCGCAAAGCCAAGATTGCGCTCGTTGCGAATGACACGAACAGTTGGATACGAGCTTGCAAGAAATTCGAGGGTTCCGTCGCCGGACCCGTTGTCTACAATCACCGTCTCGAAGTTAACGCCTTCTTGCGCCATCAGCGCCGGTAGGCACTGGGCAAGGTGCCGGAGACCGTTCCAGGTGGGGATTATGACCGATACGCGGACCATCGCGCCTTCTCTTCCGGGTCAACTTTGCCTGCACATCTCATTCACTATACAATTGAGCCGGGAGAGTAAGCGCTGCGACCGGTCGAAAACGGGGTGCTCGCTGCGCCAGGTGCGTTTGTAGAGTTTGTTCCGGGCGGGAACCGGACACCACCGCATTCCCCGCGCTCTCCAACGGAAAGAACCTCACGGGAACTAGCTGGCAATCCGCACGCCAGACCGCACGCGCGAACCGCAACGTCTACCCAGTCCTCTAGGCAGTGCCGGGAGGACGCCAAGGAACAACATGCAAGCAATCATACTCGCCGGAGGCCTAGGAGAGCGGTTGCGTCCCTACACCGCCGACCGGCCCAAGACCATGGTGCAGGTAGCCGGGGCGCCAATCTTGGCCTATCAACTCGCGTTGCTGAAAGCCGCCGGTGTCGAGCGGTTCATCATTTCGTGCGGCTACCGCCATGATGTGATCGAGGACCATTTTGGCCGCGGCGAGGGCCTGGGAGTGCGCATAGACTACGCCATCGAGCGCGAGAAGCTCGGCACAGGCGGCGGCCTGAAGCTCGCGCTGGGACTGGCGGATAGGAGCGACCCGTATCTCCTTGCCACCAATGGCGATATTCTCACCGATCTCGACGTGGCTGCGCTGGTGGCCCTGCACCGGGAGAGCAACAACGTGGCGACGATTTCCCTCACCCAATTGCAGAGCCCCTACGGCATCGTGGAATCCGACGACGGGAATAAGGTGACCGCCTTTCACGAGAAGCCGCTGCTCCCGTATTGGCTAAGCGCCGGCTTCTACGTGCTTTCTCCGGACATCGAGGACTCGCTCCCCGACAAAGGCGACCACGAGCGCAGTACGTTTCCCCGCATCGCGGAGGCCGGCAAATTGGGCGCCTACAAGTCCAGCGGCTATTGGCGCGCCGTGGACACGGCCAAAGACCTCTCCGAAGCCGAGACTGAACTCGCCGCACACCCCTTACCCCATGTCTGAACAACCCACCACAGGCAAAAGCACCGGTTTCGATTACGATCCCTGGGAGCGGGACCTGGACGGCGAGGCCCTCAAGCAGGCCATGCAATTCTATTACGATGAGCGCGCCGGTGAGTACGTCGACTGGTTTCTGCGCACGGGGCTCTACGATCGGCCCGAAACCAATCAAGCGTTCCTGGCCGGTCTGCGCAAGCTCGAAGAGAGAGTCACCGCCTTTGGGCAGGGGCGTGTGCTGGAAGTCGCCTGCGGAATTGGTTGGTGGACTTCGCTCCTCGCCCTGGCCGGACGGGAAGTCATCGCCCTGGATTACGGCCCCCGCATGCTACGGGAGTGCCGCAAGCGACTGGACGTCAACGAGACTGATGCCGCGCTGGTGCGCGGAAACGCCTATGCGCTGCCACTTGCCGACAACTCAGTCGATAGTTGCTTTTTTGGCTTCTTCTTCAGCCACGTGCCCCACGAAGACGTGGCCCCATTCCTGCGTGACGTAGGTCGCGTCGTGTGCCCGGGCGGCAGCGTGTGCATTGTCGATTCCAGCTTGCCGCACCTTGACCAAGTCGAGACCGAGGTCCAGACCCGCCCTTTACGCGACGGCTCCCTCCATCCGGCCCTTAAGGTGTACTACGGCGTGCAAGGTCTGACCCAGGTGCTGGCGCCCTTTGCCGACCAACTAGAGGTCGAGAAGGTGGAAGGCCTATTCGTGTCCGCCACGTACCGGACGCCCGTCTAGTCCGGACCCGTGTGCACGGGCGAGCCCACGTCACTGGGTTGCCGTTGCGGGCGGCGATACGGCCCCGCGTGGGACTACTGATCGGGCGGCGGCAAGAGCCAGGCAAAGAGGCGGTTTTCGTGGTCTAGGGCCACTAGCAGGCTGCCATCCGTTGCCACGGCAAAATCTCGAATTGGCGCCAGTGGGCTCACCGCGCCCAAGATGCTCCCATCGAAGCGCAGCACAACCAGACGGATGTCTTCGGAGAGCCCAACCAAGTAGTCGCGATTGGCCACGATCCGCGTAACCGACATGGCGTCCTGGGTCCAGAGCCTCCGGCCGTCCTGGTAGAAAGCCGTGATGCCCTGCGCGCCGCCGACGTAGATAATGTCTCCCGGCTGAGACACGGTCAGCGCGCGCCCGCGCGCGGACTCCTGCCACTCGATACGTTGCGTAGCGATGTCGAACTGGCTGACGTGCCGGTCGGTGAGCACGACGAGCTTCCGATCGATCCCGGCGAACGTGACCCCGATGACCGGTTCGGCCAAGTCGGCGCCCATCTGCTTCTCGCCGCGTTCATTGAGCACAAGGACGTGGAATCTGCCTTCACCATTGGCTCCCAATGCGACGGGTGTCCCATTGGACGCAAGATCGAAACTGTTGACGCCCAGCGATCCCGGCGTCACCCAGGCCAGGCCGCCGCGGTCAAAGCCAAATACTTGCCCCATGCCGCCTTCATTGGACGTAGCCGCGACCATGAATTGCCCTTGGCTGCCGACGGCGGCCCGCTCCAAGATGACGTCATACGCATCCAGGGCTTCGTGCCACGCCAGGACACCGTCGCCACCGAGAAACTGAGCGCCGACACCGGCGGCAAAGATCCCGTTACCTTCTCGCGTCGCCGCCATGGCAAACGTGGGCAGAGAGAAGCGCTCGATCCACTGGAGTTCGCCCTGCGCCGTGCGGCGCTCGATCGTCCCGCCGGTATCGCCGACCAACACGGCGCCGCCGTCAGGGGAGAGCGCGATGAACTGCGCGGGCCAATCCAGGACGTGTGACCAGACGTGCTCTCGCCACGTGCGGCCCTGCACAGGCGCCAATTCCGAAACGCTGAACTCATAGATCGTATCGACATGGATAGCGGCCGGCACGCCGCGGTCCTGCCACTGCGCCGCCGCCGCCTGGGCCTCCGAGGCAACGCGCAGCGGCGCCAGCCAGACTGTGACCGGGTCATCTTCTTCGACTGCCGCCCCAAACGAGGCTGCCGCGTTCACGGCGTCGCGAGCCTCTTCTTCGTTGGCGAATGGCCCCAGCGCGATGCGGTACGCCTCAACTTGACTGAATGAAACATCCACGCGACCGGCTTGTTGATAGAGATCACGCAGCGCTGGCGCATCCGGCAGAGCGGTGGTCTCCAGGAACGCGCCTAGTTGCGCGTGCGCCTGCGTGAGTTGGTCGTAAGCTGCGGCTAGAGCGCCCTCGTCGCCGGCGTCCACGTAGCGGCGAAAGCCGCTGGCGGCGCGAGTCAGCGGATCGACCGCCGCCAGCAGTCCGTCAGACGCGCCGCCAGAACCGATGAGCGTGATGTCCACAACCTGCTGGGACAACGCCTGGATTTCAG
Organism: Chloroflexota bacterium; assembly: GCA_022824225.1. Taxonomy (GTDB): domain Bacteria; phylum Chloroflexota; class UBA11872; order VXOZ01; family VXOZ01; genus VXOZ01. The sequence continues at coordinate 20,272 of JAJEAH010000006.1, forward strand.
GGACGAGAAAGTCAAGGGCAACGCGGTAGTCGCCGGGAGGCGAACCGTCGCGCAAGAATGCCAGGTTTTCGACATTGAGGCGCCGCAGTATGTAGATGGCGTCACGAGTAATGTGCGCCATGCGGGCGTTGGTCTGATCCGTGGCCGCGGTGGAACCTACGGCCGGGGCAGAGGACGAGCCCGAAGAACCGCAACCGGCGGCAAGCCCGAGCAGCAGCGTGACTACGGCCAGCGCACCCGCGATGCGGCCCGCGCCGGACAAGTCAGAAATGGACGTGACACTGCTAGGCACGACACGTCGTCCTAGATTTCGCCCTCCCCAATCGGCACGTCCTCCAGCTCCACGAGATCGCTCTCCACGTCGGCCCAGTCGCCCGACTCCGGATTCCCCGCCAGCGTCTCACTCCCCAAGTCGACTGCCGACTGCCGCAGACGCGCCAGACGCAGACTCTGCGCGCGGCTCTGGTTCGGGAACGAGTGCCGGCCCACTTGGCTTGCGTGTTGGTAGGTCTCCTTTATGACAATGTATACGTCGCCTTGCTGGATGCCCACGACCGCGGCCGCATACCGATTGCCGGCTTCCATCAGCGCGGCCAGCCGCTGCGCCAGGGCGGCGCCAAGCTGACCAAGGGGCTGTCCGCCGCGATTCAAAACCCGCATGCTTCTGCCCTGCATCTCCAGACGCAGGGGTGCGCCGGGCAAAGCCAGCACGTCGCCCTGCTTCCCTGGCAGTGGCAGCACCTTAACGATGGTGGTCTTGCCAGACTCCGCAATGAATATATCCGCCGGCACGCGCGGGGTGGCGTCCTCATGGCCGCTTGCGCAATCGGCGTCAAAGGCGGTTTCCAGCCTCAGCAGATTGCGGGCGGCTATGGCGTTCCCTGGATCGAGGGCAAGCGCTTGGCGATAGCTCTCCTTCGCTTCCGGCAGGAGACCCAGCTCCCACTGCGCTTTACCCAGACGATTACGGGCGTCCACGTCATCCGGGCACTGCCGAACGATGGAACGGTTGATCTTCTCGGCTTCCGCCCAGCGCTGACGCGCGGCGCACTGGATGGCTTGCCGCACCCAGTACTCTTTGAAGCGGTTACGGTCGGTGCTCATAACTTGTGACATGTCTCTCGGCCTCACTCAAACAGGTGAAAACTGCGCGCGAAACTGCACGTAGCAGCACCGCGCGGACAACGCGAAATTGGAGGAATACCCCGAGCCGACGCACTGCTCCCCCATTGACTCAAGCGGGAGCAATCTCCGGCTGCACGAACACTGCATTTGACTTAAACTAGGGGGTAGTTACAAGTCAATGCCCTCACTACTATAGCATAGGAAATCTCGGAGTCACTACCTGCGGCATGAAAAACACCGCGAGCGCCGACTTTTTTTCCTCCTCCGAGCCGGACGCCCGGTGCGCGGGGTAGCTGCGCTGATGTTCCAGCCACCACGTCCGGTGGGAGGACGCGTGTTGGCAGGAAGAGCGGACCCAACAACCGCTTGCGGCAGCGCCCGCGGGGAACTTTCTTTCACTGCCCAACGGCGGCTTGTCATTCTGGGGAAAGCAATGCACAGACTCAACCAAAGCACGACGGCCATTTGGCGCAGGCAACGAAACTACAGCCTGAGTGCCGGCTGGCGTCGCGACCCGGTCGGATACGAGACATGCGTGTTGGGCCTTTCAGTTCACCTCTCAGGGAAAGCGCTAAACGGGTGCCCGTAACCGCGAGCGTGCTCATTCCGACGTGGAACGGCAAGGATCTCTTGCGGCCCTGCCTGGAGTCCCTCGCCAGGCAGACTCGCAAGGACTTTGAGGTCGTGGTGGCGGATAATGGGTCAACCGACGGCACACGTGATCTGCTGGCGCGGGAATTCGGCTGGGTCCGCGTCGTCGCCCTGGACCGCAACTATGGCTTTGCGCGGGGCGTTCATGCGGCCTATGAAGCCGCCGCGGGCGACTTGATCGTGCTGCTCAACAACGACACGGAAGCCGCCCCCATGTGGCTGGAAGAACTCGTGTCGGCCGCCGACGACCATCCCGAAGCGGACTACTTTGCGTCCAAAATCTACCTGCACCGGGACCGCACCCGTCTGCATTCAGCCGGCGACTACTATGGCTGTGACGGCGTGCCGGGCAACCGGGGCATCTGGGAAAACGACGGTCCCGCCTTCAGCCAGCGCGGTTGGGTGTTTGGCGCGCAGGGAGCGGCCTGCGCCTTCCGCCGGAACCTGCTGGAGACCGTCGGCTTCTTCGATGTCGATCTCGTATCCTACTGCGAAGACGTGGACCTCAACTGGCGCGCCAACTTGCAGGGCTTCCGCTGCCTCTATGTGCCCGAAGCGCAGATCTACCACCACGTTTCGGCCACCGGCGGCGGCGCGCTGGCCAGCTACTATTGCGGCAGGAACTTCATTGCGGTGGCGGTGAAAGACGTCCCAGGGTCCTTGTGGCGGCGATACTGGAAGCAGATTGTCGCGGCGCAGTTGCGCATCACGGTGCAGGCGCTGCGCAGCATACGCGGCGAAGCCGCCCGGGCCCGCTTGCGGGGACAACTCGCGGGTCTCGCGCTCGTCCCGCGCATGTTGCGCAAACGCCGGGACGTCCAAGACCGCATCTCGGCCGACTTGAGCGAAATCGAGGCGCTGATGGGCCCCCGGATTCTGCCTCTGGATGCCTGAAGGTCTCGCCAAGCGACTGCCAGGGCAGACTCACCGCGGACGCGGCAGCGCGTTTTTGCGCGCGTGGAAGTCGGCCTGCCCGGCACCGTTGAGCCAAGTTGGTGACGGCCCCCCATGAAAGGCGCCGCGGCCACGAGCGCCCTGACGGGTACGGTGCAGCCGCCGTCTGTTTCCCGGGGGCCGCCCACGGCGACTCCCCATCTGACGAGCCAGCGGCAAGCGAAGCACGTACAATGAAAGTGCAGTGGGTGTCCCGCCCCGAGGCGCGATGCCCCTGCCGCGAGGCGGCGCGCTGAGTGCAGTTCCAGGGAGTGGCTACGTAGATGAAGTTCTTCAAACGACTCTTGTCCGGGGCAGGCGGCGAATCCGACCCCGGTGACGACCCCAATCTGTTTTGGTATTACGTGCGCTGCGGCAGGTGCGGCGAGACCGTTGCCGTGATGGCGCGTAGGGGCTACGACCTAGTGGAAGAGTACGAGGAATCCGGCGGCACCGATGCGCCTTCCGGCTACAGCCTCTACAAGGACGTCATGGGCCGCAGCGATACGTGCTTCCAGCAGATGCGCATCGAGATTCGCTTCAACACGAGCTACGAGGAGCAGAGCCGGCACATCGAGGGTGGCCGCTTCATCACAGAGGAAGAATTCCGGGCCTCCGCCAACGAAGCGGACCAAGACGAGCCGAAGTAGTTGGGCGACGGGCGCAACCGGATTTATTCGGCTGGAAGGCGCGAAGCAAAATCTGGTGGGTGGGCTTCCCGTGAAGACAGACGCGCCAAGTTGCGCCCCGCGACCCCGGGTGAGCCGCCCGCCGTCTGCTGGCGGGTGACCGGTTTCCACGCGAGTGCCGCCGGTAGGCGCCTTCTGGCGCAGCTCAGTTCTTGGATTTCCCCAAGCCACATACTCCTGCAAATCTCTATCGCGATCGCAATAGCTACAACCAATTACGCACAGTTCAGCCCCGAACGGACATGAAGTTAGCGACAGTTACCATACTGCCGGCCGCTCTCCGGCGCACCGCCGCTCGCAGCCGCACCCCGACCACGGCGGCCCTCTTCGTGGCTGCGGCGCTCATCGGCGTCGCCATAGGCTGGGGCGCCGTCAGTCTCTCGCCATTCATACTCCTCTTCTTGCTGGTAGGGTTGGTGGGAGGTGTCGCGGCCGCCTTTGCGCCCGGCCTGGCCGTCATCGGCCTCATGGCAATTGTGTGGCTCTTGCCGTTTGGCACGTTGCCGTTTCGCGTCGGCTTTCGCTTCAGCTTTCTCGATCTCGCCACCGGAGCCCTGCTGGCGCTCTTTGCCTGGCAGGTTTGCACCCATCGCCAGCTCATTCCGGCCCGTCTTGTCACGTTGTCCGTACTGCTGTTCGCGAGCCTGCTGGTAGTCGCGGCGGGCAACGGCCTTCGGTTTGGCATGACGGAAGACGCCATTACCCATCCGGTCAAGCTTGTTTCCAGCGCGCTCTTGTTCATCGCGCTCAGCTCGTGGTTTCAATCTTACCGTGACATTGGGCGCGCCGCACTGTGGTTTCTGGCATTCGCGGCGGTTCAGGCGATTCTGGGTATCGTGCTGTACTTCCTGCCGGCGGGACAGACCATCAATCTCCTCTCGCAGTTGGGACGCGTTGGCTACCCCGTTGGCGCCGGTGTGCTGCGCTACATTGCGGACACACCCCTGCTCCGCGCTACCGGCACCAGTGTCGATCCCAATCTGCTCGGCGGCGCCCTGGTGTTTGCCATCGCCTTCGGCGTCGCGCTCTGGGCGCACCAGCCGCGACGCTGGTGGGTGCTCGGCGTGATCGGGCTCTTCGCGCTGTGTTTGCTTCTCACGCGCTCCCGCGCCGCCCTCGTCGGCAGCGGAGCCGCAATCGCCGCGCTGACCGTGCTGCGCTATCGCGGTCTGCTCTGGTTCTACCCGGTGGGCGCACTTGCCATCGCGGTCCTGCCGCAGACCAGAAACATGCTTCTCCACTTGCTATCGGGTTTTCGCGCGCAAGACCGCGCCGCCGCCATGCGCCTGGACGAATACGAAAAGTCTCTTCAACTCATCGGCGAGCACCCGTGGCTGGGCGTCGGCTTTGGCCCGCCGCCGACGCTGGATACGTTCTTGGGGGTTTCCAGCATCTACCTGCAGCTTGCCGAATACGGCGGCCTGCTCACGCTCGCCGCCTTCTGTGTGGCCGTGGGCGCCGTGCTCGCGAGCATGTGGCAGGGCTGGCGCGCGGGTGAGAACCTGGAGTGCGAGTGGGTAGTTCTTGGCGCCATGGCTGGCGTGCTGGGTGTGCTCGTGACCGGATTGTTCGACCACTATTACGTCTCCATACCCCATGTGGCAACGATGTTCTGGCTCGTTGCCGCGCTTGGCGTTGCCGCCGCGTGGGCCCGCCGGGTTCCCGCTGCCGACGGTCAGGTATGATGCTATGATTGATAGAGGCGTACCCATCGATAGCTAGCCAAGACCCACTTGCCGGGCACTGTTGCGCTTGAGCCGAGCAGCGTATGAAGATCGGCATTGACTGCCGCCTGCACTATTACAATCGCGCGGGCATCGGCCGCTACATTCAGAATCTCATCAGGGAATTACCGCAGTGCGCCTTAGGCGACGAGATTGTGCTGCTGCAGAGCAGACGCGAGGGCGGGCCCATCGCTCAAGGACCGTCACTGCAGTGCCGCAAAGTGGTCACGCCGGCGCATCACTCCTGGGAGCGCTGGCTCTTTGGCCTGGAAGTAGCCGCCAAGGGCATTGACGTGCTACATAGTCCCGATCACGTTGCACCGCGTCAGCACGGCTGGCAGAGCGTGGTGACGATTCAAGACCTCGCATTTCTGGCGCATCCGGAAGCGTACCGCGCCGATAGCTTGCACTACTATACGCAGGTCTTTCGCACGTTGGCCTCCGCTTCACACGTCATCGCGATTTCCGATTTTACGCGAGACGAAGTGCTGAACCGCGTTTCTATCGCGCCAGACAAGGTGAAGACGATTCGCCTGGCGGCAGACCCGCGTTTCGGTCCCCGGCCCGACGATGAGTGTCGCCGCGTGCGCGAAAAGCTCGAAGTGCCTGAGACCTACTTCCTGGTAGTCGGCACCATCGAGGAGCGCAAGAACCTGGTTCAGCTCCTTGCGGCCTACGCCCTGCTCCCCCGGTCAGACCGTCCGCATCTTGTCTTTGCCGGCGGCAGCGGCTTCCACGCCGACAGAGTCTTGGAGGCAGTGCAGGCGCACCGGCTTGAGGACTGGGTCCGCTTCCTCGGCTTCGTCGATGAAGCCGATCTGCCCATGCTCTATTCAGGCGCCAGGGCCTTGCTCTTTCCTTCGCGCTACGAGGGCTTTGGCTTGCCCATCTTGGAGGCAATGGCCTGCGGCTGTCCGGTGTTGGCTTCGAATCGCGGCAGCATGGCGGAGGTCGCCGGAGACGCCGCCATTCTTGTAGATCCCAACGAGGCGGAAGCCATGGCGGAAGGCATGCGGCAGATTCCTGAGCGGGGTCCGCTGCGTCAGGAACTCATTGCGAAGGGCCGGGCGCGGGTCAAGCAGTTTTCCTGGCGCACAGCGGCCGAACAGACCCTGGCAATCTATCGAGAAGCCGCGGCAAGTCATTGATGCGTGTGCTCTTTCTCACACCGCAGCCCCCGTGGCCGCCACACGTAGGCCCGGCGGTCCGCAACTATCAGCTTATTGCCGGCGCCGCTACGCGGCATCAGGTGTACGTGCTGTGCTTTGGCGACGCCGCTACGGACATGAGCGCTCTTGACGATGTATGCAGTTGGGCGGGATGGGTGGCGCGCCCCCGCATTGCAAAGCGCGATCGCGTGCTCCACCTAGCGCGCGGCGCGGAACCTGATCTCGCGCTGCGCCTGCGCAGCCAAGCGTTTGCCGACCGTCTCCACTTCATCCTGTCGCACCAGGAGTTCGATGTGGTCCAGTTCGAAGGCTTGGAAATGGCCCCCTACTATACGGTCGCAAAAGAGGTGAGTCCCGGAAGTCTACGCATCCTCGATGAGCACAACGTGGAGTACCTGCTGCAAGAACGCATCGCGGAGATCTCACGCCCGGTGGGCCGCTGGTACTCCCGTGTACAGGCCCGGCGGCTGCGCGCGTACGAGGCCGACGCGCTTGCCGAAAGCCACGGCTGGATCGCCGTTTCCGAAGTAGACAGGTCTTTCATCGCGCCGCTTGCGGGCGACAAGCCCCACACGGTTATTCCCATTGGCATCGACCCCACTGCGCACGAGGCCGACGAGTATACGCTCGCGCCGACGCCCCGCCTCTTCTTCGCGGGCAAGCTGGACTACCGGCCCAATTTGGAAGGTCTGCGCTGGTTCTGCACGCGCGTGTGGCCCCTTATTCGCGCCCAAGCGCCCTCCGCGGAATTCACCGTTGTCGGCGCGGGCGCGGGCCACAGCCAGATGTGGCTCCGCCAGCCGGGCATACACGTGCTAGGCTATCTGGACGACAGGGAATTCGCCCAGGCTCTTGGCAGCGCGTGGGTCGTCGTAGTGCCCATTCAGGCGGGCAGCGGCATGCGGGTGAAGATCCTAGAGGCTTTTCTCTGGGGAAAGCCGGTGGTCACAACGCAGCTTGGCATCGAGGGCATCGCGGCGCGGCCCAACGAGCACGTCCGCCTTGCCGATGCGCCGGACGCCTTTGCCGCCCACACCGTGGAACTCCTCCGCGACCGGCTGTTGGCACGGGAGCAAGGCCGAGCTGCCAAGCGGCTAGCCGAGACTCTCTATGACTGGCGGCGTTTTACCCCACGGCTACTCGACTTCTACGCAGAATTGGCGGAGTTCCAGAACGCCCGTGCCTGACGTCTCCCTCATATTCACCGTGCGCAACGAGGAGGCCGCGCTGCCCGCGCTGCTGCAATCGCTGCAAGGGCAGGAGCGCCCGCCGGACGAAATCATTATCGCCGACGGCGGATCAACTGATGGCACCCTGGCGGTGCTGCATGGCTTTGCAGATCAGCATCGCCAGGTCACCGTGCTAGAGGTCCCGGACCACAACATCGCCCAGGGCCGCAATGCCGCCATACGCGCGGCCAGCGGTGACATCATTGCCGTAACCGACGCCGGTGTCTCCCTGCCCGCCTACTGGCTGGCGGAACTGGTCCGGCCCTTGGAACAGCGGCCGGAAGTTGACATGGTGAGTGGGTTCTCGCAGGCGGATCCCCAGAACCGTTTCGAGGTGCTCTTGGCAGCGACCACGCTGCCGCTGGTGAGTGAAGTCCGCGAGGATTCGTACCTTGCTTCCAGCCGCACAGTGGCGTTTCGCAAGTCGCTCTGGGAACTAGTCGGCGGCTATCCCGAGTGGCTCGACTACAGTGAGGACGTGGTGTTCGACCTGAACTGCAAAGCGCTCGGCGCGCTCGTTGTCTTGCAGCCGGCGGCGACAGTTCGCTTCCGGCCCCGGCCGACCTTGCGCGCATTCTTCCTGCAGTACTATCGCTACGCCCGCGGTGACGGCAAGGCAAACCTGTGGCCGGGACGCCATGCCCTCCGGTTCACCGCCTATGCTCTCGGCGGCATCCTGCTGTGGCAGGGCCGGCACAACCCGTTGTGGTGGCTCGTTCTCGGCCTGGCGGCGGTCGGCGCCACCCGCAAACCCATGCTGCGGGTGCTCACCGAGCCAGAGCCGCGCAGCATACCCAACTTGCTTGGGTCACTTAGTAGTATCCTAGGCTTGCGAATTGTAGGAGACATTGCAAAGATGCTCGGCTATCCGGTAGGAGTGTGGTGGCGATGCCGCAACCGCTGAGTCCGCCTACCCCGGAACTATCGATCATCATTGTTACGCACAACGTGCTGGAACACCTGCGGCGGTGTCTCGCCACCGTCTATGCCAGTGACTTTCCCGCCGGCCTTGAGGTGTTCGTCGTAGACAACGGTACGGACGATTCACTGGCCATGGTGGCGGATGAGTTCCCAAGCGCAACGCGCGTGCTCGGGTCGCCGCACATCGGTTTCGCCGCCGGCAATAACCTCGCTCTGCCCCAGGCGCGCGGCCGCTACATACTGCTCCTGAATCCCGATACGGAACTGACGCCTTCTGCCCTGGCGGACCTGTACGACGCGATGGAAGCGCACCCGCGGTGGGGCATCGTCGGCCCCAAGCTGCTGCGCGCCGACGGCAGCCTGGACCTGGCCTGCCGCCGGTCGTTCCCCACGCCGTGGAACGCGCTCATGAAAGCCAGCGGGCTGGCAAGACGATTTCCACGTTCGCGCATCGTAGCCGGCTACAATTTGACCTACGTCGACCCCAATGAGAGCCATCCCTTGGACGCAGTAGTTGGCGCGTTCATGTTCATGCGCGCCCAGGCGCTGGCGCAGGCAGGGCCGCTGGACGATTCGTTCTTCATGTACGGTGAAGACCTCGATCTCTGCTATCGTATTAAGCAAGCTGGTTGGCAAGTATGGTATTGGCCGGCGGTGGCGGTGCGGCACCTGAAAGGCGAGAGCAGCCGCCAGCGGCCGGGACGTATGACGTTCGAATTCTTCCGCTCCATGCACTTGTTCTATGCCAAACACCAGGCGCCACACAGATCCACAGTGCTGAACGTCCTCGTCGTCTCAGCAATTTGGCTGTTCTTCTGTGCCGCCATGCTGCGCGTGTGGACACGGCGCGGGTCACACCAGGCGCCGCGGTTGCCGTCGCTCTGAGAGAAGGAGAGTAGGCAAGGTTTTGCGCAAAGACTTGACATTCCTCTTTGTGCCCTTGTGGTTTGCCCTCGACGCCCTCGCCGTGGCGCTGGCCGTCCTGCTGGCATACCACGTGCGCTTTACTCTTGGCTGGCCGCCGCCGGAAGAGAGCCACGCCATAGACGTCTACTACCGCCTCGGCTTGCTGTTGACCGCGGCGTACGTGGGCATCATGGTGCTCAACGGTCTTTACCGCACGCAACGCCACGTGCCCTCAGAAGAGTACTTCCTGAAGATCATCGCCGCCGTGGCCCTGGGCACCATCGTAGCTGTGGGAATCTCCACCTTCTTCTGGCGCGAGGGGTTCGTGTACTCCCGCCTGCTCCTGGGCTATGCCGTCGTTCTCAGCACCTTCTTCCTGACGTTCGAGCGTGTTGCTTTCTCGCTCATTCGCGGCAGGCTGCACCAGAGAAACATGGGAACGGTGCGCACGGTCATCGTTGGGCACGGGGCCGGCAGCGAATTCGTGCACGATCACTTGCGCCGCTTGCCGCAACTTGGCTACGAGGTCGTCGGGATCCTGGACGACAATCCCGACGACAACGCCCTGCGCCTGAACTACCCACTGCTCGGCCGGCTGGACCTGTTGCCGAACGTGATCAGAGAGCATGACGTAAAAGAGGTCATCATCACGCTGCCGGAGCTCAATTCAAAGGACTTGCTCCACATCCTCGACCTCTGCCCCACGGAGAATGTGCGCATCCGCGTGCACCCCGACCTCTTTCAGTTCCTGGTAAGCACCGTGCAGGTGGATGAGATTTCCGGCCTGCCGCTGCTCACGGTCAAAGAACCACGGCTGGCCGCATGGCACCGCGTAGCCAAACGCACTATGGACGTCTTGGTAGCGGCCTTCACGCTGGTAGCGCTTTCCGGTCCGCTCCTGGTAGTTGCCTTACTCATCCGCATCGATTCAGCCGGTCCGACTTTCTTTATTCAAGAGCGCGTTGGGCGGGACGGCAAGGCATTTCCCATCATCAAGTTTCGCACCATGGTGGACAATAATTCCGGCAAAGACGGCCGGGACTGGACCGTAGTTGACGATCCCCGGCGCACGCGCATCGGCAAGTTTCTGCGCCGGTTCTCCATCGACGAACTGCCGAATCTCATCAACGTCTTGCTGGGCCACATGAGCTTGGTGGGGCCGCGAGCGGAGCAGCCTCAGTACGTCAGGCAGTTCAGCGTCGAAATTCCGCGCTACATGGAGCGGCACCGTGAAAAAGCCGGCATGACCGGCTGGGCCCAGGTGAACGGCTTGCGCGGTGACGTCCCTATCGACCAGCGAACCCAGTACGACCTGTATTACATCGAGAACTGGTCGATCTTCTTTGATGTTCGCATCTTGCTGCGCACTATCATCGCGGTCTTCAAAGACCCGGCTTACTAGCTTGGCCCATGGACGCTCGGATGCCACGCCTCGTCTGCGCGGCTACTCCGTAGCCGCCGCACGAGGCAATCGCCACAATAGACAGGGAGAAGAACGTCAATGAAGATCACAGGACTTTCTCATCGGCAATACCAATGGCCGCGCCGCAAGCCCATCCGCAACGGTATGTTCACCTACACGGACGTCACGCTTTCGGTGGTGGAGATCCAGACGGACGCAGGTATAACCGGCCTGGGTCTGGGCGGCGTCAACCTAACGCTCTTCGAGCGCTTCACGCCGCTGCTCATCGGACAAGACCCGTTCAACGTCGAGCGCCTGTGGCACGCGCTCTGGGTGCCCAAGCTGGTCGGCAGGCGCGGCACGGAAACGCGCACGATCTCCACCCTCGACCTAGCCCTGTGGGACATTTTTGGCAAAGCCACGGGACAGTCTGTACATCGCCTGCTGGGCGGCTACGCCGAACGCATCCCCGTCTACATTGCCGGGGGCTATTATGAGGAGGGCAAAGGACTGCGAGAACTGGCGGCGGAAATGGAAGAGAATGTCCGCATGGGCGCCCGCGCGGTCAAGATGAAGATTGGCGGTGCGCCTATCAGGGAAGACGTGGAACGCGTGCGCGTGGTGCGAGAGGCCGTCGGCCCCGACGTGGAGGTAATGGTAGACGCCAACAATGCCTACCCCGCCCATGAAGCCATCCGCATTGCCGCGCAGATGGAAAAGTACGACATCTACTGGTTCGAAGAACCGGTGGGAGCCGACGACTACGCCGGCTGCGCCCGCGTGGCCCAGGCAACCACAATCCCCATCGCCACCGGCGAGAATGAATATACGCGATACGGATTTCGCGACCTCATCCAGCACCAGGCCGCCAGCATCCTCAACGCCGACGCCAATATCTGCGGCGGCGTGACCGAATTCCGCCGCATCGCCGCGCTGGCAGCCGCCCATGACATCGCCATAGCTCCCCACGGTTCACAGGACATCCACATTCACCTGGTCACGGCCATCCCCAATGGCCTGATACTCGAATACTACCGGGACACCGTGGACCCCATGTGGGGCAAGACGTTCGCGGAACCGCTCATGTTGGACGCCGACGGCATGCTGGCCCCGCCGGACCGACCGGGCTTTGGCATAGAGTTGAATGAGGATGCGCTGGCTGAATTCCGCGTTTCGTAAGCCATGCTGCTCTGGGACGAGTCCGCCAGTGTCTGTTTCCCAATCAAGGGGCGCAGGCCGCTTGTCAGCGCTCCGGCATACCCAGGCCGGCGGCATTGCGGTACCAGGCATTGCGCTAGAATAGGTGATGCAGATCGACCCGAATCTCAATTCCCTCCAGCTTATTGAAAGCGAGAAGGCATGCAGCCCACTGTGTTTCAGAAGCCCGGCAACTGGTATAAAGGCAACCTTCACACCCATTCCACGAACTCCGACGGCCTGTATCCTCCGGAGATGGTGTGCTTGTGGTATTGGACCATGGGGTACGACTTTCTCTCCATCACCGACCATCGGATTCTCACGCTCTTCGATTCGCCGCCTGTCCGGTCACCGGTGTTGATTCCCGGCATGGAGTTGAACGGCGATGACGCCCGCGCGGGAGGCGGCTATCACATTGTCGGTCTCGGGTTGAACGACATGCGCGAGCAACCAAGCGGCCTGGATGCCCAGGGCGCCATCGACGCCATCCGGGCAGACGGCGGCTTGGCCGTTCTGGCGCATCCCTATTGGCTGGGTCACGTAACCACTGACCTCACCCACCTGGAAGGCGCTACCGGACTGGAAGTATTCAACTACGGCACGGACGTCAGCATCAACAAGGGCGATAGCACGTACCTGTGGGATGGGCTCCTCGATCGCAAGCGCCCACTGTTGGGTCTGGCCGTGGACGACACCCACTGGCGTCTGCCCGATGCCGGCGGCGGCTGGGTGATGGCGAAGGCCGCTGCCTGCACACCGGCGACCATGCTCGACGCCATCGCGGCCGGCGACTTCTACGCCTCGCAAGGCCCCGAAATCTACGACTTTTCCATAGAGGACGGCGTCGCCTCGGCCAAGACGTCACCGGTGCGCACCATCGCATTCATGTCCGAGCGTTCCCACGGCTTGGCCATCCGCTCCGCGCAAGGCGACCCAATCACGTCCGCCCACTACTCATTGCGCAGCGAACACACGTACGTGCGCCTGGAATGCGTTGACTTTCGCGGCCGGCGCGCCTGGAGCAATCCAATCTGGCTCGATGGAAACGAGTAGCGCGAGGAGGCAGTTGCGTGAAAATCGTTGACGTTCGCGTACATCCGGTTGCCGTTTCCCGGCAATATGCCACGCTGACCTCCGGCGGCCAGGAAGGCCGGCAGAATCCGGACGCCGCGCCGGTGGATCTCTCCTACTTCTACATCCTGGAGGTTGAGACCGATTCCGGCATAGTCGGGATCGGCGAGATTTCCGACATCGACCCAGGCATGCGGCTGGTTGACGGGTCGCCGATGGACTTGACAAACGTGACCGGCAAACTGCGTTCACAGCTCGTCGGCCGCAGCCCGACCGATCTGGAACGTATGTCGTTGGAGGTAGACCAAGGCGGACTCGTAAACTGCGCCATTGACACCGCCTGCTATGACATCCTGGGCAAGGCCTATGGCGCCTCCGCCACTGCCTTGGCCGGCGGACACTTGCGCAAGAGCGTTTGGGTGTCCTGGGTTGCGTACATTCGCGAACCGGAGGCGATGGTACCGGAGATCGAAGAGAAGCTCGCGCAGGGCTTCGATGCCTTCAAGTTCAAAGTTGGCCGCGACATAGACATGGACGAAGCCCGCATCAAGCTGTTTCGCGAGATCGGCGGCTACGACTTGAATCTCAAGCTCGATGCCAATGCGGCCTGGGACGTCGACGAAGCAATCTCCTACATGCGCCGGCTCGAAAAGTACAACCTCACCGGCATAGAAACGCCCATCGACAAGAACGACGTTGCCGGCATGGCCCAGGTGCGCCAGGCGATAGACACGCCAATTTTGGAACACGTCAGCACACAGGATTACGCGCTCGATCTCGTGCGCCATGAAGCCGTAGACGTGTTCAACGTCTCCACCGTGGGCTGCGGCGGCATCTACCGGGCAAAGAAGGTCATTGCCATCGCCGAGGCCGCCGGGCTGCACGCCCTGCTTGGCAGCACAGTGGAACTGGGCGTTGGAACGGCGGCGCAACTGGCGCTCGCCGCCTCTTCGTGGCGCATCGACTGGCCCTCGGACCTCATCGGCCCGCTCATGTATACGGACGACGTGCTGAATGAACCATGGGAGTGGGACAACGGCTACCTGCGCGTGCCGGAAGGGCCCGGCCTGGGTGTCTCCCTCGACCCACAGAAGCTCCAATCGCTGCATCATGCGTTGCCTACCGCAAGATAGAGGGTGTGCGCTTCGGTCACGAGTCGAGGCGGTATCGGCAGGTGGACTCAAGATACTGATTGCGGTGGCAGTACGCTCCAAAACGCTTGCTTTGGTTCCTTCCGGGGTGAGACGCGCCAAGCCGTTGCCTACGTTGGTGTAACTCCATGTTGACTTGCCGGGCTCGCCGTTGCTATCCTAAGTAATGCAGGGCGGCATGGCCCCTTGGGTATGCGTGCGTTGCGCCCCGTTTTTTGCGGTTCGAGTGAGCTATGAATTGAGATTGACGAGGAACATCGTGTTCGCAGTCGTAGAAATCGCCGGCAAGCAGTATCGCGTTAGTCCTGGCGACCGCATTGCGGTCGAGAGATTGGATGCGGAACCGGGCAGCGAAGTCACGCTGGATTCCGTCCTACTCACGTCAACCGACGATGGCGTGACTGTGGGCACGCCGGCGGTAGCCGGCGCCAGCGTCCGCGCCCAGGTGATTGCAGAACGAAAAGACCCGAAAGTTCACGTGCTCAAGTACAAGCGCAAGAATAGGTACCGCCACCTTTCCGGTCACCGCCACCAGCGCACCGTGTTGGAGATCGCTGACATAAACACGTAGGCAGCCGGCACATGGCCGTATGGCGTGAAGCCTACTTTACGCAGTCAAGGAGCGAATTCGAGATGGCACAAAAGAAAGCCGGCGGCAGCAGCCGCAACGGCCGCGACAGCGCCGGCAGGCGGCTTGGCGTAAAATGCGGCGACGGTAAGCAGGTCCGGGCCGGCAACATCCTGGTGCGCCAGCGCGGCACGCCAATCCGACCAGGTGAGAACGTCGGCATCGGCAAAGACCATACGCTTTACGCGCGGGTGGACGGCATCGTCAAGTACGAGACCTTTGGCCGCGACTTCAAGCGCGCCATCGTGGTGCCGTCGTCCTAAGCACTGCACTCCGCACACTTTGGGCCGGTAGCTCAGTGGGAGAGCGCTGCGTTCGCATCGCAGAAGTCGGGGGTTCAAATCCCCCTCGGTCCACCCTTGAATGCCTGCGCCTCGTAGAACTCGAAATGTGTTGCGGGGCGCCAAACTGGCCATGTTGACCCTGGGCCGTTGAGACGCAATCAAGCGTCGCATTCCCCAAGAGACTGGCAGTCCCCCTCTTTAGGCGACCCGCCGGTATCCGGCACAACATGGCGGCGCGGTGGAACTTCCGCCACCGGCTCCCATTCCTCCAACTGGCGCAAATGCAACTCCCATCGGCCGTCAGCAGCCGGATCGCAGCGTTTCCCGCGCCGTGCCCAGCGGTGCCGGGCTATAATCCTGCGACTGCACGCACTGGATAGCCCAGGCATCCACGTGCAGGCCTTGGGCAAATGCAACGGCCCGGCGGCCCCTTCGGCGCGGCGAAAGGTAACACCCGGTATGGCAGACTCTCCCCGCGGCAAGTGCGCCGGTTGAGATTCACCTTACTGTGGCCAGATTGCCGGCGCTGCGGTAGTGAGACTCAGATGCCCAAAGTCATCCGGCTCTTGCACCATAGTAGACGCAGTGGGTGACAGAGAAAGCAAGGGAGACGTGCGTCCCGATCACGCCGATGGTTGAGGCGGCATGGTGCCATTCCGGGGCCTCCAAGAGGCCTAACGTAACACGTCTCGTTGCGCTCAAGGTCTATTATGGTACTCGACCCCGCACGCGGCCAGCTGACAGCCCGGAAGCGACGCCGCTGCCGCAGGGGAGCATTTGCCCCGGTGAGTAGACTCTTTTGCCGCAGCCGAACCGGCGGGCGCGGCGCGCACCGACCAGGACAAACCGGCCCCATACTTGGCATCGGTCCAGGCGCACGATTGGGTGATTCTCTCACGCAGCGCTTGACGCATGGCAGGGCGAATGTCGTGCCGGACGTAGGCGGCAAGTCCCTCACACCGGAATTAGTAAACTTGGGCTAGGCTATAGAGATATGAGTGTCAATATGCAAGGCAGTTCCCCGATTTGTCATTCTGAGGAGCGCGGCGACGAAGAATCTAGGGAAGGGGAAGCCCTAGAATCCGCGAGCCCTGTTCGACGCTGCGCTCGGAATGACATTGGGTTAGTCGCTGCGCTCAGAATGACATTGATTGCCGTTCGGAATGACATAAGGGGTGCAGCGTTCGGCGTGGCATGGGCGCGTGCTGCGTTCGGCGTGGCATGGATGTGCGTTCCCTGTCTTTTGTCATTCCGAGCACTGCGAGGAATCTAGCCCCCGCGCAACGTGCCGCCCGCTTGGCGCGGCTCCTTAGATTCCTCACTGCGCTCCGTTCGGAATGACATTGGATTAGTCGCTCCGTTCGGAATGACATTCGATACACCCTTCGCGCTACCTCT
>JAJEAH010000034.1 GCA_022824225.1 Chloroflexota bacterium
AGCAAGTGCGTAGGGGCACGACATGTCGTGCCCCTACGCGTGTCTACCACCCACGTAGGGGCGGTTCGCGAACCGCCCCTACTACGTACACACCCGGGCGCAGGCGCTCACACCAGCGGTTCCAGCATGCTCTCATAGCCCGGCACGAAGAGACGCTGGTACGTGCGTTCGGCCTGGAAATCCGTCATGGTCGCAAGGTAGTCGCAGGCGACCCGGCGGCGCGCGGCATCGTCTCGCGCGGCGGCAAAGCGCTCCTGGAATTCCAACGTGTACATCGCCGCGCTCTCTTCCCGCTGGAACACCTCGAATAGACGCTCGATAACGTGGCGGGCCCGGTGGGCGAGGGTCGTAACGCGCGGCTCCGCGAAGACCAAGACGAACGCCACCTGTTTCAGCACCTCGCAACGCCGTTCCTGGGCTTCCGGGACCATGATGCCGTAGCGGTAGCGCTCGGAGAGATCCTGTCGCCAGTCCAGACGGGGCGCGGCCTGGGCGCAGCGCACAAATTCGTTGATAAGGCGCGAGGTCAGGTCTTTTAGCGCCGCCCGCACGTGCCGGGGCGTGGGCAACTCTTCGAGCTCGATCAGGCGTGCGGCCAGCCAGTCGAGCTCACGCACTACTTCGTCCGCCGACCAGTTCCGGCCTCGTTCCCCCGCGCTCTCCCGCACCCGCTCGATGACGGCGGCCTGGTTCGAGGGACGCCGCAGGTGCTGGATGGTGATCATGCCGACGTGGATGCCGTCTTCCAGGTCGTGGGCCGAATACGCCACGTCGTCGGCCCAGTCCATGAGTTGGCACTCGAACGAACGCTCTTCCGGCGCGCCGTACTCGCATATCCAGGCGAGCAGCGTGTCGTCCGCAGCGTAGCAGAATTTCATCAGACCGGGACGAGACCCCTGGAGCGCTTTGTACTTCAGCAGGCCGTCTAGCGCGGCGCGGGTGAGATTCAGACCGCTGTAACGGTCCGACTTCACCTCAAGCTGCGCGAGCACCCGGAGGTTTTGGGCATTCGCCTCAAAGTCGCCATGGGCCGCCATGCACCGCCGCAGGACTTCCTCGCCGTAGTGGCCGAACGGGGGATGGCCGATGTCGTGGGCCAGGCAGACTGCTTCGACGAGGGTCGGATCGGCCCCCAGCCGCACCGCCAGCCCCTTGCCGATCTGCGCCACTTCCAGCGAATGGGTAAGCCGCGTGCGGAAGAAGTCGCCGTAGCGCACCCCGAAAACCTGCGTCTTGCCCTGCAACCGCCGGAACGCGGCGCTGTGGATGATGCGGGCGCGGTCGCGCTCAAATTCCTCGCGCTCGTCGGCAACCTTCGCTTCCTCAGGGTGCAGGCGCTCGCGGTCGTGGGTGGTGTAGTTGATCATGAAGCTTGGGGTTCTTGCAAGAGAGGCAGCGGCCAAGTCGGGGCGCCCCAACGCAAGGGGAAACAGTTTGGCGGCGCTGATGCCATTCCTACTTACGATAGACCGTCGCGCAGGCCGCGACAAGACAGACCGCCAGATCGCGCCGGCAACCTGTCGGCCCGGCGCCGGGCTTTCCCGGCGCGGCGCGCAAACTCCGGCACGGGCCATGCTAACAAGCCACACGGGATCCCAGCGTGAACAGCGCCCCCGGCCCGGCTCTGCAACCGGACCCAGCCAAGACTCACGGCGCACGTCCAGTCCTCGCCCTTAAGGAACTTGACATATCGGTAAGACGGTGTAGACTTGACCGTGTAAACCGATAGAGGCCGGCTATGCCGGAATTGCGGGCGCTACAGCGTCCACGGAAAGGATCGGGTAATGAGTACGAGTGTACGCGGGATGAGTCGCCGCCGTATTCTGACGGGCTCCGCGGCAGCAACTGGAGTTGTGCTGCTGGCGGCCTGCGGCGTGGCCGCACAGCCAATGGCGGATGCGCCTGCGGCCGAATCCGGCGAGACGGCCGAGGCCGAGGAAGCCCCCCAAATGGAAGCCGCCGAGGTCATTTGGGCATGCTATAACTTGGGCGAGGTCCGCAACGCCGTCCTGCAACAGACGGCAGATGCGGCCAACGACATGATTGACAACGTAACCACCACGTTGGAGGTCACCACGGGTATCAATGTCTGGGACAAATTGAAGGCCGAATTCGCCGCGAACCAAACCACCTATGACATCGTAGTAAACCAGGTGAATTGGGTACAGTGGGGCGGCGCGTTCGGCATCTTCGCCTCCCACGACGAGTACATGGCGCGGGACGGCGTCACTCGAGAAGAGTACCTGGACATTCCTTCCTGGCTTTGGAAGAACAAGCTCTATGCCATTCCCTTCCAGGCAGGCGGTGAAATCGTCTACTACAATAAGCAGTTGTTTACCGACGCCGGTCTCGACGAGCCGACTGCCGCTTGGACGTGGGATGACCTGCTCGACTTGTCGACCCAGATGACACAGCGCCAAGGCGAGGACACGCTTCAGTGGGGTCTGAACATACAGAACCTCTCGATTCTCGAGGCCCTTGGGTCGTTCATGCTTAACAACGGCGGTAAAGTTCTAAGCGAAACCCGCGACCAAGCGCTCTATGGCGAGGACGCCAAAGCGATTGAAGGCGTGCAGTTTGCGGTAGACCTCATTCTCAGACACCAAGTGATGCCCTGGGGTGAAGAAAAGTCGGAATTGCGACAAGAGGGTGGCGGCACCACGGTGGGCAGCGGCAAGGTGGCCATCGACTGGTACGGCTATTGGACTGTTGGCGATGCGGATAAGGCGCTTGGCGACAATCTGGGCGTGGTTCCGATTCCCAAAGGCCCGGCCGGCATCAGCACCAATGCGGTTGCCGGCAACGCCTGGAGCATCATGGAATTGAGCAAAGTGAAGGATGCTTCTTGGGAGGTCATGAAGGTCCTCATCGGCAAGCCGGGGCAAGACCTCTGGGCCTTGACCACCTTCCCGGCCCTCATCGAGTCCGCGCCGGTCTACACCCAGACGTTTCCCAAGCTGAACTGGGACCCGCTAGTCTACCACTGGTCGGTTGAAGGGCGCGACTACATGGTCACACCCGACGCCAGCGCGTTCTGGAGTGCCGCCGGCGGGCCGCTGGGCGCTATGTTCACCGGTGAGACCACCGTGCAGGAGGCGATGCGCGCCTCTGCCAATGCCGCGAACGAGGTCTTCGCCGCACGACCGGATGAGCTCAAGTAGCACTTTGCCTAGGGCGCGTCATAGAGTTTCCCTACATCTGTGACGGTTTAGGCAAGAGCGAGGCAGAAAGGGTACGTCAAGCGCGTACCCTTTCTCACGTAGGTAGCAGGTAGCGCATACCTGAGGATAGCGTCGCAGGACATCGCAGCGGCGCTAGGGCCCTTGCGTCTGCTTATGTGTGCGCAAGGGTCGCGATCGTCGGGATACCACCATAGCTCACGCAAGCGAGGACACCCATGCAAGCCGATTCAGCAAGCCAAGCGGTTACGATTGCCTGGAAACAAGAGATAGCAGAAGCGCCGTGGACGCGGCGCGACTCCATGGGCTGGGCGGTCTTTCAGGACAAGATGTGGTTCCTGGGCGGCTTCATCCCGACGCGGGTCAACGACGTCTGGTCGTCTGCCGACGGCGTCAACTGGGAAGAGGTTACGCCCGCCGCTCCGTGGGCCCCGCGCAACCTGCCCTGCACCCTCGTCTACAACGACAAAATTTGGATTTTCGCCGGAGCGGACAACCCTCATGTCTCGTACAACGACGTGTGGTGTTCCGCCGACGGCAAGCACTGGGAAGCCGCTACGCTGGACGCGCCGTGGGGCAAGCGCAGCGCCGCCTCGGGCGTGGTCTATGACGACAGGATGTGGCTGTTCGGCGGTTTCGACATAGAGAAATTCCACCACTACCAGGACGTGTGGACCTCCACGGACGGCAAACACTGGGACCTGGTGGAAGCGCACGCGCCGTGGAGCGCCCGCAGCATGCAGACCTCTGTCGTATTCGACGGCAAGATGTGGTTCATGGGCGGCGGCGTCTACAACACCAATTACCCGAACAACACGGTGGTCAACCACAACGACGTCTGGTGCACGACCGACGGCAAAACGTGGGAAATGGTCGCGGTGGCCGCGGCCTGGGAAGAACGTCGTTTCCATGCCTCAGCCGTGTACGACGACAAGATGTGGATCATCGGCGGGCACACCCACGGCAACCGCAACGACGTGTGGTTCTCGTCCGACGGCGCGCACTGGACGGAAGCCGTGGGCGATCCCATCTGGCCTATTCGCCACGCGCCGGTCTGCCTCACCTACCGTGACAAGCTCTGGCTCGTCGGCGGGTTCGGCGACACGCTGTACAACGACGTATGGTCGTACCAGCGCTAGCGGGCCTGCGGCGCACTCTACCGGCCCTGGTTGCCGGGCGTTGCGTCGCGCAAACTTGCGGCCATGCGGCACAACGCCGGACTAGAGGCGCCCCATGCGGCTTGCGCTAGCAGGGCCGCGCTTGGCGCGGGTGAAGTCTTGCGCGCATGCCCAATTTGCTGCCAGCGCCCCTTACGCGCCGGACCATACATCGCGCTGCACGGCACATCCAATCCCGCCGGACGTAGAGCATTTGGTACGTGAACGTGCACCGCAGCGCCGCACCGAGCATGAGTTTGACAACTGCGATGTCAACCCATACGCTAGGTTTGCCGCTTGTGGTACAAAGTCGTAGTGCAAAGGAGCTTACGCCGTGTCCCAGCTAGACCAAACCCTCCTCATATTCTTCATCGTCTATGTGCTCGCCGTCATCGGCATATCGCTCTACCGCACCAACCAGGCCCAAGAATTGGCCGACCACGTGCTGGCGGGCCGGCGTGTGGGCACTATCGCCACGGGCCTGAGCGCTAGTTCCTCGCTCGAGCGTGGTTGGGCGCTCTTCATCTTGCCCGCCATCGCCTTCGGCTCTCGTTCCTTAGTCGTAGGCATGGCACTAGCGATTCTGATTGGCTTGTGGGCGACTTGGATGGTAGTTGCCCCCCGCCTGCACCGCTTCACAATCGAGACCCAGAATTCGCTTACCATACCGGAGTACTTGGAGCGCCGTTTTGCTGACCGCACTGGGATCCTGCGCGCGCTCGGGGCGGCCCTGACCCTTTTGTTCGTGCTCTTCTACGTTAGCGCGGGCGTTACTGCCGGTGGCATTCTGTTCAACATTGCTTTTGACTTGAGCGTTGCGGTCGGCGGGCTCATTACGCTTCTCGTGGTGTTGGCGTACATCTTCATCGGCGGCTACGTCGTGGTGGCGCGCACGGACGTCTTCCAGAGTATTGTCACTTTGGTTGGCGTTGCTGTCCTGGCAGTTGCTGTGTACGTCGTTACGGACAACGCGGCAGAAGGTATTGCGGACTCCTTTGTCGATGACTTTGGTTCTGGCCGCGAAAGGGTAGGTGTCTTCCTCTTCTCACTCTTCTTGATCGCTACTGTGCAAGGCGCGTTTGGCGCCCAGCGGCTCCTGCAGCGCTTCATGGCGGCAAAGAGCGAGAGTATCATGGCCTCCAGCCGCAGAATCAGCACGGTATGGATCTTGTTAATCTTCGGATGCAGCGTCCTGCTGGGCCTGTTCGCGGAGAATGCCATGCCCGATGGGGGCCTTCGCCTGGCAGTTTCGAGTGGCACGGCAGGTGAGAGGGGAATTTTATTCTTCTATTGGCTCGCTGAACTCATCGCAAGTCCCATCCTTGGCGCCATCGCCCTCACCGCCGTGATCGCCGCGATCATGAGCACCGTCGACTCGCAGATGCTCATCGGGGCGAGTGTTGCCACCTCCGACCTCCCAATCGTGCGCAGGGCCGCGCAGCGCAGACGCTTCGTGTTCGTGCTGGGCGCCTACATGCGCGTCTGGGTCGGACGCCTGATGCTGATAGTCATCGGCATTGCGGCTTGGCTGCTGGCACAAAGCCAACCCAATTCAATCATCACCTTCCTTACGTACGCTTGGCTGGGCACGGGCGGGACCTTTGGCCCGGTTGTCCTGCTGTCACTCTATTGGCGCCGGTTCAATGCCTATGGGGCAATGGCCGCCCTCGTTGCCGGTGGGCTCATTACCCTGGTGTGCGCGGCAATGGACGTCACGTTCATGGTGTTCGGCGCTATCACTCTTAGCGTGTTGCCCATCGCCGTCATCGCAACTCTGGCGACCAAAGCGCCGTCTGCCGAGGTGGAGGCGTTGTTCGATCGGTGTGTAGCCAAACCGGAGACCGAGTAGGCGCGCACCGGGGCCGGCATTTGCAAACGTAGGCACATCCGACCGCGTAAGCGGCGGGAGTTCTTGGCGCTGCCAGGGGCTCCCTCCGTGGCTGGCCTTTGCCGAGGCGGGCCGCAGTGCGCTTCACCTTTCAATATGCCCGCGGCTCTTGTAAACGGACATACAGTCGGTTTCTGCCACAGGCTGAAAAGCGTTGATGGTATGGGAAGCTGCCGCGCCGCATGCGCTCGCCAGGCCGCAGTTTTCGCACACGGGACAGATTGGGACAGGCAGCGAACAATCTTCCCTCATCGCGACTGCGCTGGGCGGAGAGCCGAGCGTGGGTTTCCTCATTCCATCCGCCCCCGTCTGCTATCGTAAGCTTGTTCCGCCGCCCCGCCCTGCCTTGCGGATCGCCACGGTAGGAAAACGACGAATGGCGAACTTGCGACCTCAGACCGTCGTCGCCTGGCCGCGGGACCTAGACTAGCGGAGGCCGGAACGCGGGCCCGCCGGCTGGGCGGACATGCACGGCCGGCTGCGCCGCGAGGAAGCCGCCTTGCGTCACAGTTGCGGCAAAGTAGACCCACAACGCCACTTGATGTGAAGATAACCGTCGGACCCTACCTGCAAAACGTCGCGGGCGACGCCGTTACGGTCATGTGGCACACCGACGCGCCCGCCACCTCCGCGGTAGCCTATGAAGAAAGCGCGCGCCTGGGTTGGACCGCATACGCCGGCCGGCCGGTGCCGACGTACCCATGCCTGGCCGAAGACCGCGCCCTGCGCACCGTGCACGCCGTGCGCCTCACCGGACTCACGGCCGAACAGGAGTACTTCTACCGAGTTGCCTCGGTCTCTCCGTCCGGCGCTAGCGTGAAATCTGCCGGCGCGAGCTTTCGCACCGCCGTCCACGCAGATTCGCCGTTCTCTTTCGCCACGTACGGCGACAGCCTGCGCGTCCACGACGTCCACCGCCGCAATGCGGACCTGGCCCGCGCCCTGCGTGTGGACTTCTGCCTGGGCGCTGGCGACCATGCCCAGGATGAGATTGGGCGCTTTGACGATTTCTTTGCGTGCACGGCGAATCTGCTGCCTCACACACCGTGGTTCGCGGCCATGGGCAACCACGACTCCCCGAACGAGGGCTTCTTCCGGTATTTCACTTTCCCG
Organism: Chloroflexota bacterium; assembly: GCA_022824225.1. Classification (GTDB taxonomy): domain Bacteria; phylum Chloroflexota; class UBA11872; order VXOZ01; family VXOZ01; genus VXOZ01. The sequence continues at coordinate 7,338 of JAJEAH010000034.1, forward strand.
GAGCCCCAATACTGGTACTCGCTCAACTACGGCGCGGCCCACATAGTAGTGCTCAACAGCAACATGGACTACCGGCCCGGTTCCGAGCAATGGCACTGGCTGGAGCACGATCTCAAGACCTTCCGGCAGGCCCGCTGGAAGCTCGTTTGCCTTCACCATCCGCCGTTCTGCTCGAACAACTGCGAAATCCCGGCCACGCGTGCGCTCTGCCCGCTCTTCGAACGCTACGGGGTTGACATCGTGTACACCGCCCATGCCACGATCTATGAGCGGTTTCATCCCCTTCGTGGCGGCCAATACGACAGCGCCCAAGGCGTGCGCTATTTCGTTTCCGGCGGCGGCGGCTACGACATGAGCCTGTCGCCCAGCGAGCTCTGGGACCACCGCCACCCCGCTTCCGCGCTGGCCAGGCCTGTAAACCACATCCTGCACACCGCCGTGGCGCCGGACGCGGTGCGGGTGCAGGCGCTGGACTCCGAAGGGCATCTTTTCGACACATTGGAGCTTAGCAAGCCGCCAACGCCGGTTGTCCCGCCGCCTGCCGCGAGCCCGCAACTGCCCTATCACCATCCCGTACCGGACGGCACGGTTGTCGCGGGCATGCCGGAGGGCGCCGTCCGCTGGGTATTACCCCGCGGCCAGTTCTGCCGGGACGCCGCGGTGACGCGGGGGAGCGAGGCTAGCATCCGTTGGCACGGGCAGGGCGAGCAGCCGGTGGCGCCCGCGGTCCGGCGAGTGCTCAAAGACGACGGCAAACTGTTGGACGCCGCGGCCGGCAAACGCTACGCGCTGGAAGCCTGGGTGCTCACGGAAGACGTGCAAGGAGGGATTACGGTCTCGCTCGAATGGAACGGCGACATGGGTTTCTTGGGCCGCGCACAGTCCCAGCCGGTTGGCGGCACTACCGGCTGGACGCGGGTGGCAGTCGCCACACCTGCCTTGCCGCCCTATGTCTACTGCTGCCGCGTGGTGCTCTCAGCGGCGCCCGGCACCCGGGGCACGGCCTGGTTCGAGGACCTAGCCGTGACCGAAGTCTAGCGCGGGAGCGAATGGGACACCTAGCCAATCCGGCTGCGGATGCTGTGGCGCAGCCAGCGGACACGACGTGTGGCCGTGCCGCCGCCGGCCCACCCCAAACAGCAGCCTGTGCCTCCCCGGTGACCTCAGAATCTGTGCAGCGAGGCGCACTTGCTCTTACTGTATAGCTATATTGACGATGCAGACGGGTTTTGCCATACTACTCATAGGCTAACGGATGCAATGTGAGGGGGAAAGGAGGCGATCCCAGCCAACGGGCTCGTTGTATGTGAGGAGCTGTTTCAGTCTTTAGGGCCACCGATGCGAAGTGTGGCGAACTGAGGAGAAACGATAATGGCAGAGAAGCAATACGCCTTTTCCCGCCGCGGCTTTCTAGCGGGGGCAGGCGGACTTGGCGGTGTGGTGTTCCTGGCAGCATGCGGCGCCGTGCCAGTGGCGCAGACCGGCGAGATGGCGGAGGAAGCGCCCGAAGCCGATGCCCAGGAAGCGCCTGAGACTGAAGTCAAGCTGATGCGGATCGACGAGACGTTCGTCGAATCCGACGGCCGCTATGCATCGTTCCGCAATACCCTGGCGCAGGCCGAGGAAGCCCTGGGTATCACGACGGAAGTCGTGCCTGGTGAGTACAGCACGATTTGGGAACGGCGACAGACGAACCACGCGGCCGGCCAAGCCGACGTGGACCTCTCCATCAACCAGATCAATTGGTTCGGCTACGGCGGTTTGAGAGGAATCTTCCTCGATCACATCCCCTATTTCCAACGCGATCAGATTTCGCTGGAAGACTACTTCCAAGCCGACCTGCGCTCGTGGACCTGGCAGAACAAGCTCTACGCCGTGCCCATGCAGTCCGGCGGCGAAGTGGTGCTCTTCAACAGAGAGTATTTCGACGAGGCCGGCCTGAGCTATCCCGGCGGCGATTGGACCTACGACGACCTGCTCTCCATGGCTGAGCGGCTGCACAAGCCGGACGACGGCCGCTGGGCGCTGCAAGTGGGCCAGAACAATCTCTGGTACATGGGCGGCACCTTCATGCTTAATTTTGGCGGCGCCATCATGAACGAGAACGACACCAGGGCGCTGTACGGCGAGGATCCGCTGTCGGCGCGCGGTGGACAGTTCAACGTGGACCTCCACCTCAAGCATCAGTACACTCCTTCCGGCGAGGACATCCAGAAAGTCACGGGCGGCAGGTCCGGCATTGGCATCCTCGAAGTGAGAGCCCTTGCCATGGAGTTCAACGGCATGTTCCGTTACAACGCCGCCAAGACGCACTTGGGTGAGGCCCTGGACATTGCCATGCCGCCGAAGGGCGAGCGCCAGACCGCTACCCTGGTCGGCAACGGCTACTCCCTCATGACTCTCTCGCCGAACCAGGAGCATGCGTGGAGCTTCCTCAAGTACATCCACAGCGACGAGGGCGCCGAGGAAACCGACTACTTCGGTTACATCGCCTGGCCGCCTATTATTCGGCACGGACTGTTCCCGAAGTGGGCAGAGCGCTACGAAGGCACGCAGGTAGACCAGGTCGTGGCCGGCTGGGCCGCGGGCGGTCGCCCGTTCCCGCGCGTGCTTGAGTTCAGCGAAGCCTATGGCCCGTCCAACGAGCCGTGGTACGCTGCCATCCGGGGCGAGGTGACGGTGCCCGAAGCGCTGCGCCAGTCCGCTGACATTCTCAATGAGATCCTGGACCGCCGGCCTGAGGAATATCGGGAGGGATAACCCGACCCCACTTGCCGCGCACAACAGGTCTCTTTGACCGTTGAGCGAAACGTAGGGGCACGAATTATCGTGCCCCTACGTGATTCAGTCGCGCCCCGCCACTGCGGTGTCAGCCCCGGACAATTGCGTCCCGCCTTCATCTCCCGGCAGACAGCGAGACGCATTCGTCAAGCGTTGGGGCGGCATCCTGCCCGCACTGCCCTGCAATTCCTCGCTGATTGCGCCCAAGTGCGCAACTACCGTTGCCCAGAGGTCGCGCAAGTTCCCTGCGGTTCACTCCTCTCCCCTGGCCCGGCGAGTGCGTCTTATCCACGCCTGCTTGTCCGTTCGTTTCCAATCCACTCGCCTCGGTATATAATCGCAAGGGAATGCCGCCGAGACGAACGGCAGGCGCAACGACGCCGCGTTGGCGCAGCGAATCTGTCCGCAGGCTGGACAAGGAGAAGTCTATGGCTGTCTCGAACAAGATCTACTTTTCCTATTTTGTCGACTGCGAGCCCCTGGCGGCCAAGTCGCCCCGTTGCGGCGGCCCGCAATCGTGGGCAGTGAGCGAACGCACGGTGCGGGCTATTCGCCAGTCCTTCGAGTCTCACGACCTCATGCCTGCCCTCACCTTCAACCTGACGCCCGAGGCGGCCAAGGCCCACGCGGGCATGATGCGGGAATGGCACAGCGAGGGGGTCAATATCGGCATTCAGCCCAATGTGCCCGGCTTTCGCTATCCCAAGTACGAGAACGACCTGGGTGAATACGACGAAGCGACGCAGCGGCAGATCATTGCCGAAGCCACGGAAGACTTCGAGGACGCGCTGGGATTTCGCACCGATACCTACTGCGCGTGCTGCGGCTCCAAGAGCCCGGTCACGCTGCGCCTCCTCTATGAAGCCGGTTACCGGCAGTACATCGCGCCGGCGCCGGGCCGCTACTTTCCCGATCGCCCCGACCGTTGCACGGAAGGGGATTTCCCGTATCCCCATTGGGGCAGCGCGCAGCACCACGTGTTGGGCGGAGAGTTGCCGATCTGCGTAATCTCCTGCAGCGGTGAAATGAGCGGCGGGCGCTGGGCGCGGCCCCGCGACCTGCGCTCGGAAGAGCCGGTAAGCGAAGAGAGCAAAGAACTCTATCGCACCATCATCGATTGGAATATCGAGTTGTCCGCTCTCATCCAGACGCCGGTGCGGGCCATTGTCGCCGCCACCCACAACTCCGAGCGCGTTAACATACCCAACATCGACTACGTGCTGAAATACGTGCAGGAGGCCGCGGACCGCGAGGGACTGGAGCTCGTGCCGGCCTCGTTCCCCATGATTCGAGCGGCGCTCGTGGAAGCGCTGCCCATACCTCAAGCGACTCTGCCGGCGTAATGTGTGTTAAGCGTGGAGGCAATACCCATGGCTGCGAGCGTGGACCAGGCGACCATCGTGCAACTGGAGGACGCCTCGGCTGAAGGACAAGCCATCTCACCGGAACTGCGGATCATCGAATGGCAGAACGAGCAAATCGTGCGGAGCGGCTTTGCGTTTAGCTACCAGGGCCCAGACGACATGCTGACGGAACTCCGCTCGCGCTATCGGCTCGATGACGTGATTGCGGCCGGCAAGACGGAGTGGGAGCAGGTACTCCTCCTGCGCGAGTGGGTGCACACGCGCTGGAAGCACGGCTGGACGCGCGTGCCGGAGCCGCGCAACGCCCTGGAAATCCTGGCCGCGGTCGAGCAAGGCAAGGACTTCAACTGTGGCTACTTTGCGGTAACGCTTATGCAATGCCTACTGTCCCTTGGGTTCGTGGCCCGCAACGTGAGCATCTGCAAGCCTGATAGCGAGTGGATGTCGCCGGACGAAGGCAATTTGGGGCACTCTGTGGTGGAGTTCTGGTCTCATGAGCACCACAAGTGGATTCTGCTCGACCCCGACCTCAACGTGCACTACGTGCGTGATGACGTCCCGCTCAGCGTGCTGGAAATCCATACTGCCTGGGTGTCGCGGCGCTGGGATGAAGTGAGCATGGTGACCGGCTCGACGCCGTTTCGCGTGACCGACAAGCTCGAATCAGGCGCCGGGACAGTGTTCAAGAACCTGGACAACCAGACCGCCGAATTCCAGATTTTCGGCTGGCACGACGTCGGCGACTACTACAGCCACGTGGTGCTGCCCATGCGCAATACGCTGCACTCCAGCAACGAGAGCGCGCCCTCACTTGATTGGGTTGACCCGTGGACGCCGCCGCGCATCATCACCCACAATGTAGTGAACGGCAGCCACCTCACGAGCAACGTGGATGATCTCTACTGGACGGTGGACCAGGTGCAGATCAACCTGCGGGCCGATCCCGCGGCGTGGGCGGAACGAGACGCCATTCTGCACGTTTCCCTTGACCACAGCATGCCGAACCTCGCACGCCTGCTCGTGCGCCTGGACGACGAATCGTGGCGCGAAACGGCGCCGGAGTTTACGTGGCCGCTGCGCCCCGGCAAGAATCAAATCATGGCCAAAGGCGTCAACAGTTTTGGCAGAGAAGGACACGTCAGCCGCATTCTGCTGCGCTTCATTCCGTAACCCGATAGTTTGAGATGTGACTGCCCTCCCCAACCATTGGCCGGTGGAGGCCCTTGTCACGAGACAAGCAAGTCGCAGGGCGGCCCGTAGCACGCCGCCCAAGCGCTGCGCCAGACGACACGCCAGGGCTTGTAGACTGGCTTGCGCAGGGGCATTGTGCGGCGGATAGGCCATTTGCTACGCCGTGCGACCGGCAGTGCAGGCGGTTGAGGCGCGCCCAATCCCAATCACGCGAGAGCAAGTCCGTAGACAGCACACAGAAAGACAGGAGCAATCCGTGCAAGTCTCAGCAACGCAAGGCAACATTCTCGAGTACGATGCAGACCTGGTGATCGTCAATCTCTTCGAAGAGGTGACGACGCCGGGCGGGGCCACCGGCGCGGTGGATGCCGCTCTGGACGGTCACATTAGCGCCGCCATTGGCGCCGGTGATTTTGCGGGGAAACTGAACGAGACCCTCTATCTCTACACCAATGGGGCGCTGCCCGCGCGGCGCGTGCTTCTCGTCGGCCTGGGCAAGCAAGAGGAGTTCACGGTGGAACGCGTCCGCCAGGTAGCGGGCAAAGCGGCCCGCACGGCCCGCGACCTGGGCGCGAAACGAGTAGCCAGCATCGTGCACGGCGGTGGGATTGGCGGCCTTGCGCCGAGCGCCGCCGCCTGCGCCGCCGCGGAAGGCACAGTCCTGGGCCTCTACCGCTACCAACGCTATCTGTCTTCACCGGACGAAAAGGAGATCGAGACCGTCACGTTCGTGGAAGCCGACGCCGCCAAAGCTGAGACCGTGGCTGGCGGCGTCAGCGACGGTGTTGCGTTGGCCGAGGCCCAGAATTTCGTCCGCGATCTCGCCACCACGCCGGGCAGCGACCTGCCGCCCGCTGCCCTGGCCGACGCCGCCAGCGCCATGGCGCAAGAATTCGGCCTGAAGTGCACTATCCTGGGCCCGGATGAAATCGCCGCGGAGAACATGAACGTCATCCTGGGTGTCTCTCGCGGCAGCGACCAGCCGTGCCGCTTCATCGTCCTCGAATACACGCCGGAGGAAGCCACTGACCAGACCATCGTCTTGGCTGGCAAGGGCATCACCTTCGACACCGGCGGTCTCAACCTAAAGCCCGGGGACTCCATGCGCCACATGGAATCCGACATGGCCGGCGGCGCGGGCGTGATGGGCGCGCTGCGCCTGGTGGGGCACTTCAAGCCCGGCGTCCGCGTCATCGGCTTGGTGCCCGCAAGCGAGAACATGCCCGGGTCCAATGCCTTCAAGCCCGGCGATGTCCTGCGCGCGGCCAACGGCAAGACCATCGAGATTGACAATACCGACGCCGAGGGCCGGCTCGTGCTGGCGGACGCGCTCTCCTACGCGCAGCGCTACGAACCCTCGGCCATCATCGACATGGCGACCCTCACCGGCGCCGTCATCATCGCCCTCGGCCAACACGCTGCCGGACTCATGACCAACCACGCCGGGCTCGCGGCCAAAGTGACCGCAGCGGGCGAGGCTACCGGCGAGCGGGTGTGGGAACTGCCGCTGTGGCCGGAATACGAAGAACAGGTGAAGAGCCCCATTGCCGACGTGAAGAACACTGGCGGCCGGGCGGCCGGCAGCATTACCGGTGCCGCCTTGCTCAAGAAGTTCGTTGACGATAGGCCCTGGGTGCACCTGGACATCGCCGGCGTGGATTACACGGACCTGGACCGGCCGTATTTGCCAAAAGGCAGCAGCGGCTTCGGCGCGCGGTTGCTCTATGAAGTGGTGCGCGCCTGGGGCAGCGGCCTCGACACCGACTAGGCCGCACGCTACCGGCCCGTTCGGTTTGGGCAAACGGCTTTGGCTTGGCAGCGTCCCATGCTCGCGGGCTTGCCAAGAACGTCGCGCCTCAGGCCGAGGCGCATTTGGGGAGCCAAGCGTCCGTTCTACGTACTCGCATGCACCGGGGGCAGCTACCCAGGCGCGCACGTGCGCTTGAGTAGCTGCCGCCGCATGTTTGGCGTGTGCACCGTGCTGGGGTGGGCTTGTTGCCAGAGTGCGGACGAGACTCTGCACTCTCCGGCGTCCGGCTGATTCGCTGGCGTTCCGCCTACTCAAGGCGGCCCCCGGCGCGTGGTATAATGCCTTCAAATCGAGACCTGACGTATCCACACGAAATGCAGCCTAGTGGCCGATATTGTCAATAGACTGACGGACATGGGCAAGCAAGCCTTGGCGCTCGCGCGCAACGAGGCGCTCTTCTTTCAGCACCAGCAAATCCGGCCTGAGCACATCCTGCTCGCCCTCGTGGCCCTGCCGGAATGTCTGGCGGCGCGCTTGCTCCGGGAGTTAGGGCTAGACCTGCACGTCATCGTGCGTGAGATCGTGGCCGCCATCGATTTCGGTCAATCACGGGAAGCCTTCGCCAGCCCGCGTCTCTCCTCCTCCGGCCTGCGCGTGTTGCAGTTCGCCGACGAGGAGTCGCGGACACTCTCCACAGAATACATCGGGACGGAGCACCTGCTGCTCGGCCTGCTCCGAGAAGAAGAAGGACTGGCGTCCCACGTCCTCCTGGCCCGTTTGGGTGTGCAGACCGACGTCATGCGGCGCATGGCCGGCCGCTGGTCGCGGAAGAGTCCTGAAGTGGGCCAGCGGCGCAGCCGCGAACGCTCGCGCCGCAAGGAACGCCCGTCGATTCTCGAACAGTACGGCCGGGACCTCACGCAAATGGCCCGCCAACAAGAGCTGGACCCCGTAGTCGGTCGGGACAAGGAAGTCGAACGCATGAGCGAAGTGCTCCTGCGGCGGCGCAAGAACAATCCCGTGCTCGTAGGCCCGGCCGGCGTGGGCAAGACCGCCGTGGTGGAAGGCTTGGCGGAACGCATCGTCTCGCGGGAAGCCGCCTCGGTGATGCACGACTTGCGCGTGGTGCAACTCGACCTGGCCGGCCTCATTGCCGGCACGAAGTTCCGGGGGGAATTCGAAGAGCGTCTCAAGCGCCTCATCGAAGAGGTAAAGGGCACGTCCAATCTCATTCTCTTCGTAGATGAAATACACATGATTCTCGGCGCGGGCGCCGCCGCCGGGGCAATGGACGCCGCCAATCTGCTGAAACCCGTGCTGGCCCGGGGCGAAATGCGCATGATCGGCGCGACCACGTGGGATGAATACCGGCGCTACATCGAGCGCGACGGCACGTTGGTGCGACGCTTCCAACCCATCCCGGTGGAAGAACCGGCCTTCGAGGAAACTGTCGCCATTCTGGCCGGCATTCGCAAGGTCTACGAGACGTTCCACGGCGTGACCATCACCGACGAAGCGCTGGTGAGCGCCGTGCGGCTGGCGCAGCGCTACCTCCCCGACCGCTATTTTCCCGATAAGTCCATCGACCTCATCGATGAGGCGGCGGCAAAGCTGAAGGTCTCGCGGCTGACCGCTCCCGCCGAGATGCGCAAACTGAAGCACCGGTTGGAGTTGCTGCAAAAAGAAGCGAAAGAAGCCCGGGAGGAAGGCAACTACGACTGGATTACGCGCGTCAATAGTGAGATCGAGGACATACACCGGCAGTTGCGGGACTTGGAGACCGCTTGGCGCCAGCGGCTGGCGGATGACAGCGCGGAAATCGGCGAACAGGCAATTGCTGCCGTAATCGCACAGTGGACGGGTATTCCCAGCAGTACCGTCGGCACCGATGAAGCCAAACGGCTGCTGCGCATGGAGGCGGAAATCGCGCGGCGCATCGTCAGCCAGCAGGAGCCGGCGCGGGAAGTGGCCCAGGCGCTGCGCCGCGCCCTGGCCGGCGTCAAAGACCCAATGCGCCCCATCGGCTCCTTCCTCTTCATCGGCGGGCCGGGCGTCGGCAAGACCGAACTCGCCAAAGCTATCGCTGAGTTCACGTTGGGCGACGAGCAACTGATGGTCCGCATCGACATGTCCGAGTACGACGAGTACCATACGGTCTCGCGTCTCATCGGTTCGCCGCCGGGATACGTAGGCTATGACGAGGCCGGACAACTCACGGAGGCCGTGCGGCGGCGGGCGTACGCGGTCATCCTGCTGGACGACATCGACAAAGCCCACCCCGCGGTGCTCGACGCGCTTCTGCAAATCCTCGACAACGGCCAGCTCACCGACGGCCAGGGCCGCAACGTGAGCTTCCGCAATGCGGTGCTCATCTTCACGTCCAACTTCTTCGAAGACGACCCCCAGCGGGTTGGGATTGGCTTCAACGCGGAAAGCGCTGCCGTCGAATACGGCCGCCTCAAGCGGGCGGCCCTCAAGGCGCTGGAGAAAAACCTGCGGCCCGAGTTCCTGAACCGCATCGACACCGTCTGCGCCTTCCGCCAATTGACCGATGAGGACATTCTCGGCGTGGCCAAGCGGCTGGTCCAGGAGTGCGTGCTCCACCTGGCCACGGAAGGGGTCACCGTGGAAGTGGAAGACGCGGTGGTCGAACACCTCGCGAAACGGTGCGGCTCCGCCCAGGGCGCGCGGCCGTTGCGCCGCCTCATCACCACACATATCGAAGACCCGCTCACCGACCTTCGCCTTCGCGAGGAGGAGCAGGCGCACTGGCTCGTCTCTCTCAGCGCAGCCGGAGACTCAGTGGAGATTCGCCCCGCCGGGGTGCCCATCGGCTGACCCGTGCAGGCGCTGCTGCACCGCGCCCTGGACCTGCTGCTACCCCAGCGCTGCGTGGGGTGCGGGCGTTTGGGTGAAAACCTGTGCCCCGCGTGCGTCGGACAATTCGCCGTGCTGCCTTCCTTGCACTGCCCGCTCTGCGCTCACGCTGTCCCCAAACCGTTTCTGCTCTGCAGGGGGTGCAAGATCACGCACCCCAAGCTGCGAGGAATCGTGACTATCGGCGCGTATGCCGGCACGCTCCGCCGCGCCATCCATGAATTCAAGTACCGCAACCGCACGAGCCTGGCTCCCGAGCTCGGCGGGTTGCTCAGTCATGCGCTGGTAGAAGCCGGCATTCCCCCGTGCGCCGCCATTGTACCGGTGCCGCTGCATCCCAAGCGCGAGGCCGCCCGGGGCTACAACCAGGCGGCGCTCCTTGCCCGCTACGTGAGCCAGGGCCTGCACGCGCCGCTAGTGCGGGACGGCGTTAGCCGCGTGGTGGACACACCGCCACAGGTTGGACTTTCGCGCGCGCAGCGTCTCCGCAACGTGGCCGGCGCCTTTGCGGCGCGTGAGGGAGCCTTTAGCCGTGGCGGCGTGCTGCTTATCGACGACGTGGCGACCACCGGGGCGACCTTGGTCACGTGCGCCCGCGAACTCGCGCAGGCAGGGGGCGCCCCCTGGATTTGGGGCGCCGTTCTCGCCAGGGGCGGCTAGGCTAGGCGTAACCCGCTGCGCCGCGCAGGACATTCGTGGGGGCCCGGAGAGAGTCTCCGGCATACACGCGCTGGCGCAACCGCCAGCATCCAGCCACTCGCCGCGCGTGGGATCAGCGGGCGGGCAAAGCTGCACCGCGCAAGCCGGCGAGCGTAAGCCGGGCGAGCGGCGATCGCTTCCCCACCTGTCACCGCGCGCGCCGCTAGATGCGAATTCGTCCCACCTGTTGGGTGTCGAAGATATGGGTGCTGTCGACGAACCGGACGAGCAGGCGCTGGCCCGTCATCACCAGCGTATGGGTGCGCACGCCGCCGCCAAAGAACCGCACGCCGCGCAGCATGTCGCCATCGGTAACGGCCGTTGCCACGAAGACCATTTGCTCGCCGCTGGCCAGTTCCCGTATGCCGAACACCCGGTCGGGGTCGGCAATGCCCATGGCGCGCACGCGCTCCCGCTCCTCGTCGTTGCGGTACCAGAAGCGGCCCACCATGTCGCCGCCCAGACAGCGGAGCGCCGCGGCCGCCAGCACGCCTTCCGGCGCGCCGCCGATGCCCATGACCGCGTGCACGCCCGTGCCGGAAATGGCGCACGCCACCGCCGCCGTCACGTCACCGTCCGCTATGAGGCGAATGCGCGCGCCGGCGCGGCGTACCTCCTCGATGAGCCCCTGATGTCGCTCCCGGTCGAGAATGACCACTGTCAGATCTTGCACCCGCCGCTGGAGGGCTTCGGCAATGATCTGCAAATTGGCGAGCACGGGAAAGTCCAGGTTCACTTTTCCCGCCGCCGGCGGGCCCACGATGAGCTTTTCCATGTATATGTCCGGCGCGTGGAGCAGCCCGCCCCGTTCGCTGGCGGCAATCACGGCGATGGCGTTATTCAAGCCCCGGGCCACCAGATTTGTGCCTTCCAGGGGATCAACGGCAATGTCTACGGCGGGGCCGCCGTCACTGCCGAGCCGCTCGCCAATGTAGAGCATGGGCGCTTCGTCACGCTCGCCCTCGCCTATGACGACGGTGCCGTCCATGGTGACTTTCTGCAACGCGGCGCGCATGGCCCGCACCGCCGCGTCGTCCGCGCCTTCGGGATTGCCCTGGCCCATGGTACGCGCGGCGGCGATAGCGCCTTCTTCCGTCACGCGCACAAACTCAAGGGCCAGATGCGCCTCGATGCTGGTGAGCGGGAACTGTGCCGCTATTGTCGCAGACTCAGCCGGGCTATTGGTCGCCATTGCTTCCGTGCCTTTCGCTAGTTCTCCGTCCGCGCTGCCGCGCACTCGTCTGCCTGTTTTGCCTTGCGCAACTCATACTCGTGCCACTCTTCTTGATTCATTGACTTGCTGCCAAGCCCTTCGCAAGGCGCTGCCACGCAACTCTCGTGTGCCAGCGGCATGCCGTCCGCTCAACAATCCTTCTTCCGCGCCACGCGCCTGACGCCGCATTACGGTGCGGCTAGGGCAGACTCCGCTCGCTCCGCGATGCTGGCCGCATCCAGGGGCAGACGCAGCACCATGTCCACGCCGTTCCAGTCCCAGCGGGTCCGCGTGCGCGGCTCCACCAGCAACACGACCGTGAGCGGCGCCTGTGCCGCCGCCTTGAGACGAGCGCACCCTTCGTAGTTGTCCGGGTAGATGAAGGCTTCGTCCAGCACCAGCACGCGCTTCGGCGCAGGCTCTCCCCCGCCCAGCGCGGCCAGATAACCCGCCAGCTCGGCCAGGTCGCCGGAAACGTAAATTGCCATACCGATGGCCCGTAACGCGCATACCACTCTCCTGCGCAAGGCGGGATCGGTTTGCGCGACGATCGCGGCAGCGGGGGCACTCACGTGCACATCCTAAGCCTGGCGTCGACGCGAGCCGGGCCTGAACGCCTGGGCCTGTGCCCGCAACCGCGCCAGCCACGGCGAGCGGGCCGCGTACAACCAGCGGCGGCGCAGCGCCTCCGCGTAGGGCATTCGCCAGCGCGGCACGCGCAGTGACCGCAGCACCGCGCCAAAGACACCGAGTTCGTACCACGTGAAGCGGAGGCGGCGCACGCCAATGTCGGCGACGAAGAGCAGCAGCGCCAGGATCACAAGCGGCTGCCAGAATGGGCGGTTGTAGCCTTCCGGCGGCGGGCGGTCGTGGCGGAACGCCTCTGCCGCGTTCGTGAGCGCGAACCCGCCGGTCACCACCGCCAAGCGCTCCAGCACGCGAAAGTTCGTTTCAAAACTCAGATACTCAGCCGCCACCGGCACCACGGCGCCCGTGATCTGTTCGACCACCGGCGTGTCCCCACTATACTGTGTGATTTTCAGCGCATATACGCCGGCTTTGTCGGTGGTGAGCGTGCCCGCGTAGCGGCCGGGGGCCGTCTGCGGCAGATTGAGGGAGAACGCCCGTTGTTCCGGGCCGGCCACCTCGACCTCGGTGTTGAGCAAGTTGCGCGTGCTGCCCTGTTCGTCCACGGAATCGATCGCGACCGTCACTTCGTTGCCGTCCACTTCCACGCGGGTGGCGAGTTGCGGATTGAGCGGACTCGGCATGGTCCAGCGCACCATTTGCGCCCAGAAGCGCTGGTTCTGGGGCCATGCGCCCCAGTCCGCCGCCCAGTTCTGTCCCGCGTCGCTCGTCCATGCCACCGCGCGGCCCAGGCCGTACTGCCATTGGGCCAGAATCACTTCGCTGGTATCCGACAGTAACGGCGTCTCGGCTGCCGGCTTGGGTTCCGTGCGTACGAATGCCGACAGGTTGGGCAATGAGTCCGGCAGGATGGCGCGCAGGATGGGGCTCGCGGTCACGACCCGCGGCTGGAAGAGGCGGCTCATAATCAACGACCGGCTGGCGCGTTCACTCTCCTTGGTCACGACTTGGGGGATGTTCTCCGGCACGTCGGCAAAGTAGTAGCGGCCGTCACCGAGCCGCACCAATCGTTGCAGAAGATTCTGGTCGGCGTCAGCGCCGATGGCCACCGCAGACAGGGTGATGTGGTCGCGCCGCATACGGGTCATCAGGGTCTCCCACAGGCCGGGCGCGGACGTTGACTGGCCGTCCGTGACGAGGATGATGTGTTTCACCTGGGCCTGCGTGCGGCGCAGCGTATCGTAGGCGAGTTGCAACGCGTTGTATATATCCGTGCCGCCGCCGGCCTCGATGGTGGCGACCCGTCGCACCACGTTCTGCGCATCATCAGCGCTGTTCACTGGGGCGGGGCGCACCACCCACTGGGGCGAGTACTCGAAGGCTAGGACACCCAGCACGTCGCCCTGCTCCAGTATTTCCACTGCCTGCGCCACGGCTTCCCGCGCCATGGCGATCTTCGAAACCGGCGACCCCTCGTTCATGCTGCCCGACTTGTCGATGAGGAGCGCCAGAGCCAACGTCGGCAATTCCTCATGGTCCGGCGGCTGCGAGATGACCGGCAGGGCGCGTTCGAGGGGCGTGCCGCCATAGTCGCCCATACCGAACGAGGCTGCGCCCCCCAACGCCACCAGCCCGCCGCCGTAGCTCTGAACGTACTGCTGCACGGACTGCATCTGTTGATCGCTGAGCACGGACGCCGGCACGTTTACGAGCACGACGCTCGCCACGTCTTCCAAGTCTTCCGGGCGCGTCGGCAATTGCGCCGGTGTCACGCTCTGCGCCTGGATGCCTTCCGCCTCCAGGGCCTGGACCAGGACGTTGGCGTCGCCAATGTTGTTCTCCACCACGAGCACGACGTCCTTGGGTCCCACCTGTGAATAGCCGTACGCGTCGTTATTCTGCGGGCGCTGATCGTCAGCCGCGACGACCTGGGCGCGGAATGAATAGAACCCCTCCTCCAAGCCGGGTTGCTGGACGGTGAAGTAATTCTGGCCGTATTGCAGCGCCACCGGACCTTCGCTCACCAAGGTCTCATTCATGAAGAGGCGCAATACCGCCTCGCCCTGCAAGGTAGACATCACCGTTACCCGCACCTCGAAACTCTCATCTTCCCGCAGCGCGTTTGGCGGCGCGACCTCGGTGACGGCGGCGTCAACGCCGGGTTCCGCCAGCAACGGCACCACGTCCACCTGCACGCCCTGAGCCGCCACCACTTCCGCGGCGCGCATGACGTCGCCCGCAGTCTGGTTGCCGTCGGAGAGCAGGACGATTCGCTTCGGGGCCTCCGGCGGGAAGAGCGAAGCCGCCATCTCCAGCGCGTTGGCAATGTTCGTGCGTTCGGCGCGGCCCGCCACAAAATCCGCGCTCTCCACTTCGGTACGGCCAAAAGGCTGGTCGATGCGGGTGGTTTCGCCGAACGTCATGAGCGCAAAGCCGTCATCGGGCGCGCGCTCCTCAGCCGCCCGCTCAATCCACTGGCGCGCGGCACGTTGGGTAGCGGGCGGGACGCTGGCCGAGGTGTCAAGCAGAAAGATCGTATTCACCGGCCCGCCCGCCAGCGGCAATTGCAGGCCGGCCACCGCCAGGACCAACAGCGTGACGGCGATGAGGCGCAGCGTGGTGGCAAGCGCCAGGGTCCGCCGCGATAGCTGCATGACGCCATGCCTGGCAACAAAGACCACCAACCCCCACGCGACGGGGAGCATGACCAGGAACCAGGGCTGTGTGAAGTAGTCCCACATAGTTAGGTGCGGACCCGGTGGTACCAGACCCATTCAATGAGCAATATGAAAAACACGATGAGCGCCAGGAACCGCCAGAGTTCCTGGAAGACCGGCAGGTCGACGGGCGGCGTCCCGGCGCCACTGCCGGCAAGCCCGGCGACTTGCGAGCCCACATTGGTTTCCGCCGTCTCCTGCAGGCTGACGATGAACACTTCCCGGTAGATCTCCTGTTCGCCGGCGTAGTGGACGACCCGATAGACGCCGAGTTCCTCCGTGCCGGCGAACGCAATGCGCTGCCGGCCCGCGTAGGAGACCCGGGCGCCGTCCGGTCTTTCTACCACCAGACTATCGGCGTGCGGATGCAGCCCCAGCTCGATGACGTCCTGCGGCTGCAGGTGCGATACCGTCTCTTGAATACCGTACGGATTGAGCCACTGGTAGATATTTCCCATGAGCACCGGAAACGCCGTGCGCAGGGGCAAGTTGCTTTCCATCAGCGAGAATGCAAAGACAACCATACGCCGGCCGTCCCGCGTGCCGCTGAAGAGCAACGGCCCGCGATTGGAGCCGAGCAACTCGTCCGCCCACGGCGGCAATTCCAACCGCTGGGCCCGGGCCACGCGCAGGTCCCGTATATCCACGAATTGCATCAACTCATGGTGCTGCGCCACGTAGTCCAACGGCGGCTGCACCATCTCCCCGCTCACCGGCAGCAACGGCGAATCAAAAGGCGGGTCGAAAACCAGCCAGTTGCCCGGCGGCAATTCTGCGGGCAACCACCCGTCGAAAATGTAGAGATCGTAGACATCCGCCGGGCGGAATTCCACCGGACGCACGTGATCCAACGCCAGGAAGGGAAACGGCGCAAAGACGGTGCTGAGGAAGAAGGGCGCATCCGAGACCAAGAGCGCGCGCAACACCGGCGGCTGCATGAGAATTGCGGCCGTGCGGTTGTCCGCCGCCAGTGCGTCCTCATGGTCCAGCACCGCATCGACGCGGGACACGCCGGGTGGAAAGTCGGCAAAGACGAGGTCCAGGGATGCGCCGGCCTCGCCATTGGGCGCCAGCGCCATGTCTTGGCGTTCCAGGGGCTCGCCGTCCGCCAAGATGACTAGCGGCACGGTAACGGACTGCGGGCTGAAGTTGCGCACCCGCACAAAGGCTTCCAGGCTATCGAGCCTCCGCCGGATGGCGAACGCGCTAATGCCCTGATTGTCTGCCGGCGCGCCGACCCGGACGAAGTGGACGGTGGTGTTGATCGACTCCGGCACGTCCAGGGCGGAAAAACTGCCGTCGGTATAGAGAAAGACATCGCTGCCGGGCAGCGAGTCCGCCAACGACACCGCCAGTTGCAGCGCCCGTGCCGGATCGCCCACCGCGGCGGTCTGCTCGATATTCTCAACGGCGCCGCGGGCCGCCGCCGCGTCCGCCGTCTGGTAGGCGAGCACTTCCGGCTGGCTGCTGAAACTTGCAACCGTCACCAGGTCGCCCGGTTCGACGATGCCGACCTGTTCCAGCGCCGCGGCCTTCGCCTCGTCCAGCCGCGTTGAGGCGCCAAACGCCACACTCATGCTGGCGGAATTGTCGATGAGGTGCACCACGTGCCGCTGCGGCACCGTGTCGGCCGTGCGCTCAGGCCGCGCCAGCACCAGCGCAAGCAAGAGAATCGCCAGGAGTTGCAGAATGAGCAGCAGGTGGCGGCGCAATCGCTGCCAAAGGGTCAAGGCCTGCTCGCGTTGCACCAAGCCGCGCCACAGGTAGATGCTGGGGACTTCGACGCGCAGGCTGCGGGGGCGCAGGATATAGAAGAGCAACACCAGCCCCGCGAGCGCGGCCCACGCCAGAGCCAGGGGGGCCAACAAGCTCATAGGACCACTCTCCGCAGGAGCCGCCGAAACATGACCTCCTCCAGCGACCATGACGTATCCAACCGCAGGTAGCGCGCATTGCGCCGGCCGCAGAAGGTCTCCAACTCATCCGCCCACGCGAGCACGTGCTCGCGGTATTGGCCCAGGGTCTCCGCATCCGCCGCCACGTTGATGGTGCGCCCGGACTCGCGGTCAACCAGGCTGAGTTCGCCGCTCAGTTCGGGGTGGACTTCCGCCCAATCGAGCACGTGCAGCAAGACAAGCTCGTTGCCGGCCTCCTGGATCGCCGTGACTCCGCGGTAGGCGTCCTCCGTCATCATGTCCGAGATCAAGATCACCAAGCCCCGTTGGGAGTTGCGCGCCACATAGGTGCGCATGGCTGCGACCAACGACGTGACACCCCGCGCCGGCTCGGCCTGTTCCAGAAAATCGAAGTAGCGGAGGATATGGCCTTTGCCCTGAGCGGGCGCAAAGTACTCCTGGACGCTCTCGCTGAACACCGCGGCGGCGAGCACGTCGTCCCGGTTCAGCGCCACGTACCCCAGGCTGCCGGCGAGCAACTTGGCGTACGCCAGCTTATTCCGTCGGCCCCAATCCATGGAGCGGCTGCCGTCCACCAGGACGTGCACGGCCAGGTGCTCTTCCGCCTCGCGCAGTTTGATGAAGAGCCGGTTGGAGCGGCCAAAGACGTTCCAATCGATGTGGCGAAAGTCATCACCGGGGCTATAGTTGCGGTAGTCGGCAAACTCGATAGAAGAGCCAAACTGACGGCTGCGCCGGCCGCCGCCGGTCACCATGCCGTAGCCCCGGCGGCTGATGAGTTGCAGCCGGTCCAGCCGCCGCAGGAACGTATGGTCGATGAGCGCCGATGGGCTCGGCTTCATTCTTCCTTGTCCGGTGAGATCGTCATGGCGAGTTCGTCGATTACGGTGTCGGCGTCGACGCCTTCGGCCTCCGCCTCGAAATTCAGTATGAGCCGGTGGCGTAACGCCTGGTGGGCTACCGCGCGAATATCGTCGAACGAGACATTGTAGCGCTCGTCGAGCAGAGCCCGCACCTTGCCCGCCAGCACCAGGGTCTGCGCGCCCCGGGGCGACGCGCCGTAACGCACGTAGTTGCGCGTAATCTGCGGCGCTTCCGGCGAATCCGGGTCCGTGGCTGTGATCAACCGCACGGCGTAACGCAGCACGTGGGACGCGATCGGCACCTGCCGGACCAAGAGTTGCAGGGCCAGGATGTCCTTCGTCGTGGCCACCTCGCGCACTTCGGGCACGTCTTCCGAGGTTGTGCGGAGGACGATCTCTTCCAGTTCGTCCGCACTGGGATAGTCCACAACCACCTTGAAGAAGAACCGGTCGAGTTGCGCTTCCGGCAGCGGATACGTGCCCTCCATCTCGATGGGGTTTTGGGTCGCCATGACAAAGAACGGGGCCGGCAGGTCGTGGAGCGTGTTGCCCACGGTCACCGTGCGTTCATGCATAGCTTCGAGCAGCGCCGACTGGGTCTTGGGCGTGGCGCGGTTGATTTCGTCCGCCAAGATAAGGTTATTGAAGATGGGCCCAGGCTCGAAGCGAAAGAAGCGGTTGTTCTGCTGGTCTTCGGCGATTACCGTCGTACCCGTTATGTCCGCCGGCATGAGGTCAGGCGTGAACTGGATGCGCCCATACCGCAGATCGAGCACCTCGCCCAACGTCTTTACCAACTCCGTCTTGCCGAGGCCGGGCACACCTTCCAGGAGGGCATGGCCTCCCGCAAGCAGGCAAATGAGCACGCTTTCCACGACCGCTTGCTGGCCGACGATGACTTTCGCCAGTTCTGCGCGAATGTCCTGGCTGAGGGCCTGAAAGTGTTCGATCCGTTCTTCGGTTGGGCGTGAGATCATGGCGATTGCTCCAAAGCGGTTGAGAGGGCATTGAAGTACTTCTGAACATAGTCCGCGACCATCCAGGGCACGAAGTGGCTGGCGCCGCCGGTGGAAACGATGGCATTGCCGGCGTCGGTGACTCCATACTGCGCGGGTGCCGTGCCCGGACCGGGTACAAACACCGGCGCCCGTTGCGGCGACCACTGGGATGGGCCGACGCCCCTATCCGCCAGGACGACGGACGGCTTCTGTTCGATTTGCAGGCGGGGAGCTTCCGGTCCCGGCTGAAAGGACTCTTCACCGCGCTCGCCGCCGCCCTGGCTGGGCCCGCCCGGCGCGGATTGCAGTTGCCACGAGTCTTGTTGCAGCGCGGCCTCCGATTGCTCCATAGTGCCCGTGGTATTGAAGGCTTGTTGGGCGCGCGCCATGCGGGTCTGGGCGTCGTCCTGTCGGCTGCCAGATTCGCCGCCCGCGCCGGCGCTCAGTTGCTCGGCTTGCTCCTCGAGTTGCTGCTGCGCCTGAATGCGCTGGCCCCGTTCCTGGATTGCGTCGCCGAGTTCCTGCAACTCGCGTTCCGCCGCCCGGTCATTGTAGGAGGCAATCTCCCGGCTCACGTCCGCCAGTTCTTGGGCCAGGCGCGGATCCACGGCCTCGGCGCTCTCCGCCGCGTTGGCGAACGCGTCGGTCAGGTCATTCCGGTCTTCCCGTGACAGGTCGCGGACGTTCTGGGCCAGATCCTCAAATTGCTGGGCGGCCTGCTCGTAATTGCCCCGCTCCAGGCTTTGCCCGGCCTGCCGGGAAGGGCGCGCTTCCGCTAGCTCGCGACCGACCTCGGAGAGTGTGGCCGCCTGCTGGTCCACGTGTGGATTGCGGGAGTCTTGCAGGTCTTGGGCAAGGTCGGAAAGACTCGCTTCGGCCTCTTTGCCCTCGCCGGCTTCACCTTCGGCCCCGGCCTCGCCTTGCTGGGCGAGATTCTGTTGCTGGGCAAGATCGGCCTGGGTGAGCAGCGGCTGGTCTTGGGCCTGTTGTTGGACGTCTTCGGCCGCGGCGGGCTGGGTCAGGTCCTTGCCGTCCGCCACGCTTTGCTCATCTTCTCCCACCACAAATGCATCCGGCGTCTGGCCTTCCAGCAGCGTGCCTTCCCGCACCGCCGCCACCTGGTGCGCCAACGGGGCCAGCGGGGCCAAGCGGCCCGCCATGTAGGGAAAGACCTCCCAGAGAAAGAGCGCCACCAACGCCACCAGCAACAGGAGCACGTCCCATCGCGGCACCCGCAACGGGAACGCTTCTCTGGGCCGGATTTCCCGCGCGTGACGCCACGCGTCGTAGAGCAACACCGAGCGAAACGGACTCTCGGCGGCGCGTGCGAGCACTTCCACCGCCGTGGCAAGGCGTTCCGATAGGTTCAGGCGGGCGTCGTAGGCCCGGGCGATCTCAAGCGGGCTGAGCCGCCGGGCGACAACCGGCACGAGCAACACGAGAAACAGGCCGACCGCCAGCGCCAAACCCGCCAAGAAGACGGGCAACTGCGGCACGATGAGCGAGCCGAGAAAGGAAAACGCAACGTAGAACAGCGCCGCAATCCACAGCGCGCGAACGCCCCGCCGCAGCACGGCGACCAGTCTGAGGCGCCGACCGCATCGCGCGAGTTGAGTGGTATAGATTGCCGCCGAGGCAACGCCGTGAGCCGCAAACTCAGCAGTTGAAGATGCCACGCTGTTTGCTCTTCCTATCGCGACACGACTGCGCAACGCGTGCAGCCATCTGCGCCCCCACAGCACGCGGCTGCGCCAGCAGATACCCCAGTGCGCAGCCACCTCACATGCGCAGCACAGGCCGCGCGGCAATAGGGAACACGGGTCTGCGGCTCGATTCAGGAACGCTCTGTTATTGATTCAATCTTACCTGACACGTACACATGCGTAAACGCAGCCGTGATTGAAGCGCCGCAATCGCTATGCTATGATTGCTGCCAAACCCGCACCTAACTTGGCGGCTGGATTGTGCTGTGCCAAGCGCAGGAGGACACGATGGCAACAGAGTCAGGCAATACGATTGAAGCGCTACTGGAAGAGCAACGGGTCTTTGCGTCGCCTGAGGGCTTTGCCGCAAATGCCCACGTAAACGATGATGCCGTCTTCGCGCGAGCCGCCGCCGATCCGGAGGCGTTCTGGGCATCCGTTGCCGAAGAACTGCACTGGTTCAGGAAGTGGGACCAGGTACTGGATGATTCCGATCCCCCCTTCTTCAAGTGGTTTGTGGGCGGCAAGCTCAACATTACGTACAACTGTCTCGATCGCCACCTGGACTCCTGGCGGCGCAACAAGGCCGCCATCATCTGGGAAGGCGAGCCCGGCGACCAGGCCGTGCTAACGTATTACGATCTCTGGCGTGAGGTCAGCAAGTTTTCCAACGCCCTCAAGGGCCTTGGCGTGAAGAAGGGCGACCGCGTAACGCTGTACATGGGCATGGTGCCGGAACTCGCCATCGCCATGCTCGCCTGCGCCCGCATCGGCGCGCCCCACAGCATCGTGTTTGGCGGCTTCAGCGCGGAAGCCCTGGCCGACCGCATCAACGACGCCGAGGCGAATGTGCTGGTGACGTGCGACGGCGGCTGGCGGCGCGGCGGCATCGTGCCGCTCAAGCAGATGGCGGATGAAGCGGTGGAACGCTGCCCCACCATCGAAAACGTGGTGGTGGTGGAACGCATCGGCGACGGCGCCGACATCGAGATGAAGGAAGGCCGCGACCACTGGTGGCACGACCTGATGGCGGACGCCGACCTGCGCTGCGCGCCGGAAGAGATGGACGCCGAGGACATGCTCTACATCCTCTACACCAGCGGCACCACCGGCAAGCCCAAGGGCATTGTGCACACCACCGGCGGCTACTCCACCCAGACCTACCTCACGACCAAGTGGGTCTTCGATATGAAGGAAGACGACGTGTACTGGTGCACCGCCGACATCGGCTGGGTGACAGGCCACTCCTACATTGTCTACGGCCCGCTGCAAAACGGGGCCACGACGGTCATGTACGAAGGCGCGCCGGACTACCCGGGCCGCGACCGCTTCTGGGACATCGTTGAGAAGTACGGCATTACCATCTTGTACACAGCCCCGACGGCGATCCGCGCCTTCATGCGCTGGGGCGACCACTGGCCGGCGCAACACGATATGTCCAGCCTGCGGTTGCTCGGCTCGGTGGGCGAGCCCATCAACCCCGAAGCCTGGATCTGGTACCACAAGAATATCGGCGGCGAACGCTGTCCCATCGTCGATACGTGGTGGCAGACGGAGACCGGGGCGATTCTCATCAGCCCGCTGCCGGGCTATACGGCCACGAAGCCCGGCTCGGCTACGAAGCCCATCCCCGGCATCACCGCCGCCATTCTGGACGAAGCCGGCAACGAAGTGCCGGAAGGCGGCGGCTATCTGGTCATTCAACGGCCCTGGCCCTCCATGCTGCGGACCATCTACGGCGATCCGGAGCGTTTCAAGGACCAGTACTGGAGCCGCTACGAGGGCATCTACTTCACCGGCGACGGCGCGAAGATCGACTCCGACGGTTACTTTTGGGTGCTTG
Organism: Chloroflexota bacterium; assembly: GCA_022824225.1. GTDB lineage: Bacteria > Chloroflexota > UBA11872 > VXOZ01 > VXOZ01 > VXOZ01. The sequence continues at coordinate 29,841 of JAJEAH010000034.1, forward strand.
GCCGGGTGGATGACGTGATGAACGTGGCAGGCCACCGCCTCTCCACCATGGAGATCGAGAGCGCCCTGGTCGACCACGAGTCGGTGGCGGAAGCCGCCGTCATCGGCAAGAGCGACGAACTCAAGGGCCAGGCGGTCTCCGCTTTCGTGCTCCTCAAGGAAGGCATCGACGCTGGCGATACGCTGGTGGACGTACTCAAGAAGCATGTGTCGCAGAAGATTGGGCCAATTGCCCGGCCGGAGGACATCTTCTTCACCGCCGACCTGCCCAAGACCCGCAGCGGCAAGATCATGCGCCGCCTCTTGCGCGACGTGGCCGAAGGCCGCGCTCTGGGCGATACGACCACTCTCCTGGATGCCAACGTGGTCGAGAGCCTGCGGGGACAATACGAGGACTCAGAGGGCTAGCGCTCCGGGGCGCAATAGGCGGCCGAAGTGGAAACCGGCAGGGCGCGCTTCTGGGGCTGGCGTCCCGGGAGTTGTGGCCCGCCCCAAACCGCCGAAACGACTGAATCGCGAAGAACTGTGGGGAATTCCCCACAGTTCTTCGTTTACTACCGTTAAAACAAGAAGCCGCCACCGCTCTCCAACGCAGGTGGCGCTTAGTTCTGTAGCGAGGTGTGCTCTTGCGCAGGGCCGGCGCTCCGGCGCAGGCGACTACTTCACGGCAACCGCACCCGCCGGCAGGATGGGCTCACCGGCATCCACTTCATCGGGGCTAAGCCAGCGTTCGCCGTAGTCTCGCATCATTTCGAGCACCGGCACCAAGGCGGTGCCTTTTTCGGTCAGGGCGTATTCTACCCGGGGCGGAATCTCGGCATAGGCGCGGCGCGTAATAATGTGCTCTTCTTCGAGCGTGCGGAGGCGTTCGACCAGGGTATTGGGACTTATGCCTTCCAGCGAGCGTTCCAGCGTACAGAAGCGCTGCGGGCTTGCGGCCAAGTCGCGCAAGATCAAGAGGGTCCAGCGACCACAAATCAGTGAAGCCGTGCGCGCAATGGCGCACTCTAGGTCTTTACCTGAACAGCGAGCGGCCATCAGTATTCTTGACCCCGTTCTAGGCTGCCTGAACGGCACAATCACTCGCATCGCCTTAATTCGATTGTAGCGCAGCCTCAAACTGACGGTCAAACACGCCGCCCCCGCGGCAGCACACCGCATCGCGCACGTTGGTCGACACACCCGGACTCGCTGCGCCATCCCGGCCTCCGGGTTGACGACCCACACTGCCATGCGCTATAAGAAGTCGGAGAATCGGTGGAGTGCAAGGTAGCTAAGACAGTGCGCTTTGTTCTGTGGTCTCTTCTTGTTGTTGTGTTGTGGCTGGCGTGGGCCTCTCCGGCTTCCGCCTTCTCGTTTGTCGTGGAAGAGGACGACGGCTCGCTCACGAATCTCACGCGTTTTCGCGCTCCCGCCTTCTTGAAAGGGCTTTCAGACTACACGGTCACCCGGATCGAATATGGAAACGCTACGTATTACCATCCGTCCCTACATGGCGATACCATGGCCAACGGCGAGCCGTATAACCGGTATGACCCAGTCATTGCCGCCAGTCCATTCTTCCCACTGGGTACCGTAGTGCGGGTGACGCGCCTCTCGACGGGGGCGGTCCTAGTCGTTACCATTAAGGACCGGGCCCCCTCACCCGGATTCATGTGGATCGACCTCAGCGAGGCAGCCTTCATCCAGATGTCGCCCTTTAGCACCGGCCGCTTCGACGTAAAGATCGAAGTGCTCAGTCCGCGTCCGTGACTCGCCGCCCACCGAGGCCAACTATGCAAAGCGCCGCAATCACCATCGAGCCTCTGACCCCCGTGCCGGAGCACGTCCTCGGCGCGCGTGAAGAACTCAACTTGCTCACTTATGGCCCAAGCGAGATTCTGGTCGCCAAGTACGGCGAGGCCATAGCGGGAGCGGTGCGTTACGCCCTGCGCGTAGATGAGCGCCGCCGGCATGGCCTCATTGCCGATCTGGCCGTGCACGAAGACTATACGGGGCAAAAGCTGGCAGAGACCCTGATCATGGCTGCGGAAGAGCGGCTCAAGTCGCTGGGCGTTACGAAGATTGACGCCATCGTCCCCGACGGTGAGGGCGCCACGGTGCCATTCTACGAGCGCGGCTACTGGGCATCCCGCAAGATGGTGCTCATCACGTGGGACCTCGCGTCCCTTGGCGAGCTTGACCTGGAGCACGAATTTGCCATCGTGGAGCATCCAAGTCCCGACTCCGAGTTCTTGACCGATTTCGTCCTGAACAGCTACCAACCCTACTGGCGGTGGTGGAAGGAATACAAGGAAGACACGCGGTGGCACCGGGTGGAGTATCCCGCCGCGCCCGAAGCCCCGCCCAGCGCGGCGTTGGGGCAGGAAATGCGCGAGCGGGTAGACGCCCGCGTGGCGGCATTCGGCAAAGACGCACCGCAGACACTCTTTACCGCCAGCTTGGATGGTGAAGTGGTGGGAATCTGCGATGCAAAAGCTGTGGCAGACGACGTCACCTTCGATTGGGGCCTCATGGTGCGCCGCGACTTCGGCGGCCGCCGCATCGGATCGGCGCTGCTCTGGCATGCGCTCCAGTGGCTCAGATCTCAAAACATGGAGTCGGCCCGCATCGTCACCACGTCCGGGCTGGACGACTACGACCCCACCGTGTACCTGTATGCGTTTTCCCATGGCGGCGCAATTCGTGGGGAGTTTCTCAATCTGGTCAAGCGCCGGCTCTACGCCGGCGGCGCGAGGGAAGATTGAGGGCTTGCCAACGGCCGGGACGAGAGATCCTGCCGCGGAGACGCCGCGCGGTTCGCAGACCGCAATTCGTTCAGCGCCGCACCGGCACACTCACGTGGCCGGCCTTGCGGATGCGCAACAGAACCGGCGCCGGGGCGTGACCGTCCCCGCGCCGCCTCGCGGCACGTTCTTCACTATTCGCCTCATCTATGGTAGTGTTAGTCACGATGACCCTCTATCGTCCTACGCTTCGGGGTCAGCACAAGGCAAACATGCTTGCAGCACATGGGGAGCATCAACTATGGCCTTTACCGTGAAGGACCTTAAATTCGGCAAGGATGCGCTCGACGGCATCTCTGAGAAAACTCTGACCGTCCACCACGATACGCTGTACGCCGGTTATGTAAATAAGCGCAACGAGATCGAGGAAGGCCTCAAGAGCGTCGACCGCTCTACGGCCAATCAAGCCTACAGCGCCTACCGGGCCTTGAAGCTGGAAGAGACGTTCGCCGCAGACGGCCAAATCCTGCACGAGCTCTACTTCGACACCCTCGGCGGCAACGGCGAGGCCGGCGGCGATCTGGCCGCGAAGATCGCCGAGGACTTTGGCTCGTGGGACGCCTTCTTGGAAGACGCCCGCGCCTGCGCTATGGCCGCCCGCGGGTGGATGGTAACGGCACTGGACCCGACGGACGGCAAGATTCACAACTTCCTCTGCGACGTGCACAACCAGGGCGGCGTCTGGGGCACAGTGCCGCTGTGGACCATCGACACCTACGAGCATGCCTACTTCATGGACTACGGCAGCGATCGCGGCTCCTACATCACCGCCTTGCTGAAGAACGTGGACTGGGACGCCGTCAACGAACGCTACCAGGCCGCCAAGGCTTCCCTGGCGGCACGCTAGAGGGCGCAGCGAACGCCAAACACACACGCGGCGCCGGTCGCGTTGTGACGCGAAAGACGGAAGCGCGGGACAGTGTCCCGCGCTTCCTCGTTTCTTCACTATCGAAACCTGTCGGCTCCCCGCGTCGCTGCTGGATAGCTTTGCCAGACCTGCCGGCTCCCAGCCTGATTCGGGTGCACTGCCTAGAGCCTACGGCAGGAAACAGGGGTGTGCCGTCTTGCGCGGGACGCGCTCCGTAGCCGTGGTGTGGCGCGACTGCTACAATAACCCGCAGTGAACGGAAACCGCACGGCGCAGAGAGGCGGGAGCGGTGAGTATTGCAGCAGAAGTCAACGACACCGGCGTGCCGCGAGGGTCGCTGGCCGTCTGGAGCTTGGGGCAGGCGGGATTCGTCTTCAAGTCCAGTCAGGGCGCCGTCGTATACGTAGACCCCTACCTTGGCGACGCCTGCCGGGACCTCTACGGCTTGGAGCGTCTGGTCGAACCGCCTCTCGCCGCTGCCGAAGTGCGGGCGGATTACGTGCTCGCCACCCACAACCACGCCGACCACCTGGACCCCGATGCGCTGCCGGAGATCGCGCGCCACAACGCCGCGGCCCTGCTCATCGGCCCCAGTTCATGCACGGCCACCATGCGGGAGGCGGGCATCCCGGCCAGCCAAACGTACACCCTCAATCACGACGACGTGCTCCACAGCGGCCACGTACGCATCCATGCCACATACGCCCACCACGTGTGGGGCGATCCGGACGACGCGCCCGACGCCGTGGGGTATGTCATCGACTTTGACGGCCTGCGTGTGTACGTGAGCGGCGATTCACTCTACCACGAGAGAATGGAGGGCATCGCGGACTTGCAGCCCCACCTGGCCTGCATCTGCATAAACGGACGCTTTGGCAATATGTCAGCCGCCGAGGCGGCGCATCTCGCCACCGTGCTCCGCGCACAGACCGCCGTGCCCACTCATTACAATATGTTTGCCAATAACCTGGCCGACCCGGCCGACTTCATTGGCGCGCTCCAGGCAGAAGGCGGTATCGTTCACCCGCTCGTCCTCACGCCGGGTCAGCGCGTGTTCTATCCAGAAAGGGACGCCTCGTGAGCCAAAAGAGAATACTCAAAGCAGACCGGGCCTACACCGCAACCGACAGCGACATCATCGAGCAGGCCGCGGTGGCCATGGCCGGCGACCGCATCACGTATGTGGGGCCGGTCGCTGGACTCACGCCGGAACTCACGGCAGACGCGGTGGTGGAGGAATTGCCCGGCCATACGCTGCTTCCCGGTATGCTGGACGGACACGTCCACCTGAGCTTTACGGCAGGCCCGAACCACGATCAAGTTGTGGACGACATCAGCCGCGAGACGGACATGGAGCAGGTGCTGCGCACAGCGTCCAACGCTCAAAAGTGCCTGCGCGCGGGACTAACGACGGTCCGCGACCTGGGTGGACGCCGGGACGTGGTGCCCACGGTGCGCGACGCCATCAATGCCGGCAGGCTTGCCGGCCCGCGCATCCTCTCCTGCAACGTGCCCATCACGGTGACGGGCGGCCACATCCACTTCGTGGGCTGGGAAGCCAATGAAGAGTGGGAACTGCGTAGGGCCGTGCGCACGCTCATCAAGCACGGCGCGGACGTGATCAAGATATGCGCCAGCGGCGGCAACATGACCGCCGAATCCAACCCGCTCATGGTGCAGTACAGCGCCCAGCAACTTGGCGTGGTCGTGGAAGAGGCCCACAAACTCGATACGCCGGTGGCGGCGCACGCTATTCCCACAGACAGCATTCGCAATTGCATCGAGGCCGGCATCGACACCATCGAGCATTGCGTCTGGCTGGGCGCCGACGGCGGCTATGACTACGACGAGGAGGCCATGGCAACCGCCGTCGCGAAGGATCTCACCGTCTCCATCACGCTGGCGGGCGTTTTCCGAGGCTACCTCGCCGACATGCCGCTCAGCGAAGACATGCGCGCGGCCATGGGTATCAGTGGCCCGCTGGAAGAAGAGCGGGTGGCGCAGTTTCGCAATACCTGGCAATCCGGCGTGAACCTCATAATCTCCAGTGATTCGGGGGTGCGGTACACGCCCTTCGACGACTACTACATTTCGCTGCGGTGCGCCGCGGAGCTCATCGGCATTCCGCCCCGTGAGGTGTTGATGATGGCCACCCGCAACCCCGCCAAGGGCCTGGGCGTGCTCCATGAACGGGGCACACTGGAGACGGGCAAGGCCGCAGACATTATTGCCGTGGCGGGCAATCCGCTGGCGGACATCAAGGCGATGGCCGACGTAAAGCTCACCATCGTGGGCGGCAAGGTGATGTTCCGCGAGGAAATGATCGATGCGCCGCGCACACCCGCACTCGGAGTCAATTAAGGAGACTTACGTATGGCCGCGTCGTTGCTGTCCGATATTCGCATACGAGAAGTAGAGACGTACTTTACCGACGAGATCGCGCGCACGCCGCTGAAGTTCGGCGGCGTCACCATGGAGGGCGCCACCCACGTGCGGGTGCGCGTTGCCGTTGAAAACCGCGCCGGCCAGGTGGCGGAAGGCTGGGGCAGCATGTTCCTGGCCATCGGCTGGGCGTGGCCCACCGACGACGTGGATGCGCTGGCCCGCGACGCCGCCATGCGCCAGGTGGTAGAACGCTACGCCAAGGCCCTGGAGGGCCACTCCGGCTACGCCCACCCCATCGACATTGCGCTCAAGACCGAGCCCGCGCTGCTCAGCCACGCGGCGGACACCAGCCGCGCCATGCAGCTTGCGGAGTCCATGCCGGTGCTCGCCTCGCTGGTCTGCGGCTCTCCATTCGACGGCGCGCTGCACGACGCGTTTGGCAACGTGAACGGCATTTCCAGTTACGACGGCTATTCCGATGAATTCATGGCGGAAGACCTCAGCGCCTATCTCGGCCCGGCGTTCAAGGGCAGCTATCTAGACGACTACGTGCGCGGCAACTACGTGGCGGAACTCCCGGTCTTTCATCTCGTCGGTGGACTCGATAAGTTGTGGGAACGTGAGATTACGGCCGACGACCCGGACGACGGTGAACCGGTCTCGCTGGACCAGTGGATTGCCCGGGACGGCGTCTACTGCCTGAAGATCAAGCTGCTGGGCAATGACATGGACTGGGACGTGCAACGCACGCTGGACGTGTACGCCGTCGGCAAGGAGGAACTGGCCAAGCAGGGCCGGCAGGACATCTACCTCACGGCGGATACGAACGAAATTTGCGAAACCCCGGACTACATGGTGGAGTATCTGGAGCGAGTGCGCGAGCAGTCGCCGGCGGCCTACGACGCGCTGCTGTACGTGGAACAACCCACGCACCGCGACCTGGACAGAGCGCCGTTCCGTATGGAGGGCATCGACAAGCTCAAGCCCGTCATCATGGACGAGAGTCTCTATAACCATCGCCAGTACGAACGGGCCAAGGAGCTTGGGTGGTCCGGCATCGCGCTGAAAGTGTGCAAGGGCCACTCCCACAGCTTGCTCTTCACCGCGCTCGCTACCCACGACGGCTTGCCGTACACGGTGCAGGACCTGACTAATCCCGACCTCTCTCTCATCCACTCGGTGAGCTTTGCCGCGCGCATCAAGCCGATGATGGGCGTGGAATGCAATTCGCGCCAGTTCTTCCCCGCATCAAACGGCGCGGTGGCCGCCGTGCACCCACGCATCGCCAACGTGCGCAACGGAGTCGCGCTGACCCAAACCCTCACCGGCACCGGGCTGGGCTATCAGATGGACCGCATACTCGCGCAGGCCGGGTAACGTCGGGTCTTAGTGACGGCCGAATCTGTGTCACGAATGGGCGCGCCTTGATAGAATGGTATGCAAGGAGCGGCGCATGGCAATCATCGACACCCACAAAGTGTTCGAAAGCCTAACCGACGCGGGCTTCAGCAAGGCCCAGGCCAATGCCTTGCTAGGCGCGGTAGGCGAATCACACGATACCCTCGCGACCAAAGCCGACTTGCAGGACTTGGCACAAGCAACCAAAGCCGACTTGCAGGACTTGGCACAGGCGACAAAAGCCGACTTGCAAGCGATTAAAGTCGAACTGCAAGCTGAAATTGCTGAGGTGCGCGTCGACGTCCAAGCCCTGGCCCATGCCGTGAGCGCGTGCGCAACCAAAGCCGAACTACGCGAAATGGAATTGCGCATGCGGCTCCACTTGGGTGGGGTGGCAATCATCGCTGCCAGTTTACAGTTAGCCATCCTCGGCTTTCTGATGGCGCTCTTCACCGGAGCCCTGCCGTAGCGGCGCAACCACCGGGCCACGCAAGCAGCTGCATCCTTGTCCCTGATGTTGCGCTCCTTCTGGGCGTCGGCCTAGCGGAAGGCATCCGCAGAGTACATGAATGGCTGGTGGTGGCAAATATGAACCCTCTACGCCCCAGTGACATTGACCGTGACCACGTGCGCCACCTCGACCGCCTGAAAGCCCTGGCATCGTCTATCTGGGGTTTGCGCAGGCTCCATAGCTACGTCCGGGAAGCCTACGACGACGTCTGCACACAGCGGGCGTAGGTCTCTCCATAGCTTCTGGCACGGGCAACCTCCGCAGGATGCCGGACGGGGCATGCTGGCGCGAGATGCTACCACGCATATTCACCCCACTCGTAGCTTAAAGCGAATCGCCGCCGTCCACGTCGAGAATCTGCCCTGTTACCCAGGCCGCCTCGTCGCTGGCCAGATAGACGGCAGATAGCGCCACGTCAGCGGGATGGCCGCCGCGCCCGAGCTCAGCCGGCGGTAATCCTGCATTTTCCGCGCCGCGCGAATCGCCGATAGAGCCGGGACAGATGCAATTCACGCGGATGCCGTGCGCGCGGTATTCGCGGGCCAGCGTGCGAGTAAGGCCGACCAGCGCCTCTTTGCCTGCCGCATAGCCGACGTTGGCTTCGCGGCGGGTGCGCCGAGCCGCCGAGACAAAGAGAACCGACCCGCCGCCCTGTGCTACCATCGCGGGCAACACTGCGTGAGCACAATAGTAGGCGGTATCGACATTTATGTTGAGCAAATACCGCCACTCGTCGGGTGCCGTTTCGTGCAGCTTCCGGCCGCCGAAGGCATAGTCGCCGAGATTGTCGAAGAGCACGTCGATGCGTCCCCAGCGGTCCAACGCCGCCTGGGCCAAGGTTGCGGCGCCGTCCGGCGTCGCCAGGTCGGCCGTGGCAATAGCCGCTTCGCCGCCGAGCGCCTCGATCTCTCCCGCCAACGTCAGCAGCGGCTCTTCTCGCCGCGCCGCTAAGAGCACCTTTGCCCCCTCGCGAGCGAAATGCAACGGCGTCGCGCTCCCCATGCCGCCGCCAGCGCCCGCGACTACCGCTACCTTCCCGGCTAGACGACCACGTTCAACGAATCCGCTGTCCATCCATCTATCCTTCCGCCTTGTGGTAGGTGTGCGTCATTGACGCTTCCGATTCCGCCACGCCGGAGAGGACGTCCACGTGGCGTTGCAGGCGCATGCGCTCTTTCAGCGGCGCATCCGCGTCGTCCAGGGCTTGGTACACCACGGCGCCCTCGCAGTCGGCCGGCACCGGCAGGTCCATTAGGTAGCAGACCGTCGGCGCCAGGTCTTTCAGGTTGACGTTGCGCTCCAGCACGTGGCCTCTCCTGATGCCCGGTCCTGAAAGCGCAAACAGGCCGCGCATGTCGCCCATGCCGTCGGTCGCCGACGGAAACTGCGGCCCATGCTGCGAGCCGTATTCATCGGCGTAGCAGAACACGATGTCGCCGGTCGTATCGCCGTACAGGTCCAGGAAGCGCGCGTCCTGCTTCTTGAAGGCAAAGCCTATGGGCTTCAGGCCGGTCTCGGGGTCCGTGTAGTCGTAGAGCGCCTTGATGACCTCGTTTTGCACCTGCACGTAGTCTGCCGGGTCCACACTACCGTCCGGGTCCCGGCCTTTCAGGTTTACCCAAATGTACGACGAGCCGCTGGCGGCGGCACGGGTCTTGGACCAGTCCACCTGTTTGCGGCCCGTATACGCGGCGAAATGCGCCACAGCGTCCGGATCGTCTTCTTCCTTGAGCACCGTCAGCCCCGCGTCGATCAGAATCTGACCGGGATTGCACTTGTAGCCATTGGCTTTGGCTCCGTGATCGGAAACATAGGCGTACAACGTCCGGCGGGGCGCCGCTGCCGCCATGTCGGCAAATGCCTGGTCGAGGCTCTGGTACATGCGCGCCTCGACTTCCTGCCAATACGTGAGACTCTCCGCATCCCGGTTGAGCGCGGGATCGACCTCGCTCGCGAAGAGGTGGTAGAAGTAGTCCGGGGTATGGATGTGGATGAAGAAGAGGTCCCAGGGCCTATGCTCCATCAAGTAACGCGCCGCGTCGGCAAACCACTGGTGATGCATGTCGCACAGTTCGATGAAGGTGTCTGCGTCGAACCAGCCCATGCGAAACGTGCGCAGCCCCAGGTACGGCGCGGGCAGGCCCCGGCACTTGCCCTGCTCGAAAATCTCGCGGTCCAGGCCGTCGGGATGCGTCCAGCCGTCAAGCTGGCAGAGCGGGGTCACGAACAGCGAAACGGTCTCCCCATCGGGAGATAGCTCCAGCAGCTTGATGCGAAATACCGCTTCGGGCTCACCCAGTTCCTCGCAGGCGATGCCGCGCACAATGTAGTCCGACCACTCGCCGGCCCGCAGCGAGCACATGGCCGAACCCTTGTCGCGGCGTTCGCAGACGTGAGCGGTGGTGTACGCCCCGCTCTCGTCGGGCTCCAGCAGCACGTGCCACGTCAGCGGCGCCATGGTGTACTTGGGATAGCGGAAGCGCCAGGTCAACTCGGCTTCCAAGTGCTCGGCGTCAGCAGCCACCCCTTGCCAGTCTTCCGCCTCCTCCACGTCGATCAACGTGCCTTCCACGTGGTCGTCCGTGGAGAAAAGCGCATCGCCCGAAAAGCTGTAGGAGTGATGGAACGTGGGGTGGTCGTGCCACTCGTTCACTGTCAGGCCGTAGCCGGCAATTTGCCAGCCTTCCTTGGTGCGCGCCGGCCACGAAGACGGCCAATTGATGACGATGGACCGTTTCCCAACCTTTTCGGCGGCCTCCCACAGGTACTCCGCCGTGTGCCAACGAGAGTCAAAGGCGGCGTGGGTTGTGCCGAGGGGCTCCCCTTTCCAATGGACGTTGAAGTCGGTGAAGCCGGTTCGGCCGGCTGACGCGCCCGTGGCAATCGTGGTCCAATTCGGCGGCGTGATCGTTGGATACGGCACCAGGCAATTGTCCGCCCACGTGCCGCGCGACACCAGCTTCTCCATCAGGGGCATCCGCCCTTCCCGCATCAGCCGCTGCAAGGTCGGCAGAATGGGGCCGTCGATGCCAAAGACAACGAGTTTTTCCGGTGGACGGTATGCCATGAGACTTTCCCTCTTTAAACCAACCTGCTCTCAATACACGACACATCCCCGCTGCGCGCCCTCACGGGTCATTGCGAAGCCGGCGGCGCGGGAGGCGGCACAGTCTACCGCATGAGACAAAGCAAGCTCGGCTCGTCTTGCCGCCCAATGTAAGTTGCAGTCCAGCCGCAATCTGGGGCGATGCTGCCAATATGAGGACCCATGAGATAGATGGGCTTGCGCAAAGCGCGGGGTTTGGCCTATGGGCGTGGGCGCCTGCCGCGTTGCGTGAACGGCGGGCTTGCCCACACCGGGCAGACCCCTACTTGCCGGGAGCCGTCGCCACCGTGCCCGCGGCGGCGGCATGGTAGGGCAGCGCGCTTTCGCCGGCGGAGGCCGCCAGGGCGTTCCATGCCCGAAAGAGCTGCGCATACATGAGGAAGTAGTCCTCGTGCGTCGGATCGGTCTTGCCGATCTCTGAGGAGAGGTACCCGTCGTAGCCGTCGCGCTGGAGCAGCCCGAAGAGTTCGGCGTACGGGAAGCCGTTCACAAAGTCGTGCATGTGCACGTGGCCGATATGGTGCGCGACGCGGTCGTAGGTAGACGCAACCGAGCCGCCCACCAGGTCGCGGTTGTCGCAGTTGTAGAGAATGCCCACGTGGGGGTGGTCGGCATGCTCCACCGCAGTCATGGCAAAGTGCCAGTAGTTGAATTGCCCGTGCATTTCCAACATGACGTTTACGCCGAGGGGTTCGGCAAATTCGCCCAGTTCGCGCAGAGAGTCGCCCACGTAGCGCATCACGTCTTCACGCGGCGGCGGCGCGCCGCCGTCCGCACCCTCTTTGGGCATGTCATTGCCAAAGACCCGAATCTGGCGCGCGTTGATGTCCGCCGCTAGCTCGATGTAGCGCTTGCTCCGTTCCACAACCTCCCGCCGCTGAGTGGCGTCGGGTGACTCGAAGCGAGAACTCGTGCTGATGCCGGCAACTTCCAGGCAGGCGTCCTGCACCTGGTAGCGAATCGAGCGGCGTTCCTCAGCGCTTGTTTCCAGCTCCACACCGTGTTTGTGGCCGGCCTCGGCGCGAAACTCCAGACCGCTAAAGCCGCCCAGCCGCGCCAGATCGAGGAGTTCCGCTAGATTCCAATGCCGCGCCATATTGTAGGTCAATAGACAGAGTTTCATCACCTTGCTCCAGTGAGTGTGTAGGGCTTCCCGTTGGCACGATAGCGCGCACCGCCTGAGACGTCAACAGACATGCGCCGTTCGCCAACCTCCACGCGCCGGGGTCAGAACGCGCCGAATCGCCCGGTAATCGCCAATCCGTTCGCCGATTTGCGCGCAGGCGAGCTCATTCAAGCAAGGATGTGAATGGGAACTAAGCCCGGATGGGGATTGCGGCGAACAGGGGGGTTACGTAAATGCGTAGCCGTCAAGTATGATGGTGGCAGAAGCGCAGCGAGGGAGAGCGCACGGCAATGACGCAAGACGGCGGAAATATCTGGATACGGGATGTCCGGCGTCCTGACCGGCGACGCAGGCGGGCCTCAGGTCTACCAGTATGGTCGCTCCTGTTGGTCGTGGCAGTGCTGGTGGGCGCCTTTGCGGCGGTTGCCCGAAGTATGGAATTCACGCCCGGCACACCCAGCACGATAGCCTCTGAGTCCCTCCTGACGGACATTCCAGCCCCGCAAGCCCGCCCGGCGCTGGCGACAGGCGGGGAGTCCCTCGCGACGCCCACTGCGGCGCCGCAAGCCGCGCCCACCCAATTCCCCAACCAGGCGGCGGCAACGCTCTCGCCGCCCGCAGCCGCATTGCCGCCATCCGCACTCCTCGTGGGCGTACGGCACGAGTATCAGGGCTGGAACAACTGCGCGCCTAGTTCGCTGGGTATGGTATTGAGCTACTTTGGCCGCGCGGAGGCGCAAGCGCAAATCGCCCCGGTCCTGAAACCGGACCCCAGTGACAAGAACGTTAGCCCGCATGAGTTTGCCGCGTACGCTCAGACCATCGGCTACCGGGCTCGCGTAGGCGTCGGCGGGGACATAGACCTCTTGAAGCGCCTGCTTGCCGCCGGACTGCCGGTCATCGTGGAAATCTGGCTGGAGCTGGAACCCGATGACGGCATGGGCCACTACCGCGTGCTCTTGGGCTATGACGACGGGAGCGAGACCTTCACCGCGCACGACTCGTACGTCGGGCCAAACCTGTCCATGTCGTACGCCGCACTCGATGACGTCTGGCGGGTATTCAATCGCACCTTCGTGGTCATATACCCGCAAGCGAGTGAAGCCGGCGTTACGGAAATGCTGGAAGAAAACCTGGTGGCAACGGACATGTGGCAACGCGCTCTGGCTACCGCGGAAGAAGAGATTGCGCAAGACCGTAACGACGCCTATGCGTGGTTCAACCTTGGCACCAGCGCACTAAACTTGGGCGACACGCAACAGGCGGCGCAGGCATTCGACTGGGCCCGGCAACTCGGCCTGCCCTGGCGCATGCTCTGGTATCAATTCGGCCCGTTTGAGGCCTATCTGGCGCAGGGACGCTATCAGGACGTGATTGCGCTCGCCACCACGAACCTCGAACGCGCCAGCGTGGAAGAATGGCTCTTCTGGCGTGGCCGCGCGCGCGAAATGACCGGTGACGTGGCCGGGGCCCGCGAAGACTACCAAGCTGCTATCCGGCTCAATGCCAACTACGCCGCCGCCATCGCGGCGCTGGAGAATAGCGGCGCGGCCTGACAGTTGGGGCAGCCTTTCCGGAGCACGTCGTCTTCACCGAGCGGGGTACTCCCCCGTTCGCTAGTAGTGAATATCCTTGCCGAGCGCTTTCACGTCCGCGGAAAACCGGTCGACGGCGTCGCTCAGGAGGCGGCGGGCGTCTCGATCGGAGCCGGCGCGAGCGACGAAGTCTACGGGCATATGGGTATCGGTGCGCAAAGCCACGTAGGCCTTCGCGTAGAGACCGGGGAGTTGGGCCATGGCTTCCTCGATGAAGGGGGAGACCTCGGATTCGCTCATATTGACGAACACGCGGCGGGCGGCGCTCTTGACTTCGAGAGATTCGGAGATCGCCGTCGCCACGTAGCGGTCAAAAAGCGCTTCCATTTCTCGGGGCGGGCCCGGCAGCACGAAGAAGGCGGTCCGGTCCCGGTTAATCTGAATGCACGGCGCCCAGCCCGCCGGACTCGCCCACACAATCGCGCTCTCCGGCACAGTCGCCATCTTGCGCATCCCGTCACTGAGTCCATCAGCGCCGACTTGCCGCCGCCGCATGTAGTCCTCCAAGAGGCTCGGCTCCTGATAGGTTGTTTCCCCCAGCCAGGTAGCCAGCGCCTCGACCGTCAGGTCGTCCGGCGTAGGACCCAACCCGCCCGTAATCACTACGAAGTCCGTACCGGCCTCCGCCGCCCCTTGCAGCACGGGGATCACCTCGTCCAGAACATCCGGCAGAACTGTGATTCGCCGCACGTCCGCGCCCAAATCTGACAGTTGCTGCGAGAGCCAAAACGAATTTGTGTCTTGAATGCGGCCGAGCACCAGTTCCGTGCCAATGGCGACGATCTGCGCTGTCGGGACTTTGGGGCCACTCACGTCAAGCGCGCTCCTTTCAAGAAAAGAACGGTATGCGCAGGCCCTCAAAGGGGCCGCGTACGCTGAGGACGTTCTTCTTCGTTTTGATATACCAACTGCCTATTTCTGCCAAGCGCTGGTCGGCGGTGGGCAAGACTGCGGGAGCCGTGACCCCCCGCACCGTCGTTCTCACAGCGAACCCATAGCGTGGGCTGAGCAACATCAAGCTGGGCACTTCTTCCGCGAATGCACGCTGGAAGTCGGCATACATACGCTTGCGTTCTTCCTGGTCCAACGTATTTCGCGCGTTTTGGAGCGCTTCATCCACCCGCGGGTCGATGAATCCGGAGAAATTCCAGCCGCTCTCAATCTGGCTGGAGTGCCACTCCAGGTACGGGTCCGGGTCCAGGCCGTTCAAGATCCAGGTATAGAGCGCGATGTCGAATTCATGGGTGAGCAGAGAGTCATTGAGCAACCTAGAGGGACCCGCTGTCTGTACCGCCACTTCGATGCCGACCAGCCGCAGTTGCGCCACGATGGCTTCCGCCAATTCTAGATGGCCGGGTATATCCGCGGTCAGCAATTGCAGCAAGAGGCGATCCTCTCCTCTTGAACGCACGCCATCGGGTCCGATGACCCAGCCTGCTTCATCTAGCAAGACTCTGCTGGTAGCCGGATCGTACGCATATTTCCGCACATCCGGCGCATGCGCCCAGGAAACGGGGAGAATCGGCCCTTCCAAGGGGTCTGCCATCCCGCCCTGAACTTCCGCGGCGAGGTACTCGCGGTCGATGGCATGGGCGATAGCTTGGCGCAATTTGCGGTCGAAGAACGGCGTACGGCGCAGATTGAAATACAAGACCGTGTAGCCCGCCAGGGGGGCACTATACGCCTCGACGTCCGCGATTGAATCCACGCGGCTGCGTTCCGTGACAGGAAGATAGCTCACGCCCTCGACTTCGCCACGTTCCAACGCCGTGATCGCGGCTCTTGCGTTGGGATAGAATTTGAACTTCAGAAACCGAATGTGGGGACGTCCGCCGTAATAGTCCTCACTTGCCTGCAGAAGCGCATACTCTTCAGTGAACTCCACAATCCGGTAAGGGCCGGTGCCAACCGGCGCCAGATTGTAAGGCGTGATAGACAGTTGGCCCGGGCTAATGCCTTGAAGCAAGTGACGCGGCAAAATACCGATCGTCGCATATTCGAGCAGCGGCAAATACACGTCGTTCAGCACGGAGACGCGAAGGCTGCGCTCGCCTTCTCGCTCCACTCTAACGTTCGTCCACTCTTGTTGGCGGCGTGGGTAATTCGCTAGCAATTCGTACGTGAAGAGCACGTCGTCTACGGTGAGCGGCGTGCCATCATGCCAGCGCACGTCATCCCGCAGATGGAACACAAAGGAACGGCTCTGAGGGTCAGTCTCCCAGCGGGTCGCAAGGTCGGGCACTATGGCGCCGTCGGACGCATAGCGCGTCAGGCCGTTGAAGATGAGCCCGGATAGCGTGCGTGACGTATCGTCTTCGGCAAGGATGGACACAAGGGTCGGGGGTGGACCCAGCGTGCCCTCGATGTAGGTGCCGCCATAGTCAGGTACGTCCACGACATTGGCGGCATACGCGAAATAGGCAAGCAGCGCCGCCGCCAGCAGTGAGCCGATGCTGCCGACAAAGACTATGCCGGCAATGCGGGAGGGAGCGGGCACCAACCGGTCTATCATTCTTCATCCCTACCGTACGCTAGATGCGCACGATGACCACGGAGACTACGATGAAGAGTACGGCAAGACCGATCGTCACATTGAACAGCAACCGGTCCACGCCGCGCCGCGTATTGTGGATGCTGTCCGATCCCCCGAAGGCCGAGCCCAGGGCCGCGCCTCGGGCCTGCAACAATACGGCCGCGATGAGGGCAACGGAAAGAATGATCTGAATAATCTGGAGATACTGCTGCACGGTGGCGCACTCCTATAGCTGCGAGACCGCAATTTCGACTTCCGCATGCCGGTGAGGACGCATGCCCAAACCGACGAAAACTCAATCCACTGGCCTGAACAGACGCTTGGGGCATCGCCTACGCAGCAAACACCCAGGACCGGTTACATTATACCAACTCCGGTGACGCACGGAGTCCACGCGCCGCACGAGACGGTGCGACGCGCAGCCAATCTGCCTGGTAGAAGACCGCCGCCATTGTCAGGGGATTTGTTGACAGCATGCCTGGCTGGAGGAAGGTGTTTCAGCGCCGCACATTGCTGTCATTTCGGGCGGCGCACAGCAGAGTGAGGAGTATTGGGCGCCGAGCATTTCGGGCCGGTTGAGGCGCGGGCGCTAGATTCCTCGCTTCGCTCGGAATGACATTCGGTCCGCCCCCTTCACGCTTCCTCTTCACTCCCCCTGTCTCCCCGTCTTTGACTTTCACAACATACAAATGACCCAGTGCCCCGCTGGCCGTGGCACCGTGCTGCCCTCGCCCTGATGCTGTACTGGCTTCGGCCTGACACTGCGCTCTGCTCGGCCTGACACTGCGCCCCGCCCGGCGTGACATGAACGGTAAACACCGCCTCGTGTGTGTAGAATACCCTCAACGGATTACTCAAAACGAGGGCCGATGGCGTACAATTCAATTCAATAGGCTGGTGGGGTTTCATTCGACCCCTTTCGCTGAATTCTTGCCCATGCAGCGTTCGCCCAATCACGCGCAGCGAGCGCTAGCCAAGACCGAGGAGAAATCGCCCCCAATGTCCCGGGTGGTGTTGTACAACAAGTGGCGGCCGCAGACGTTTGGCGACGTGGTCGGCCAAGAACCCACGGTGCGCACGCTGCAGAACTCCCTGGCGTCCGGGCAGATCGCCCATGCCTACATCTTTGCCGGCCCGCGCGGCTCCGGCAAGACCTCACTGGCGCGCATCTTGGCCAAGGCGCTCAACTGCCTGCAGGGCGTGCAGCCCGAGCCGTGCGCCAGGTGCGAGGCGTGCACGGACATCGTGGAGGGGCGCTTTCTGGACCTGGTGGAGTTGGACGCCGCTTCCAATCGGGGCATCGAGGATATTCGCGACCTGCGGGAGCGCGTGAATTTCGCGCCGGTGAGCGGCCGCTACAAGTTCTACCTCATCGACGAGGTGCACCAGCTCACGCCGGAAGCCTCCAATGCGCTCTTGAAGACTCTGGAAGAGCCGCCGGAACACGCCGTGTTCGTGTTGGCTACCACCGAAATCCACCGCGTGCTGCCTACGATTCTCTCTCGTTGCCAGCGGTTCGACTTTCGCCGCATTCCCGTAGGGGCGTTGGTGGCGCGCTTGCAGCACATCGCCGACGCCGAAAAAGTCAGCGTGGAAACGGAAGCCCTCAACATCCTGGCGCGCATGGCCGGCGGCAGCGCCCGCGATGCCGTGAGCCTCTTCGACCAGGCGACCATCTACGCCGACGATGGCGTGAGCGCGGAACAGGTGCGGGAGATGCTGGGCCTGGCCCACACCGCGGCTGTGGCCGAATTCGTGGATACCCTCGCCCGGCGCGCCGCCGGCGAAGGCCTGCGCGCGCTGGCCCAGGCAGCGGACCAGGGCCTGGACATGCGGCAGTTCGCCCGGGAGACCATCCGTTACCTGCGCGCCACGCTGCTCCACAAGAGCGGCATGGACGCCGCCGAACTGCTGGAGATGAGCGAGGAAGAAGCCACGCTCATGGCCGGTCTGGCGGACCGCATCTCGCTTTCCGAAATCGTGCAGGCCATCCGGCTCTTCTCCGAAGCGGAACAATCCCTCCGCTTGGGCGTCTTTCCGCAACTTCCCGTAGAACTGGCGCTGGTGGAGTTTTGCACCACCGATCGCGCCCAAAGCAGCGCCGCGCCCGCCGCGCCACAGGCGCGGCCTGCCTCACCGGCCACCAGCCGGCCGGTTACAAAACGGGATTCCCCGCCGCCGCGTCCAGCCGAACAGACCGGCCCGGCGGAAGCGGATGGCAGCACGAGCACAACGGCAAAGGCTGAACCAGACGCTCCCGCTCCGGCTGCCCCCGCGCCGGAATCCCCAGCGCAAGCCGCCGCGCAAACAGAATCCCCGGCACCGCCGACAGACGCGCCGGAATCGCCTGTCCAGGAGATTCAGGAGCGCTGGCAGGCCGTTTTGGAATCATTCCGGCGGCCAAACGTGCACCTGCGCGGCGTGCTGCGCGATTGCACCCCCAAAGAAGTCCATGAAAAGGTGCTAACCTTGGAATTCACCCATGCCTGGCACCGCGACCAGGTGCGCCAGCCGGACAACCTCTTCTTGGTGGAAAAAGCCGTTGCGCAGACCATCGGCCGCCACTACAGCATCGAATGTACGCTGGCCCCGCGCGAGTCGGCGGGGGACCTCTATGAAAAAGACCCGGCCCGGGATCCGGTGGTGCGCAAGGCGCAGCAACTCTTCCCGGGCACGGTCACGTATGAAAACTCCGAAAAGGAAAACCCGCCTTCCGCCGAATGACCGCAGGCCTGCGCTTGTTCTCTTGGCAGAAAGTCCGCACACACCGGGCCGCACGGGCAACGCAATGGCAAACTTGCGGCCCGGAGCAGGCAGCGCGCCCGAGGCAGTGGTACATTAGACGTGAAACGTGGGCCGGAGCGGCAGGCGCGCGACCACTTGGCGATGAGTGACCGCGCAGTAGTCCAACGCGAAGGGGAGAGGTGAACCATGGGCCTGGAGATTTTCGAGCGGGGCACGCTCCCCCGCTGGGTACGAATGCGGCAAACGCTCTACACCGACACCATCGAGGACGTGGCGGCGGCCGTGGCGCAGGAATTCGCGCGGCCTGAGATTCGTGAGACCATCCAACCGGGCGCGCGTGTCGCCCTCACCGGCGGCAGCCGCGGCATCGACCGCATTGCCCAGGTGCTCAAAGCGGCCGCGCACGAGATCAAACAGCTTGGCGCGCAACCGTTCATCGTGCCGGCCATGGGCAGCCACGGCGGCGCAACCGCCGCGGGCCAGCTTGAGATTCTCGCTCACTACGGCGTCACCGAGGAAGCTATGGGCTGCCCCATTCGCTCCAGCATGGACACCGTGCTCCTCGGCCACGTGGAAGACAACGTGCCGGTGTGGTTCGACAAAACCGCCGCCACGGAAGCCGATATCACCATACCCGTCAATCGCGTCAAGCCCCATACGGACTTTCACGGGCATATCGAGTCCGGGCTCATGAAAATGATCGCCATCGGACTGGGCAAGCAGAAGGGCGCGGACACCTTCCACGCCCGCAGTTTTGCGGAGTTCCCCACGCTCATCCCGGCAGTGGGCCAGTTTACGCTCCAGCACATGCCAATTCCCTTCGGCCTGGCCCTGGTGGAAGACGGCCACTCCCGCCTTTCATTGATCCAGGCGGTGCCGGCTGACCGCATTCTGGCAGAAGAACAAGAGCTGCTTGAAATCGCGCGTGAGCGCATGGCGCGGCTGCCTGGTGAGGAAATCGACGTGCTCATCGTCGACCAACTCGGCAAGGACATCAGCGGCATTGGCGCGGATACCAACGTCATCAACCGCTACTGGCAAGGCCCTCTGCCCCAAACGCCGCTCATCAAGCGTATCGTCATGCGCGATCTCA
This sequence comes from Chloroflexota bacterium, assembly GCA_022824225.1. Taxonomy (GTDB): domain Bacteria; phylum Chloroflexota; class UBA11872; order VXOZ01; family VXOZ01; genus VXOZ01. The sequence goes on from JAJEAH010000034.1 coordinate 49,986, forward strand.
CCCAAGATACGGAAGGCAATGCCTGCGGCGTCGGGCTTGGCGACGTGGTCTTGCAGCAAATCGTGGATAAACTGGACCCCGTGCAGACGTACATGAACGTTATCACCGCCAAAGGGCCGGAAGGGGCGCGCATTCCACTCACGGTGGCCAACGACCGCGAAGCGCTCTTCGTGGCCCTGGCGTGCTGCCACCAGATCGAGAACGAGACGTCCCGCATCGTGCGCATCCAGGATACGAAGCACCTGGAAGACCTCTGGGTCTCCGAGCCGCTCGTAGCGGAGTTGGAAGCCACCGGCCGCGTGCACCGCATGGGCGAAATGGAAGAGATTACGTTCGACGCGCGGGGCATGTTCACGCAGGCGATCCGAAACGGCGCGGCAGTGGCGGCCTCCTGAGCGCGAGGGTGAAATGATCCTATGGAGCTGGGATTTTGCTGTGCTGCGGTAACGGATCCGGCGGCGCTGTCCGGAGCGTATTTCAAGTCGGATTGCCAAAGTCCGGCGCGCTCGTGAAGACGTACGAGCGAACAGTTCACGAAGGGCATCGAACACAGTGGCAGTCGAGACCCCAAATACGCACAAATCTCCCAGGAATAAACTCAGCCGGAAGGCTGAAGAGCTCTATACGCGCTATGGCAAGCCGCTTGAAGCCGATCATTCCGGTGAATTCATCGCGATCTCAACGGAAGGGAAGGTTGTGCGCGCTCCCGCGCTGCAGCAGGTCCTTGACCTGTCTTTGGAACAACTCGGTATAGGCAGCTATGTCTTCAGAATCGGCGCCGACCGCAGCGTCATCAAGTGGCTATGACGGGACGGTATCATGGTGCGTGTCGAGAGTGATCGCTTTCCATACCTTCCTGTTCGTCTCTCGCTGCACGGACGGAAAACCGAATTTGAGGCCCTTCTCGACACCGGCTTCGATGGTGGACTGGCAGCATCCGAAAGTGCCGTTGCTAACGTGCAGGCTGCCGAGTGGAATCTCACGGTTTGCCTAGCCGATGGGACCTTGGTGAACGTTCCAGCATTTCTGGGAACGGTGCAAGTCGGTAAGCTACCGCCGGTGAACACGACAGTAATCACTCTAGGCGATGAGCCGATCATAGGTCGCGCAGTGGCCGACCAGCACAGCACTACACTTGACCACAGCCAGCGCATAGTTGTCGGTGACAAGTAGATGTAAACTTGAACTCCTTGCTGGGCTACATCTCATGTCATTCCGAGCGCAGCGTCGGCCAGGGTTCGCTGACTTCGTCAAAGACGCGGAATCTAGAGTGCTCCCGACACTAGATTCTTCGTCGCTGCACTCCTCAGAATGACACTTCGGCTGCTCTCCTCAGTATGGCATTTCGCGTAGCAGCCGTTTATGTTGACACTCATACCTGTGCAGCCCAAGTCAATACCTACTGATCGCATAGTTGTCGAACCATAAACAAGAAGGAACTCCTCATGCTCGAAGCATTCGATCTCACCGGCCGGGTCATCATCGTCACCGGGGCGAGCCGTGGCATCGGCCGCACCACGGCAGAAGTGCTCGCGGCGGCGGGCGCCAATGTCGTTGCCGCGGCGCGCACCGAGTCGGCGCTTGATTCCTTAGTAAAGGACATTGCCGGGGCCGGCGGCACGGCGCTGGCGGTGCGCGCCGACGTCAACGTACCCGAGGATACGGAAATGCTGGCGCAGCGGACAATCGACGCCTTTGGCGCGGTGGACGTGCTCGTGAACAACGCCGGTGAGTCCGGCAGGCATGGGGCCATGCAAGAGACCTCAGCGGCGGACTGGGACGACCTGATGGCAAACAACCTGCGCAGTTCGTTTCTCTGCGCCAAAGCCGTGTTTCCCATCATGGAACGGCAGCAGCGCGGCAATGTCGTCAACATGGCGAGCATCAGCGGCCAGAACGGCGGCCAGAGCGCGCGGGTGCACTACGCCGCGTCCAAAGGCGGCATGATCGCGTTCACCAAAGCGCTTGCCCGCCAGATGGCGCCCTGGGGGCGCGCCAACAACATCGCCCCCGGTCAGATCGATACCGGCATGAGCCGCATCCCGGAAGACCGCTTGCGCGCCGTGCTGGACCGGACGCCCCTGCAGCGCCTTGGCAAGTCGGAGGACATTGCCTACGGCGTGCTCTACCTCGCCAGCGACGCGTCAGGCTTCATCACCGGCCACACACTCGACATCAACGGCGGCATCATCATGGATTAGGCGCGCGGCATGACGACCGCGCTTACGTCAGGTTCGCGAGCCTGCCCGGACAAACAGTGCCGGGCTGTCCGCCGCGCAGGAGAAAATACCGTACCGATGGCCATACGCTCGAGCGCTTCCGCTCAATCCAAGCCGCCCGGGCCGCGCGACTACCTGGGCTTAGGCACGCTGCGCGCCTTCCGCCGCGACGCACTCGGCACGCTGCTGGACCTACGGCATACCTATGGAGACATAGTCTACGCAACGCTGTTCTTCGCCCCAACCTACTTCCTCTTCCACCCGGACCACGTCGGGCACGTTCTTCAGAAGAATCATCGCAACTACAAGCGCAGCCGCAATAGCGATGCGCTGAAACCAACGCTTGGCAACGGCCTCTTGACGAATGACGGCGCGTCTTGGCTCAAACAACGCCGCCTCATGCAACCGGCATTTCATCGCAGCCGGGTCGCCCGCTTTGGCGAGACCATGACGCACGAATCGCACAAGCTGGTGGCGGGGTGGCGCGACCACGCGTCTCAGGGAACGCCCATAAACGTGAGCAGCGAAATGATGCGGTTGACTCTCAATATCGTGAGCCGGACCATGTTCGGCGCCACCGTGGGGCAAGACGCAGCGCCGCTTGAATCGGCGGTCACGTTGGTGCAAGAGCAAGCCAGCCGCCGCATCTTCTCCCCCGTCACCATGCCGGAGTGGGCGCCCTTGCCGGTGGTGCGGCGCACCAAGGCCGCGCGACGCACTATCGAACGGGTCGTAACGCGGATCATCGACGATAGACGCCGTTCGGACGCCGCCGACCACGACGACTTACTGTCCATGCTCATGCACGCCAAAGACGCCGATACCGGTGAGTCCATGGACGACGCCCAACTGCGCGATGAGGTACGCACCATCTTTCTAGCCGGCCACGAGACGACGTCTAACGCGCTCACGTGGACGTGGTACCTGCTCGCCCGCAACCCAACGGCTGCGGCAAGGTTGCAGGCGGAACTCGACGGTGTATTGGGCGGGCGCATGCCCACCGTTGCCGACCTACCCCAACTCACCTATACGAAGATGGTGGTGGAGGAAGCCATGCGTCTGTTGCCGCCGGTCTGGGGCTTGTCTCGCGAAGCTATCGGCGACGACGAAATTGGCGGGTATCGCATACCGGCGGGCAGCACCGTAGCCGTTAGCCAATACATCACACACCGGCATCCCGCGCTTTGGGAGGACCCCGAGGCCTTCGCTCCGGAGCGCTTCACGCCGGAACGCGCGCGCCGGCGCAACCGCTTCGCCTATTTTCCTTTTGGCGGCGGGCCGCGTGTCTGTATCGGCAGCACGTTCGCCATGTTCGAAGCCCAACTGGTGCTCGCCACCATCGCGCAGCAATACTCGCTGGAACTCGTGCCCGATCACCCGGTGGCGCTGGAGCCCCTCATTACGCTCCGCCCAAAATACGGAATGATGATGATCCCCCACTCGCGCGTGCCGGGCGTTGGACGCTCTGCCGGCCGCGCCCAACGCCCGGCGTAACCGCGCCAGACCCGTATGGCAGCGTTAGAATCGTTCCTCCTCGTATTCGCCGCATCGTTCTCCATCGGCCTTTCCGGCGCCATGTCGCCCGGCCCGCTGACGGTCTTCGTCATGGGACAGAGCGCCCGGCACGGCATTAAGGCCGGCCCGCTGGCGTCGCTGGGTCACGGCCTGCTGGAAGTGGCGCTTGTGATTCTCTTGTGGCTCGGCCTGGCCCGGGTGTTTCAGTGGGAACCGGCCCTCGGCGCCATTGGCGTGATCGGCGGCCTGGTGATGATCTGGATGGGCTGGCAAATCGTAAACGGGGTGCGGCGCACGGGCGCGAGTCTGGACACGTCGATAACCGAGCGCGGCACGAACAACCCCCTGGTCGGTGGGGCCGTGCTCAGCCTCGCGAACCCCTATTGGTCGTTCTGGTGGGCCACCGTAGGCATTTCCACCATGACAACCCTGGCGCTGCCCCGGGGCGTAGTCGGCCTTGCCGCCTTCACGAGCGGCCACGTGGCCAGCGACTTCTTCTGGTTCACGTTGGTTGCCATCGTTTTCGCCACCGGAAGACGCTTCATCACAGACCGCGTGTACCAACTCACGCTCTACCTCTTTGGCATCCTGCTGGCGCTCTTCGGCCTGTATTTCATCTGGCAAGGCGTGACCATACTCCTCTAGGCCCGTCTTGTTCACGAGTCGGCAAGCGCATGTGCTACACTGCCTGCGGTGGCGACCCCAACCGCGGCACGAATGGGAGGAATTAGAGCATGGCAGCAAATGCGACGGATAGCCGGCTACGCAAGCCGCCCGGCCCACGCGACTTCCTGGGCTTGCGCACCATAGACGCAATGAAGCGCAATCCTCTGGAACTCATGCTCGACCTGCATAAGACCCATGGGGAGATCGTCCACCACACGCTGCTCAACGCGCCGGTCTACTTCTTCACCCATCCCGACCACGTCGGACACATCCTCCAGGATAACCACCGCAACTACCAGCGCGGCCGTGACTACCGAAGGCTGCGGCGGCTGCTCGGCAACGGCTTGGTAACCAATGACGGTGATTCCTGGCTCAAGCAACGCCGCCTCATGCAGCCGGCTTTCCACCGCCGCCGCATCGCCGGCTTTGGCGAGACCATGGTCCAGGAGACGCAGAAGATGCTGGCGCAATGGGAAGCGCCGGCATCCAGCGGGAAGCCGCTGGACGTCAGCAGCGAAATGATGCGCGTGACGCTCAATATCGTGGGCCGGGTGATGTTCGGCGCGGCGGTCCAGGACGACGCCGCGCGGCTCGAGCCCCTCGTCACGATGGCGCAACGGGAGGTCCGCAACCGCCTCTACGCGCTGGTTGACGTGCCGGAGTGGATACCCTTGCCGGGCAATCGCCGCTCCAAAAACGCCCGGGAGACCATCGACGAGGTGGTAACGCGCATCATCGCGGCGCGCCGCCAATCGGACGCATCCCAAGAGGACGATTTGCTCGCCATGCTGTTGGAGGCCAGGGACCCGGAAACCGGCGAGCCAATGGACGACGATCAACTGCGGGACGAGGTGCGCACCATCTTCCTCGCCGGTCACGAAACGACGGCCAACGCGCTCACGTGGACCTGGTACCTGCTCGCCCAAAATCCCGCCGCCGCCGAGAAACTGCGGGCAGAACTCGACTGGGTCCTGGATGGACGGCTGCCCACCGTTGCCGACGTGCCCCAACTGCCCTACACGAAGATGGTCGTCGAGGAGTCCATGCGCCTGCTGCCGCCGGTCTGGAGCTTGTCGCGGGAGGCCATCGCTGATGACGAAATCGGCGGATACCGCATACCCGCGGGCGGCTCCGTCGTCATGAGCCAGTACCTAACGCATCGCCATCCCGACTTCTGGGATGAGCCCGAGTCCTTCATCCCAGAGCGGTTTTCGCCGGAGCAAGCGAAGGCGCGCCACCGCTTCGCCTACTTTCCTTTTGGCGGCGGGCCGCGCCTCTGCATCGGCAACAATTTCGCCATGTTGGAAGCGCAACTGTTGCTCGCCGCGTTCGCCCAACGGTATGAGCTCGACCTCGTTCCCGAGCATCCGGTGGAACTGGAACCCCTTATCACGTTGCGGCCCAAGCACGGCGTCATGATGACGCTGCGTCCACGCGCGTAGTCCCTGTACGTCTCGAGCTTGAAGATGATCGAGCGGGACGGCGCTTCACCAACGTGACGTGACCCCGTTCGTTCTGAGCCTGTCGAAGAATGAAATGGGTCTCTACTCGAGCGGCTCGACCACCGCGTTGCCAGCCTCGCCAAGCGTCTTAGCCCCTCCCCCGCAGCTTACGCCGGTCGTATCGCTGCGATATAATTGAAGGGCAACGCTCCCGCCGCGTCGAGCGTTGCGGGAACAGCTTTGCACGCTTGCCTTGAGCCGCCCTGCCCCCGTAGCTCAGTGGACAGAGCAACTGCCTTCTAAGTAGTTGGTCGGGTGTTCGAATCACCCCGGGGGCGCCGTCGCTTCCCCACCACGCTCACGGGCAGATGCAACCTCGCGGGCTGAGAACTCCGCCGCGCACACCTAGCCGGACACACGGCCGTCTTGCCGTGAATGGAAACACCGGCTACGGCAGCCAAGTGTGCGGGATTTCTGCCGGCGCCAAACGTCGGTTCGGCGAGACAGAAAGGCCCACAGGGACACGCGAGCGGGGACACTGTGGCGGGTTTGACGATGAGACCCGCCGCCGGGCCGCCCCGCCCGACCGTTCACCTATCGTCAAAGCTCGCATCCCGCCCGGAACGCCGATGCCCTATACCGGACGGATTTGTGCGTATAGGCGGGCTGTCGCGGCTGCCCATCGACTGAGATCAGAGCCTGCGCCGCACGCCGATGCCATACACCGCGTTGTACGCGCGCAGAAGGGCAAGCGGTTTCTCTTGGCGAACCGGCTTCCGCGCGTGCCTTTGCTCTCTTTCACTGAGGCGAGACACAGGGGTGGGCGACCAGCGAGCCGCGCACTACCGCCGCCTTCCCAAACTTATGTCGAATAGCGTCTACGGCTTGGTCGCGCCGGCTGAGCCGGTCTTCCGGCTCGGTCCACAGCGGCAGTTGGCCGCTCTTTGCCGGGACCAAGTCGTGCACACCCGCCCCCACCAGACGATAGCCCTGCGAATTGAGCCGGATCTTCAGGAGAAGCGACTTCGCGGCGGTGTAGATGACGTCAGTTGCGTCGGTTGGTCGGGCCAGGGTCGTCTGCCGGGTGAGCGTGGTAAAGTCGGCGGCGCGCAACTTGAGCGACACGGTGCGCCCGCGGCGGCCTTTGGCGCGCAAGCGCCTGCCGACATCCTCGGCCAGGGCCAGAAGCGCGCGGCACAGCGTCGCGGCGTCGTACACCGTGCGGGGAAACGTGGACTCATTGCTCACGCTTTTCACGGACCGGCCCGGCGTTACCCGCCGGGCGTCGCGGCCGTTCGCCAGATGATGGGCATAGAGTCCCCAGGCGCCAAACGCGCGATGCAGGGCCTCACGAGAGTAGGCGGCTAGCTGACCAATGGTGCCAATGCCGTAGGCGCGCAAGCGCGCCTCGGTCTGCGGCCCCACGCCCCACAGATCGCCGATTGGCAACGGCGCCAAGAATTGCCGTTCGCCGCCCTGGGGTACCACCACCAGCCCATCCGGCTTGCCGGTGTTCGTTGCCATCTTCGCCACGAGTTTGGAATTCGCGATGCCGATGGAGATTGCCAGCCCACACTCGTCCCTGACGCGCGCACGGATTTCGTGCGCCACCGCCACCGGCCCGCCCTTCCACCGCTCCAGGCCCGTGGCATCCAGAAACGCCTCGTCAATGGAAATGGCCTCCACCGTGGGTGAATACGCACGCAAGATACGCATGACCCGCGCTGATTCAGCCTGGTACTTCCTGAAATTGCCCCGCACGAATACGCCGTGGGGGCACAAACGCCGCGCCCGCGCACCGGGCATCGCGGCATGGACGCCGAACTGCCGGGCCTCATAGGACGCGGCGGTGACCACGCCGCGCCCCCCGGCGCCGCCGACCATCACCGGCTTGCCGCGCAGTTCGGGATTGTCCCGCTGCTCAACGGCGGCGAAGAAGGCGTCCAGATCGGCGTGGATGATCCATCGTGGGGCCATTGCGTATTACGTCGTCTCTGTCTCGGTGTGTGCCAGCCGCTTGCCACCCGTTTCCAGTGAGCGGCTTCACGTAGTAGTATTCCGCGCACATTGCTTAACGCAACAGGGGCACAGTGCAGTAGTCCCAACTCCCGCTCTACCCCTGCCAGTAGGGGCACGACATGTCGTGCCCCTACTGGCGCGTGACAGGACCGGTAACGCAGGTCTGCAACCTGCGTCTGCTGTGGGGCCCCGTTCATGCCCGCCATCTCTCCGACGCGGCAGCGTTGGCCCGTGCTTCCTGCGTTCCTTACCCCGGCGGGGGACAAGCCCCCGCGCTACCTCAGTGCGACAGCATCAGGCACTTGCACCCGCGCTACTGTGGGACGGCAGCGTTGGCCCCTCAATCCTGCATTCCCTACTCCGGCGGGGGACAAGCCCCCGCGCTACTGTGGGACGACAGCGTTGAGCCCCTCCGCAGCCCCAAATGCCTTCCTGACTGAAAACGGTTACACTGGGATTCGCTGCCCGCGGTGAGGCCACTGCTACCAGCGGGAACACGGTGCGAATCGCTGAACACAGGAGCAGACGCAGCAAAAATGGTTACCTTGGGCGAAGGAAAGCACACATACGCCACAACCGGAGCAAACTGGGGCGATCTGCCGGCAGGCGCGGTCTACAAGGAAGCTACGTCAGTAGCCGTTGACTCCCAGGACAACGTGTACGTCTTCAACCGGGGCACGCACCCCATGGTGGTGTATGACTCCGCGGGCAGCCTGCTCCGCACGTGGGGTCACGGCGTTTTCGATACGCCCCACGGCGTAGCCGTGGGACCGGACGACGCCGTCTATTGCATCGACAGCGGCGACCATACCGTGCGCAAGTTTACGCCGGAGGGCGAATTGCTCATGACGCTGGGCACGGCCGGGGAAGCGCCGCCGCCAATGAGCGGCGAGCCGTTCAACCGCCCGACCACCGTAGCGTTTGCCCCGAACTCGGATGGCTTCTACGTGGCCGACGGCTACAGCAACGCGCACGTGCACAAGTTCTCGGGCGCTGGCGAACTGCTGCACTCCTGGGGCGCGTCCGGCACCCAGCCGGGACACTTCAGCATCGTGCACGATATTGCGGTGGATGCCAACGGGCGCGTGTACATTGCCGACCGGGAGAACCACCGCGTGCAGATCTTCGGGGCGGACGGCGCGTACATAGACCAGTGGGTGAATCTCTCCAAGGCCGCGTGCGTGGCTGTGGACCCGCGCGGTGAAGACCTCGTTTACGTTGGCGAGTATTTCGGCGGCATTGATTCGAATGCGATGGGCAGGGACCTCGGCCCGCGTGTGTCCATCCTGGATACTGCCGGCAACGTGCTGGCCCGCCTGGGCAGGGAATCGTACGGCGACGCGCCGGGCCGTTTCTACTCGCCCCACAGCCTCGCCGTCGACTCGAATGGCGACATCTACGTCGCCGAGGTCTCATGGAGCGAGTACGGCAGCAAGCTCGAGCCGCCGCGCGAACTGCGGTCGCTGCAGAAGCTCATCCACCAGCCGGCGTGACGCGCGTTTGGCGCGGGAGAGCAGCCGCGAGATCGACTGCAATGCGGTTAAACAAGGAGCGGACAGACCAGCATAGTCTGCCCGCTCCCATGTATTCGACTACACCGCATGCCGGTCTAGCCGTTGCGAATGCGAAATCGCAATCTAGCCGCTGCCGGCTTGATCGATGAGTGCATTCAACTGGTCTTGAATCTGCTTCAAGCCCTCGGCAACGCCGATCTCATTGTCAAAGATCGGGTTCATGCTGGGATTAATGCCCTCACGGATCATCTGCTGCCAGGTCACGACGTCGTGGGTCGGGAGCGCGATTGTCGCACGCAGCGAGTCCTCGAGCTGAGCCCGCGACGGCGGCGGACCGGACTTCTCAGTGCTCGTGTAATACTCCAGCGCGGAGTCCAGCCTGGCCGGGACCTCGTTGAAGAGTTCCACGATGCGGTCCTGCACCGGCTTGGTGAGCGAGTGGGCCAGCCACTGCCACGCGGCGTCCGGTACCTCGGTCTGCGGGTTCATCACGGTACCGCGGAAGTTACTGTTGTTGCCCGTCTGCCCGGTGGTGGGCGCTTTCGGCAGGAAAGTAACGTCCCAATCGAGATCGGGCTGGTCCTTGTACCGGTTGAAATACCAGTCGCCTGCTGAAAAGATCGAAACCAAACCCGACACCATCAGCGCGGATGGATGGAGGCCGCCTTCTCGCATGGCCGTGTATTCTTCTCGGGTAGGCGCAACCCTGTGCTTCTGCACCATGTCCACGCAGAACTGCACCGCGTCGATAGCCTCGGGGGAGGCAATCACACACCGCGAACGGTCCTCGTTCAACACGCTGCCGCCGTTCATCTGAATCCAATTGCCCCAGCCGGTCTCAATACCGTGCAGGTGGCCTTGGCCGAAACGGGTGATATTCTCACCGTCGCGCATGGTGAGCTTTTCGCCGTACTCCTGCATCGCGTTCCAGTCCCAGCCGTCGCCAAGCTCGGCCGGCGGCGTGAGGCCGGCGGCCACCACGTGCTCCACGTTGTACTGCGTGTTGCTCGTGCTATAGTTCCACGGCGTGCCGGACGCATGACCGTCGGTGGAGTACCAATCGACAAATGACGGCAGCGCCGCCCCAAGGTCTTCCGTGGCCTGCTGGTCGGTGGCAAAGTACTGCGAAAGGTCGCCAACCACACGACCGCCCGTAATCCACGACTTGATATTCACACCATTCATCAGGAAGATGTCGGGGCCGGTCTGGGCCGCGATGGCGGCAAGGACCGAGTCCCAGTAGCCGGACGGCTGCTCAACCGTAAGCGCGACTTCTTCCTGCATCTCATTGTACTCTGCGACGAGGGTCTCAAAGCCCGGTACGTACGTGGTACCCCACTGCCAGAGGAGCACGGGCACCTCACCCTCGGCCATGGCTTCACTGGCTTCTCCCTCGGCAGGGGCTTCAGCTTCCGCCATCTCCCCGCCATCGTCCGATGAGCCGGCCTGCATGCCGCACGCCGCCAACAGCGTTCCGGCGCCGGCGAGAGCGGCGCCACCGAGGAATGTCCGGCGGCTCACACCATACGCTCGAATCAGTTTCTCGTCAGCCATCTCCAAGACCTCCTTGGTGAGATAGCACCACCATATAGACCGCACACACTGCGGTCGCTGCATGCAGGATAACTAGACCTTCCTATAACGTCAAGCCAAAGCAACTGTCGGAGTTCATTGCGTAGCAGTTGTGCGCAACAGAACCGTGTAGGCGGATTTGACGGCGCCGCATCTCACATTCGACCACCGGCGGCGACGGCACTCAATTCCCAATCTCCCCGCTTCAACACCGGCCGATGCGGCCACACCCTCGCAAACACGCCGATTCTCCGCCAAACCCATGACCGCAAACATCGTTGCTCCATGCGCGACGGGACATGGCCAGGGAAACGTACGGCGGGAATGCGTGCCAGGCGCGTCGCTCCATGCGCGGCGGGACATGGCACTTCCGCTTGCTGAGCAGCCCTTTCGCGTGAGCCGTTTACTCAGGTTTCTCCAACGCCGCGGCTACGCCGTATTGCACGGTCACACTTCTGCCCTCCCGCGCCGACCGGTAGGCAGCATCGATGACTTGCAGCACGTGCAGCGCGTCCAGGAGCGTGACCGAAGGCGGACGGTCAGTCTCGATATCCGCCACGAAGCGGCGCATGATATCGAAGAACCAGCGATGCCCGCCGTACACCGGCATAGTCGTCGGGGCGTAGGCGATTTCCTTGCGCGGCGCGCCGGCCCACGCCGCAACGTCACTGACGACAGCCAAACGATCGCCGCCCACCGGCGTCCAGTCGGCCCAACCGTGCTCGCCGCGATACACGAAGCACGAATCGTAGCCGGCGGCCAGGCTCGGTTGGGCGTAGGCGGCGTGCAAGCTGCCGAGCGCGCCGTTCTCGTACTCGAACGCCACCAGGGCAACATCTTCGAGCGGCTCGTCTATGTACCCCAAGGGACGTCCGGTGAGCGCCTGCACGGTCTTGATCTCGCACTGCATGAGATGCCGCATGAGTTCAAGGTAGTGTCCGCCCAGCATGTGCAGCACGCCGCCGCCTTCGTTCTCGGCAGTGAACATGAAGTGCGTTGGCTCGCGGCTGCCGGGCCGCACTTGGGTCGTGACCAGGCGGCTCTCAAGCGAAAGCGGCGCGCCAAAGACGCCCTGGTCTATCAACTGCTTGAGGTCTTGCATGGCGGGATGAAAACGCCACGGATAGCCGGCAAGCGCCTTGACACCGTTCCGTTGGACCGCGGCCACGAGCGGCGCCAGGTCCGCCGCGGTGCGGGCGAATTGCTTTTCCACGAAGAAGTGTTTGCCGGCTTCCGCCAGCATGATGCCGACTTCGGGAATCTCGTTCGCGGGCAGTACAACGCACGCGAGGTCGAAGTCCTCCTTGTCCAGGAGTTCGGCCACACTTGCGTAGACATTCGCGCCGGGGTCAAAGTCCCGGGCGGCGTCGCGCAGTTGCGCGTCGCTGTCCTCGCAATACGCGACTATTTGGGCACCCGGAATCTGCTTGAAGGTGTGCACGTAGCCCGGTGCAGGCCGCGCCGGGTCAAGACTGCCAACGTGCGGGTGCCGCAGTCCAATCATGGCAACACGGAGGGGCTTTTCAGGTGTCATAGTTCTCTCTCCTCCTAAGCGGTGGCCTTGTGGGGAATCACGCGCATTGTCTGCGGCAAGAGCGAGTGGCCCAACTGTTCTATGGCGATGAGTAGAGACAACGGGAGCGTAGGCTCACACGTCCCGTACGCGCAACCTGCGCTCTCCCCGGCTATGGCGAATATTCGCGCAGTGCCGATAGTCCGTCAAGACAAAGCTGTGCGACCACTAGCAATCGGGAGCCAAACCGGCCTGTGCCGCTTCCCTCTGAGGCATTCTTGGCAGGGGTAGGGGCACGACATGTCGTGCCCCTACCCCTGGCGCAAGACTTCGAGCCTAGACGCTCTATCTGCTACGTTCGCGTGATGAGTCTGGCCTCTTTGTCCTCAAACGGCAAGTCAATACGAGACGAGCCCCGGCGGTATGACTCCCGCATGGCCAGGGCGATTTCCAGGGCGGCGTAGCCGTCTTCACCGTTGCAGTCCGGCTCCTTGTCTGTCTCCAGGCACGCGATCATGTCGGCCACTGCCGCCGCCGTGGCGCTTGGCAGGCGCTGGGGGCGGGGAAACGCTTCCCGGAGCGGCCGGTCCGTCTTGCCGCTGCCGGCGCGCCGCCACAGTTCGAATTCCACACCGGCATCGAGTGCCCGGATGCGCCCGCGCTCACCCAGTATGTCCCACTCCTGCACGGCGCCGCCCGTGGCGGTCATGCGCAAGTAGCCGCGCACGCCGTTGCGAAACGCCACGTAGGCATTTCCGCCATACGAATCCTCGTCGTCGGTGAGCGCCTTAGGACTACCGATTTCCCCCACGAGCCAGTCAACAGGCGCGTCGTCGGCGTAGTAGCGCAGCAGATCCACCCAATGGCTGCCGTCGTGAGAGAGGTTGGAAGCGCAATAGCCGGTGATCTGGAGCACGCCGCCGATCGCGCCCTCGTCCAGTAGCTCCTTGGCCTTGCGATAGTAGGGGTGCCAGCGGCGCAAGCAGCCCACGCCCAGCTTGACGCCGTGGCGGCGGCAGGCGTCCAGCATGGAATCGGCTTCTCCGAGCGTCCACGCCAACGGCTTTTCGGCAAAGATGACTTTCACCCCCGCTTCCGCGCAGGCGATGACGACTTCAGGGCGCTCCCCGGTGCGGGTGCACACGCTCACGATGTCCAGGCTCTCTTCTTCGAGCAGCGCAGTGTGGCTTTCGTACATTTGTTCCACACCCCAACGCTGGCGATACGCCTCGCGCTTGGCGGGATCGACGTCGGCGCCGGCAACAATCCGCGCCCGCGGCTCTTCCATCCAGGCCGCAGTGTGAGAATTGGGCAGGATAACGCTGGCGTTGCCCTGCACTTCGTCGTCGATGGAGCTGCCCATGCGGCCGCAGCCAATGACCCCAACCCGATACGTCATTGCACGCCTACTCTCTTGTGATTTGCGCTCGCGCCGCCAGAGAGATACCTGTCGTCCTCAAGCGAGCTTGCCGCCGCTTGCCGCGGGCGCCCCCTCGCGGCGTTACTCCCGCGCATGCACGTAACTGTCGCTGACCCCGACGGTCTGGCGCAGCCGACACGTCCATCCGATCATTGTTGCGTCCTACCGCATCGTCTGGCATGTGGCTTGGCATTAATAGCAAGAAGCCAGATAGACAGTCTATCTGGCTTCTCGTCTTTCGTCCATGAAGCAGGCCGGAAGCGCGCGTTAGGCAACTCGATGGCCTTCAGGCGCGGCCCCAAACTCGATCGCGAGCGGCACGTGCGCCGCGCGCGTCCCAGTTACCGCTTCTCTTACCCGCCCATGCGCGCGATGTCAGCCTCAAGCTGCACTTGCGCGATATTCTGGACGATCTTCATGCCTTCCTCAGCGGTCAACTCGCCGCGCCATACCGGGTGGAAGCCCTCGGCAAAGAGCTGTGCCTGGAAGCCGCCATAGCCGGAGGGCAGGCCGGGATAGCGGCCGCCGTACGGCAATTCTGCGGCAAACGTTGCGTAATCCGGGTCGTCGGCGATGAGGCCCTGGTAGCCTTCGTGGTCCAGAACGGACTTGCTCACCGGCAAGTTCGTGCCGCCGGAAGCCCTGATTACGAAGACCTGGGCATCAGCCGAAACGGCGTACTGCGCGAAGCGCAGCGCTGCATCGAGCTGGTCGGCATTTTCTTGATGGAAGACGGCGATGTTCTGCCCGCCGTTCGGCGCGTGGCGCTTGGTCTGAATCGGCGTGTGGATAACCTTGAAGTTATCGCCCCGCTGCCGGAGAGTCGGCAGGCGGTAGGGGCCTTGAGATTCGAACACGGTCTTGCCGTCGTGGAAGAGTTCGCCGCCCCACTCGTCCTTATACGGCGCGAGTTGGTAGGCGTTCATCCAGTCGCTGATCATCTGCGTGGCCCAGATCGCCTCGTCGGAATCGAAGTTCCAGCGGGTCTGTTCCTCGTTCAGCCAGGTAAAGCCGGCGCTACCGGCGACCTGGTCCCAGCGGCTGATGCTGCGCGGATGGTAGTCCCAACCCCAAACTTCAGGCGGGTTGGCGGCAGTCTGCGCCATCTCGAGCATGTCTTCCCACGTCCAACCCTCTTCAGGATCGCTGACACCGGCCGTCGAAAGCAGGTCCGGGTTCCAGATCATGATGCTGTTGTTCGTGTTGATGGGAAGGCCCGTCAGCTTGCCCTGCCAGGTGGTGCTGAGGGTCATGCCCTCGAAGTAGTCGGCGCGCTGCTCGGCCCAACTGGGGAAGCGCTTGAGCTCTTCCTCGTGGTCCACGGTTACGCCGGCGGCAAAGAAATTAGTGCTGTCCGGCCACGCGTGCCAATGCACCGCGGGGGGCACGCCGCCCGCAGAGGCGGTCTTGGCTTCGTCCGCGCCCTTGCCGGGCACGATCTCCACGAGGATGTTGTCCTCGTTTTCGGCGTTGTACTTCACGACCAGGTCCGACAGGCCCTGCACCTGGGGGTGCAGTCCGGCGGAGCCAAAGCCAATGTACGACCAGAACGAAATAATGGTGCGACCGTCGGCCATACTCATCGACTCTTCGGCCGCCGGAGCTTCCGCATCCTCTGCCGGTGCGTCCGCCGGGGCGGCGGCAGGCGCCATGCCCTGACCGCACGCAGCCAGAATAACGGAACCCAGTCCGGCTACCGCGCTGCCATACAACAGCTTTCTACGGCTAATTCGCTGCACGTGCATCTCCTCCTTCGCACGTTACACAAAAAATCCGGAGCAGCGAAATACTACAGCACGTCGTGCTTGTCGCACTGCTCCAGACAACAAATGTATCCCAACACCCTATACGGTGTCAAGAATTCGGCGTGACTCTCTCATTTTTCCCGATGGCCCCAGCGTTCGACCGCTTGCCCCCGGCAGCACTGGCAGCGTAGCGGGGAGGTCGGGAACGCCAAGGCCTTCCCGCCAATGCAGCCTAGCCCCCAAGGGCGTCCGGCAAAATCAACACCGTGAGACTGAACGTCGTTGGCGTTGCCCATGCCGCCGCAGCCGCCGACCCGGATTGCACGCGTGGCTCCAGGTACGTTAGGCGCCCATCGTTCTACGAACTTTCGCCTCGCGTCGACGCTGACGACGGATCGCCCGCTGCAATGCCAACCGCTCTTTTTCCGCTTTGGAGCGATAGAACCGCCGCAAGCGGACTTCCCGCATCACGCCGGAGCGATTAACAGACGAGCGGAATCGCTGCATGAGGCTTTCAAAGCTCTCACCATCGCGCAAGGTCACTGCTGACAAATCAACCACACTCCTGTTTGTTCTCTAATACTTCACCCGCAAGCCCAACGCTTGCCGCCTAGGGATTTCAACCTAGGCTACCTACCGTACCATACTTCAACCTGCGCAACAATCCAATTGCTGCCATTTCACACTTGTTACGGCCGAACCGCTCTTCCGTTCATTCACATTTGGCGCTTTCCTGCGCCAGGTCGCTATCCACCATCATGCGGACAAGACCGGCGAAATCGACGCTTGGCTGCCACTCGAGTTTCTCCCGGGCCTTGCTGCTGTCGGCAATCAAGAGGTTGACCTCCGCCGGTCGCAAGAAGCGTGGGTCGGTACCGACGAAGTCCTGCCAGTCTAGACCCACGTGGGCAAACGCCACCGCGCATAGCTCTTCCACCGCATGGGTTTCGCCGGTGCCGATCACGTAGTCGTCGGGCTCGTCTTGCTGCAGCATGAGGTGCATCGCCCGCACGTAGTCCCCGGCGAATCCCCAATCACGCTTGGGCGACAGATCGCCCATCAGCACGTTTTCCTGTTTGCCCAGCTTGATGCGGGCGACGGCATTCGTGACTTTGCGCGTCACGAATTCCAGACCCCGGCGCGGTGATTCATGGTTGAAGAGAATGCCCGAGCAGGCGAACATCTCGTAGCTCTCGCGGTAGTTCACCGTGGTGTAGTGACCGTAGGCCTTGGCGACTCCGTACGGGCTGCGGGGATGGAAAGGCGTGGTCTCGCTTTGGGGCACTTCCCGCACCTTGCCGAACATCTCGCTGCTGGACGCCTGGTAGAAGCGAATGTCCCGGTTCACCAAGCGAATGGCTTCCAATAAGCGGGTAACGCCAAGGCCGGTGATTTCGCTGGTCAGCACCGGCTGCCGCCAGGAAACCGGCACGAAGCTGATCGCCCCCAGGTTATACACCTCATCCGGCTGCGTGCTCTCCACGGCGGCGATGAGCGAACTCTGGTCCAACAAGTCGCCTTCCACGAGTTCCAGTTTGGGAATGAGTCGTTGCACGGCCTCGGCCTTGGGGTTGTTCTGGCCGCGAATGAGCCCGTGCACGCGGTAGCCCAGACCAATAAGATGCTCGGCCAGATAGGCGCCGTCTTGACCGGTTATACCCGTAATCAGAGCTGTCTTCACACCGCTTCCTCGATTTCACGCGTAGTGTCAGACTTCGCGGCGCCGGTCGCCGCGCCGGAGGCCGTCGACCCCCACCGCCGGTTACGCGCCCGCGCCGCAGGCCCCGTCGATCCTATTGCAACCTAGTGCACGGCGCTGCCGCGCGAGTGAGCCCGCGAATGCGGTGCGCCCACGTGCCCCCCACGCCAAGGGCGCGTGCGTAGGCACTTCGCGTACACGGATGGGGAGTTACGGGGCAGGTGACCCGGCGGAGCGGCCGCTTGCCGTACTGGCGCCGACCCGTCTCTTCTCATGCTATCATAGCCGGAGAGAAACTCGCTGAGCACGGCCCGCGGCCCTGTATTTGCCGCCGATCGCGCTTGAAGTAGTCGGCGCACTGCTCCGGCGTGGCGCTGGATAAACCGCTACTTTCGGCTGAGCAAACCGCCGGGCCTGGCGGCCAATGTGTGCGCCTGCCGAATTCAGTCGCGCGTCCAGACTCAGAGTTGACCCGGCTTCCGCGCGCCGGCCCACTGAGGAGATCCGCATGTCCGCTGCACAACAGCCGTTGACGTACAAGACTGAGACCGCGAAAGGCGCGCGCACTCTCGGCTTTCCCCCTGAGATCGTTGCCCAGGGCCGCGGCGTGCCCCGTACGATCCGCTGCTATGCCGTGACAGACGAAGTGCGCATGGTGCGCGTTGACGAACGGCGGGCTGACGGTCTGCGGTTTATCGTGCTCGACGAGTATCATCAACCGCTCAACGACGCGCCGGTCCAGTGGGAGATCATCTGGCGCTAGGGCCGGCGGCGGGCCGGCAACCGTGGCTTCGCCGCCCGTAAGGTCCCCGCGTTCTCCCAGTCCGCTCGCTGCTATTGGTGAGAGACGCGAACTTTCCCCCGCTTGGCAGGGGGGCCGCGACTGCATACGCCGCCGCCAAGCGGGCAGCGGGCCATTTAGGCCGCTCCGCATAGCAACTTCAGAGAGGAAAAGCCGGTGAAGACGCCCGAAGAGTGCCAGGACATGCAGGACATTCGCGCGGCAATCGACAGCATCGACCGTGAAGTCATTGCCTTGCTGGGCCGGCGCTTCGCGTATGTGCGGGCCGCGTCGAAGTTCAAGACGAGCGCAACCGCGGTGCGGGCGCCGGAGCGCTTTCGGGCAATGCTCGAACAGCGCCGAGCCTGGGCCCAAGCGGCGGGACTCGACCCCGATGTCATCGCAAACGTGTACCGCGACCTGGTGAACTACTTCATCGCGGAGGAAATGCGGCAGTGGGAATCCAATGAACATCGGCAGAGCGCCCCAAGCAGCGCCCACGAATAGGTCCGCCGGAGATCGCCGCGGGACGCGCTCACAACCAGGCCCGCCCGGAAATCGCCACGAGACACGTCCACAGTAGAGTCCGCCCGGAACTCCCCGCCGCGTGCGCCCACAGCCATCTATACCTTTGGGGCGGCACGGGAGCCGTCCGCAAACCGGTCTGCCATCGAGGCGCGCCAGCCTGGCAACCATTCTGAACTGGCTGAAAGTGAAGAAGTGGCCCGAGAGGCGTGTCGATCGTCATTCCGAGTCCAGAGCTGTGTCATTCCGAGCGCAGCGCTGTGTCATTTGTATGTTGTGGAAGGTAGGCATATTGATGACAGTGAGGAGGCGGCGCGGGGGGCATGTCGTTTGTCATTCCGGGCGCGGCAATGTGTCATTCCGAGCGCAGCGAGGAATCTAGTGCCCACGCCTCAACCGGCCCAAATCGGCCCACCATCCCAGATTCCGCGCCCATAGCGATACGCCGCTGCCCCTATTCGGCACGGCACGCGCGCACGCACGGTGTATAACCCGCCGAATCTCCCAAGAGCCAACAAGAGCGCCTTACGGCCTACGTCCCACGCGCGCTCGTTCGCATGCCGTCCAAGAATCATGGAAAACCAAGCGCCTGGCACAACGCTCTATCAACGCGTTGCCGCGCTCCTTACCGCGCGGCATGAGACCCTTGCGTGCATCGACGTCGGTTTGGGCGGGCAGGTTTCCGCCGCCCTCACCGCCGTTCCGGGAAGCTCCGCGTTCTACCTGGGCGCGTATATCCTCACTGCGGAACGGTCAGCGTGGCCCAAGACCGTGGCGTCCCGCGCCTTGCGCCAGGGCGAACGCACACACTTACAGGCGCAACTGTGCGCTCTCGCCACAATTGCCCAGGAGGATTTCGGCGCCGTCTGGGGACTTGCCATAGCGGGCACGTCCGCAACCGGCCATGTTGCCAAGGATTCTGCCGATAGCATACCGCCCGCTACGACAGTGCGGCATACAAATCCCGCGTCTATAGGGATTGCCCTGCGTTCACCGTCCGATACGGTCACCCACGCTCAGACTGAACTTCCCGCCGCCGGCGCGGAGCCCGGCACGGGCGGGCTGGTACAATACGTCTTACGGCAACTGGCTGCGGGGCTGGCACAAGAGCATGAGGACCCGACATGATGCGCGTCACCCAGGATCGTGCAGCGCTCCTGCTGCAAGTCGAAACCTATGACCTGGAGGGCATCGAGCACTACAAGCTGATGCTCGTCTGGCGCGAAGACCGGCACACGATTCACGAAATGCACCTGGACGCCGCGGCCGTCTACGCCAACCCCCAAGCCGGCGACCGTGTCTTGATCACTTGCCTGATGGACACGCCCCTGCGGGTAAAGCCCATTGCCGAACACCCGGTCGCGGGCTCCCAAGACGACGCGCCAGCGCAGACCTAGGCGAGTTCGTTACCATGGCGGAAGAGATTCGGCACGTGGGCCGATAAGCGTTCTAAGCCCAAATGCCGACACGCCACCGACCAAGGAGCCGCCATGCCAACAATTGAGAACATAGACGTATTCACGTTTACGCTCCCCTTCAAGGGTCTCTTTCGTACCTCGCGGGGGACAGTTGGGAGCGCCGCCGCCGGCCGCCCCATCGTGCTGACGAAACTCACCGCCAGCGACGGCACGGTGGGGTGGGGCGAGGGGTCACCCTCTCACACCTGGTCGCCGGAGACCCGCGAATCCGTGGTGAGCGTCCTGGAGGACCATTTCATTCCCTCCGTGATTGGCTTACGGCTCGCAGACTTCGACGGGCTTCACGCGGCGATGGATGGCGCGATTGCCCCTCTCTGGGGCCTGAGCATGCCGATAGCCCGCGCCGCGATCGACGTGGCTGCCCACGATGCGCTCGCTCGGCACTATGGCGTTTCCCTTGCCGACCTCTTTGGGCAAAGGCGCGCGGACCGCGTGCGCCTAAGCTGGACGGTGACCGGCAGCACGCCGGAGGAAGTGGCAGACAGCTTGCGAGAAGCCGAAGAGCGCGGCTACCGAAGCTGCAACGTGAAGGTTGGCGGTTCTATGGAATGGGACCTGCAACTGTGTGCGCTCGTGCAGAGCGCCTTTCCCGACGGCTTTCTGTGGGCCGACGCCAATGGCGGCTTTCCGCCCTATGAGGCGCATCAGCGGATGCATGCCTTGGTTGACGCGGGCGTGGACTTGCTCGAACAACCGGTGGCGCCGGATAGGCCGGACGTATCCGCGCAAATCGCCGCAACGTCACCGATCCCCATCGCGCTGGACGAGTCCATCTCCGGCCCGGCGCCGCTGCTGACGATGATCAAGCAGAACGCGCTGACTGCCTATACCTTCAAGGTGACGCGCACCGGCGGCCTCTGGCCGAACCGCATCTGCGCGTCAATGGCCGATGCCGCCGGGTTCATGCTGGTGTGCAGCGGGCTCACTGAGTGCAGCGTGGCGTTTGCCGCCAGCGTGCACCTGGCCGCGGCCTGGGGCATCCAACACCCGTGCGCCCTGAACGGCCCCCAGTTCCTGACCGACGACATCGCGGCATCCGCCCTCGCACGCGAGGGCGACGCCGTGCTCGTCGGCAATGGCCCCGGCCTGGGTATCGAGGTTGACGAAGACAAAGTCCGGCATCTCGCCGCACAGGAGGAATGACCGCCATGGCAAATGCCGCGCCGCTACGCACCATACACGTGGGGGTCGGCCGCCGCGGCCGCTGGCCGCTGGAAGTGCTCACGGCTGACCCGCGCTTCCAACCGGCCGCCCTCGTCGACGTTGCGCCCGATCTGCTCGCGGAAGCGCGAGCGGTCACGGGACTGCCTGAATCCGCGTCGTTCGGGCAACTGGATGAAGCTCTGGCGACGGCAGCGGCCGATGCCGTCATCATTTGCACGCCGACTATGTACCATGCGCCACTGGCGCGACTGGCGATCCAGGCCGGAGCGCACGTGCTCGTGGAGAAGGGCATGACGACCAACTGGCAGGATGCCGTAGACCTGGTTGACCGGGCGGAGCGCGCCGGCGTGCGCCTGTGCGTATCGCAAAACTACCGCTATCGGCCCGAAATCGTCACGCTGCACGCCGCTCTCGCCAGCGGCGAATACGGCGCGCCGCACCTCATCGACCTCGTGCACCATCGCTTCCGGCCCACACCCCGCACGCTGGACTACCACAATGCCATGGTGTGGGACATGAGCGTGCACCATCTGGATAATCTCGTCTATTGCTTCGGGCCCGTTGCCGAGGTGACGGCCCGCAGCTTCTCCACGCCCTGGTCGCAGTATTCCCACGACGCGGGCATCTCCGGCATAATCCAGTTCGCCGCAGGGCCCGTGGCTACGTACGCCATGTCTCATATCGCCAGCTTCAACGACTACCGATTCGTGGTGCAGAGCGCGGCGGGTGTCCTGGCGTGGGACGGCAGTGACTGGCAGTGGCAGGCCACGCCGACGGCGGACTTTGGCCGCGCGGACCCGCCCCGGCCCGTGCCCCACGCGCCGGCGCCCGCGCGGAGCGAGCAGGGCGTCATCGACGGCTTCTACGAGTTCATCGCGAACGGCCTTGAGCCCGGCATTAGCGGGAGAAACAACCTGGAAATCCTGCGGGCCTGCGAAATGCTCTGCCGCGCCAACCAGGAGCAGCGCACCGTGCGGCGCGATGAAGTGCGCGCATAGGCGCATTGACCTTTTGGCTGCACGAGGCCCTTTGGGGGAGAATACAAGCCTGCCGCGTTGCATGGTTCACAGAGAATTCACACTTTGGGGCTAGCATAGCGGCGAGGCATTCGCCGTATATGGGGAGGAGTGTCAGCACGGTTCATGAAGGCTCATTTGCTGGTGTGTCTCGCCGGCCTTGCCATGTTTGCTTCCTGCGCGTCCCAAACTGAGATTCAGTCCGAAGTGACCACCACACCTGCGGCACAACCAACGGAAGCGACTTCTCCCACAGCGCGGCCGTCGCCTACGGCGCAGCCGTCGCCTACGCAACACGCTGTACCAACGCCGTCCGCCGAAAGTCTCATCATGCTGCAAGACCCCCTCGACGAGCCGGAGTTCTACTGTGTGGACGTAGCTGGCTTTGGGAGCAGTCTCAACCTGGACGCCCCGCTCCAAGCCCATACGTGCAAGCCCGGCGCGGACGATGAGCTTTTCACCTACAATCATCCCGGTCCGGGCCAGTTCTCCATGGACGCCTACGACGTCTGTTTGGAAGCGGGTGAGGGCGTGCTCTACGTGAGAGCCTGTTCGGATTCGCCAAAGCAGCGGTTTGCGCTGAGCAGCGATGGCACACTGCGCCTGCAAGACTCCGATCTCTGCGTGGCTGTGCAATCCGGTGAAGGTCAGCCCGCGGGCGGCAGATCGCACGTGCGCCGGGACCTCTTGTTACAGAGCTGCTCAGACGTTGAGGAGAACCTGTCCCGCTGGGTACTGCCGGGTCCTCGCCCCTGACTAAGGGCTTTCTGAGAGGCGCTGTGCTTCAATCAAGAAATCTCTAGACATCTGAAGCCCGGGCCGCAGTTGCCACACTTTGCCAACAGGTGAGAATAATGCTGGTCGAGTAGCTTAAGGCCAAACGAAAGAGGCGCTTACGGAAACCGTAAGCGCCTCTTTCATTTGCTTCATTTAGGATGAGACAAGATTACTCTGGCGGCATGTTCCAAAGCGTGGCGAGCCCTTGCTCTACGAGCTCCTTCACGACCGAAGTGCCACCAATAGACATGTCAGCAATAATCGGATTTGAATACTGATAGTTCGGGTCACGCACACCAACCGGGGTGCCCCTAGGCAGCAATTCTCTAAGCTTGTCCCTGCAAACCTGCTCTCTACCATCCCGCGGCGTAATTGGCAGATATATACGCTTGACAACCTGGTTAGCGTTGTATTCGCCCACATCTACCATGTTGAAATCTGCCACCTCGCAGACAATGTATTGAATTGCTACCACTGCCCCATTCCTAGCCTGTACGTAGAAGAATGGTTACAAGAATACCAATTATGGTAACGCATAGCGCGAGAATCGCATGAAGTTCCCACCGCATTATTGCCAAGACCCTGTCGGTAGCTTCTATCTTGCCGTTGGCAATAGCCAGTCCTTCTTTTGTTGCTAAGTACTCGCAAGTACGCTCAATGCGCGCGATCCTCTCGTCCAAAGTCATCGCTGCCTTCGTCCTCTCTTTCCTCCTTCTCAGTAATCTTTCGGACCTATCAGCGCATCGTTAAGCATAGTTGTCAGCATCATTTCTCGTTTCCAGCCTATTACTTTCTATGTTCTGGGTCAACAACCATGCCTATACCCGCCGCAACGTCGTCACGACCGCCGCTCAATCGAATAAGGGCAAGGCAAGCGGAATCCCGACGATAGCACACAGGACTCTAGATTTGTAGGAATCCTTGCTCCCTCACGTCCCCCGTTTGACAGATCAGACGATCTCCTGTTACTATCCTCATCGTACTTTGCAAGAAGAGGGAATACGGGTGTCAGTCCTAGCTCGCAATTACTATTATCTGTTTATGAAGCCGGAGGGTCCGGCTTAAGCAGATGTGTGTTGTCCGAATGGACAACGAACGCGAAAGCAGACAACCCCCTCCGGCGCTAGCAGAAAGTGAAAAAGCTTTCTGCTTTTTCTTTTATAGATAGGAGCGAATGCCACCGACAAACCGATTGAGCGAGCATCTACGCCAGCCGAGTTGGCGCAACTATTGGACAACCGACACAGCCTAGCGCACGAGAGGCACAACGGGCAAGCCAAAGAAAGGTTCAGAAGGTAAAGGAACATGATAGTCATTATGCGTTCGGACGCAACTCCGGAACAGATCGCTGCCGTACGCCAGCGTATTGATGACAGCGGCGTGGAATCCACCGTTAGCCAAGGCGTGAACAAGACCGTCATCGGCCTCATCGGCAAACGGCCTCCCGGCATAATGGAGCGCGTGCAAGTGCTGCCGGGCGTCGAAATGGTGATTCCCGTGGATAAGGCGTACAAGTTTGCTGCCCGCGGGGAGGGCGGCGGTAACACGGAAATCCGGGTCGGTAACGTGACCATCGGCAGCAATGACGTCGCGGTGATGGCAGGACCGTGCAGCGTAGAAAGCGAAGAGCAGATTGTCGCCACCGCGGAGGCCGTGAAAGAAGCGGGCGGGCACATTCTCCGGGGCGGCGCGTTCAAGCCGCGCACGTCGCCCTACAGCTTCCAGGGCATGGGAGGCGAGGGGCTCAAGTTGCTGCGCACCGCCGCGGACGCTACAGGCCTGCCCCTTATCACGGAAGTCATGGATCCCCGCCGGGTCTCGCTGGTTGCCGAATACGTCGATGTCCTGCAGATTGGCGCCCGGAACATGCAGAACTTCACGCTCTTGCGGGAGGTAGGGCACACCGACAAGCCGGTCATGCTCAAACGCGGCATGGCAGCGAGCATTGAGGACCTGCTGATGTCCGCGGAGTACATCATGGCCGCCGGCAACATGCGCGTGATTCTCTGCGAGCGGGGCATCCGCACGTTCGAGACAGCTACCCGCAACACGCTCGACCTGAGCGCCATCCCCGTAATCAAGGCAGAATCGCACCTGCCGGTCGTCATCGATCCCAGCCACGCCACGGGTAGCTGGGAGTTGGTGCGGCCCATGGCGCTGGCTGCCGTCGCTGCCGGGGCGGACGGTGTGATGATCGAAGTGCATCCCAATCCGGAAGCCGCGCTCTCCGACGGCCCCCAGAGCGTGACGCCGGCGCGCTTTAGCGAAATCATGGACGCCATGCGCAGGGTAGCAGTTGCGGTGGACCGGGATATGCCGCCGGCAACCGCCGAATTGCAGGCGGCCACCACGTAGACGCAGTCCCTTCACTTGCAGAAAGCGCTCTACTTGTGGACGCTTGGGTGCACATGATTGCGGAGGATGAGGCGGAGGGCCAGTTGCGCGCTGCCTACCAGGAACTGCTGGGCAAACGTTCGCGCGGCACGGTGC
This sequence comes from Chloroflexota bacterium, assembly GCA_022824225.1. Taxonomy (GTDB): domain Bacteria; phylum Chloroflexota; class UBA11872; order VXOZ01; family VXOZ01; genus VXOZ01. The sequence goes on from JAJEAH010000034.1 coordinate 75,541, forward strand.
CAGACTTTCTCCGCCTGCATAGTTTGGCGCCCCAGGCCGTCGTGCCCCTGGCGCAATTGCATCGCGCCATAGCCTACGGGCCCGGCGAACTGACTCGCGTGCAGCGCGAACTGATCGCGACGGTCGTTTCCGCCATCAACGGCTGTGCGCTCTGTCTGGAGTTGCATAGCCGCCTACTCTTGCACCGCACCCGGGACGAAGAGCTCGTGACGCAGGTCGCGAGCGACTTTCGCAGCGCGCCGCTGCCGGCCGCCGAGCGCGCGCTGCTGGACTACGCCGCCCTACTCACCACCGCGCCCAGGGACGTTACCCAAGCCAATATCGGTCGGCTGCGCCGGCTCGGCTTCTGCGACGCCGCTATCGTCGAAGCCGCGTCGCAGACGGCCCTCTTCAACTATCTCAACCGCATGATCCTGGGTCTCGGACTAGGAGAATCCACCGCGCCGTGAAGCGAATTGAGCCTATCGCTCACCCCGTAAACGCCACTGTTACCTTACCGGGATCCAAGAGCTACACCAATCGGGCGCTCATCCTTGCGGCCTTAGCCGACGGTACCTCAACGCTGCGGCATGCCCTCTTCAGCGATGACACGATCTACATGGCCCAGGCCCTCGGAGCGTTGGGCATCCCCGTGACCGCCGACGCATCGGCCAGTACGTTCGTGGTGGAGGGCATGGGCGGCGCAATTCCCGCCGCGCAGGCGGACCTCTTCGTGGGTAACTCGGGAACGAGCGCCCGTTTTCTCACCGCCCTCGTAGCCCTGGGCCACGGCCTTTACTCGATTGACGGCGTGGCCCGCATGCGCGAGCGGCCCATAGCCCCCTTGCTCGCCAGCCTGCGGCAACTAGGCGCCGCAGTTACATCCCGCGGCACGCGCGACTGCTTGCCTCTAGAGATTGACGGCTGCGGCCTGCGCGGCGGCGCGGCGCAGATGGCCGGCGACCAGAGCAGCCAGTATTTTAGCGCTCTCCTCATGGCCGCGCCGTACATGCGGGACGGGCTCGACCTGAGCGTCAACGGCCGCCTGGTGCACGGGCAGTACGTCGTCATGACCATGAAGAGCATGGCGGATTTCGGTGTTGCGGCCGTGAGCGAGGAATACCAACGCTTCCGCGTGGCGCCAGGCCAGCGGTACCAAGCGCGCGCGTACGACGTGGAGCCCGACGCCTCCGCCGCGTCGTACTTCTTTGCCGCCGCGGCCCTGACCGGCGGGACGGTGCGTGTTGAGAACCTGGGGGCCGATTCCGCGCAAGGCGACTTGGACTTCGTTGACGTGTTGGCGGCAATGGGCTGCACGGTGGAGAAAGCCGCGGACTACGTGAGCGTAAGCGGCCCCCGCACGCTGCGCGGCGTGGAAGTGGACATGGGCGCGCTTTCCGATACCTTCATGACCCTGGCGGCGCTGGCGCCGTTCGCCGCAGGCCCCACCACCATCCGGGGCATCGCCCATACGCGCCTGCAAGAGACCGACCGGGTGAGCGCCACCGCGCGGGAACTACGCAAGCTGGGTGTTACGGTCGAGGAATTCGAGGACGGACTCCGCATCCAGCCCGGCGCGCTGCGGCCTGCCGTCATCGACCCTCACGACGACCACCGCATCGCCATGAGCTTTGCGTTAGTTGGCCTCCGCCAGCCGGGCGTCGCTATCGACAATCCCGGCTGCGTCGCCAAGACGTTTCCCGATTTCTTCGCGCGTCTGGCCGCGGCGACAGCTCCCGCCGCTTCTCCCGCATGAGCGCGCTTGCGACCATTGGCCGGCAGACTCCACCGAGACTTGCGGGTGCGCCGCAGTCATGGCGGGGACTTTGCCAAGCCGGCGCGAGCGGCGGCGCGGCTGGCGCCGGCGACTGTCGCGCCCGTTCTGCCGAGGACGTAGTCCATGTGGCCGCTCCTTGCTGCGCGGATGCAGCATGGCGGCGCGAGTAGCCGCTCTTGCAGAGGTTACGGGCACAGCGTACATTAAAGAGGCCCCCGATCGGCCCTTGCCTTTGACACGTGAGAAAGACCTATGCCCAGGCTCGAGAGCATCTCTATCTTCTTTCCCGCCTACAACGACGAGCACACCATCGGCGTCTTGGTGGAACAGTCATTAGTACTGCTGGCGGAGCTTGGGTTTGCAGACTATGAGGTGATTGCCGTCAACGATGGCAGCGCGGACGGCACCGCCGCCGTGCTCGCCAAGCTGGAGCAGGCGCAGCCGCGCTTTCGTGTGATTACGCATCCCCAGAATCGCGGCTACGGCGGGGCGCTGCGCAGCGGCTTTAGCGCTGCCAGCAAGGACCTCGTCTTCTATACCGACGGGGATGCTCAGTACGACGTAGCGGAACTCCCCCTGCTCCTGGACCAGCTCGCGGATGACATCGATGTGGTTAACGGCTATAAGGTCGCCCGCAGTGACAACTGGGTGCGCGACTTGGTCGGCAAATTGTACCGCGGCGTCCTGCGCTTGCTGTTCAAGACCCCGATTCGGGATATCGACTGCGACTTTCGCCTCATCCGGCGCACCGCGCTGGAACCGGTCCAGCTCACGATGGATAGCGGCGCGATCTGTTTGGAGCTTGTCGCGCAACTCGCCGCGTCCGGCGCGCGTTTTACGGAAGTAGGGGTGAATCACTACCCCCGCCAGTACGGGCGCTCACAGTTCTTCCGTCCCCGGCACATCATCAAGACGCTGCTGGATGACGTCCGCTTCTGGTTTCAGATTCGCCAGGCGCGGCGGGCGTTCGTAGCGCGGGAAGGGCGGGACTCACCGTAGCGCCGCCAACCATTGGTCTGCCTCTTCTTCTCTCCGGTGATAGTTCGAAAAAACGCAGGAAGCCAACTGGCCGCGCGTGACCGGGCACAGGGGGAGTGGTTGCTACGCCGCGCGGCTGCCTGCTACTATCCCTTGTATGAGGCGCTTTCACCCCACGCATCCGACTCCGCTTTCAGGCTTCCATTCGTCACTGGAAGACGCGCCGAAGCACACTTCTCGCCTGGTAGGTGTGCTCTTCCTGTTCTTCTTCTTCTTGTACTCACTCACGGCCGGCGGGCACGAGTACAGCCCGGACGGCCGCTTTGCTTTTAATATGGGCCAGAGCCTCATTCTGGACCCGGAGCACGTTTACCTGCGGCAGGAATACGAAGGTTTGGCCTGGTGGGGATTGGGGCTGCCGCTGCTCTTCCAACCGGCTTTGCTCCTTGGCGCACTCGTCGACCAAGTTACCCCTCAGAAAGACCAGTTTTCACATGAAGGCCGCGTCTACACACAGGCCGCATATCCCGTGCTGGCCCCCGCAGGTACGCCGAACACCATCCATACGCTGCACATCGAACTGCCTGACGTGCACGCCAAAGGCCTGGTCATCTTTTCGTACCTGGCGACCTCTGTCGACATCGAAGACGGCGAGCGGGTGGCCGCAATTACGCTGAATACTGCCCCCTTCGGCCGGCTCACGGGTGAGATGCTGGCCGGGCGGGAAACGGCGGAATGGGCCTACGACCGGCCGGACGTGCGAGGCAACGTGGCCCACAGCAAGGCCAGCGTCGCCGCCAGCCGGATTGGCGTGCCCGGCTCCAATATCTACGTCTCGGAATTGAACTTTCCCCAATACGTGGGCGTGAAGAGCGTTACCATCCAATATCTTGCCACCCGAGGCAACCTGTACATCGCCTCGCTCAATCTCATCGACCCCGATACCGACGAGCCCACCTTGATCGGCGCATACGGTAGGGTCTGGTCGGAGAGAGAGAACAGCGGCTTCTTCAGGCGCTTGCTCGCCCTGTTTACCAATGCCTGGGTTACAGCTCTGAGTGCGGTATTGCTCTTTCTCATTACACGCCGTTTGGGCTACCACGGGTACGTGGCCCTCGCATTGACCATGCTCTACGGCTTTGCCACCATCGCCTGGCCCTACGCCAAGCAGGACTTCGCCGAACCGGGGGTCACGCTCGCGCTGCTCGGCACCGTCTACTTCCTGATGCGGGGACTGCAGGACGACCGTCTTGCCTGGCTCTCCGTAGGGGGGATCATCATCTTGTGCGGCATTGCCGTCAAGTATGTCACGGCTATGAATCTCGTTGCGTTGGCCCCCCTGCCTGGGCTCATTACGCTGCAAACCATGCCGCGTTTGGTCCGGTCGTTGGGTTGGGCAGTGCTCCGCACGGCCGTTTTTCTCGGCCCCCTGGCCGTCTTGGGCGCGACGGGCCTGATTGGCATGTACTTCGTTCTGGACGTACGGCCTGTCGTGCTATCGAACTTCGCGGACCGGTTTGCCGCCTGGCTCGACCTCCCCATCTGGATCGGACTCTACGGAAACTTGCTCAGTCCGGGGAAGAGTGTATTCCTCTACGCGCCGCCGCTTATACTTGCGCTCTTTGGCAGCCTGCTGTTCATTGGCCGTCACAAGTGGTGGGCGTTGCCTTTCATTTGCATTCCGTTGCTCTACTTGCTCATCTACAGCGCAAAAGGCGTCTGGTATGGGGGCAGTAGCTGGGGGCCGCGCTACCTGGTGCCGGCCGTGCCGTTCCTGTTGGTTATGGCCGCGCCTATTCTGGAGCGGGCATTCTTCGACAACGGCGTGCGCGAACTGCGCGCCACGGTCGCCCTGGGGGCAATGGGATTCTGCGTCCAGCTTTTGGCAGTTGCCAAACACTTCGACTGGTATTTCGGCTTCTTACGCTCGCAGATATTGCCGCAGATACCGGAAAGCGGCGCATTCCTCGCCGGGCGTGTGGGGCAGGCCTATTACGCGCACCCTACAAACGCCGCCTGGGACCAGGAAAATGTCCTCTACCTCTTTTCGGCCCCGTTTTCGCCGCTCTTTGCCCACGTTTGGATGTTGGCGGCAGACTTTGCCGACCTCTTCCTGGCAACGCGCCCCGACGTGCTGCTCACAATTCTCGATCGGCCGCCTTGGACGGTCTTGGGCGTAGCGGTCTGGCCGCAGAACCCGGAATACCTGCTAGGCCTTGACTTCTGGTCCATGGTCGTGTGGCGGGAGTTCACGAACCATACGCTCCTTCTGGGTGCGGTCCTCCTCGTGATCGTTGCCCTGCAGGCCGGGACACTCTTTTGCTGGTCGTGGCTAAGCCGGAACTTCGAATTGCCCCAGCGGCTCTATTGGGGCGGCAGTCTCGGCTTGGCGGCGTTCTTCATCCTCTTCAACGTGGCGCACTTCCTACAGTAGCCACGGTCGCGCCCACGTTGCGGCGCAGGGCTGAAACGCCACCCGGTCCCGGAACGCATGCGGCGCAGGACGACTCTGCGGTTGCCCTCCGTCCGGTTGGCCCCGCCCTACCAAGACGCCGCTAATATGGCTGCCGTTCGACGGAAGCTACGCATCTTGCGGCTGCCCACCTACCAACCCCGGGCAGAACGCAAGAGCGGCGCGACCTCTTGGAGGTCGCGCCGCGCAAATGGCAAAATGGCGATCGAACTGCTATGCGTGGGGAGCGCTAGTCACGCGCAGGGGATTACCTGCACCGCGACCGACCGTCGTGGCCTGGGACCATCCAACTCCACGAAGAAGACGCTCTGCCACGTGCCCAGCACCAGCCGGCCCTCATGCACGGGGATCATCACGTTGCAGCCAACGATGCCGGCCGTCAGGTGCGACCGCGCATTGTTGTCCACACAATCGTGGCGAAAGGGCGCTTGGGGCAGCAGATCGCGCACGACTGCCTCGAAGTCCTGCTTGAGGCCATGCTCGTTCTCGTTCACGATCAGACATGACGTCGTGTGCAAGCAGAAAACACTGCATACACCCTCTTCTATGCCGGCTTCCGCAACGGCGTTGTGAAGGTCGCTGGTTATGTCCAGCAACTCGGTGGCTTGCGCGGAGGCTAGGGTGATGGTCTTCATAGTTCTAGACTCACAATACCACACGACTTTGCCGCCGGACAAAGACGCGGGATAAGAACTTCCTGAGCGGTCCGTACGCGCCACCCCGCCGCGGTTGCCCGGTGTCACCGGCCTGCACGTTCACGGCCCTCACGCAGGCTCATTTTCTCCGCCGCCTGGCGCATTAGGTTCGCACTTCACCGCCTGTCGCGCCGCAGCCGCGCCCGTCCCGCACTACCGCCTACGTCGCCGCAACCTGCGCGCTACTTCTTTCACTTCCCCCGTCGCCCGTCCCCGACCGCCTGGTCGTGTATGCCAGCGCACAGACGGCAGCCATGAGCCAAAACCAACTTGCCAAGTCCGGCAGGAAGTAATAGTTATCCAGCATGCCGTGGGTGACGGCGGCAACTTGGCTGCCGGCCAGTCCGACTCCCAGGGCGCGAGTCTGCCGATCTTCCGACTCGTACACGATGCGGTGAGTGAAGAGGAAGAAACACGCGAGAAAACTCATGATGAAGATCGGCCCGGCGATGCCTAAGCGCAGCCAAAAGTCGAGCGCCAGGTTGTGGGGATGCGCAAGATTCGGCTCGCGCCACGCCGCGGGATCCATGTACTGCGGATGGACGTATAGGTAGTTATCCAGGCCCACGCCCGTCAGCGGATTGTCGGCGAGCATGCGCACGGCGGCCTGCCCCTGCAAGAGACGCATGTGGGTGGAGGTGCCCGGCTCCACGCTTACGAGAGACTGCACCCGCTCCGGGCCCAACGTGACGCCGCCCGCCACCAGCGCCGCCGCCAGCGCCAATATGCCGGCCAGCGCGAGCAGGCGTTGCCGCCCCCGGGGCAAGAGCACCCACACAATGAAGAGCAGCAGGACGAAGGCGGCAAGCCAGCCCGCGCGGGAGAAACTGCCCAGCAGCGTGAGACCGAGGACTGCCGCCAGCGGCCAGGCGTACCGCCCGGGCCACAGCCTGTAAATGCCGGCGGCAATCACGAATGGCAGCGCACGTTCCACCACCATAGCCAGGTGGTTCGGCGACGGATAGAAACCCGACAGCCGCCAGACGCCTTCCGCCCGCACTACGGAGTCCGGATCGAAAACCGGCGCCGCAAGCGCGGCCCCGGACGCCACCACCGCTCCCGCGACGAATGCCCGCACCAGCCGCCACGCCTGTTGCCGGTTCTCGATAAGCCAGCTTGCCGCTAGGAACAGCAGCACGGGCACAACGATCGACTGCCGCAACTCCCGCAGGCTGAAGACGCCGTACTGCGCAAAGAGGAGCGAGACTGCGCCCAGCCCAACCAGGGCCATTGCCCACCAGAAGAAAATCCGCCGGGGAAATAGCAGGCGCTGCTGCACGTAGGTGTGGGCTATCAGCGACCCCGCGAGCAGCACCGCCAGCGATTCATGGATCGGCAGCATGAGCCGGCCGCCGGCAGGCGCAAGCACACCGAACGGCAGCGAGAGCGCCAACACGTAGAGGAGCGCACGGGGCCAGACGAGCGCGGCGGCGGCAAGCGCCGCGACGAGGGCAACTTGGACAGCCGTAACCGGCGCGGCCCAGAGCAGCACTGCCAAGACTGCGAGCACTCCGAATTGCACGCGTTCAGCCCGCCACGGGCCAATCGCGTTCCAGCCGGCAGTCCGCCGGAGGAGCACGTGCGGCCAACGCCGCTGCCGCAACCAGCCGACGATATTCCAGCCCAGCGCGGCGGCAAACCCCAGATACAGCGCGCCCAAAGTAACGTAGGGCCAGAGGGGCCGCTCCCGCACAACCACGATCGCGTCGATGTCTACGCCCGGTGCGCTAGCTAGCGGATTCTTTCTGCCGGTGACTTCGATCTCAACCACGTGTTCCCGGTCGGGAAGCCGGTCGGCCAGCAATATTTCCTCTTGCCAGTGGTGTTCGGGCGCGTAGAGGTCCAGGGTAGCCTGGCCTCCCGCGTCTTTGGGCAGGCGGTGGGCCAGGGACTGGGAGCCATTGATGCGCACCAAAGCGATACCGGTGTTCGGACCTTTGCGCACGACGAGCGAGACTGCCGTGCCGCGGAAGCGAAAGCGCAAGCGCGCGCCCGCCAGCGGGCTGCCCCGCGCTTCGCCAAGCGAGTACTGTTCATCGCTTATGTCTAGCCACTGCTGCTCCCACTGTAACGCCGGATGGTCGGACTGGTGATAGCCGGGACCCAAAACCGGCGGTGCGCCGGCCAGGCCGCTTACAGCCGCAAGCACCGGCCTTGGCGCCAGGTCCGCGTCCACGACGGCAAAGTACTGGGTCGGGTCGTCGGGATTGGCGTTGGGCCAGTAGAAGTGCCAGAGGTTGATGAGCGGCAGCCAGGGCCATTCGGACTGGGCGCGCCGCATGCCCGCAACCGTATACTGCGCTTGGGTGGCCTCCGACACGTTCCCCCACGGCGAGGGCACGCCCTGCCAGTTTTCCGGCAGCGCCACCCAGCCGTACTCCCCGGCCCACACCGGTTTGGCCGCGTCGCCGTTGCGCACCATCACTTCGCGAAAGAGGACCGCGCGGGCAAAGTTGGTGCGGTGGGGCGCCACGTAGCGGTCATCCGGGGCATGCCACAAGCCGTATGACGCGGTGCTCGCCACGTCGAAGTACGCCCCCGCGCCATGCTCGTACATGGCCTGCAGAAAGATCAACTCGCTCAGATTGCGTGGGCCGGTCTCGATCGTCGGGGCAAGCACGGCGGCGACAACAATTGCTTCGGGGTTCGCCTCCCGGATTCGCTGAGACGCGACTCTCAGCATCTCCGTGTACGCCGCCGGATCGGGATCGTGCGGCCACCACTCCCCAAAGAGGTTGGGCTCGTTCCAGATTTGGAAGACGTGCACGTCTTCCCGGTAGCGCTGGGCGAAGGCGTAGGCGAAGTCGCCAAAGTCCTCGAGCCGCGCCGGCGGCCCCTGCTGGCGGCCGTCCTCCGGCGGCACGCCGTCGGCATACGCCCATGGCGGCGGACGCTCCAGGCGGGCAATGATGGTGAGGTTGTGCTGTTTGGCCAGCGCCACCAGCCGGTCGTATTTCCGCCACGTGCTCTCTCGCAGCAGGTCGTTCCAATACCTGCCCTTCAGCGGCCGCTCGATGTCTTCCCAGGGAAAGACCTGCCGGATGTAGCGAAAGCCCGCTTCTTCCAGCAGCGCCATGCCGCGCTCGATCTTCTCCCAGTCCTGCTCCTGATCGAAGCGCGTATTGATGCCGTAGGCATGGACCGCGGCGTGGCGAATTGGATAGACCGCCTCTCGCCCATAGGCAACGCCGGTCTCGAACCAGAAGCGATAGCCCACCAGCGCCAGGGTTGCCACGCACAGGATGGCTGCGAACGCAAGGAAGAAGATGAGCCGCTTCACTGGCGGAACTTCCGCAAGGGCGCGCCGGAGCGCAGGAGGCGCGGCAGTCCTGTGTCGCATCTCATGGGACGCCAACTAGCAGCGGAAATTCGCACAATCGTCACACGCGGGGGCGGCGCGGCCGACGGCTGGTTCAACCGCGGCGCCGCCTTTAATCGTCGAGGACTTCACGCTTGTACCACTCCACAAAGCGCCGCACACCCTCAGCGAACGGCACCTGCGGCGCAAAGCCGAGCAATCGTTCCGCCCGGCTAATGTCGGCAAAGGTGCGGGGCACGTCGCCCGCCTGGGGCGGCAATACGATGCGCTCCGCCGTCACGCCCAATTCGCTTTCGATAGTGGCGACCATGTCCCGCAGGAGCACCGGATGGTTGCCGCCGAGGTTGATGATCTTGAACGGGAACACGGTGTGCAAGGCGGCCTCAACTCCGTCGATGATGTCGTCGATGTACGTGTAATCGCGTCCGCTCGAACCGTCGCCATAGAATGGCACCGGTTCATTGCGCAACAAGAGCCGGACAAACGTGTATACCGCCAAATCGGGCCGTTGCCGGGGCCCGTGCACATTGAAGAAGCGCAGACACGTCACCGGCAGGCCGTAGGTGTGGGCGTACACGTGGCCGTAGAGTTCCGCGGCGCGTTTGCCGGCGGCGTACGGTGAAATGGTTGTGCCAATGGGATCGTCTTCAGCAAAGGGCACCTTGGCGTTGAGGCCGTACACGGAGGAAGACGACCCCAGGATGAACTGCTCCACGCCGTTCTCCCGCGCTTGTTCCAAAACGTTGATGGTTCCTTCTCCGAGCACGCGGGCATAGGCCGCCGGCTCCCGCAGCGCAAGCCGGGCATTGGCCCGGGCGGCAAGGTGGATCACCCGCTCCGGCTTGGCGGCCTGGAACGCCCGCTGCAGGGCGGCGGCATCCAAGATGTCGGCCTCGTGGAGCTGCAAGCGGGCATGGTCGCGCACCGCGGCGAGATTCCGGCGTTTCCGTCGCGGCTCATAGAAGGGGTCGAAGTTGTCCACAACAGCGACGTCGTGGTCTGCCCGCAAGAGCCGCTCCACCAAATGCGAGCCGATGAAGCCCGCCCCGCCGGTTACGAGGATTCTCATTGTGTCTGGCTAGTCTTCCAGTTGACTCGATGACGTGGGGTCATTATAGCGAGGTTCGCCGCGAGAAGTCTTAGACGAATGCAGGTTCACGTGGCCGGGATGTGGGCATGCCGCCGGTCGGGAATCCGCTCGCGGCCTATTCGCGGACGTGGCAACTCATTAGTTAATGGCTAGGGAGACTTTGCGGCGGCGACGCGAAACGGCAGCGCCCGTGAGTGTGAAGGGGCAAACGCGGGTAGTCGCTAGCCGCAAGCCCCAACACCCACGAGCGTCGGGGCCGCTCCCAGGCGCTATCCGGTCGCGGCGGGAATTTGGCAGCATGGCCCTCATTGACGGCGGGCTCTTGAACCTGATTTCAGGCCGCGCCGGCGCCGTCAACGCGCGAGACGCCAGCCGCCCGGAACGTCACACCACCGCCGCCAGGTCGGCCTGCGCCGGGCTCCGGGCACGTTCGATGCGTCCGCCGCCGATCACCTCGTCGCCCTGGTAGAAGACCGCCGCCTGGCCGGGCGCCACCGCGCGGATTGGCTCGTCAAACACCACCCTGGCGCCGCCGTCCGGCGCCGCTTCCACCGTTGCCTCCACCTCCGCCATGCGATAGCGCGTGCGCACGGCCACCTGCACCGCCGCGCGTGGGGCCTCATCCGCCACCCAGTGGACGTCCACAGCCTCCAGTGCATCCGCATAGAGGTCTTCCTGCTCGCCCACGTACACGGTGTTGGCATCGGGGTCCAGCGCGATTACGTAGAGCGGACGCGGCCACGTCAGTCCCAGACCCCGCCGCTGTCCCACGGTGTAGTTGATTGTGCCGCTATGCTCGCCCAGCACCCGGCCGTCCTTGTAGCAGATGGGCCCGGAGCGGGCGATGCCCGGCTCCCACGATTCCAGGAAGTCACGGTAATTGTCGCTGGTCACGAAGCAAATCTCATAGCTGTCCGGCTTGTCCGCTACGTGCAGCCCGTAGCGCCGCGCCAGGTCGCGGGTCTCCGCCTTGGACTGCGCGCCCATGGGGAACAACGTCCGCGCCAGTTGATGCTGGCCCAGCATGTAGAGCACATACGACTGGTCCTTCTGCGCGTCCCGGGCCCGCAGCAAGCGATAGCGACCGGCAGTCGCATCCTGCGCGATGCGGGCGTAGTGGCCCGTGGCGAGGTAGTCGGCTTCGAGGTCCTGGGCGCGCTCCAGAAACGCGGCGAACTTAACGAACTGGTTGCAGTCCACACACGGATTCGGCGTACGCCCGCCGGCGTAGGCGGCGACGAACCGCGCCATCACTTCCCGCGCAAAGACCTCGCGGAAATTGAGAGAGTAGTGGGGAATGCCGATGCGGTCGGCCACCCGACGGGCGTCGTGCGTCGCGCTCAGCGAACAGCAGGCGTGCAGGCGGGTATCCACCATGCCCTTTTGCCAGACGTTGAGCGTGATACCAATCACCTCGTGCCCCTGGTCGGCGAGCATGGCGGCCACCACAGACGAATCGACGCCGCCGGACATCGCAACGACGATGCGCAGCGGCTGCTTGGTCTTGGGAGCTAACGTGCGTGCCATTTCACTATCAAGTGTAGCACATCCGGTCCCGGCGGCCGGCGAGCGGCGGCGCCATTCGTTGGAGGGCCGGAGCGCATGCGCTATACTGAAGGCACCGGAGGCGGAAAGAAGCTCTACACACAGACGGCGCCCAGCGCATGACACTCGATGTCCCGATTCGCGTCCGCTATGCTGAGACTGACGCCATGGGCGTGGCCTACCACGGGCACTACTTCACGTGGTTCGAGGTCGCCAGAGTGGAACTCATGCGCGCGCTGGGTCTCCGCTACCGCGACCTGGAAGCGGAGGGCATCTACCTGCCGGTGGTGGAGTGCCGCGCGCGATTCTTGTCCGCCGCCCGCTACGACGCGCCGCTGCAGGTGCGCGCAGCGCTGATGGCCGCGAGCCGCGCTAGAATCGTATTCGGCTACAAAGTACGGGAGCCGGAAGCGTCGCCGGCGTTGCTGGCGCTCGGCCAGACTACACACGCGTTCACGACCCGCGCGGGCCGCGCGACCCGCCTGCCCGAATCCCATCCCCTCTGGCAGGGAATGCGGCAGGTCAACGTGATTCCCGATTTCGTTCCCTTTAGCTGACCAGGAGCAGACGCCCGCCATGACCCCTCGTTCGCAGCGGCAGTCCGGTTCCCCAATACTGCGGCTTGTCCTCTACGCCCTGGTGGTCTTCATGCTCGTGGTGGGATTCCTCTACGCCTACGAACTCCTCGGCGGACCCGTAGACGCATTGGTGGAACTGCTTGGCGACGTCATCGGCCTGTTCTAACGCCAAGAAACGTGCCGCCAGTCTCCCGCAATCACGTCTCGCTTTACGTGCTGGGGCAGTCCTTTGCCTGCGGCCAACCGCATTGCGGAACACGGGCGCGTGCCGCGGGAGGGAGTCTTAGAATCAGATTCCCTCACGCCCCCCTTACGAGTGGCGCGTTCCGCCGACGCTCACGATGACGCATCCACCAGCCAACCTACGGGCGGCTAGGCGGCGCGTTAAACGCCACAGACGACTATTCCTCCGGCACGGGAGTCGGCGGGGGTTTGGGCGTGAGGTAATCCTCGATGGCGGCCGCGGCGTTCTGCGCGGCTTCTTCCACCGAGACTTGGCCCCGGGCCAGGGGCAGCGTCAGCCGGCTGAAGAGCTGCCAGCTCAGTTGCGTGGCCGTCGCGAGGTGGGACGGCACACTGTGCAGCAAAAGGTCCAGCAGCACGTCGCGAGCCACCGGATCCAACAAGAGCGACATGTGCTTGCCGGAGGGATTGGCCACGTAGCCCTGGGCTTCCGCCACCGCGGGCACCAGGCGCGTCTGCCCGACGTGGTGCCCCAGGTGCAGCATAGCGGTATAGCCGTGATCCCCGTTCTGGCTGCCGGCAGGCATGACCAGCGCCTCCTGCAGGCCAAGGGGCGTGCCGCCGCGATCTCCTGTGGGGATCACTGCCGGCATGCGGTCCGCCCGCAAGCGACCGAAGAATGGGTTGAAGATCATGGCCGTCTGCAAGCGCTCACCGTTGATGGTGCCCCGCAGCGCGTTAGAATCAAGGTCGGGACCGTGGGGCATGGCCTCATGCCTGCGGCCGATGTCCAGCCAGAAGGTCAAGCCCCGCAATGCCGGCCGCTCCGTAATCTTGATCGTGCCGGTGTCCAGGTCTACGGCATCGCCGCCTTCCTGCAATACAAACGGCAGCCAGCCGGGGATACTCCACTCAGAATAGCCCCAAGAGTCAATGGAGCGGTCGCCGTCTATGTCGCGTGTCAGTGACTTGGCCGTAAAGACGAAGTCCTCGTGATTCCACGTGCGAGTTGGGGGCGTAACCTTGAATTCCTCGAACTTCTCGCTGTTGTACATCACCATGGCGGGCAGCACGGAGACCGGGATGCCCATGAGTTGGCGCCGGTAGCGCACTAGTTGCACCGCGCTGGCCGCGAACGACTCCAGGCGGTCGCTCTCTTCGGTTTGGGCATAGCGGTCCAAAGGCGCCACGATTTGATGAGTGAAGGTGCGGGGAAAGTCCAACGCCGAGTGCATCCAGGCAATGTCCAGCGGCACACCGGCGGCATCACGCGCCACCACGAATTCCGTGAAGCTATCCCGCCAAGACTTGTTGCTCTGGCGGGCGATGTCCACAGCTTCAAGCGTGGCGCGGGGACTGGGACCGGGCACTTGCTCCTGGTTCCACGCGGAAATCGCGTTCGTCGCTTCCGTACGCAGGCCCGCCAGTCGTCCCATGTACGCGAACGTGAGGGTTACCTGCTCAGCCGACGGGGAGTCGCCGCCGGATTCCGGCGCATCCCGGAATGGAACCTTGCCCTCAAGTTCGGGCCGGTCGGGTGCGCGGCTCGGTCCGCCGCCGCACGCCGCCGCCATCGCGCCACTCCCAAGGGCAGCCAACGCCCCTAAGTACTGCCGTCTCGTCATCTTGTTTTCTCCACTAGCGCGCGCCGGCAAACCATGCATCACCGCTAGCCGGGCGGATCGCCCAGCCAGCCGTGCACCACCGTCGCGCCTCGTTCGAGCGCGCTCGCAGGGGGCAAGACGCCGTGCAGTGCGGGCAACGCCATTTGTTCCGTTAGAGATCTCCCTAATCCACTATACAGCGAAAGGGTGGTTCCGACACTGTACGAAAGGCTGCGCAAGACCACGTCGGCGCGGTCCAGCCCCAGCGCCAGGTCGGGTTGCATGCGATTGGGACGCCGTATGAACTCGATGGCGTTGTTGCGGGGCGGCACGAGCAGTTGCGAGCCCAACTGCGCCGCCATGGGCTTGACCACGTCATAGGCAGCGTCCAGGTCCGCGCTCTGGGCGGCAATGCCAACCATGTCGGTAACCAACATGGGCACGGCCTGCGCCGGCCCGTTGGGCGTGCCCACGAACGCAAAGGGCAGCGACGACGGCTCCCCGTTTTGCCAACTGATGAGCTCGAGACGCAGCGGCTCCGGCGCGGCGCCGGTGCGCCGCCGCAGGACAGATTCCAGTGTAACCTGGGGGCCGCTCTCCAGCGCGCCATAGCGGTGGGCGAGGTCCAGCCAGAACTGCAATCCACGCAATGCCGCCGAGCTATCCAGCGACGTGGCGCCGCTGCCCAAGTCCACCACCCGCGCTCCGGCGCCAACCATGAAGAGCAGCCAGGCCGGGACCGAGCGCGCGCCAAAACCGTAGACAGGGCTTCCGCCTTCTATGTGCGTCAGCGCCGCGGCCATGGCGGCGAATTCCTCCCACGTCCAACTAGACGTTGGCGGCGGCGCTTCCAACGCGGCAAGCACTTCCGTATTGAAACGCACGGAGAGTACGCCCAACGCCGACGGCAGCGCCATCTGCTGGCCCCAAAATCGCAGGGCAGCCAACGACTCGGGATGGTAGCCGCTCAGCGTGTTCTCGGAGTCATTGTCTAAGAATGGATTGAGAGGACGCAGCAAGTCCCCGCGCATGAGTTCGGGCAGGTCGTCCTGCAAGCTGAACCACACCACGTCCGGGGCTTCACCCGCCGCAATCCGCTGGCGCACGCTGGTAACGAACGACCGCTGCGGCGTAGGCGCGATGGGGATTTCGGTAATGGTCGGCATGCCGCGATGTGCGCCGGGCGCAAAGCCGTAGCGCACGGCGGGCATAGCCTTTTCCAACACGGCGCTAACCCGTTCGCCGGCGCGCACCGCAACCGTGACCGTAACGTCACGGGGCTCCGGCGTAGGCGCTTCCGGCGCGTTCCGCGAGCCGCATGCCACCAAGAGAGCGCCGGCCAAGGCGCCGGTACCGGCGCGTACCAATTCTCGTCGCGTCATCGTCACCCCCCGCCACGAAGGGATTTCTCTCTTCTACATTCTGGCACTGTGCTACAAAAATGTCAATCGCTTGGCGCAATTTCTTCGGCGACATCCGCGCCATAGGCGACATCCGCGCCAATGGCTTCATTCACGCCAGGCGTACTTTGCCAGCGCCCACAACGCCCGCGGCCCATCGGACCACATGTTCAACTTGCGTTCGCTCTGTTTGCGCGGCGCGTAC
The DNA here is from genome assembly GCA_022824225.1 of Chloroflexota bacterium. Classification (GTDB taxonomy): domain Bacteria; phylum Chloroflexota; class UBA11872; order VXOZ01; family VXOZ01; genus VXOZ01. The sequence goes on from JAJEAH010000034.1 coordinate 91,367, forward strand.
GAAATGGGCACTTCGACGATGCGGTAGCCGCGTTTGAGTATCTTTGCCGTGACCTCGGGCTCGATTTCGAAGCCGTTGGATTCGATGGTGAACCGGTCTACCACCTCTTTGGCCATCATCTTGTAGCACGTTTCCATGTCGTGCAGGGGCACCCGAAAGAGCACCCGCGTCATGAGAGAAAGGAAAAGGTTGCCCAGCCGCCTGAAGAGCTCTTGACCGTGCAGCGAGCGCACACCGTAGACGACTTTAGTCTCGCCTCGGACAATCGGCGCGAGCAGCGCCGCAAAGTCGGCGGGATCGTATTCCAGATCGGCATCCTGAATTACCACCACGTCGCCGGTGGCCGCCGCCAGGGCCGTGCGTATCGCCGCGCCCTTGCCTCTATTCTCCGGATGGAAGAGGACGTGAAAACGCCCGTCTTCGCGCAGCGCGCGCAACTCCTCGGTGGTGCCGTCGGCAGACCCGTCGTCGACGACCACGATCTGCATGTCCATAGGCACAGCCGCGACTCGTTCGAGCACCGCGCGTACGGTCTCCCGCTCATTGTAGACCGGGACGAGGACGGATAGCTTCATGGGGGCCCGGCCCTCGGCGCCGGCGGCACGTCGGAGCGGAGAGTCGCGCGGCGCAACACGGGTGGGAGAGTAGTGTGGAGAATGGCAGCCATTGGCGGATTCGCGAGCTGCGGCGCAGGCCCGGTTGGGTTGGTTCGACGGCGCTCCTACTATATCATTGGGTCTGAAGCCGCGTAAATAGGTTTCGCCGGAGCCGCCGCGAGAAAACGCCGCGCCCCACAGGCGATGTATGTGCGCCCACGGCCGGACGTCCGCAACGCCGGCGAGCCGGGCGCTAAGGAGTCCACTCATGACCGCACCGCCATCTGCCGTTTCTTTCGAACACAACGTCGCCGTGCCCATGCGCGACGGGGTTATCCTCCGGGCCGACGTGTACCGGCCGCGCGGGGAGGGGCCGTTCCCGATCATTCTGACCCGCACGCCCTACAACAAGGGGAATCTGGACGGCACTCCCTCAGCCGCGTATGAGGCGCTGGCTGCCCAGGGATACTACGTCGTGTCGCAGGACGTGCGCGGCCGCTACGCCTCAGACGGTGAGTTCACGCCGCTCTTTGCCGCCGGCTACCCCGACATCGAGGACGGCTACGATACGGTGGAGTGGTGCGCCCAGTTGCCAGACTCCACCGGTGAGGTCGGCATCTTCGGCAATTCCTACCCGGGTTTCACGTCATACTGCGCCGCGTTCAGCCAAGCGCCGAGCTTGCGCTGCGTCTTTGCCGAGGGCATGACCCAACGGCTCACGGACTTCGAACCCATCTTCCGCCCCGGCCGCCGCCTGGCCTGGTCCATGGTAACCATCGGCCCCGGCCTGCGCGAGAAGCGCGGCCTGCCGGGCCCCCACGACCGCGCGGAGGCCGACGCGCTCTGGGAACGGGAGCGCCACAAGTGGCTCTGGTATCTGCCGCGCAAGGACATACCCGACGAGAAGTATGGCGGGGCCGACCAAGCCGGCTACTACCGCATTCTCATGACCCAGGGCGGGGTCGATACGTTTCAGTGGCAAAACCGATACCAGGACATTCAGGTGCCGGTTTTTCACCGCACGGGCTGGTACGACCGCTTCGTGCGCGCTATCGACGGCTATACCCTCATGGCGAAAAAAGCGGCCACGCCGGCAGCCCGCGCCGGCCAGCGCGTCATGATCGGGCCCTGGGGACATACGAACGCGCTGCACCAGTATGAGGGCGACGTGGACTTTGGGCCGGAGGGCCTCTTGGACCATTCTGAGCTGCTCTTGCGCTGGTTCGACCACTGGCTCAAGGGCAAAGACACCGGCATCATGGATGAAGGGCCGGTGCGCCTCTTCATCCTGGGCGACAATACCTGGCGCGACGAGAACGAATGGCCGCTGGCGCGTAGCCAATACACCGACTATCACCTGCACAGCGGCGGCAACGCCCGGACGCCCCACGGCGACGGTTCGCTCTCACGAGCGCCCAGCGGCGACGAGACGCCCGACCACTACCTCTACGATCCCCGCGACCCGGTGCCTTCCTGCCAACTCATGCACGATCAGGACGGCGTATTCGACCAACGGGCGCTGGATTCGCGTCAAGACGTGCTGGTCTATCAGTCCGAGCCGCTGACCGCGCCGCTGGAGGTAACCGGTGAGCCGGTGCTGCACCTCTACGCCGCTTCCAGCGCCGTTGACACTGACTTTACAGCCAAGCTGGTGGACGTGCACCCCGACGGCCTGGCGCAGAATCTGTGCTACGGCATCGTGCGCGCGCGCTACCGCAACGGCTACGAGTCCCCGCAACTGCTCACACCGGGAGAGGTCTGCGAGTACACTATCGCCCTCAACCCCATCGCCAACGTGTTCCAGCCCGGCCATCGCGTGCGTTTGGACATTTCCAGCAGCGACTTCCCGAACTGGGACCGCAACTTGAACTCCGGCAGCGACGGATACGAGGACGCCGCCATTGTCACCGCCCGCCAGACCGTGCTCCACGACGGCGGCCACCCCACGCGCGTCACGCTGCCCGTGATACCACGGGACTGACCGCGCAGTGCGGACTTTGGCAGCGGACTTTGGGGGGCACAAGGCTCTGAGCCTGCGCTACCGCAGAACTGACGCCTACTCAGTTGCGCCGTAGGGCGTGAGTACTAACAGAGTCTCGGCTCAGCGGCGCTAGTCCTGCGTTTGCCACATCATGCTGGCTCGCTTCGCTCGACGCCACCAAACTTGTCAAAGTCGCTGTCCCAACTGTAGATTTCCGCTATCCCGCGCGCCTCCATGTATGCCACGGTGTATGCATCGGCGAAGGACACCCGGTGTTGCACAAGCAGGTCCAACGCCGCCAGACAGAGGCGCTTCTCCGCAAACTGAATTCCCGGAAGAGAGATGATGTCACCGACCATCGCGCGGACCTCTTCTCTCGACATGCCGTAGGTACGCTGTAGAGTGAAGACGGTTCCGAATACCACCAGCGCCGAGGTGATGACTTTCTCTTCACCTTGCTCTATCTTTACCAAGAGCCGCCGCGCGGCCTGCGCCATTTCCGTGTCGCCACCTGTGTAGTAACGCAGGAGGACATTCGTGTCGAGGAACCGCAACGCCTTCATGTCAACGGTCCGGTCCTACTTGACTAGCTACGCCCTCCTCGAAAGCCGTGCGCTCTTCACCCCAGGTCAGGCTCTTTCCCACACTCTTGACAGCGCCAAAGTGGCGATCAACACGAGAACGGACCGGGAGAAGGCGAACTCCCTCCGGTGTTGCCTCGAACCGCACAAAGTCCCTCGGCCTAATGCCCAATTGCTGGCGAATTTCCGCAGGAACGGTGACCTGGCCTTTCTGTGTAACCCGAGACTCATAGATTGGCATGGTAGTACCTCAAACTTCCTTCATACCCTCTAGTCTTACACTACTATTCTACAGGTATTGCGGCTCGTCATCGGCCAATTTGCGGGGCGCTTGTATCTCTCATCCCTGGGTCAACCTCGCGTCTTGGGCCTCTTCACGACGTTAGTAAGACTCGCATGCTTGAGGGGGAAGACTAGTCCTCGAACATCCGCTCCTGCCGAAACCTCTTGCATCCGCTACAATTGACCTTACTAGCCCATTGCGCGCCGCCAGTCGGCGGTCTTCGACACGCATCTCAAGCAAGGACGTACCGTGCGCACCTATGAAATCCGCCAGAGATTCCTCGACTACTTTGCGGAGAAGAACCACCTGGTCATGCCTGGCTCTTCGCTCGTTCCCCAAGGGGACCCCAGCGTCTTGCTGACGAGCGCCGGCATGCAGCAATTCAAGGACTACTATCTGGCGCTGGCCGACCCGCCGCGTCCCCGCATTGCCACCGTGCAGAAGTGCCTGCGCACCGATGACATCGAAGAAGTGGGCGATCCGTCGCACTTGACCTTCTTCGAGATGCTGGGCAACTTTGCCTTTGGCGACTACTTCAAGGCGGAAGCCGTTGCATTCGCCTGGGAACTGGTGACCGAGCGCTTTCCCTTTGCCAAAGAGCAAATCTGGGCAACCGTGTTCGGCGGCGAAGGCGGCCTGCCTCCCGATGAAGAGGCGGAGCGCGCGTGGCTGGCCGTCGGCGTGCCGCCGGAGCGCATCGTGCGTTACTCCGGCTGGGTGGAAAACTGGTGGGGCCCTACGGGTGATTCCGGTCCCTGCGGGCCGTGTTCGGAAATCCACCTGGAACTCGCGCCGAACACCGACGGCCACGACTGCATCGGCCCGGCCTGCGCCTGCGGGCGCTTCTTGGAGATCTGGAATCTGGTTTTCAACCAGTATTATTCACGGGTGAGCGGCAGTGAATTGCGCGCCGACGCCCTTACGCCGCTGGAACGGGTCGGCGTAGACACCGGCGCCGGGCTGGAACGTTGGGCGGTAGCGCTCCAAGGCGTTGACACGCCCTATGACACCGACCTCTTCAAGCCCGTGGTGGCACAGGCCGCGTCGCTGCTGGGGTGCGAATACGGAGCCAAACCCGACCGCGACGCGGCGCTACGCATCGTTTGCGAGCACACCCGCGCCGCCGTTTTCCTCATTGCGGACGGCGTCCTGCCCGGCAATGCCGAGCGCAGCTACGTGACGCGGCGCCTGATCCGACGCGCCATGCGCCATGCTTACCTGCTGGGCAGACGCGAACCCATGCTGGCCGCGCTGGGCAAAACCGTCATTGCCCACATGGCGGCGACGTATCCTGACCTGCAGGCGCGGGAAGACTTCATCCTGCGCATGATCACCCAAGAAGAAGAACGCTTCCTGCGCAACGTCAACCAAGGACTGCCCATCCTCACCGGCATGCTGGACGGCGTAAGCCAGGCCGGCGGGGAGATCCTTGCCGGTGCGGACGCCTTCCTGCTGCACGACTCGTACGGCTTTCCCATCGAACTCACGCGTGAAGTCGCCGACGGACGCGGCATTGGCGTGGACGAAGGCGGCTACCGCGCGGCGCTGGGCGAGCAGCAAGAGCGCAGCCGCCAGAGCGCGCAATTCGAGATCGTGCAGAATCTGCCAACCGACTTCGAGGGCGTCGCCTTCACCGGCTACGAAACCACCACGGACACCGGCGTCGTCATCGGCATCCAGCAAGGCGACGAGCGCGTAGGCGTCCTGGAGTCAGGACAGCAGGGGCTTATCGTTCTGGACCGCACGCCCTTCTATGCGGAGGGCGGCGGCCAGGTGGGAGACACCGGCCGCATCCAAAGCGCGGACGGCGTTTTTCGTGTGGACAACACCTATTCTCCGCAGAACGGACTAATCATCCATGAAGGCAGCGTGCTGGAAGGATTAATCGCCGCCGACGCGCCGGTGACGGCAACCGTGGCTACCGAGCGCCGCGCAAACGCGGCCCGCAACCATACGGCCACGCACCTCCTGCACGCCGGCCTGCGCGGCGTGCTCGGCGAACACGTCCAGCAGTCGGGTTCGCTGGTGGCGCCTGACCACCTGCGCTTCGACTTTGCCCATCCCGACGCGCTCACCCGCGCCGAACTCGATGAGGTTGAGCGGCGTGTGAATGCCCACGTCCAGGCTAACCACGAGCTGGAGGTCGCGCATCTGGAGACTTCGGAAGCGGTGGCGGCTGGGGCATTGGCCCTCTTTGGCGAGAAATATGGCGAGACAGTGCGCGTAATCGCCATCGGCGACGTCAGCAAGGAACTCTGCGGCGGCACCCATGTCTCGGCCACCGGCGCCATCGGCCTCTTCGCCATCCGGAGCGAATCCAGCATCGGCGCCGGCCTGCGCCGCATCGAGGCGCTTACCGGACTTGCCGCCGTGCGCCACGTGCAAAACCAACACGCGCTCCTGTTGGAGCTCTCCCGCACGCTAGAGACGCCCCCCCAGGAACTCGCCGCTCGCACGGCAGCCCTGCGGGAAGAGGTTAGCGAGCAGCGGCGGCAGATCTCGCAATTGGAACGCGGGCAGGCCGGACAGCAAGTGGAGCAGCTTATCGCCGCCGCCGAGGACGTGCAAGGCAGCACGCTGGTCGTGGGACAGGTGGACGTGCCCAACGTGGAGACCTTCCGCGAGCTTGGCGATAGAGTGAAGGACCGTCTGGGCGGCCGCGGCGCGCTGCTCCTTGGCGCGGTGCTGAACGACCGTCCGCAGTTCCTCATCATGGCCACCAAGGACGCCACGAAACGCGGCGTCCACGCCGGCAATCTGGTGCGAGAGGTCGGCAAGGCCGCGGGCGGCGGTGGCGGCGGCGGTCCCGAAACGGCCCAAGCCGGCGGCCGGGACCCTGCCAAACTGCAAGATGCGCTGGCAGCCGGAACCGAACTGCTGCGAGACGTCCTCTCCGGCTAGCTCCAGGCCGCAGCCGCCTTGCCGCCCGCGGGCAAGGCGGTCACGCCGCGTCGCGAATCTGGAGTGCCTCCTCAGTCCCTACTGTCGAGGTCGGCGCAGCAGCGCGGCGTTTTCCAAATTCGGTCAAGGGCCAGACACCTTCCCCCGCCCCCACCCGGCAGGTCCCGTTCGCGCTGAGCTTGTCGAAGCGCCAAGCACCCCAGCCCGGCACGTTCCGTTCGCGCTGAGCCTGTCGAAGCGCCATGCGCCCCCACCCGGCAGGTTCCGTTCGCGCTGCGCCCGCCGAAGCGCCACGCGCCTCCGCCTGGCGCGTACCGTTCGCGCTGAACCCGTCGAAGCGCCATGCGCCTCCATGCAGCACGGAGGCCCCGTTCCCCGGCTCCGGCAGTTCCTGGTTTCTTGTCAAAGCATCCGCAATTCAGGCATGGTAGAGAATAGCTTTCCAGTGACTTTCAAATCAAGGAGTATTCGCATGGCACTTTCCGCAGAAGAACGCGCATTACTGAGTGGCGAAAGACGCAACCTGCCTTTCCTGCCCGCCCTTGGGGGATGGTACAACGAGGAAGAGGTGGAAGCGTTGACCCAAGCCCTGCGCGAGAGTATGGAGTGGAGAGTCGGCTTTGGCGGCAGCGACATCCAGGAATTCGAGCAGCAGTTCGCCGAGTATTGCGATGTCAAGTACGCGTTTGCCGTGAACTCCTGCGGCACGGGTCTCGATGCCTCAATGCAGGTGCTGGACCTCGGGCCGGAAGACGAAGTTATCGTGCCGGCGATCACGTATATAGCTACGGCGCAGGCGGTGGTCGGCGTGGGGGCGAAGGTCGTGCTGGCCGAGTGCCACCCCGATACCTTCAATATCGATCCGAACGACGTGGAACGCCGCATGACGGCCAACACCCGCGCCATCTTGCCGGTGCACAACAACGGCCTCTCCGCCGACATGGACGCGCTGGCGGATATTGCCGCGCGGCACCCGCATCCCGTGCACGGCCCGCCTCCCGTGGTTGGCGATGCCGCCCGCGCAGCCGGCGGCGGCTACAAGGGCACGAAGGTCGGCAAGCAGGGCGCCATGACGATCTTCAGCTTCCAGACCACCAAGAACATGACCACGCTGGGCGAAGGCGGCATGGTCACCACCGATGACGACGACTACGCGGCCTACATCAACAGCAGCCGCTCTTTTGGGTGGGGACTGCAAGGCTGGGGCACGAACTACCGCCTTACCAAGTTGCAGGCCGTCGCCGGCAAGATCCAACTCGCCCGGTTGGACGAAATGAACGCCCTGCGCCGCGACCGCGCCTTGCTGCTCTCGGCATGCCTGGCCGACGCGCCCGGCGTCATCGTGCCGCAGACGCCGGACGGCTACGAACACGTATGGTACGGCTATACGGTCCTGTTGACGCCCGAATGGGCGGGCGAACCCCGGGACGCGCTGCTGACCCACATGCAGGCCGAGTACGGCGTGGGCGGCGGCGTCATGAACGCCGCGCTGCCGGACTACGACTCCATCCTGAACAAAATGGGCCATACGCCTGAAGACGTTCCGGTCTCCACCGACCTGGGCCGCCGGTTGTTCTGCCCCTCGCTGCATCCCTTGATGACCGACGACGACGTGGGCTACGTCGCCGCCGCCATCAAAGCCGGCATGCAGGAAGTGGCGGAAACCGCGGGCGTAGCGGCCGCGGCCGGCTAGCAACGCGCGCACAACTGACTTTAGCACACCAGCCGGCGCACTGCCGGACACAGAACCGGGTGGAACGCACTTCGAAGCGCGCGTTCCACCCGGTTCTCGCTTTACCGGATCTTTGCTATTCCAACACTAGTCTGGAAGCGGTTTGGGCAGCGCGCCCTGCGAATAGTCTTGGACTTGGCCCGGATAGAGGCAAGACACGTGGTCGCTATTGAGTTTGAGCCTATGGTCAACTGTCATTCTGAGGAGCGCAGCGACGAAGAATCTAGGGCGCGGGGAGCACTAGATTCCTCGCTCCGCTCGGAATGACATGTTTGCGCTCGGCATGACGTTGGCGCGTCCGGTGGGTCTTGCCCGCGCTCGGCATGACGCGGCGCGTCCGGTAGGTCTTGCCTGGATTCGGCATGACCCGAACGCTGCCTGCAACGACTACGAGCCCACATCCGCTGTTGCCGCGGCGCTCCGCAGTTGCGTCCGCCCGAATATTGCTCTACATTTGGGGAAAGGGAACACGCCCGCCCGGCGCGCAGAATCGAGGCACCGGGGCCTGCAAGTCGGTGCGCCCCACGGGACTCGCTCGCCGGGCCTGCAGAAACGTGTAGCACGTACCGGCATGAAGCCCATGGGGGCATATTCGCCCGCCTGGCGAGAAGAGCATGTGGTATTGCCAATATCCGGCAAGTTCCATTTCCTCTTCCTCGTTCGCAAGTGCTAGCAAGGACGGCATTGCTCGATGTTGCTCGTTTTCAACGTCTGGCGCAGAGCGCTGGCCATGCACTACCACGAGTTCTTCACCATCATCCGGGGCAACATACTCTGGTCGTTGTTCTGCTTGCCCCTTCTGTTTCTCGTTACCAATGAGCTTCTGCCGCTCCTTTCTGAGACGGAAGACGCGGCCCAGGACATTCCGCCGTTCTTCCTGGGCGTCCGCGTAACCATCTTCTCTCTCGTGCTGCTATCACTGGCCGGTCCGGCCACCGCCGCACTCTACGACTATGCCGCCAGGTCGCTGGAAGGTGAAGCCGTGGGCATGCAGTCCTACTTGCAGAGCTTTCGCACGCTCTACCTGCGCGGCTACCTGGTCGCGGCCCTCAACCTCCTAATTTTCGCGGCACTGGTGCTGAACACGTGGTTCTACCTGACCGCCGACCTCCCCCAACTCATGCGCGCCCTGAGCATCCTCTTCTTCTGGGGCATTGTGTTTTGGGTGGCAATTCAACCGTATCTCTTCTCGGTGATGATCCGGCTTGAGACGTCAGTGCTCCAGACATTCCGCAATGCCGTCTTGCTGGCGCTGGACAACCTTGGCGTTACCATTAGCCTCATGGGCGTGCAGTTGGTAATGGTCTTCTTCTTTGTGCCCCTCTTTGCCATCGCCTATCCGGTGTTGGCCGGGTCGCTCTTTGCCCATACCCACGTCGGTGTGCTGAACGAGCTGTTGGACCAGTATGAAGAGAAGCGCGGCGCCAATTCCGTGCAAAGCTCTGCGTAAGGAGGCAACTCATGGCAAGCCTCAGCTTGGAAGGCGCGACAAAGACGTACAAGCGGCCTACTCCCAGTTCCTGGCGCAATATGTTCTCCCGGCTCCGAGGCGGTGAAGCCGGTGACGTCGCGGTCGCGGATACTGAAGAGGACTTGATCTACGCGCTGCAAGACCTCGACCTCCAAATCGACGACGGCGAGTCCTTGAGCATCCTGGGACCGTCGGGTTGCGGCAAGACCACGGTACTGCGCATTCTGGCCGGGCTGGAGACCCTGGAAAGCGGCAAGGTGCTCTTTGACGGCGAAGATGTGACGACGGTCAGTCCCCAAGAGCGCAACGTGGCCATGGTCTTCCAAGACTACGCCCTGTATCCCCACTGGGAATCGGAAGACAACCTGGGCTTCTTCTTTCAGATGCACCAGCGCAAGCACGAAATTCCGGAGCGTGTCCGCATCACGGCGCGGGTCATGGGGCTGGGCTTTGAAACTCTGTTGAGCCAGAAGCCCCCGCGTCTCTCCGGCGGACAGCAGCAGCGGGTGGCCATCGCCAGGGCCATCATCCGCGATCCCCGCACGTTTCTCTTCGACGAGCCACTTTCGAACCTGGACGCCACCGTGCGCGCCCGCACGCGCGTAGAAATCCGGCGTCTCATCCAGCGCTTCGGCATCACGTCGGTCTACGTTACCCACGACCAGGCCGAGGCGTTTACCATGGGGGACCGGGTCGCCGTAATGGACAAAGGGCGGATTCTGCAGATCGATTCACGCCGCCAACTTATCGACCGGCCGTTGAATCGCTTTGTGGCCGACTTCATCACGGTGCCGCCCATGAACCTGCTGCCCGGCGTGGTGTACCGGGAGTACGTGGACATTCACGACCGCAAGGTGACGCCGCCAGCCATCGTGCTGCAGCAGTATCAGACCGAGCGGGTCACAATCGGCATTCGACCAGCCGACGTAGTGCTGCGCCCGGATAGCGAGGAAGACACCATCCCCGCCAAGGTCGAAACTGTAGAACCTCTGATGAGCGAACGCGCGGTCCTGCTCACGGTGCGCGTGGGTCGCTACACCTACCGCGTCCAGCGTCCCCATACCGAGCACCATGAAGCCGATACGTTGGTCTTCATGGAAATACCGCCCCACAACCAGCACGTCTTCGACAGCCGCGGCCGGCGCGTAAACTAAAGTTCGCGGCGGTGACGCGACGAGACATGGCTGACGCTGGCGCGGCCCTTTCGCGCCGCCATGGACATGCCGTCCGAGTGCAGGGCGCCGGACGCCGATTGTCGCGACTGGTGGGCGTTTGCAGCACGCGCTGCATTGCGGGACTGCCTTACGCCCGGACTGCGTCTTCCGGCATTTGCCCCTATTTGAGCCGCTCACGTAGTGCCGGTTCGGCGCCACGCCCGCCTACCGGAGAGCGGTAGTGTCCGCGCGGCCAGTACCACAGGCGTCCCGCGCAATTCGTGAGACGCCCTATGCCGTGCTCAGAACCCTCACGCATACGCGAGCAGCACGCCCAGGAATTCATCCTTGCGGTCGCGCAAACCCTCGTAAGCCCGCTGCCCCTCCGTATGCGGAACAACGTGCGTGATGAGGGGCTCCAGCGTGATGCGGCCCCTGGCCAGCAGCGACCACAGGAAAGGCACGTCTTGGGCGCGGGTGTCGGCGTCGATGGTGCCGGCGTGGGAGCCGATGAGCCGCACGCCCTTGCGGTGAATGTCGAAATACGGGTCAAACTCCATCTGCACCCGCGGACTACCCAGCAGTACCACACGCCCATGGTCGGCGGCGGCCTTGATGGCGGCGTCGATGGATGGCGCCAATCCCACGGCCTCCACCACCAGGTTCGCTCCCTTGGTTCCCAGCGCGGGCAGCCACTCGGCGAGCGGTTTCGCGCTCAGGTCAAACACCAGATCGACGCCGCACGCCTCAGCCTGCGCCAACCGCGGGGCCGCGAGGTCCGCCCCCGCTACGCGATCCGCCCCCGCTTGCGCACAGAGTTGCGCGCAGAGGTTGCCCACTAGTCCCATGCCAACCACGAGCACGTTTTCGCCAAAGTAGACCGGCGCTTGGCGCAGCGACGACATGGCAATTTGAATCATGGATAGAAACGGCACGTGTTGCTCCGGCACGTCCGCCGGCGGCAGCAGGAGCGACTCGCGCGGCACGTGGGCGTGGGTAGCGTGGCGCGTCCGGTGAAAGACGCGCGCGCCCACCGTCACGTCCGTTACGCCCTCTCCCACCGCCAGCGCTTCGCCGACCGCGGCGTAGCCCGGCAGAAACGGATACTTGGCATAGCCGAAGTCCGGCACGTCGAAGCCCCGGTGGGTGCGCGTGAACATGGCCAGTTCGGTGCCGGCGCTGATGAGCGAATAGGTGTTCTTGACCAACACTTCGCCGGGATCGGGCTCGTCCGGGATGGTTGCCGGTTCCGCAATACACCGGTCCTGGGCCGGAAAGACTAGACGCTGGATTTCCATCGCTATTCAAGCCTCCCATTCACGTGATTCGCGCGTTGTTGTCTGCGTTTGGGTCCAAGGAGAACAGTCCAAGTCTGGGTAGCTCTCGCCTCTACCGCCACGCAAAGCCCAGCAGCTTCTAGTGCACGGCGCTTTCCACGTACTCCAACGACTGGTGCCGGAAGTACGTGTCATAGAGTTCCGCGTAGTGGCCGCCCGATGCGAGCAGCGACCGGTGGGTACCTTCCTCCATGATGCGCCCGGAGTCCAGCACCAGGATGCGGTCCGCGTGCTGCACTGTGTAGAGGCGGTGCGCAATCACGATGGACGTGCGGTCCCGCATGATGGCCTCGATGCCGTCCTGGATCTGCACTTCCGTAAAGGGGTCCACACTTGCCGTGGCTTCATCGAGAATGAAGACTGCGGGGTCGTGCAGCATGACCCTGGCGAGAGCCACCAATTGGCGCTGGCCCATTGAGAGGCTGCCGCCGCGCTCGCCCACGTCGGTCTCCAGGCCGTCGGGCAGGCCCGACAGCCACGTGCCACCGGCAATGTGCGCCACCGCGCGGCGCACGTCCTCATCAGAGGCATCCGGCTTGCCGTAGCGGATGTTCTCGCCCACCGTGCCGCTGAACAAGAACGGCGACTGGGGCACGATGCCGATCTGACGGCGGTAGCCCGCCAGATCGAACGAACGAATGTCCCGCCCATCCACCAGCAGGTCGCCCTCCTGGAACTCATAGAACCGCGCCAAGAGCCGTACGAGGCTAGTCTTGCCCGAACCGGTATGTCCCACCAGCGCGATGGATTCCCCCGGGCTAATGGAAAGGCTGAAGTCCGGCAGCACGACTTCGCCGGGTTGGTAGCTGAAGCCCACACCGCGAAACTCGAACCCGCCCCGCATGTCGTCTGCGGATGCGTCGCCGGTCTGCACCACCCGCGGGTCGGCGTCGATGAGGCCGAAAACGCGCTCGCTGGCCGAAAGGCCGTTCTGAAACTGGCTCCAAAACGATGCGATCTGCGTCAATGGAAACCAGAAGAACATGAGGGCCTGGATGAAGAGATACCAATCGCCCACGCTCATGGCGCCCGACGCCGTATTAAGGCCGCCGAAATACACGATGACGGCTGAGCCGATGCCGGCCGTGGCGTTGAAAACGGGAAAGAACGTATTGAAGACAATGCCCTGCCGGAAGTTCACGCGGTAGGCTTGCTGGTTTATGCGGAGGAAATCGTCGTAGACCGCCCGCTCCTGGCGGAAGACTTTGGCAACGGCAATGCCGCTGATGGATTCCTCGATGTGCGCGTTTACGCGGGCCATGATGCGCCGGGAATGCAATGAGGTCTCGCGCGCAATCCGGCGAAACACCAAGGAAATGGACACCACCACAGGCGCCATTGCCAACGTGATGAGCGCCAACTGCAGATTGATGAAGAGCAATACCGCGCCCATCAGAATCACCAGCATGATCTGGCTGATGAGATTCATGGTGAGAGAGACGGTCTCGGCAAAGCCGTCGGTATCCGACGAGACGCGGCTCACCAACTTGCCGGTGGGCTGATCGTCGAAGAATGACAGATCGTGCCCCATGGTGGCGTTGAACGCGTCTTCCCGGATTTTCAACGTGACGTTGCCGATGGCCACGGCCCCCACGAACTGGCGCACGAAATTCAGGGTCCAGGAGAAGCTGCTCAAGACCAGAATGGCAACGACCAGCAGCGCTACCGCTTGGATCCTGGGGTCCTCCACCACCCGGTCGATGCCCCGGGAGATCAGAAACGGCACTGCCGTATCCGTGAGCGCGGCTATGAAAATGGCGCCCGCCACCAACAGCATATACCGCCCCTGCGGGCGAAAATACGTGACTATCCGGCGCAGCAAGGCGCGGTCGCTGTACTCACGGTCATACGCGTCCGCATCCAGGCCGTCCATCACGAAGCCCATCAGACCGACCTCTTTGCCAATGTGGTATCTGTCACGTAACTGTTCTCCCGGCGCTTTGGCAGTGGCGGCCACGCAAATGCCAGTGTGCCCTGCGTGCGTGAAACCTCTGTCGCGCACTTGCCAACGAATTCACTGCCCCAAGCTCGCCTCGGGCCGCAAGGATCGGCCTCACCGCCAAAGTCACTCTCACAATTCCCAGTGTGTTGGCGTCGTGTTCTTGTCTGCAATTCGGAATCCGCTCAAGAGCTCGACTACACCCGACCGGAACGTTGCGCCGCCCACTCGTAAACCGATTATTCTCAGTCCCCGACCGTGGTCGCCGGCAGCGTGGCGGCATAGCGCTCATCCCGGTGAGCGAAGATTTCGCGATATGCCTGGCTGCGCTCCATCAGCTCCTCATGAGTCCCTTGGTCTTCCAGCGCGCCGCCGCGCAAAACCAGGATTCTATCGGCCCAGCGAATTTGGGAGAGCCGGTGGGTGATCAAGAACGTGGTCCGGCCGTGCAGAATGTTGCGCAGCGCGCGCTGGATCTGGTCTTCTGTTGCGCTGTCGATGGCGCTGGTGGAGTCGTCGAGCACCAAGATGCGCGGATCGGCCAGAAAAGCGCGGGCTATGGCGATGCGCTGGCGTTGTCCGCCGGAAAGCGTCACGCCCCGCTCGCCCACCACCGTATCGTAGCCGTCCTGGAAACTCATGATGAAGTCGTGGGCCTGGGCCTGTTTGGCGACGGCCTCGATTTCCTGGCGAGTAACCGGCCGGCGCACGCCAAAGGCGATATTCTCCGCCAGCGTGCGGGAAAAGAGGAAGATGTCCTGGTCGATGGTGGCAACCTGCGAACGCAGCGACTCCATGGACCAGTCCCGCACGTCCACGCCGTCGATGAGCACGCGGCCGTCGGAGACTTCGTAGATTCGATTGATGAGGCGCGTGAGCGTCGACTTGCCGGAACCGGTCTGCCCCACGATGGCAACCGTTTCCCCCGGTTGCGCCCGAAAGCTGACGTTCTTTACTGCCGGGGCGTGCCGGTACGTGAAAGAAACACCCTCGAAGACCACATCCCCTTCGATGCGCTGAGCGGCGCCGGACCGGTTCTCATCGATCTCGGTTTCTGCGTTCAAAATGGCAAGAATCCGCTCGGAGCCCGCCACCCCTAGCCTGACCATGGCAAAGGCAAAGATGGAGACGAACGTGGGAAACCGCAGTATGCCAAGCAAGCCCATGAAGGCGATGACTTCACCGATGGTCAGAACGCCGTTGGCGTAGAGATACAGTGAGTGCGCCAGTCCGAGAGCCAGCGTGATCGAGAACATGAGCAGGGGCAGGTAGAGCGCCTGAATCTTGCCCTGTTTGACGAACAGGTCGCGGTAGTCGTTGGCGAGCGCGCGAAAGCGCTTGAATTCCTGACGCTCCTGGGCGTTGGACTTCACCACCTCGATGCCGGAAATCGCTTCAGTGAGCGAGGCATTGAGGACCCCAAACTGCGCGCGCAGCGCGCCGGCCACCGGGCCCAGACGCCGCAGGTAGTTGCGCAGGGCAAAGATGAACAGCACGAGGAAGATCAGAGGAACCGGCAGCAGTTCCACCCGCAGGAACGCGACGGCCACCATGGGCACTACCATGAAGACGAGCCACTCGGATAGCAGGAGCAGGCCAGGGTTTACCATGAATTGGATCTGCCGCACGTCATTGGTGGCGCGGGCCATGATGTCGCCCACTCTCTGCTGGCCGTGGAAAGTCTGACTCTTGCCCAGCAGATTGACGTAGAGCTCGTCCCGCACGTCCCGTTCCATTCGCAAGGCCAGGACTTCGGCCAGGTAGTTCGCCAGCAGTTGCAGTACGCCGCGAAACACGCTGATGCCGAGGATTGCCAGGGCAAACCCCAGCAATATGCTTAACTCGCCGTCGGCCTCCGCCACTGCATCGAAGGCGTTGCCCATGAGCCTGGGCACTTGCACTGCCGCAATCACCACGGCGGCGCGAAATATCGTGCCCACCACCACGTGTGCCGGATAGCGCATGGCATGGCTTGTCAGCCACCGCAGTACCGATGACCGGTCGTAATGGTGTTCGCCGTCCGGCGTAAACTCGCGCTTGTTCACTCGCGTCTCCGAGAATCGTGTGCGCCTGCCACCCATTTACTATAGCACTCAGTAGTTCCTGCCATGTTTGCCGAAGGCCGCATATACCACAGGACGCTGGCAAGAACGATCGCCTCCCTGCAAAACCGCTAAGCTGCCCGCTATAGGCACTTGTTCTTGCGGTCGGATTCTCGGTACATTAGAAGGAAGAGCCTATAGAGAGCGCAAAATGGGGAGTCATGTTCGTAGTGAATAGACTAGACGTGCGAGGCGTGCAACCGCGACTCTGGCGCTGCGCCGCGATCCTCGTTCTCGGCGCACTCTACCTGACCGGGTGCATCGCGCAGCCGCAGGGCGTCATCATCAATACCAAGCCCACGCCCACGCCCACGCCGTTCGTGGGCGACCCAAACAATCCAACCATCCTCGAGGTGACGGTGGCGGACAACACAGTGCCGCCCACCGGCGTGGGCGTCATTTGGATCAATCGCAGCGAGGGCTGGGCGCCGTACATTAGCCCGGGGGACGGCCGCCTGCCCCCTGATGAGTACGGCGTGCAGATTTATATCGACGATGAGCGGATTGGCGTCTTTTGGCCCGACGAATATGGAATAGTGGGCCCGCGGCCCCTGGCCATACCACAGAACGTATGGGGGTTCGAATTGGGCCAGCACTCGCTCAAGTTCGTGCAGCAAGGGCCGGCAGTATGGCGGGAATCCGCGCCGGTGGTGCTCGTGGTAACGGAGGACTTCAAGCCCACGCCCACCGTTCCGCCAACCCCGACGCCGCTGCCGTTGCCGACGCCGTCGCCCACGCCGTCGTAGGCTATGTCCGGGTCTGCCGGCCGCGGCATCGGCATAGTGCTGCTGGCCGCGGGGGAGTCGCGGCGCATGA
>JAJEAH010000057.1 GCA_022824225.1 Chloroflexota bacterium
GGTATGCCAGGCTAATTGCTTAGGGGCATGACATGTCGTGCCCCTGCGAGCATTGCGAGGCTGGAAGGAGTAGACTTGCCCGCGCCCTCTCCTAGCCGGAGGAAGAACAGGTGATCTGCTTTCAGATCATCCCTACGTGCCTGGTTGCCACTGTCCCAGATTCATCACGTGCCGGATCGCACCAGGCGCGCCGAGGCGGGCGTAGAGATCTTCCGTCCAGCCAAAGGTGCCGGGGCGCGGGCCGAGGAAGACCAGTTCCATGGGCCAGAGCAGACCGGCGGCTTGCGGCAGGTCGGCGTGCTGGAGCGCGAAGAGGATTTCGCTAGCGATGCCAGAGCCGTCGGGGCTGGAGTGCGCTGCCAGCGACTCCGGCAGATCGCTCAGAATAAGCGCTGAGACATTTCCGTGGAGCAGCGCCGCATAGAGCGCCACCACTGCCATCTGGCCGCGTCCGGCCAGGGCGATGCGGGAGCCGTCTATCCCGGGCAATTCCGGTATGGCTGCCAGGGCGCGCAGCGTATCGTAGACCTGCATCGACGCCACCGTGCGGCCCAGCAGCATGCAGGAGCGGCGCACGTGCCAATCGAGTTCCTGTCCCCAGGCGGTGTCGCCCGTGCCGCGCGGCTCCGCCACGACCCGTGCCCAGGAGCTATCCAGTCCCTGCAGCCCGTCTTCCGTGGCGCGGCGTCGTTCGTGGGACGTGCGGAGCGCGAGGACGGCCGGCGCGTCGCCATCTGCCTCCGGTAGCGTCCAATTGCCGTGCAGCCGCCAACCGCCTTCTGACGAGAATGCAAACCTACCGCCCGCGACCGCGTCGCCGCGTCCCGTCTCGTACTCGACCTCAGTCTCCACGGAGCTGGGCGCGCTAGGGAAGTGGCTGAAGGAAATACCGTTCAGGCCATCCCGCGCCTTGTCGCGGGCGGCTGCCAGGTCTGCTGCGTTTGCGATGTCCGGGAATTCCGGCAGCGTGAAGAAGTCCTCATGAATGGTCGTCACACGTTCGGAGGAAGGCACGCCGTTTTGGAAGACGCGGAGCGTGGCGGCGTCTTCCTGCATTTCCGGTCGGTCGTCGATGTCGCCCGCCGCTTCCGGCGACACGTCCTTGTCCGCCAGGTGGCGCAGAAACCAGGAGAAAATGCCGCACCGCGAGTTTGCATGATAGGAGTGGCCGCCGGGCGTCTCGATCAAGATGGCATTTTCGCCCGCGTCCAAGTGATCGTAGACCTTCTTGACACCGGCGAAAGTCTCGCGAATCGAGCGAATATGAAAGATGCCGTCGCGATTCGCCGAGCCGATGAGTATGGGGCGCGGCGCGATGAGCCGGGCTACGTCGGCCAGCTCCCAGCGGTACGCGTTGACGAAGAACATGCAGTCGCAATGGCCGTCTATCGTACGCTCGCAGACGTGGGAGGCGAATGTGGCGGTGCCGCAGACCGGGGCCACCACGCCTACGCGTTCGTCCGCGGCGGCAATCCACCAGCTTACGGCGCCGCCGCCGGAGATGCCGGTGACTCCCAGCCGCTCGCCGTCAACTTCCGGCAAGGACGCCAGCAGGTCGAGACCGCGCACGCCGTTCCAAAGCTCAACTCCCGCGGGCGTGTAGCCCTGGCTGAACCAGTTGAACCAGCCGCGGCGGCCGGTGCCGTGATGGTTCCCTTCGATTTCGCCAAGCTGGATCGTCTCCACCAGCAGGCAGGCAAAGCCGAGTTGGGCAAACTTGCGCGGATGCGCTTGATAGTGCTCTTTCTGCTTTTGGGCGTGACCGCAGACGTAGAGCACGCCGGGCACGGGGCCTGCCACGTTCGTCGGCAGGTAGAGATTGCCGGTGACGTAGAGGCCGGGCAAGCTCTCATAGTAGATGTTCTGAATGCGGTAGCCTTCGCGCTGGGTTTCTTTAGTCACGCACATGTTGAGGGGCGGGCGCTCACCTAGGGCCATGTGGGAGGTGATGCCCATCATTTCGTAGTATTGCGCCTGCCACTGCTTGCGGGCCTGCGCCCAATCCTCCGGCGCGGGCAAGTCCTGCAACGACTCTGCGTGCATGCGCCGGGCTTCGTTGGATAAATAGGTGCGAATGTCCACGGCTACGCCTTTCGTGGGTTGTGCTACGCCTCTCGTGCGGGCCGGTTCACACACAAAGTACCAATTGCGGTACGCGAAAGCAAAGGATCGGCGGCGGGGGCAGGCACGTGAGCGGTGTGACCGCGTCGGCAGCACACGAAGGTGCGCCGCGCGAGGCGTAGGGGCGGTTCGCGAACCGCCCCTACGTGGGTGGAACGCCCGCCAAACGCCGGCGGGAGCAGTGCCGCGCTTAGGAACCGCCCCTACGTGGATGGATTGCCCGCGCAAGTAGCGCCGGGACTCGTCCCCTGCCGGGCACGTGGAAACGCACCCACATCGGCAGCACATGGCGGGTTTTAGACATTGCCGCTGCGAGAAACGGTTGGGCAAGGTACAGACTTCGGAACGGACGCGGGTTGCAGACCTGCGCTACCGGATAGTGCGCGACCCGCTGAGCGCCACGGGAATTTGTGTGACCCGCAGCGCGCTACGGGAATTTGTGTGACCCGACATACGCTGCCGGCAATGTTCGACCGGCTCTGTAGGGCAGGAGGAACGCCCTATTCCTTGTCAAAGAAGCCACATGGGCAACATTGGGGACAAGCCCCCGCCTTACTCTTGGTCCGGCTGCTCTTCGGGGACATAGAGGTCGGGCCGGCGGTCTGCGAAATAGGTTGCGACGGTGCGCCATTGTTTCCAGTCTGGGCTATCCAACTCGAGTGATGCCACCGCCACGCCTTCGCCTTCGCCGATGTTGGCCAGGTAGCCGCCGGAGGGCGCGGCGATGCAGGAGTGTCCCAGGCTCTTCCAACCTTCTTCCACGCCGACGCGGTCTGCCATGGCAACGTGTACGGTGTTTTCCAGGGCGCGGGTAGCCACAAGGCCGCTGACCACTGGCCCGCCCCAGCCCAGGCCGCGCTGCCAATCGTTCGTAATCCAGTTAGTGCTATTCAGAATGACTTGAGCGCCGTCCAGCGCCAGGCGGCGGATGTACTCGGGAAAGACGAGGTCGTAGCAAATCGTCAGCGCCACTTTGACACCGGCAACCTCGAATTGGGCGGGCCGCGTGCCGGGTGTAAAGACTGCGCGTTCGGTGGAAAAGAGGTGGAGCTTGCGATATGCGCCCCGCAGGCTGCCGTCGGCTGCGAGCAGCGCCGAGCTATTGAAGTAGCAATCGCTATCCTGTTCGATCATGCCGGCGACGACGGCGCACCCATGGCGTTGGGCGATGCGACCGAGTTCGTCCGTTGTTGAACCGGGTATGGTCTCCGCCAGCCCGTCGATGCGGTCGCCGACGAAATAGCCGGTGGTGGCAAGCTCAGGCAGCACGGCAATGTCTGCGCCCTGCGCAGCGGCGGCAGCGATGAGACGGTCAGCGCGCGCGAGATTAGCGGCTACGTCACCGGGGACGCAGTCCATCTGCACCACGGCGAGTTTGAGGGACATGGCCGGGGCCTCCTTTCAAGGTAGTCTGACTAACCGCCTGAATCCATGGAGCACGGGCTCTGTGCGCTCCGCCATGGCCTGCCCTGCGACAGGCTTTGCGTAAACTGTCGGGCCGGCAGCCGGCAACGCGGTCGGAGAGCCGGTTTAGCATGCGGCAGTTTCGGGCACGAATTGAGCGTGCGTTTGGCGCCGCGGGTGAATTCTCACAGGAGATACGCTGCAGAAGCCTGCTAGACGTGGCCCGCCAACCCGCCAGGTCCTCGATCTACCCAAGTGTCGCCGCAGACGGAGGTAACCTGTGCGCGTTAGCGGCGGCCCCATAGGGTGGTCCTGCAATGCCGGTTCGGGACTAGCGTGTTTGAGTCTGTATCGCAAGAGACCTGCGGACCGGGCGCGAAAAAGCAAGCCAGGTCGCACTATGGGGCACGTAGGCGTGCAAGTCAAAATGAAACTGGGAAGGCAGCGATCCTGCCGCCTCCCCAGTTGTTACCACACACGCCGTCGCGTGCACTGCCCTAGACTGCCGGCGTCGGCAGTCGGGTCCTACTGGGCTTGCAGCTCCTCGGTGATGAGCCTCACCGCTTCGGCAATAGCGCCGCGCAAGTCGAGGTCGCTCTCGCCCCGCATGGCGTCCCCCACGATGGGGAACTGCTGGTTGGCCGCAGTGTACCGGCGGAAGAACGGATACGGCTTGCCGCCAGCGCCGACTTCCGGCACGACCGCGAGCTGTGGCAGCTCTTCCACGGCAGCCGACCATTCGGTGGAGTTGTAGAAGTCGAGGCGCGGCGAGACCTGCTTGACCAGTTCCAGCTTCTTTATCTGCGCTTCCAGACCGCAAATGAAGCGGCTGTACTCAAACGCAAAGTCAGGCTGCGACGAGCCGTCGGGCACGACCATCATGTTGATCCACGTCGTGCCGGTGGTGTCGTCGGCTGAACTCGGCCCCTTGGGAATCGGCACCATCCAGAAGTTGAAGTCTTCCGGAAATTCGTCGCGCACGTAGTATGCAGCCCACGTACCCCAGGAAATGCCTGACCCCAAACCGTTTTGCAGGCTTTCCAGTCCGCCCGGATAGCCTTCCACCCGGTCCTTGTACTTCACGTACTGCAGGGCGCGGTGCTCGGCCACTTGCAGCGCCTCAGCCGTATCGAAAATGGCTTCGGTGAGGTCTGCGTTGTGCATTGCGCCGCCGTTGACGTAGGTCCAGGCGGAAAACTCGGCCATGCCGGGAATATGGTAGGTAAAGCCCAGCCGCTCGTAGTTGCCGGCGGCGTCCTTCTTGGAGAGCTTCTCCGTGACCGCGGCCAAGCCTTCCCAGGTTGCCTGGTCGGCGCCCTGGGGATCGAGCCCGGCTTCCACATAGTGGTCCTGGTTGATCACCATCACATAGGAGTCCGGCCCCCAGAACGAAATGCCAAAGGTCTTACCTTCAGCGGTGCTATAGGGTTCGGCGCTGGGCATGAACTGATCGAGCCCAACGTCGGGCGCGGTGGCCACGTGCGACGACAGGTCCAAGAGAAGGCCGTTGTCCCACAGGTCGCGACCCCAAATGATGGAGCTATGCACCACGTCGGCGGACACCCGCGCGGCGGCTTCCGTAACCAGCTTCTGAATGTACTGGTCGCCCCAGCCGATGAACGAGTATTCGACAGCCGCTACCTCGGGATGCATCTCGACGAAGGCATCGTTCGACCAGTTGAACCACGTGTCCCAGGTCGTGGCCGTGCGGCCCGGCTCGCGCCAGTCACGGAAGACGACGGTCACCTGCTCGGCTTCCGGCTGCGTGGCTTCCTGGGCCTGCTCCGGCTCGGCCATCTCTTCCTCGGCCATGGCTCCGCCCGTAGCTCCACCGCCGCAGGCGGCGAGCAACGCGAAGCCACCGGCAGCCGCGCCTCCGGCCAGGAATCTGCGGCGTGTAAATTCGCGCGTACCCATTGCTGTCACCTCTCCTACATATTGTATGGATGTGAAACCATGGCTAGAGGATAATGAAGCCGGACACGCGTGTCAACAGCGCAAGCAAGAAATATGCCAGGCAAGACTGGCCACGCGCGTCTGCTCCGCGCACACAGTTATGGAGAGTTCGCGCTGTCACACGCGCCCGCATCACTTGGCCCAGAGTCCGGGGTCAGGCCGGAAGGGCTGAAGGCCCGTGCAAAGTGGAGGGAGAGGATCCGGCCTAAGGATAGATGCCCCGGGCGAGCGTAGCTTCGGCCACACGGCTAATGCCGAGCACAGAAGCGCCCATGCGCAAGTCCACGTCATACTTCTCTGCGGTGGCGATGGTCTCCCGGGTGGCGCGGCTGAGAATGCTCTTCAGGCGCCGCCGGATTTGGTCGATCTCCCAGAAGAACGATTGCAGTCCCTGCACCCACTCGAAATAGGAGACCGTGACGCCGCCGGCATTGCAGAGCACGTCGGGGATTACGACGATGCCGCGTTCACGCAGGATCGCGTCGGCTTCCGGTGTGGTCGGGCCGTTGGCGGCTTCGGCAATGTAGCGGGCGCGGATGTCGTCCGCGTTTTCCCCCGTGATCTGACCGTGCACGGCAGCCGGCACCAGCACGTCCACGGGCAGCTCCAGCAACTCGTCATTGCTGATGCGTTCACCGCCGGGCAGGTCGCTGACCAGCACGCCTTCATTCTTGATCTGCAGCGCCGCGTTGATGTCCAGTCCGTTCCCGTTGTAGACGGCGCCACTCACGTCCGAAATCGCGACAACCTTGGCGCCCTGCGCGGCCAGGAGTTCGGCGGCGTGAGAGCCCACGTTCCCAAAGCCCTGGATGGCAACGGTCTTGCCTTCCAGCCGTTCGCTGTCGTGGCCAAGCACCTCTTCGACCACATAGCTCACGCCGCGGCCGGTGGCTTCCGTTCTGCCTGCGGAACCGCCGATTTCCAAGGGTTTGCCAGTCACGACCGCCGGCACGGAATAGCCCTTCTGCATGCTGTAGGTGTCCATTATCCACGCCATGACTTGTGCGTCCGTGTTCATGTCCGGGGCGGGAATGTCGGATTCCGGGCCGATGAGCGAGTAGATTTCCGACGTGTAGCGCCGGGTGAGGCCTTCGAGTTCCGTGAGGGACAGCCGCTTCGGGTCGCAGGCCACGCCGCCCTTGGCCCCGCCGTAGGGTATGCCCACCAGCGCGCACTTCCACGTCATCCACATGGCCAACGCGCGCACTTCCTCGATGTCCACGTCGGGGGCGAAGCGAATGCCGCCTTTGGCCGGGCCGCGGTTCACGTTATGCTGCACACGGTAGCCGGAGAACATCTCTAGCTTGCCGTTGTCCATGCGCACGGGAAAGTTCACGGTGAGTTCGCGCTTGGGGACTCGCAGCACCTTGCGCATGTCTTCGTCCAGGTGCAGCACCTCGCAGGCGCGGTCGAATTGGTCCAGGGCAATGACCAGCGGGTTGACACGCGGTTGTTGGTCGATGAGTTCAGCCATTTGCCTCTCCTGCCTCCCTGTGTTCGGCGTCTTTGCCGCTCGCCGGCGCACTAAGGTTGGTGTGCGGCGGCTCAGTGAGCAGTTTGGGTTGGGTCGCTGTGGGGGAGGCGCTGCCGTATCCGGCCATCAGCCCTGCCGCAGTTCTTCTTGCAGCTTTTGGTTGACGATGCCGGGGTTGGCTTTGCCGCGGGTGGCTTTCATTACTTGACCGACCAGGAAGCCGATCGCCCGTTTCTTCCCCTGATTAAAGTCTTGCACAGCGGCGGGGTTTTCCGCAATCACCTGGGCCACGATTGTCTCCAACGCGCTCTCATCGCTGATCTGCGTCAGCCCCTGCTCAGCGACGATTTTCCGGGCGCTCTTGCCGGTATCGAACATGTGGTCAAAGACTTCCTGAGCGGTGCGGTTGCTGATCTCCCCGGAGTCTATGAGCAGGACCAGTTCGGCAAGGTCCGCGGGCGCGATCGGGCAGTCGTTGATTTCGGTATCGGACTCGTTGAGGCGTTGGAGCAGGTTGCGCGACATCCAATTCGCCACTGCCTTCGCATTCTTGGCCCGGGCCGAGGCCGTTTCGAAATAGTCTGCCAACTCCTGAGACTGGGTGAGCAGGCGGGCGTCGTAGGCGGAGAGTTCATAGTCCGCCATGAAGCGTTGTCTTTTCGCTGCCGGCAGTTCCGGCAGCTTCTCCTCGACGCCGCTCACCCACTGGGGCGACAGTTGCAGGGGCGGCAGGTCGGGTTCCGGGAAGTAGCGGTAATCGTGGGCTTCTTCTTTCGTGCGCTGGGAGACCGTTTCGCCGGTGGCTTCCACCCAGCCGCGAGTCTCGGTGATGCGGGTGTCTACCCCGCCCTCCAGGATGCGCGTCTGCCGCGCTTGCTCGAACTCCAGCGCCCGCTCTACCGAGCGGAAGGAATTCATGTTCTTCACCTCAACCTTCACGTCGCCCATGGACGCCTCGGCGGGCCACACGGAGATGTTGGCATCGCAGCGCATGGCGCCGTTTTCCATGTTGGCGGTAGAGATGCCCAGGTAGCGCACGATCTGGCGCAGCTTGCGCCCAAACGCCGCCGCCTCCTGGGGCGTGGCGATGTCCGGCTCGGTGACCACTTCCATGAGCGGCACGCCGGAGCGGTTGAAGTCAACCAGCGAGTAGCGTTCGCCGCTCGGCGCCGTGACGTGGGTGGACTTTGCCGTGTCTTCTTCCTGGTGGACACGCGTGATGCCGATGGTGCGTCCGCCGTCTTCTTCATCCAGCGTCAGACGGCCCCCAATGCAGAACGGCAGGTCGAATTGCGAAATCTGATAGCCCTTGGGCAGGTCGGGATAGGGATAGTTCTTGCGGTCGAATTTCGCGTATTCGGGGATCGTGCAGTTCAACGCCAGGCCCGCCATGACGATGCACTCGATGACCTTCTCGTTGATAACCGGCAGCGCGCCGGGCAAACCCAGGCAGACAGGGCACACCACCGTATTCGGCGGGTGGGCGGCGTATTGCGCGCTGCACGTGCAGAACATCTTGCTCTCCGTCACAAGCTGGATGTGAAACTCCAGCCCGATGACGGTGCGGTATTTTTCCGCTACGGTAGTCTCCACGGGTTGTCTCTCTCCAGCGGCGCTACAGGCTGTTTAGCCACGCTGCCCGGCGTGCGCGTTTTAAGCGACCGCGAATTGCTCAGACTCAATGTACCCGGTGCGCAGTTTTCATTCTGTAGCGCAGGTTACAAAACCACGCTACCGGGTGTGCGATGCCCTGTCAGCAGCGCAGGTCACAGGCCTACGCTACCGGAACTGCGGTGTACTTTCGGCTGCGCAGGTTACATACCTACGCTACCCGGCGCGCGGAGGCGCGGCCGGCGCGGGACACTTAGCCGCTTAACCGATTGACGAAACGTGCGATGCGTTCCAGCGCAACTTCGATATCGGCGGCCGGCACGGCGTAGCACATGCGCACGTGGCCGTCGCCGCACGGGCCGAAGGCGTCCCCGGCCACACAGGCGACGTGCTCTTCCTGCAGCAGACGTTCCGCGAATTCTTGCGACGACAGACCGGTGGAGCGAATGCTGGGGAAGCAGTAGAACGCGCCGTCCGGCGGTACGCAGTCCAGGCCCATACTGTTCAGGCCGTCCACGATGAGCGTGCGGCGCTGCGCGTACGCGTCGAGCATGCGCACTACGTCCGGCTCGCCGTGCCGCACGGCTTGCAGGGCCGCATACTGGCTCATGGTAGGCGCGCACATGAGCACGTACTGGTGGACTTTCATGATGTATTCCAGCATTGGGCCGGGCGCGGCCACGTAACCGATGCGCCAACCGGTCATGGCGTAGGACTTGGAAAACCCGCCGAGCAGAATGGTGCGGTCCCAGGCCCCCGGCAGGGCGCTGACGCACGTGTGTTCCATGGTGTATGCCAGGCGCCCGTAGATCTCATCGGACAGCATGATGAGGTTGTGGCGGCGGGCAAGTTCGACGATTTGCAGCCATTCCTCCCGGGGCAGCATCGCGCCGGTGGGATTCGCCGGGAAACCGAGCAGGAGCGCTTTGGTGCGCGGCGTAATTGCCGCGGCTACTTGATCTGCGGTAATGCGAAATTGGGTTGCCGCCGAGCTATCGATGCCGACCGGCTCACCGCCGGCAAACGTGATGCACGGACGGTAGGACACATAGGCCGGTTCCGGCACGATCACTTCATCGCCGGGGTCGATCACGGCGCGCAGGGCTATGTCCACCGCTTCGCTTACGCCCGCCGTGAGCAGGATCTCGGTCTGCGGGTCGTACCGCACGCCGTAGTGATCGCACAAGTACTCCGCCACCGCCTCGCGCAGTTCCAGCAGGCCGTAGTTGGACGTGTAGTGCGTCTCGCCTTGGGTCAGCGAATCGACTCCGGCCCGCATGATGTGCTCCGGCGTAACGAAATCCGGTTCGCCCACACCGAGAGAAATCACGTCGTCCATGCTCGCCAAGATGTCGAAGAACTTGCGAATGCCGGAGGCGGGCACGTTGCGCACGCGAGTCGAGAGCCTGCCGGTAACATCGGCCTGGGCGGCGGTACCTGCGCCGACGGCGGTGTCTGCGTTCATGTTTGGGCTGCTCCTGATGTGAGGGCCGGTTTGTAGCGGGCGCCGCTCGCCTGCTCGTAGGCATATGCCAGGCGCAGGAGAGTCGACTCGTCAAACGGCTTGCCAAGGAATTGCAGGCCGACGGGCAAGCCCTGGGCCAGGCCGCAGGGCTGCGAGATGCCGGGCAGGCCGGCGACGTTGCAGGGCAAGGTGTAAAGGTCTGACAAGTACATGCTCATCGGGTCGTCAACGCGTTCGCCAATCTTGAACGCGACGGTAGCGGACGTGGGGCAAACGATGGCGTCTACCCGGGCGAACGCTTCCTGAAAGTCGTTGGCGATGAGGGTGCGCACCTTCTGCGCCTTGAGGTAGTAGGCGTCGTAGTAGCCGCTGGAAAGCGCGTGAGTGCCAACGAGGATTCGCCGTTTTACCTCGGAGCCGAAACCCTCACCGCGGGTCCGGCTGTACGCCTCCCACATGGTCTCCGCGTCCTGGGAGGCATAGCCGTACTTGATGCCGTCATAGCGCGCCAGGTTCGCGCTGGCTTCCGCCGGGGCGATGATGTAGTACGTGGCAAGCGCATGGTCGGTGTGCGGCAGCGAGACGTCTTCCACCGCGACGCCCAAGGCGGCAAGCTGCTCGATTGCGGCCCGCACTGATGCCTCTACCTCAGGCTCGATGCCCGCGCCGAAATACTCCTTGGGCACACCGACCCGCAGCCCCTTTACACTTTGGGTCATTTCCTCACGCCAGTTTGGCACCGGCTGGGGAGCGGAAGTGGCGTCGCGGCGGTCGTGGCCGCAGATGGCTTCCAGCACGATGGCGCAGTCGGTCACGTCTTTTGTGAACGGCCCGATCTGGTCGAGGGAGGACGCGAAGGCAACGAGGCCGTACCGCGAGACCCGGCCGTAGGTTGGCTTCATGCCGACGACGCCGCACAGGGCCGCCGGCTGGCGAATGGAGCCGCCGGTATCTGATCCCAACGAGAACACCGCTTCGTCGGCGGCCACCGCGGCTGCCGAGCCGCCGCTGGAGCCGCCGGGCACGCGCTCCGTGTCCCAGGGGTTGCGCGTGGTGAAGAAGGCCGAGTGCTCCGTGCTGGAACCCATGGCGAACTCGTCCATATTCGTCTTGCCCACCAGCACGATGCCGTGCGCGTTGAGCTTTTCCATCACGGTGGCGTCGTAGGGCGGGACGTAATTTTCCAGCATGCGTGACGAGCACGTGGTGCGCACGCCCTTGGTGTTCACCACGTCCTTGATGGCGGCGGGAATGCCCAGGAGCGGCGGGGCGTCTGCTCCCTCTTGCGCGCGGCGCGCGTCGGCGGCCTGCGCCTGCGCCCGCGCTTCATCCGCGGTAACGGTCACAAAAGCGCGGACGGTCTCGTCAAGGGCCTCGATCTGCGCCAAGACGGCCTCGGTGAGCGCCGCCGACGTGGTCTCGCCGCGGCGCAGCCGGTCTTGGGCTTCGTGGACGGTCAATTCGCTTAGGTTCACGGATTAGAAGTCCAGGATGGCGCGTACGCGGAACTGATCTTCCTCGCGGTCGGGCGCGTTGGCAAGCACGTCCTCTTTCGGCAGCGGCGGCTCGGCCGCGTCGGGTCGCATGACGTTTGTCAAGGGAATTACTTGCGCGGTAGGCGAAATGTGCTCCGTATCCAACTCGTTGAGCATCGCAAAGTGCTCGAATACTGCGCTAAGCTGGTGCTGAAAGCGCTCCTCCTCTTCCGGGGAGAGCGCGAGCCGCGCGAGGTCCGCCACATGCTGTACGTCTTTGCGGGAAATAGCTTCCGTGTGTTCTGTATCCGGCACGGCTGGACTTTCCTTTCGTTGTTTGCCTTTCGATTATAGCGTCACCGGTTTGCTTCTCACAAGCAGACTTGTGCTGTATATCGCGCCCAAGCGCGCAGCCGGCAGAGCGCTGGCGGGCCAACGCGGCGCGGGTTGCGCCGGTTTGCCGGCGAGACGCCGGATTTGTCATACTGGCGGCGACATCAGAAGGTAAATTCCGTGTCTAGGCGTAATCACGCGGACGCAGGTTGCAAACCTGCGCTACCAGGCGTATTCACCGTGAGGGAGAGAAAGCCCTATGGAAGCCCCACAGCGGATCGATCCGCAAGCTCTCGCCGACTACCTCGAAGTGATGAGCAAGGCCGTCTTTCACAGCGGCATGTCGTGGCGGGTAGTGGAAGCTAAGTGGACCGACATCAAGGAAGCCATGCGCGGCTTCGATCCCGCAGCGGTTGCACATCTCAGCGACAGGGACGTCGATGAACTTGCCCAAGACCGACGCGTCATTCGGAACCGGCGCAAGCTGGCAGCCATTGTGAAGAACGCCCGCACCATGCGCGAGCTCGAGGACGAACACGGTTCGTTTCGCCAATACCTACGCTCACACGGAGGTTTCGAAGCCACGGTCAAGGATTTGTGCAAGCGGTTCGGCTTTCTGGGCGAGACTGGGGCCTACTATTTCCTGTGGGTTGTCAACGAAGACGTGCCGCCGTACGACGAGTGGTGCGCCTCCCGCGGCCGCGCACTCTAGGCGGCGGGCCGCCTTCGAGCGCGATTCCCTATAGGTGTCCCGATCTGCCGCGCTCTGCGTGCGCGGCAGTCGGCGCGCCCAAGTCCGGCCTGGCTGCGACGCGTGCGCGCGGCCCGCAGGGCGGCGGGGAAAGCCAGCCTATACACGCCGAGCGGAAGCGTGAGTCGATGCGACGGTCGCGGCTCGTGGCGGCGGCACAGTCCGCCATACTGGCAACCGGTGACTCAGCAGTCAACGAGGGCGGGCCGCCAAGCGGCCCGCCCGTTCGTCTTCACAGACCAAGCGCCACTGCGTTAGCGGCGGAAGGCACTACTCGAGGGCAAACGTGATGCGCAGGTGCGCGGTCACACGCACGGAACCGCCCTGCACCGGCGGTGAAAAGCCGCCGGAATCGAAGGCGGCTTCCGCCCGGGCCAGATAGACGTTCGCTTGCGGTCGTTCGATGTATTCCTGAATGACGACGAGCGGCTCGCCCACCGCCACGCCCAGCGCGTCGGCGATGACCTGAGCCTTGGCCTGGGCGTCCGCCACGGACGCCACGAGCGCCTCATCGATGATGCTGTCCATGTCGCTCAAGCCAAACTGGATGCCGCTGGCTACGTTTGCGCCCGCTGTCACTGCCACGTCGAGCACGGTGCCCGCCAACGCGATGTCGCGCACGGTGATGGTGACCCGGTTGGTCGCTCGGTAGCCAATGACTTGTCTGGAGTCGCCCGGTTCTACCGGCCGGTTGTCATAGACGGGATAGATGTTCAGCCCCGTGGTCTGAATGTCGTCCTCATCGAGGTCGGCCTGCAGCAGCGCCGCGATGACGCCGTTCATTTCTTCGCTGTTGCGGGCGAGGGCTTCCTCTGCCGTATCGCCGGTGGTCTGCACGCCCAGCGAAAGCGTCGCGATGTCGGGTTTGGCGCTCACCGTGCCCTCGCCTGATACGGTGATGGTGCGCTCCATCGCCTTTTCGTCACCGCCGTTGGCCACCGTCGCCGCAGGCGCCGCAGCTTCCGCTTCCGCGGTGGCGGCTTGCACTGCCGCTGCGGCGCACCCGGGCAGGATCAAAACACATGCCAGCGCGAGCAATCCCGCGAGCCCTTTCGTAAACCGCATCGTAGACCCCCTAATCCTGAATCGCTAACTGATTCAATCACCTTGGCTCAATTCCATACTACCCTATTTCATCCGCTTCCCGTCTAGGTATGCCATGTCTGTTTCGCGCAGTCTCGTGCACGTGACGCATGTACTCACTAGTGTCAAACAAGATGGTGTGAATCTGAAATTCCGGGAGGCAGTGGAATTTGGGGGAGGGGAGACGGCGCAGCGCTATGCTACTATGCCAAGAAGAGGTCATTGGGCACTACACCTATGGAGAAGAAGAGTGTCAATACCTGTTGCGGAAGCCCGCGAACGGATGTCTGCCATCCCCTTGCTACCCGGCTGCTATCTCTTCCGCGACGCCAAGAGCACAGTCCTCTACGTAGGCAAGGCCAAACTGCTGCGCAACCGCGTGCGCTCGTACTTTGGCCGTCCCGACCGGCTGCCCTGGAAGACCCGGAGCATGGTGGACAATGCCGCAACGCTCGAATACATCATCACCGATACCGAGATCGAAGCCTTGGTGTTGGAAAGCAACCTCATCAAGCACCACCGGCCGCGCTATAACGTGGTGTTGCGGGACGACAAGTCGTTCCTCTATCTCAAGATCACCCTCAACGAGGCCTTTCCCCGGGTGCTGACCACTCGCCGCATCCTGGATGACGGCGCCCGCTACTACGGCCCCTACACCAGCGCCTACAGCTTGCGGGACACCATGAACCTGCTCAACCGGCTCTTTCCCTACCGGTCGTGCGCGCTCAACCTGGAGAAAGAATACGATCGGCCCTGCCTTGACTTTCACATCAAGCGCTGCGCCGGCCCTTGCATCCGAGCTGTGGACCAGCAGGAGTACGGCGCCATCATCCAGCACGTGACGCGCTTCTTGGAAGGTCGGCCCGGGGACGTCTTGCGCAATCTGCGGGGAGACATGCAGGCGGCGGCGGAAGCGCTGGAATTCGAACGCGCGGCCGTGATGCGCGACCGCATCCGGGCGGTGGAGCGCGTACTGGAGCGCCAGAAGATCACCAACATTCGCCAAGGCGACATCGACGTCATCGGCTTGGCCCGGGAAGAAGATGAGGCCTGTGTGCAGGTGTTCAGTATTCGCGGCGGTCACCTGCTTGGAAGAGAGAACTTCATCCTGGAGCACGCCGCGGACGAGGAAGACCGGGACGTGGTCCGGGACTTCCTGCAGCAGTTCTATGGCCGCAGCATGCAAGTGCCCCAGTCGGTCTTCTTGCCGGTGGGCATTCGCGGGGCTGAATTGCTACGCGCGTGGCTGCGGGAGCGGCGCGGCGGCAGCGTTACCCTCAACGTGCCGAAAATCGGCGAAAAGCGCCGTCTGGTGGACCTGGCCGGCAACAACGCTCGGCAGGGCTTGCAGGACCACCGGTTGCGGCACCAGGACAGCCAGCAACGGGCGCAGGTGGCGTTGACGGAACTGGCAGAGGTATTGGACCTGGACGGTCCCCCCACTCGCATCGAGTGCTACGATATTTCGAACATTCAAGGCGCATACACCGTGGGCGCCATGGCGGTGTTCGTGGCCGGCCTGCCGAGCACCGGCGATTACCGCCGCTTCCGCATCAGGTCGGTCACCGGCCCCAACGACTACGCCAGCTTGCAGGAGATGCTCACCCGCCGTCTCGCGCGCCTGAGCGAGCAACGCGCGGAGGCGGAGACCGGAACCCACGAAGCGGCGGGGGGGCCTGCCGAGGGCGACGACGCGAATTCTTGGGGCATCAAGCCCGACTTGCTGGTGATCGACGGCGGCAAAGGGCAGCTCAATGCCGTGCTGGAGGTGCTGGCAAACCTGGCGCTGCACGACATTCCCGTGCTGGGTCTGGCAAAGCAGCGGGAAGAGATCTTTCTCCCCGGCGCAGCGCGCCCGCTGACGCTGGGAGAGCGCTCTGAGGCGCGCAAGCTGCTCCAGCGCCTCCGGGACGAGGCCCACCGCTTTGCCGTGACGTACCATCGCACGCTCCGGACGAAGCACAGCATCGGCTCCCTGCTGGATGGCGTGCCCGGCATCGGCACGAAACGCAAACTGGCCTTGCTGCAGCACTTCGGCAGCGTGGACGCCATCAGAGAGGCGCCGGTTGAGGCGCTCGCGAGCGCGCCGAAGATGAACCGGTCGGTGGCGGAGAAGGTAAAAGAGCATCTGTGAGTTAGTCGTCGTCTCGCGAACGGGAGTGGTGGCGCTTCGACAGGCTCAGCGCGAACGGATTGGGGGCGCTTCGACAAGCTCAGTGCGAACGGATTGGGGGCGCTTCGACAGGCTCAGCGCGAACGGATTGGGGGCGCTTCGACAGGCTCAGCGCGAACGGAAATGGTGGCACTTCGACAAGCTCAGTGCGAACGGAAGTGGTGGCGCTGCGGCAGGCTCAGTGCGAACGGTTTGGGGGCGCTTCGGCAAGCTCAGCGCGAACGGATTGGGGGCG